>CAWKNQ010000015.1:0-77804 GCA_963850995.1 uncultured Gaiellaceae bacterium | reverse complement strand
GAGTCGACCGACGCCTCGCGGGCGTCCTCGCGGCGCGACTCGATGTCGGCGTACATCTCGCGCACCTTCAGCACCCACTGGCCGACCATGTCGAGGTCGTCCTTGCGCGTGCCCTCCTTGAGGCAGAGGTCGTACGCGAGCTCGCGAACGTCCTCCGGAGCGGAGGCGGGATCGGCCGCCGCGAGCACGTCGGCAAGCAGTCCCTTGCCGGTCTCGCGTGCCTTCTCGAGGTTCTTCATGTCGATGCCCGAGACGAGCTGTGCATCGTCGCCCTCGAGCTCGACTCCCGTCAGGAGCGCGTCCACGACCTTGTTCACGTGCTTCGTGAGCGCGCCCTTCTTGGAGCCGGAAGCCTGCTCGAGCTCGGCGCGCAGCGGCTTGAGCGCCTCCTGGATCTGCTGCGCGGCCGTGGCCACCTGCTCGTGCTCGCGCGGGGCGAGCTTGCGGTCCGAGCGTGTCGCCGTGGCCCGCACGAGCTCGCGGATCTTCTTCGGGTCCTCGGTCGAGACGGTGCCGGCGAGCTCCGGGAAGATCCCGGACCCGAGCGTGCGCACCTCCTCGAGCGTGGGCAGCCCGGACTCCTCGGCCCAGTTCGCGAGCCCGCGCGCCCAGAAGTCGTCGTCCTCGTCGAAGCCCTTGTCCTTGCCCTTCGCGAAGTAGTCGCGGCGGCGCTGAAGCCTCTGCTCCAGCGCGGCGAGCGCGTCGTCGCGGTCGACGTAGATCTGCTCCGACTCCGACTTGACCTTGTCCTCGAGGTCCGCGAGGTCCTTCGCGCGCGCCTCGTTGTCCACCGACGTCACGATCGAGGCGGCGAAGTAGAGCACCTTCTCGAGCTCGCGCGGGGCGATGTCGAGCAGGTAGCCGATCCGGCTGGGAACGCCCTTGAAGAACCAGATGTGGCTGACGGGGGCGGCCAGGTCGATATGACCCATCCGCTCGCGGCGCACCTTCTGGCGCGTCACCTCGACGCCGCAGCGCTCGCAGATGATCCCCTTGTAGCGGACGCGCTTGTACTTGCCGCAGTAGCACTCCCAGTCCTTGGTCGGACCGAAGATGCGCTCGCAGAACAGGCCGTCGCGCTCCGGCTTCAGGGTGCGGTAGTTGATGGTCTCCGGCTTTGTGACCTCGCCCGAGGACCAGTCGCGAATCTGCTTGCTCGAGGCAAGCCCGATGCGGATCGCGTCGAAATCGTTGATGTCGATCAAGTGATCAGCGCCTCTTTCTTCTGTTCAGTTCAGTCAGTTCTCTGGTCTTCGTGCGTCAGTCGTCGAGCTCGAGGTCGGCCACTTCCTCGGCGACCGGCCCGACCTGGGCCTGCGCCTCCTCCTCGGCCTCCTCGCCGGGGGTGAGGACGACGTCGGCGAGGTCGTCCAGCTCCTCGTCGGCCGCGACCGCGAGCTCGCCGTCGGCGTCGACCCGCTCCTGGCCCTCCTCGGCCTCCTCGGCCGTGGGCTGGCGCGCGGTCGCGCGGAGCGAGCCCGGGGAGAGGTCGATGCCGAGCTCTTCCGCCGCGCGGAGCAGCTCGTCGTCCTCCTCCCGCACCTCGACCTCGCGGCCCTCGTCCGAGAGCACGTGCACGTCGAGCGCGAGGGACTGCATCTCCTTCAGCAGCACCTTGAACGACTCCGGGATCGACGGCTCGGCGATGTTCTCGCCCTTGACGATCGCCTCGTACGCCTTGACGCGGCCGATCGTGTCGTCGGACTTGATCGTGAGCATCTCCTGGAGGGTGTACGCGGCGCCGTACGCCTCCAGCGCCCACACCTCCATCTCGCCGAAGCGCTGGCCGCCGAACTGCGCCTTGCCGCCCAGCGGCTGCTGGGTGACGAGCGAGTACGGGCCGGTCGAGCGCGCGTGGATCTTGTCGTCGACGAGGTGGAGCAGCTTCAGGATGTACATGTAGCCGACCGTGACCTTCTGCTCGAACGGCTCGCCGGTCTTGCCGTTGAAGAGCCGCACCTTGCCGGAGACGCGGCGACCCTCGGCCCGCGTCTTGTCGACGTTGAACTTGATCGGCGAGTCGGGGTTCTGCTCCGCCCACGCGATCAGCGCCTCGTCGACGTCCGTCTCGCTCGCGCCGTCGAACACCGGCGTCGCCACCGGCCTCGGGTTCGGCGCGTTGATCGGGGCCTTCGGGTTGACACCCGGAGTCCCCGTCCTCGGCGAAGACGCCGTGGGCGGCGGCCCAGCCGAGGTGGGCCTCGAGAATCTGGCCGATGTTCATCCGGCTCGGCACGCCGAGCGGGTTCAGGATCACGTCGACGGGACGGCCGTCCTCGAGGAACGGCATGTCCTCCTCGGGCACGATCTTCGAGATCACGCCCTTGTTGCCGTGGCGGCCGGCGAGCTTGTCGCCCTCCGAGATCTTGCGCTTCTTCGCCACGTAGACGCGGACGAGCTCGTTCACGCCCGGCGAGAGGTCGTCGCCCGCGTCGCGGGCGAACGACTTGACGCCGATCACCTTGCCGCCCTCGCCGTGCGGGACCTTGAGCGAGGTGTCGCGAACCTCGCGCGCCTTCTCCTTGAAGATCGCGCGGATCAGCTTCTCCTCGGCGGTCAGCTCGGTCTCGCCCTTGGGCGTCACCTTGCCGACGAGCAGGTCGCCCGAGCCGACCTCGGCGCCGATGCGGACGACGCCGCGATCGTCGAGGTTCGCGAGCGACTCCTCCGAGCGGTTCGGGATGTCGCGCGTGATCTCCTCGTCGCCGAGCTTCGTCGAGCGGGCGTCGATCTCGTACTCGTGGATGTGGATCGAGCTGAGCACGTCGTCCTTGACGAGCCGCTCCGAGAGGACGATCGCGTCCTCGAAGTTGTAGCCCTCGAACGGCATGAAGGCGACGAGCAGGTTGGCGCCGAGCGCGAGCTCGCCGCCGTCCGTGGAGCTGCCGTCCGCGAGCACCTGGCCCGACTTGACCTTCTCGTTCAGGGCGACGACCGGCTTCTGGTGGATCAGGGTGCCCTGGTTCGAGCGCCGGAACTTCGTCAGGGCGTACTCCTCGCGGGAGCCCCTGCCCTCGACGACGATCTTCTCGGCGTCGACGTCGATGACGGTGCCGTCGGTGTGCGACAGGACGACGTCGCCCGTGTCGATCGCAGCGCGGTACTCGAGGCCGGTGCCGACGAGCGGCGCCTGCGGGATCATCAACGGCACGGCCTGCTTCTGCATGTTCGCGCCCATCAGCGCGCGGTTCGCGTCGTTGTGCTCGAGGAACGGGATCAGGGCCGTCGCGACCGAGACGATCTGGGCCGGAGCGACGTCCATGAACTCGACGTCCTTCGGAGCCGCTGTGACGGCCTCGCCGAGCGCCGAGCGGCAGAGCACGATGTCGTTGACGAGCTTGCCGTTCTTGTCGACCGGCTCGGAGGCCTGCGCGATCGTGTACTGCGCCTCCGCAGCGGCGTCCAGGTAGACGATCTCGTCCGTCACCTTGCCGCCCTTGACCACCCGGTACGGCGTCTGGATGAAGCCGAACTCGGACACCGTCGCCATCGACGCGAGCGAGCCCATCAGGCCGATGTTCGGGCCCTCCGGGGTCTCGATCGGGCACATGCGGCCGTAGTGGGTCGGGTGGACGTCGCGCACCTCGATCGGGGCGCGCTCGCGCGTGAGGCCGCCGGCGCCGAGCGCCGAGAGCCGCCGCCGGTGCGTGAGCCCGGAGAGCGAGTTCGTCTGGTCCATGAACTGCGAGAGCTGCGAGGAGCCGAAGAACTCCTTCAGCGCCGCGACCACGGGCCGGATGTTGATGATCGTCTGCGGTGTGATCGTGTCGACGTCCTCGGTGGTCATCCGCTCGCGGACGACGCGCTCCATCCGGTAGAGGCCGACGCGGAACGCCTCCTGGATCAGCTCACCCGTCGTGCGGAGCCGGCGGTTGCCGAAGTGCTCGTACTCGTCGAGCTCGGCCCGGATCGGGTCGCGGTTGAGCTGGACCGCCTCGGCGGCGAAGTCCTTCGCCTCGAGGTCGACGCCGAGCTTCAGCGGCATGTCGACGAGCTTGCGGACGAGCGCGACGATGTCGGTCGTCGTCAGCGTGCGCGTGCCCTCGGGGACGGAGACGCCGAGCCGCTGGTTCAGCTTGTAGCGGCCGACCTTGGTCAGGTCGTAGCGCTTCGGGTCGAAGAAGAGCGCGCGGACGAGGTTGCGCGAGTTGTCGAGCGTCGGCGGCTCGCCGGGACGCTGCTTCTTGAAGACCTCGACGACCGCCTCCTCCTCGCGGGTCGTCGTGTCCTTGTCCAGGGTCGCCTGGATGAACGGGGAGTTGTCGAAGAGGGCGAGCAGGTCCTCGTTCGTGTCGAGCGCGAGCCCGTCCGAGTAGTCCTCGCGCGCGAGCGCGCGCAGGAGCGTCGTCACCGGCAGCTTGCGCTTCCGGTCGATGCGGGCGTAGACGATCCCCTTCTTGTCGATCTCGAGCTCGAGCCACGAGCCGCGGCTCGGCATCAGGTTCGCCGTGAAGACCTGCTTGGTCGCGTCCTTGGGCTCCATCAGGTAGGCGCCCGGGCTGCGGACGAGCTGCGTCACGATGACGCGCTCGGTGCCGTTGATGATGAACGTGCCCCACTCCGTCATCATCGGGAAGTCGCCCATGAAGACCCGCTGCTCGCGGATCTCGCCGGTCTCCTTGTTGACGAACCGGACCGTCATCGAGAGCGGGGCCTGGTAGGTCAGGTCCTTCTCGCGGCACTCCTGGATCGTGAACTGCGACTCGCCGAACTCGAAGTCGCCGAACTCGACGGCAAGCGTGCCCGTGTAGTCCTCGATCGGCGAGATGTCGGCGATGGTCTCGCGCAGGCCCTCGTTCTTGAACCACTCGAACGAGGCCTTCTGGATGTCGATCAGGTTGGGGAGGTCGAGGACGTGCTTCAGGCGTGAAAAGCTCTTGCGCGCGCGGGGCGCGACAGCGGTGCTGCTCAAGTGGTAACAGCCTCCCTTAGTACTGCGTGCGGAGAACGAGAAATATCGATAGGCAGAGCGGAACGAGCGGACGTCGGCGCAACCCCGAAGAGTAGCGCAAGAGGCCCCCTCCCCGCAACCCGAGGTCGCGGTGGGGGCCGAATGCTGCTCCGAGTATACAGACCGGGGCAAGAAAGACACTGGGAGCGCCGAATCGGCGCTCCCAGCGGTGACCCCGTTTCTCTAACGCTCGAAGGGCGTCAGAAGGTACTTACTTCAGCTCGACGCTCGCGCCGGCCTCTTCGAGCTGCGCCTTGATCGAGTCGGCCTCCTCCTGGTTCGCGCCCTCCTTGACGGTGCCCGGGGCGCCGTCGACGAGGTCCTTCGCCTCCTTGAGGCCGAGGCCCGTGACCGCGCGGACGACCTTGATCACCTGGATCTTCTTGTCGCCCGCTCCGGTGATGACGACGTCGAACGAGGTCTTCTCCTCCGCCGCCGCGGCAGCACCGTCGCCGGCCGGCGCTGCGCCGGGGGCTGCGACCGCCATCGGAGCCGCGGCGGTGACGCCCCACTCCTCCTCGATCGCCTTCTTCAGCTCGACGAGCTCGAGCACGGTCATCTTGCCCAGCGTCTCGAGCACCTTCGCGGTATCCGTTGCCATTACTCCTGCTCCTCCTGCGTCTCAGTTGACTCTTCGGTGGTGTCTTCGGTGGTCTCTGCGCTTGCCTCTGGCTCGGCGGCTGCCTCGGCCTCGGGCTCTGCCTCCGGCTCGGCGGCGGCCTCGACCTCGGGCTCCGCCTCCGCCTCCGCCTGCGGCTCCTCCGCCGGCTCGGCCTCGGCGGCCGGAGCGGCCTCGGCCGCCGACGTGTCGCCCTGCTCCTCGAGCTGCGCGATCCGGGCGTCGATCAGCCCGACGAGGTCACGCAGCGGCGCCGACACGAGCGCGATGACCGTCGTGAGCGGCGAGACGATCGCCCCCACGAGCTGCGCCCGCAGCACGTCGGTCGGCGGCAGCTTGGCGAGGCTCTTCGACCTCGTCGGCCGTCATCGACTTGCCCTCGAGCACGCCTCCGCGGATCGCGAGGACCTTCGTGCTCGTCGCGGCGTCGCTTAGCGCCTTGGCGACGGCGACGGGGTCGCCTTCGTGCTCCACGAATGCGATCGCAGACGGCCCGTCGAGCAGCGCGAGCAGCGCATCGGCGCCGGCGGCTTCGGCCGCACGACGAGTGAGCGTGTTCTTGACGACCGCGAAGCGGGCGCCGTGCTCGATCAGCTTCGTCCGGAGCGCGTCGATCTCGGCGTTCGTGAGCCCGCGGTAGTCGGCGACGATCAACGTCTCCGACACGCGCAGCCGCTCGGTCAGCTCTGCGACAACTCGCTCCTTGTCACTTTTCAGCATCTGTCACCTCCTCTTGAAACGGTCGAGCCCGCACGGAGGCGGGCTCGGAACAGAGGTGCAAGCACCTTCCAAGCGCCACCTCGGGAGGGCCTCCGCCGGCGCTACCGGCTGCCTCCTGTCTCTGGCGACGGGCTGTGGACGGAAAACCTAGGCCGGGACGGCCTCCTGTTCGAGCTCTTCGACGATTCCGCGAACGCGGGTCGGATCGACGCGGAGGCCGGGTCCCATCGTCGTCGTGATCGTGATTTGCTCGATGTAGCGACCCTTGGCCGAAGCGGGCTTCGCGCGGACGATCTCCTCGACCAGCACGGCGTAGTTCTCGAGCAGATTCTTCTCACCGAAGCTCTTCTTCCCGATCGAGACGTGGACGTTCGCGCCGCGGTCGGTGCGGTACTCGAGCTTGCCGCCCTTCGCGTCCGTGACGGCCTTCGCCACCTCGAACGTGACCGTGCCCGTCTTCGGGTTCGGCATCAGGCCGCGGGGGCCGAGCACGCGGCCGAGCTTGCCGACGTTCCCCATCTGGTCCGGCGTCGCGATCGCGACGTCGAAGTCGGTGAAGCCGCCCTCGATCTTCGCGGCGAGATCGGCGGCGCCGACGATGTCCGCACCGGCCTCCTCCGCCTCGCGCGCCTTGTCGCCCTCGGCGAAGACCGCCACGCGCACGCTCTTGCCGGTTCCGTGGGGCAGCATCAGCGTGCCCCGCAGCTGCTGGTCGGCGTGGCGGACGTTCAGGCCCAGGCGGAAGTGCGCCTCGACGGTCTCGTCGAACTTCGCGTCGGGGAGACCCTTGAGCAGCTTGAACGCCTCGGCGGGCGTGTACAGCTGCTCGCGGTCGATGCGGCCGCGTGCTTCGTTGTACCGCTTGCCATGCGAGCTCACCGTTCCACCTCCACGCCCATCGAGCGCGCCGTGCCGGCGATCACGAGCATCGCCTGGTCGACGTCGCGCGCGTTCAGGTCCTGCAGCTTGATCTCGGCGATCGAGCGGAGCTGCGCCTTCGAGATCCGGCCGACCTTGTTCCGGTTCGGCTCGGCCGAGCCCTTGTCGAGCCCGAGCGCCTCCTTGATCAGCACGGCCGCCGGCGGCGTCTTCGTGATGAACGTGAAGGAGCGGTCTTCGTAGACCGTGATCTCGACGGGCGTGATCCGTCCGTTCTCCTGGGCGGTCTGCGCGTTGAACGCCTTGCAGAACTCCATGATGTTGACCCCGTGCTGGCCGAGCGCAGGCCCGACCGGCGGCGCAGGGTTCGCCTGCCCGCCCGGGATCTGCAGCTTGATCAGTGTCAGGACTTTCTTCGCCATCTCTACCTATCTACTCAGTCGAGCTTCTTGACCTGGTCGAACCCGAGCTCCACCGGCACCTGGCGCTCGAAGATGTCGACGAGCACCTTCAGCTTCTGCTGGTCGGCGTTCACGTCGACGATCTCGCCGTCGAAGTCGGACAGCGGGCCGGAGGTTACCTTCACCGACTCGCCGAGCGTGAACTCGACCTGGGCGCGCACGGTTGCGCCGCCGCCGGCTGGGCCGGTGTGGAGGATCCGGTCGACCTCGCCCTGCGCGAGCGGCACGGGCTTGGCGCCGGCGCCGACGAAGCCGGTGACGCCGGGCGTGTTCTTCACGACCGTCCAGGCCTCGTCGTTCAGGTCCATGTTCACGAGCACGTAGCCCGGGAGCACGCGCTTCTCGGTCTGCACCTTCTGGCCGTCCTTGGTCTCGATCACCTGCTCGGTCGGCACGACGACGCGCCGGAAGCGCGGCGCCTGGTTCATCGACACGATCCGGTGCTCGAGGTTGGCCTTCACCTTGTTCTCGTGCCCGGAGTAGGTGTTGATCACGTACCAGCGGAACATTCGGTTTCTGACTCCTATTCCCCGAGCAGGACGGTGCGGACGAAGGGCTTGAAGAGCTGGTCGAGGCCGTAGAGATAGGTGCCGACGATCACGCAGGCGATGATGACGACGATCGTGCCCTGCATCACCTGAGCGCGGCTGGGCCACTCGACTTTCTTCAGCTCGGCCCAGGACTCCTTGACGAAGCGGCCGCGCTCGCGCGACTCCCGGCGCCCGGTCTGCGTCGACGCCGGCGCCATACCGGCGCGAGCCTGCGCCGGGTTGCGCGGACGCGCCGCCGCGGGCGCCGGCGTGCCGCCGGACGCCTTCCGCTGGTCGCGGCGCTGCCGGCGGGTTTCCTTGGCCATTAGCCGCGAGTCTCCCGGTGCAGCGTGTGCTGGCCGCACCAGCGGCAGTACTTCTTGAACTCGACGCGGTCGGGCGTGTTCCGCTTCGACTTGTTCGTCTGGTAGTTACGCCGCTTGCACTCCGTGCAGGCGAGCGTAATCGCGACTCGAACTCCGGCTGCCATCTAGATCGTGTTCTCTCGGTCTCGTGAAAAAGGTCTTGGAGGAGTAGCGGCGGCAGGACTCGAACCTGCGACACGCGGATTATGATTCCGCTGCTCTAACCAACTGAGCTACGCCGCCGCGCGGACGCTGAGTGTAGCAGCATCCCAGCGGCGATTCGGGGCTCCACGCTGGGTCCTTGCGGACAACCGAGCGCGACACGCGCGAGCTCCCATGCGGTGGCGACGAAGGGGTCGCGGCCGAGCGAGTACTCGTGGTTGAACTCCACCGCGCCGTTCAGCTCGAGCACGATCCAGCCGCCCTCGCCGTCGGGGAGGAGGTCGACGCCGAGCAGGTCCGCTCCAGAGGCAGCCGCAGCCTCGAGCGCGAGCAAGCACGCGACGGGAGGCGGGTCGACCGGCCGCCGGCGCGCCCCGAGCGCGACGTTCGTGCGCCACTCGCCGCGGGCCGCCACGCGTTCGACGGCGCCGACGACGACGCCGCCCGCGACCACGATCCGGAGATCCGAGCCCTGGGGCGGCACGAGCTCCTGGAGCAGGGCGCCGTGCGCGCGGAACCACGGGCGCAGCTCGAGCTCGCGGAGGTGGGCGCGCAGCGCCTCGCGATCGTCGCAGCGGACGACGTCGCGGCCCCAGCTCCCGAAGCGCGGCTTGACCACGAGGGGCAGCCGCAGCTCCGGAAGCGGTGCCCTGTTTGCGCAGGATCGGAATCCGCGGGAGCGGATCCCGATCGCGCGAACACCCCTGAAGCGGCCGCTTTGCGGCCTGGCGACAGCAGCCGGGTGCGGGGGTGCGGAAGCCCGGCGTGCAGCAGCAGCCGGGCGGTGAGCAGCTTGTCGTGGGCGGCGAGCAGCGCGCCCGCGCGGTTGAGCGTCCGGATCCCGTTCGCCGCCAGCGACCCGAGCGCCCAAAGCCCGTCGTCGACGCCGTCGAGCGTCGGGAGCACGTCGAGCCGCCCGAGCGCGGCGTCGCCGCGGCGCAGCTCCGCCACGGCCTGCTCCGGCGCGAGCAGGCGGAAGCTGACGCCGCTGGGCGCCGCTGCGGCGAGCGCGAGGTTCGTCTCGGTCGCACGCTGCGTGACGATCGCGAGCTGCATGCTTCCTCTATGCCAGCCGCACGAAATCCCTGCAAGTGCCCGCACAACCTACTCCCCGGATCTTCACCGGACGGTCATCCCCACCCGCGAGATGTCCGCGAGGGACATGTCGGGGCCAGGACCCCACATGTCCCGGATGGACGATGCTCGCGACCGGGTGCAGGCAGGAATCGTGAACGGAAGCGGCGTGAAGGGACATGGTGGGTCCTGGCCCCGACAGGTCCCGGAGCGACGTGTCGGACGCGGACTGGAGGCCAGCCGACGGCGCGCTTAGGATCCCGCGCGTGATCAGGATCAACCCGAAGAGCGGCGGCTGGCTCGAGGTCGTCTGCGGGCCGATGTTCAGCGGCAAGAGCGAGGAGATGATCCGCCGGCTGCGGCGGGCGGAGATCGCAGGCCAGCGGGTGGTCATCTTCAAGCCTCGGATCGACGACCGCTACGACGCCTCCGACATCGTCAGCCACGCCGGCATCCGCATGCGCGCCGTGCCCGTCGGGTGCGTCGCCGAGATCGTCGAGCACGCCCGCGGCCACGAGGTTGTCGGGATCGACGAGGTCCAGTTCTTCGACGCCGAGATCGTCGGCGCAGCGCTCGCGCTCGCCGCAGGCGGCGCGCGAGTGATCGCGGCAGGCCTCGACCAGGACTTCCGGCGACTGCCGTTCGGGCCGATGCCCGAGCTGCTCGCGCACGCCGAGTTCGTCGACAAGCTCCAGGCGGTCTGCCATCGCTGCGGCGGGCCGGCGACGACCACGCAGCGACTCGTCGACGGCCGCCCAGCGCCGTACTCGGGCGCAACGATCGTCGTCGGCGCGAACGAGCAGTACGAGGCGCGCTGCCGCGACTGTCACGAGGCCGGCGAAGGCCTCGCGACAGTCGCGGCGTAAACGCCTCGCCGCAGCTCCTTCGGACGAGACCTAGGTGATCCCGTTCGCCTTCAGGAAGGCCGAGGCGACGGCCGCCGGCCGCTTCTTGTCGATCGCGACCGCCTTGTTCATCGCGATCATCGCCCGCAGGGTGAGCAGGCGGCTGACCCGGTTCAGGGTCGGCATGACGTTCGGGTTCTCGGCGACGAGCTTCTTCGAGACGATCGGCGCCACGTGCTGGAATCCGAACACGTTGCGCGGATCGCTCAGGACGACGTACTTGCTCGAGATCAGCGCGGGATCGGTCGTGAAGATCCCGACCGCGAGCACGTCGGCGCGGTCGAGCAGCGTGTAGGCGCTGATGCCCGCGAGCGGGTTGAAGTCGACGTTCCGGATCCCGTACGCCTTCGACATCCCCACCGGGCTCCCGTTGGCGCTGATGTGCCGCGTCTCGAACTCCGGGAACGCCGCCAGCGTCAGATCCGGCACCTTGCGCAGGTCGCCGATCGTCTTCAGCCCGAAGCGGTTCGCCGTCGTGCGCAGCACGGCGATCGCGTCGCGGTCCTGGAACGGCGTCTGCTGCCCGAGCGCGTAGCCGCGCCCGCCCCAGAGCGTCTTCGCCAGTGCGTAGGTCGCGAGCGCCGACTTCGGCGTCGTCTTGCGGCCGAACGTGACGCTCAGCATCACGCCCGTGTACTCGGGATAGAGCGTGATCTGCCCGCTCGTGAGCGCCTTGGCGGCGATCTCGGTCGAGCCGATGTTCTCCTTGTACGAGACCTTCAGGCCCTCCGCCTCGAGCGCCTGCTTGTAGAGCTGGCCGAGCACGTACTGCTCGGTGAAGTTCTTCGCCCCGACGACGACCGGAATCGCCTCGCCGCGGTCGGGCGCCGCCGGCGCGGCGGCGGCCCCTCCGAGAACGAGAGCGACGCCGAAGGCGATCGCGAAGGCGGCCTTGGCGGCGCGCCGGTTGTGCTTCCTCACCATCTCCTACCTCCCTGTCTGAGTGACAACGACGTCCGGCTCGAATGCCGGAACCTTTCTGCGCAGGCCGCGCGGCGTCAGCGCGCGCTGCAGCCCGCCGAGGGCGAAGTCGGCCGCGAAGGCAAGCGCCGAGACGACGATCGCCGCCCCGACGAGCCCCTCGGTCCGGTAGCTCGCCTGGTTGAAGAGGATCTCGCCGAGGCCGCCGCCGCCCGCGATCGCTGCGATCGTCGCGCTCGAGACGACGAACACCGAGGCCGTGCGGATGCCGGCGAAGAGCAGTGGCAAGGCGAGCGGCAGCTCGACGCGCATGAGCGTCTGCCCGCCTGTCATCCCCATCCCCCGCGCCGCCTCGACCGCGTCCGGCTCGACCTCGTCGACGGCCACGTAGGCGTTCGTCAGGATCGGCGGTACGGCGAGGATCACGAGCGCGACGAGCACGTTCGTGAAGCCGAAGCCGAAGACGCTGAGCCCGATCGCGATCACCGCGAGGCTCGGCAGCGCCCGGCCGATGTTCGCCGCGTTGATGGCGAGAAACGAGCCGCGGTGCAGATGCCCGAGCCAGACACCCAGCGGGACCGCGATCAGGACGGCGACCCCCATCGCCGCCGCCGCGAGCAGCAGATGCTCCCACGTCTTCTCGAGCAGGAGCTCGCGACGCTCGACGATGAATGCGAAGGCGTCGCCGAAGGTGCCGAGGCCTGCGATCATGCCGTCCTCCGCGCCTGGGCCCACGGTGTCAGCGCGCGCTGGGTGACCACGAGCAACGCGTCGGCGACGAGCGCAAGCAGGATCGCGAGCAGGCCGGCGGCGACGATCTCGGTCTTGAAGTAGTCGCGGAGCGCGATGAAGATCGGGCGCCCGAGACCCTCCGGGATCACGAACGCGGCGATCGTGGCGATCGCGATCGTGGACACGGTGGCGACGCGAAGGCCGGCGATGATCGCCGGGAGGGCCAGCGGCAGCTCGACCTGCCAGAGGGTCTGCCGCCGCGTGTACCCCATCCCGCGCGCAGCCTCCAGCACCTCCGGCGGCGCCGAGCGGAGTCCTTCGAGGATGTTGCGAAAGAGGATCAAGAGCGTGTAGCCGACCAGCGCGACCTCGACCGTGAGCACGGAGAGGCCTGTCACCGGAACGAGCAGCTGGAAGAGCGCGATGCTCGGGATCGTGTACAGGAGGGCCGAGAAGGCGGCGAAGGGCCCTTCGACGAGCCCGAAGCGGTGGGCGACGAGCGCCGCGACGAACGCGAGCGCGAAGCCGACCGCGACCGCGATCAGTGTCAGCTTGACGTGCTGGAGGAGCGCCGGCTGGAGCACGTCGCTCCAGTTGTCGCGCACCCAGTCGGGGCAGAAGAAGCGGTTCTCCTCGACGCACCCACTGGCCTCGCCGAACTCCGGGATAACTGGCTCTTGGCTCACGAGAGCAGCTCCGTGAGCCGGTCGAGAGTCAGCACGCCGCGGGGTTGTCCGTCCTCGCCGACGACGGCGAGCTCGCGCGAGCCCTCCGAGAGCATCAGCGAGAGCGCGTCGCGCAATGTCGTGCCGTCGCCTGTGACGGGGGCGACGACGCCGTTCCCCGGCTCGAGCTCGATCTCGGAGAGCCGCTTCAGCGAGAGCCGCTTCAGGCCCCGGTCGGCCCCGACGAACCGGGAGACGAACTCGTCGGCGGGCTCGGCCAGGATCGCGTCGGGCGTGTCGTACTGGACGAGCACGCCGCCCTCGCGCAGGATCGCGATCCGGTCGCCGAGCATGATCGCCTCGTCGATGTCGTGCGTGACGAAGATGATCGTCTTCCGCACCTCGCCCTGGATCCGCGCCAGCTCCTTCTGCAGCCGGGCCCGCGTGATCGGGTCGAGCGCGCCGAAGGGCTCGTCCATCAGCATCACCGGCGGATCGGCCGCGAGCGCACGCGCGAGCCCGACGCGCTGGCGCTCGCCGCCCGAGAGCTGCGAGGCATAGCGGGAGCGGTAGTCGTCGGCCGGCAAGTCGACGAGGTCGAGCAGCTCGTCGACGCGGTCGGCGGTCTCGGCCTTGGACCAGCCGAGCAGGCGCGGCACGGTGGCGACGTTCTCGGCGACGGTCATGTGCGGGAAGAGACCGACCTGCTGGATCACGTAGCCGATGCCGCGCCGAAGCTCGGTCTGGTCGAGCGAGGTGACGCTGCGGCCGTCGATCCGCACGTCGCCGGAGGTGAGCTCGACGAGCCGGTTGACGAGCTTCATCGCCGTGGTCTTGCCGCCGCCGGAAGGCCCGACGAGGCAGCAGACCTCACCCGCCGGGATCGTGAGCGACAGTGCGTCGACCGCCGCAGCGGCGCGGCCGGGGTACTGCTTGGTCGCCTGGTCGAAGACGATCTCGACCGCCTGCCGCCGGCCCCTCACCGCTCTAGCGTACGTGCCCGGCCAAGGGCTCCGCGAAGATTGGGTAACCCCTTACCCGGGCCTTACCCGCACCTTGGACGGGCTCGGCAATGCTCTCCGGGATGTCGACCGAAAGGGGTGCAGTTCGATGAAGATGCGGCACGCAGCGATGGTTGTGGGGCTCTGCGGAGCGCTCGTCATGCTCACGCTCGGATCCCCGGCGCTGGCGAAGGACGGCGACGTTCTCGTCCGCGGGACGTGCTCGGGCTCGAGCACCGCGAAGCTGAAGCTGAGCGAAGAGGACGGCAGGATCGAGGTCGAGTTCGAGGTCGACCAGAACCGGAACGGCGTCGCCTGGACGGTCGTGCTCACCCGGGACGGGACGCGCGTCGCCCGGCTGGTGCGCGTGACGAGAGCACCGAGCGGCTCCTTCGAGGCGCGCAAGTGGTCGCGAATCCGGCCGGCGCGGACGTCGTCAGAGCAACGGCACAGCGCCGCGGCGAGTCCTGCTCGGCCAGGGCGACCTGGAGCGTTTGACTACTTGAGCAGCTTCACGGCGGCGGGGTGCTTCCGCGCCCACGCCTCGTACGAGACGCCCCGCATGCGGAGCCAGGCCTCGAGCTCGAGCTTGTTCGAGAAGACGCCGTTGCCCCAGACGAGCGCGCCGACGTGGCCGGGAGGTCCGGGATCGGACTTCACGGCGTGCGGGAACACGCCGGCGACAGCGGCGCCGACGAGGATGACGCAGGCGACCAGCCACGGCACGACGACCCACCACGGCAGGCGCCGGCGGCGTTGCTGAACGGTCGGTTGTCGTTTGGACGTGCCGTGGATCACGAGGCCCTCCTGGCAGGTTCAAGGATGATCGGCTTCACGCGCGCGAAACTTGAGACCCGCGTGCGTGTCGCGACGGGGACGAGCGTCGGCGCCGGAGTCGGCGAGGCGCCGAGGACCTCCACGAGGGCCCGCACGCACGAGCCGTCGAACTGCGTGTCGCTGCGCTCGACGAGCTCGTCGAGCGCCTCCTCGAGCGTCAGTTGCTCGCGATACGGGCGCGGTCCCGTCATCGCCTCGAACGCGTCCGCGACCGAGATGATCCGCGCCTCGAGCGGGATCTCCTCGCCGCGCAACCGCTCCGGGTAGCCGGTCCCGTCGTAGTTCTCGTGGTGGTGGAGGACCCAGCGCGCCTCCTCGAGGAACCCGGCCGCGATCAGGATGTCCGCGCCGACGGCGACGTGGTCGCGCATCAGGGCCTGCTCGCTCCTTGCCAGGGCCGCCGGCTTGTGCAGGATCGCGTCGGGCACGGCGATCTTGCCGACGTCGTGCAGAAGGGCCGCGATGCGCAGCCGCTCGAGATGGTCGCCCTCGATCCCGTGCAGCGCGGCGATCGAGACCGCGAGCTCGGACACGAGCTCCGAGTGGTTGCTCGTGCCGTGGTCGCGCGCGTCGACGGTGCGCGCCAGCGCCGCGGCGAGCTCCCGCTGCTCGGACGAGACGCCTTCGGCGTGCCTCTTCGGCCCGCCGGGCTCCATCCCGGGCCGGTAGGACACGACCGAGAGCCTCGCGCGCTTCGCCTCGTAGAGCGCAAGGTCGGCCTGGCGCACGAGCGCCTGCCGGTGCTCTGTCCCTGTCGTCTCGGTCACGCCGATGGAGAGCGCGCGCGTGCCGAGCGGAGTCTCGGTCGCGGCGTGGATCCGGTGCGCGAGGTTGATCGCGTGCCAGTTGCGGCAGTTCGGGAGCAGGATCATGAACTCGTCGCCGCCGGTGCGGTAGACGGTGCCCGCCGCTCCTGTCTGGGTGCGCAGGTTGCCGGCCAGGCGAACGATGTGGGCGTCGCCGGCCTGGTGGCCGAGCGTGTCGTTCACCGCCTTCAGGCCGTCGAGGTCGATCGCCATCAGGCTGAACACCAAGCCCTTCTTGTTCCTCCGGTCGATCTCGACCGCCAGGTCGTCGTGGAAGGCGCGGTGATTCGCGAGGCCGGTCAGGTTGTCCGTTCGGGCCTCTGCCATCAGGCGCGCAAGCTCTTTCTCTCTATGGCGCGCACGCGCATGCGAGGCGGTCAGGAGCGCGATCGCCCAACGGAGCAGGGCGACGATCCCGATCAGCGCAGCCAGCGCCATCGCCCCAAGCGAGAGGTAGTCGCCGACGGTCCGGAGCGCCGCTTCGGAGCTCCACGCGACCAGCGCGTCGATACCGATCAACGCGACGCAGATCGCCAGGGCCGCGGCGACGGCCGACCCGCCCAGCTGAAGTGCCCGCCGGATGTCGGTCATCGACGGCCCCGCACGCGAACGTCGGGTCGGCGAGCGAGAGTCACGGGTCTATCCTCGCCACAGCGAGGCTCTTTCACCATCGCCCGAAAGGGGGTTCACCGCAATGCTTCACCGGCTGAGCGGCGACCGTGAGTTAAACGGTGTGCTCGCCGGCGACCAGCGCGCGCAGGCTCTCGTGCTCCTCACGACACGCCGGGCAGCCCTCGAGATGCGCGCGCAGCCCCGGAATCGCGACGTCGACATCGGCGCCCGCCAGCTCGAGCTCGACGTACCGGTCGAGCTGGTCGAAGCAGGCCTCGCAGCCGATTTCGGGCTCGGACGGGCCGAGCAGGCGGCCGAGCGTGGGCTTCAGATCAGGCCGTTCCGTCATCGTGCCTCCCCGAGGAGCTCGTCGAGTGGGAACCCGACGTCTTCCAGGTGCGCCCGCAGCTTCCGGCGGGCGTCGTGCAAGGTCTTGTAGAGCGCACCTCGCGTCGACTCGAGACGCTCGGCGAGCACGTCGATCGGGACGCCGTTCACGGCCAGGGCGACGAGAACTCGGCGCTGATGCGGAGTGAGGACGTCCGCGATCGCGAGCCGCAGCTCGCGCACGAGCTCGCTCTGCTCGGCGGCGTCGTCCGGCCCGAGCTCGGGGCCTGCGAGGACGCTCCAGCTCTCGGGCTCGAGCGGCACTTCGCGACCCTGCCAGGCCCGCTTCCGCAGCTTGACCGCCGCCTCGAGCAACGCGAACTTGTAGACCCACGTCGTGAAGCGGCTCAGTCCGCGAAAGTCGTCGAGCCGCCTGAGCACGCTGACCAGCGCATCGTCGGCGGCCTGGGTGGCGATGTCGTCGAGGTCGTTCCCGCGCAGGTGCGGGAGCGACGGCCGGCGTCGCGCGACTTCGAAGCGGGCCGCGCGGAAGAGGAGCGCGTGGAGCTCGCCCACCGCTCCGTCCCTGGTCGTTCCCTCGGCGCGCAGCCGGCGGAGCCACTCACGCGACTCCTCGTCGAGCGTGGGCACGAGCGTCAGGGACGCTGCTGGAGCCGATGTCCTTGCGGGCATCGGCTCCACGATAAGCGCAGCGGCCGCAGTCATGCCGAGCGGCTCAGGCGAAACGACTCGGGAACTGCTTGACGATGCCCGTCGAGAGGGCGTCGGACATCATGAGCGCGTGCCGGTGCACGCGGTCGTAGGCCGCGACCTCGTCCGCCCACCGCTCCTCGAGCCGGGCGACGACCTCGCCGGTCGTCAAGCCCAGGTGCTGGAGCAGCATCGCCTTCAGCGCCGGCTGCTTCCAGTTGCGCGGGTTCGCCTTGCTCAAAAGCACGGCGATGTCGTCGGCGTTTTGCTCCCACAGGGCCTGTTGCCGGGTGAGCTCGGCCTTGTTGCCTGCCTTGGCGGCAGCGATCACGTCAGCGGCGATCAGGATGTGCTTGCGGAGCTCGCCCGTCAGCGCGTTGCCTGCGGCCCTGCCGTAGAACGGCTTGACGGCGTTGCCGATGTCCGTCTGGTTGCGAAGCAGGCGCGCGACCGTCGCCTCGGTGTCGGGCGTGCCGCCGACGAGGCTGATCACGGCGAGGCGCGTCCAGGTGACGTGGTCCTCCCAGAGAACACGCATGTCGTTCCGGAGCTTGAGCTCCTTGGCGGAGACATCCGCGACGGACGCGGTGTCGTGGGCGTGGGCGTCGGACCCGTTCGAGACGGCGAGGGCGGCCAGGGCGCTGACGAGCGCGACGAGCGCGGCCAGGCCAAGCCGGATCGGACGGACGGCGTGCGTGTTCATGCGAGAGCTCCTCTCGGTCGTGGAGTTGGTACGAGCAACAGGTGCGCGGCGGCGACGAGGCCGATCGCCTCGACCGCCTTCGTGAAGAGCGCGAGAGCCTCGACGGGCTCCGGCTCCGGATGGAGGAGCGGCAGGCCCGTCGTCACCGCAAGCGCGTAGCTCGCGATCAGGCCGGCGAAGACGGCGGCGGCGCCGAACAGAACGGGAGCGCTCGGCTCCCGCGTCAGCAGGACGGCGGCACCGGCAAGCAGTGCCGCGGCGACGCCGAACGCGACGCCGGCGGCCATGCCCTCGGCGAGATGGCCGGGCGCGAGCGCAGCGTGGATGCCGGCGCTGATCGCGCACGCGACGATGACCAGATCTCGTGCCATTCCCTCCTCCTCGTGTCGGGTGTCGGAGGGATTGGTGTCGCCGGCAGGCGAAGCCTTACGTCGGCACTGCGGGGAGGCCTCGTCCGGCCTCCCCGCAGCCGGTCAGGTCAGAGCTCGACCGGGAACGAGACGAGCCGACGGGCCGAGACGCCGCCGAGCAGGTCCTCGCTCCCCTTCCGCGCGCGGAGGAAGATGACGAGGAGCTGCTGCCGCGGTGACGCCGGCCAGAATTGCTGCCTGGTCAAGGTGAGCGTGGCCCAGCCGTCGGCCACCGTCGGTTGCTCCTCAGGCGAGAATTGCTCGAAGGGCGTCGGCTCGGCGTAGACGAGCGCGCCGCCGACGGAGCGGCCGCTACACGCCGTGATGTGAACGCGCACACGGACGGACTGCGTCGAGGCCGTCACCGGGTTCGGAGTGATCTCCTGCTTGTCGATCAGCAGCTGGCCCTGCGGCAACGACACCTGGGAGATGTTGATCGGGGTGAGAGCCTTGTCGTTGGGGCACCCGGTTTCGGGAGCCGGGGCGGCCCCGCTCTCGGGACCGGCGGAGACCGAGGGTACGACGACTGCAACGGCGACTGCGCCGCCTACGATCAGTGCGACCACGCTCCGCCGGCTGCCGAGACGTCTTACAGCCTGGGCGAACGGAGACATCGAGAACCTCCTCGCTGGTTTGCTTGCTGTTGGGTAGCTTCGACGGGTGGAGGTCGCCTCCCCCTCACGTCGCCAGGTGCGCTGGGTCGCACCGGTGCTCTACGTCGCGGTGCTGAGCGCGTTCATGTGGCGCGACGGCGTCCCGGTCGCCCGGGACCGTCTCCTTCTCTGGATCGTGCTCGGGCTGCTCGCGGTCTCGATCACGAACGTCGGCGGCTGGGCCCGCGGCGTCGTCGTCGACTGGCTGCCGCTCGCGCTCGTGCTCTGGGCGTACGACCTGCTCCGAGGCGCCGCGGACGGCCTCTTGTTCTCGGCGTACTACCGTCCCCAGATCGAGGCCGACCGGCTCCTCGGCGGGGGCGCCGTCCCCACGGTCTGGCTACAGGATCGGCTCTGGGACGGTGCGTCGCAGCTGCACTGGTACGACTACGCCGCCTGGCTCGTCTACATGAGCTACTTCGTGGCGACGTACCTCCTCGCTGCGCTGCTCTGGTTCTTCGCGCGCTCGCGCTTCCGCCGCTACGTCGCCACGGTCTCGCTGCTGGCTGCGATGGGGTTCGCGACCTACGCGCTCTTCCCGGCGGCGCCGCCCTGGCTCGCCAGCCGCGAGGGCGTGCTCGACTGGACGACGCGCTCGATCGGGCCCATCTCGGGCGAGATCCCGTTCGTCTCCTTCTCCTTCGAGGGCCTGTTCGAGCGCGGCGCGGAGTACGCGAACCCGGTCGCCGCCGTCCCGTCCCTTCACGCCGCGTACACGCTGCTGATCACGCTCTTCCTCTGGCGCTCCGCACCGGTGTGGGCTCGGGCGCTCCTGGCCGCCTACCCGATCGCGATGGCGTTCGCGCTCGTCTACACCGCCGAGCACTACCTCGTCGACATCCTGCTCGGCTGGGCGTACGCGGTCTTCGCGCTGTGGCTGGTGAACACCATCGCCGACCGGCGGGCGGCCAGGCGAGCCTCGGGCTGACGGTACCGAAACGTGGCACCGCCCGGTGCCGGAATTACGTCCCGCCTAGTGCCAACACTTGGCACCATCCGGTACGATGCTTCGGCACCGTGATTACCGACGTCAACCCCTTCGTCTACTCCCACCCGATCGCGCCCGACGACGTGATCGACCGCGACGACGAGACGCAGCGGCTGCTCGCCGCGGCGGTCGGCGGCCACTACGTCCGGCTGTACGCGCCGCGGAAGTACGGCAAGACGAGCCTGCTCCGGCGCGTGCTCCGGGACGCGGAGCGCCAGGAGGGGATGATCCCGATCCTCGTCGACCTCTACGGCGTGCTCTCGGTGGCCGACGTCGCGATCAGGTTCGAGCGCGCGTACGCGCGGCAGCTGAAGGGGAAGACGCGTGCGCGGATCGAGGAGTTCCTGCAGGGCACCGGGCTCGGCCTCTCGCTCGGCGCGTTCGGGATCAGCGCGAGGCTGCAGCTGAGCCCCCGGTCCGACCCCCTTCCGGCGCTGCACACGCTGCTCGATCTGCCGCTCCGCCTCGAGGAGAGCGGTGGGTTCCGCGCCCTGATCGTGCTCGACGAGTTCCAGGACATCACGAAGGTCAAGCAGATGGACGCCGTCCTGCGCAGCCACATCCAGTTCCAGGGCGAGGTGGCGTCGTTCGTGTTCGCCGGGTCGGAGCCGGGACTGATGCGCGAGCTGTTCGAGAACAAGGAGCGCCCGCTCTACGGCCAGGCCGTGCCGATGCGCCTGGGCAGGCTCGCCGATGCCGACATCGCCAGGTACGTCGTACAGCGCTTCACCGAGTCGGGACGCAGCGTCGGCGAGGCCGTGAACCCGCTCACCGACGCCGCGCAAGGGCACCCGCAGCGCGCCATGCTGCTCGCCCACCGGCTCTGGGAGGAAGTGGAGCCCGGCGGCACCGCCACGCTCGCCGACTGGACGCGCGCCTACACCACCGCGCTCGCCGAGCTCCAGCCGGAGTTCGACGCGCACTGGCGCCGGCTCTCGACGAGCGCCCAGAAGACGCTACGCGCCGTGGTCGCCGGCGAGGGCTCGCCGTTCCAGCGGCGCGTGCTCGAGCAGTTCGACCTGCCGAAGAGCACCGCAAGCGCGGCGCTGAAAGGACTGACCGCGAACGCGACGGTCGAGCAGCAGGGAGATCTCTACGTCGTGATCGACCCGCTCCTCGCGGCCTGGATCGCGAGGCTCGGCGAGACATCCGGCGACGAGGCGCCCGTCGAGTAGGACGCACCAAGCTCGCCGGTAGTCGCGTAGCGTTGCCGCACATGGTGACGGCCGAGGAGATCGCAGCAGTCTCGCTCTTTGCCGACCTCGGCACGGCCGAGCTCGAACGGCTTTCCCGGGTCGCGGCGGACATCCGTGTCGTCCCAGGTGAATACGCGATCCACGCGGGTGACGAGCGGGCGCTCTTCGCCGTGCTCCAGGGTCGTCTCGAGACGGTCGCGTACGTCGACGGGATCGAGCGCGTTGTCGGGGCCCGCGACGTCGGCGACCTCGTCGGGGAGGTCCCGATCGTGCTCGGGACGACCTTCCCGTTCGGGTTTCGTGCTGTCGAGGAGTCGCGCCTGATCCGGATCGAGGCGCAGGACTACCATGCGCTCGCGGCCGCGGTACCCGATGTCGGAGTGAGGCTCGGTGTCGTGGCGCGCGAGCGGATCGGTGGGCTGCAAGGCATCACAGCGGATCGGCCTCCCCCACGCGCGATCGTGGTCGGAGATCGCTGGGACGCGTCGTGCACGCAGCTGCGACGCTTCCTCGACCGCAATCAGGTCACGTTCAGGTGGATCGCGCCCGACGCGCCTGACGCCGAGGAGCAATGGGGCGGGCCGGTACCGACCGAGGACGATCGTCCGACCGTTCGCGTCGTCGGCGGCAAGACCGTCATCCGGCCGCAGCTCCGCCGGATCGCCGAGCTACTGGAGCTCGGCACGGAACCGGACGCCGCCGAGTACGACACGCTGATCGTCGGCGCGGGTCCCGCGGGGCTCGCGGCGGCCGTGTACGGCGCGTCGGAGGGTCTCCGGACGGTCGTGATCGAGCGGGAGGCGCCGGGTGGCCAGGCCGGCACGTCGTCCCGGATCGAGAACTACCTCGGCTTCCCCTCAGGCGTGTCGGGGGACGAGCTGGCGAGCCGTGCGCTGCAGCAGGCGCGGCGGCTCGGCGCCGAGATCCTCGTGACCCGGTCGATCGACCGGATCGATGCCGCGACCCACCAGGTGTGTCTCGACGGCGGCGACGTCCTCCGGGCGCGCACGATCATCCTCGCCTGCGGCGTCGCGTGGCGACAGTTGCCGATCGATGGGTTCGACCGGCTCGCCGGGAAGGGCATCCACTACGGCGCCGCGCGCAGCGAGGCGGCGAACACGCATGGCCTGGACGTCCACATCGTGGGTACCGGCAACTCGGCGGGACAGGCGGCCACCTTCTTCTCGACCCATGCGCGGAGCGTCACGATCATCGGCCGCGGTGAGAGCCTCGAGAAGGGCATGTCGCGCTATCTCGTCGATCAGCTCGCATCTCGCTCGAACGTCAGCACGCTGTTCCAGACGGAGGTCGTGGCTGCGCACGGCGAGAGCTCGCTCGAGGCCATCGACGTCCGCAACAGGGCGACGGGCGAGACGACGCGGCTCGAGTCCGGCGGCCTGTACATCTTCATCGGAGCCGACGCCGAGACGGCGTGGCTGCCGCCTGAGATCGCACTCGAGACGAACGGCTACGTCCTCACGGGCTCCGACGTGCGGGCCGCAGGACGCTGGGGGCTCGAGCGTGACCCCTACCTCCTCGAGACGAGCGTCCCGGGCATCTTCGCGTGCGGCGACGTCCGGTTCGCCCCGGTGAAGCGCGTCGCCGCGGCGGTCGGCGAGGGGAGCATGGCGATCGCCTTCGTGCACCAGTTCCTCAAGGACGTCGACCAGCCCGAGCCGTAGCGTAGACGTTACTCAGTGGGAATTTGTAGTGGTTCGTCTACGACGTAGGCGGTTGTGCTACATTCCGATCGTGGCACAGAGCGGACCCAAGGCGCAGCCATTCAGTATCCGACTGCACGCCGAGGACGATCGGTTCGTCAGCGAGGAGGCGCGGCGGCTGCGGCGCCCTCGCGGCTCCCTGGTCGAGGAGTACGCGTCGGAGTCGATCCGGTCGCGGCGCTATCCGGGGATCGGTTTCCGCGGCGACGACTACCGCCGACGTGCGTGGGTGATCGGCTCCGGCCTCGACGTCTGGGAGATCGTCTCCCTGATGCGCGAGTTCGGCGACGAGCGCGCGCTGGCCGACGAGTACGGGCTCGCACCTGGACAGATCAGAATCGCCCTCGCCTATTACCGGGAGTTCGGCGAAGAGATCGACGATCTGATCACGCGCGGCCGTCGCTCTCCAGCAGGAGCTCCTGACGCGCTACCCGTTCATCGAGTCGCACCAGGAAGCAACGGCCGATGGAGGAAGCTGAACCGCTCAGACTTCTCCTCGACGCCGATCTGTCAAGCCACAGTCTCGTGCGCATCCTCAGCGAGCGCGGCCATGACGTCGTCGCTGCCGGCTTCGCCGCCGAGCTGACGGCAGCTCGACGACGCGATCCTCTTCGCCGTTGCACAGGAGCAGCGGCGCATCACCCTGACACACAACACGCACGACTTTCCCGACATCCTCCGTGAGTGGGCCGACGCAGGGCGCCTACACCATGGCTGCATCATCAGCACCGTTCCCACGAACGCCTACGGCGAGATGCAGCGCCGCCTCGAGCGCTGGTTCCGGCTCTACCCGTCGCAACGCGACTGGATCGACCGCGCCGTCTTCCTCTGAGACGGCGGGTCAACTACACACCGGTTAGTTCACAGCCAACGGCTCCGGATAAGGTCGCTGCATGTCGTCCGAAAGCAGCGCGAACAACAGAGTGCTCAGCGGAACGTGTCAGTGCGGCGCGGTCCGCTATCGGGTCGCGGACGCATTCCGGTACGCGATGAACTGTCACTGCTCACGCTGTCGGGCGGCGACCGGCTCGGCGTTCAAGGCGATGGGCGGCATCGAGCGGGACAAGCTCCAGGTCACGGACGGGCTGGACAACCTGCTCGTCGTCGGCGAGCCAGCCCTGAACGACACACGATGCGGTGCTTGCGGCTCGCTCCTCTTCTCCGTGGTGCGGGACGGCGCCTACGTGCACGTCGCGTTGGGATCGCTCGTCGACGCTCCCAGCATTCGGCCGACGCACCACATCTTCGTCGGCTTCAAGGCACCGTGGTTCGAGATCACCGACGACTTACCCCAGTTCGAGGAGCACGCGACGCTAGACCGCGAGCTCAGGCGAGCGTGTCGAGGTGGCGCGAAAGGATCTTGCGTTGCCGGGCCGGCGTGGTGACCTCAGGGTCGACTGTCGCGTGCATCGCGATCCCGTCGATGAGCGCGTGAAGTCGCTCGGTCTCGTAGCGGACGTCCAGCTTTGATCGAGTCCTCCCGGCGGCACGAAGCGTCTTGATCGACTGGCGGCAAAGCTCGCGCACGTCGGCGTGCGTCTGGTCTCGTAACGGCCGCAGGCTCGCGTCGACGCGGGCGCGCGAGGCGAAGGCAAGCCAGACGTCGAACACCGCTCGGGTCTCATCGTCGAGGACGAGGAGGCTGTGCAGCCGGCGCTCCACCACGTCTCGCACGTCGCCCGAGGCGTCGACGGCTGCGACTCGCCGCCTGACCTCGTCGATGATCAGCTGCATAGCGAAGGCGAGGAGCTCCGACTGGCTGGGGAAGACGTGTCGCAGCGACCCGTTCGAGATGCCGGCCTCGGCTGCGACCTTGCGAACGGAGGCAGCCTCGATCCCCTCGCGCAGGACGACGCGCCAGAGCGCTTCCCCTAGCTCGCGGCGGCGAGACGGGCTGTCGATCGTGGCCACCGCCGCACTCTAGTACGTTCGTACTAACCGAACCCCGAGACGCAAGGCAGCCGTACGCGACGGGGAACAGAGCTCTGCGAGCATCGTTAGTACAGTTGTACTAGAACCAAAGGAGCAGAGCACATGAATTCTCAGTCTCAAGCCACTCTGCCTGCTCAGCAATCGCGCAGATGGGCACCCTGGTGGATCTACGTCCTGGTCATCGCTCCGGCGAACCTGGCCAAAGGAGCAGCTCCTTGCCGGTGATGCTGCATGGTGGCTTCGGGCCACGCTGACGGCAGCCATCGTGATCGGAGGGGTTGCGCTCGTCACGGCGATCTATCGAGGACAGCGGTCGTGATCGCTCTCATCGTCGCCGCCGAGGTCGCGTTCTGGCTCGTCCTCGTTTCGGGCCTCGCGGCTCGCTACGTGCTCGGCCGGCCGCGGCTGGGGATGGCACTCCTCGTCGCGACGCCGGTGGTCGACCTCGCCCTGCTTGCCGTCACGACGATCGATCTCAGGCGCGGCGGCGAAGCGGCGCTCCCACATGCGCTCGCGGCCGTCTACATCGGCGTCTCGGTCGCGTGGGGCAAGCGGATCATCGACTGGGCCGACGTTCGCTTCGCGCACCGGTTCGCCGGCGGGCCGTCCCCCCAGCTCCCGCCTCGCACGGGCACCCGACACGCAGCCCACGAGCGGCGCGAGTGGCTGCGCCACCTGGTCGCGTGGGCCACGGGCTCGGCTCTGCTCGGGCTCGGGGTGCTGGTCGTCGGCGACCTCGACCGGACCTGGGCGTTGCTGAACGTCGCAGCGCTCTGGACGTTGATCCTCGCGATCGACTTTGTCGTCTCGTTCAGCTACACGCTCTGGCCGCGACGGCCGATCGAGTCATGAACAGTCGCCGATGGCCGACCGCGGCCGCTGTCCTCTACCTGCTCGGCCTGCTGGCTCTCCTCGGGGTCTCGCTTTCACTCGGGGATGCGGAGACGGCTCCGACACGTTGGGCACTGATCGCGGTCCCGGTCAGCCTCTTGGCCGCGGCGAGCATTCTCGTGCGACGAGCTGACTACGCCTGTCGTACAGAGCCGTAGTCGATACTGCCGACTCGTGGATCGCTTCGTGTTCGACCCGTCGTGGCTCGGCGACGTTCCTCCGCCTCGGCGGCCCCTGCTCATGTTCGACGGCGGCTGCCCGTTCTGCCGGGCACTGGCGCGGCTCGTCGCGAGGCTGGATCGGACGGAGCGGCTGGCGCTCCTGAGCCGTGACGACGAGGCGGCCGCGCCCTACGCCGACCGCATCCCCGAGCAACAAGTGGCGGAGTCGTGGCAGCTGATCGAACCCACGGGAATGCGGCTGATGCACGGGCCGGCAGCGATCCGCGTCCTCGAGCACATCGCCGCCACCCGCTGGTTGGGCCAGGCGCTGCGCCGTCTCAGGCTCACGTCGCTCGTTACCGCGGCCAACCGCCTCCTCGGGCACATCCGGAAGCCGCTCGCCCGGTTCTTCCCCAATCCTCAGCTGCCGCGCCGCTGGCCGTAGTGGTGCTCTGCCTCTAGATGGTTGATCGGTAATTGGCGTGCTCGCGGGGGCGATCCAGACCAAGCAGGGGGCCGCACTCGGCCGCGGCCAAGGCTGGTTGCCTTGGCAAGGTCGAGGGTGGCTCCCGGCGCCGTGTCTGGGTCGTCATCCGCGAGTGCGGTAATTGCCGATCAATCATCTAGTGTCGTAAGCTCGTCGTCGACCGAGCGTTGGCAGTCGTTCGACAAACCAGGAGGCGGGATGGGCGCAGTCGGGCGAAAGCGGCGGATCTGGGTCCTTGCAGTGAGCACGATCGTTCCGCTGGTCGCGCTCGTCTTCGCGTTTCGAGCGGCACCGGCTCCCGCTGAGCCCGTCGGCCTGAGCGCGTACTACCCGGATCTGCGGACGGTCGTACCGACTCACCTGAACCTGGTCAACGAGCACCAGCGCGACCTTCTGCGTTTCTCGAACGGAATTGCGAACTCCGGTCCGGGCCCGTGGGCGCTCCGCCCTGAACACGAGCTCGGGCTGAACCCCACGACGACCGCGTTTCAGCAAATCCGCTCGAACAACGAACGGTACGAATGCGGCACGCAGCCGAAGCAGGTGACCGCCTGCTACGAGCTGCTCCACGAGGAGGCGGCGTCGATTTTCGAGTACCACGCCGACCACCACCACTGGCACACGGCTGACGTGGCCCGATTCGAGGTCCGCGAGGGCGGGCCGACCGGAGCGATCGTCGGGAACAGCTCGTTCAAAGTCGGGTTCTGCCTCGTCGAGATCTATCGGCTCGACGGCAACGCGGGGACGAGCCAGCGAACGTTCTGGGACTGCTTCGGGAGCTTCCAGGGCGTCGGAGCGGGTTGGGTGGACCAGTACCACCAGGCGACGACCGGGCAGGAGCTCGATCTCACCGGCGCGCCAGACGGCGACGACTACTACCTCGTCTCCACGACAGACCCGGACGATGCCTTCCTCGAGACCGACGACGCGAACAACAGCGCCTGGGTGCGCTTCACGCTCTCGACGCACTCGAACGGAAGACGCAAGGTCGTGGTGACCGCCGACCACTCACCCTGCGAGAGCGCCGGCTTGTGCGGCATCGGCGCTCCGAACCGCGGCTGAGTCGGGTTTAGGCCCGCACGCACCTTCATCCGGACGGCCGGCGTGCAAAGATCCGCCGCGCCGCACGCCGGGTTGTCCAAGTTCGAGCAAAGGAGGCCGACGTGGTCACGACGTCCAATCGTCTTCGCAGGCCGAGGCGGGCACTCATCGCGGTGCTCGCGCTGGCCGCCTTCCTCACAGTTCCATCCGTCTCTCCCGCCGCAACTGTCGATGGCCCGCTTCCGGGCGCCGTGCCGGGGGATCCGGCATCGCCCGTGCTCAGCGGGACGTACCCGTTCTTCTCGACCTGGCTCGATCTCGCCGCCGACGGGTACGTGGAGGAGGAGTTCTATCTCTCCGGCCTCGCCGACGCGTACTCGACGGCAGGCGCGAAGCTCGCCGCCGACGTGCCGTATCGGACGCGTGTCATCGTCCGGCGCCCGGCCTCCCAGGATCGCTTCAACGGCACCGTCCTGGTGGAGTGGCAGAACGTCACGGCCGGCTACGACCTGGACGCCCTGTGGAACCGTAGGCACGTGCGCGACGGCTACGCGTGGGTCGGCGTGTCGGCACAGCGCGTCGGCGTCGACCAGCTACGCGGCTGGAGCCCGACCCGCTACGGCGGGCTCGACGTCACCGGCGGCGGCGCGTTCACGACCGACCAGCTCTCGTACGACATCTTTGCGCAGGCCGGCGAGGTCGTCGGCGACCTCCTGGGCGGGCTCGAGGCCGAGCGCGTGCTCGGCATTGGCGCGTCGCAATCCGCCGGCCGGATGACGATCTACTACAACTCGGTCTTGCCGCAGGAGCTGCCGGTCTTCGACGGCTACGCATTCATCGTCGGTACCGCCCCCTCGCGGGTCGGCTCGGAGCCGATCATCCAGGTGCTCTCCGAGACGGACGTGACGAACCCGCTCACGCGGCGCCCCGACAGCGACGTCTTCCGCCGCTGGGAGGTCGCCGGAGCGGCGCATTCGGGGTGGGAGGGCTCGGAGTACCGCGCTCCGCTCCAGGTCCGGGATCTCGGCGCGGCGCCGGTCTACCAGTGCACGAACCCACACTTCAGCCGCGTCCCGCTCAGCCAGGCGATCCAGGCCGCGTACGGGCATCTCGCCCGCTGGGTCGACGGCGGGGCGCCGCCGCCACACGCGCCCTACCTCGAGTTCACCGGGACGACGAAGGTCCGCAACGCGCTCGGGCTGGCGCAAGGCGGCATCCAGCTCTCGCAGGTCGCGGTGCCGACGGCGCTGAACACCGGCTCGAACTCGGGCCCCTCGTTCTGCATCCTCTTCGGCACCCACATCCCCTTCGACGACGCGCAACTTGGCGACCTCTACCGAAACCACGGGCGCTACGTCAGCGCGGTCACGCACGTCGACGAGGCCAACGTCGCCGCGGGCTTCCTCCTCGAGGCGGACGCGGCGGAGAACAACCGCGAAGCCGCGCACTCGAGCGTCGGCAAGGGGTAGCGAGACATCGAGCGGGGAGGCCGGTGCGCCGGTCTCCCCGCCCGGCCTCTACGTCATTTGAGGCGGACGAAGCAGACGAGCTTCGGGATCGGAGCCGTCGCCGTGAACTGAATCGTGCCGACGCAGTCGATCGATCCCTTCGCCCCGGCGAAGGCTCCCGTTCCCGAGCTGATGGTGCCGTGGTCGCGCGTGAAGACCTTCGAATCCGTCAGCCAGAGCTCGTTCAGCACCATCGGCGCCGTCAGCGTCCCCCGCCGGAAGTCGAGCGTGAACGTCGTGTTGATCGTCTGCCGGCAGCCGGCGGTCCCACAGCCCTCGACCGACCGGACGCAGCTCAGGCCCGTTCCGAGCTGGGCGCGGCCGAGCACCATGTCGAACGAGAGCCCGAACAGCGACCCCTGCGGACAGGCCGACGTGCCGTCGCCGATGTTCTGGACGGTGAAGACGATCAAGGACGGCTTCCCCTCGTGCGCGGCTGCTGTGCCGGCGGTCAGCGCGACGGCGCAGGTGAGCCCGGCGAGGACGTAGAGGATCCTCTTGCCCATGTTCTCTCCCTTCGGGTTCGAGCGTCGATTCTAGTGCCGAACGTCACGAATCAACAGGTTCATGCTCACGAGCGACCGGTCCTCCCTCGGAGCAAGGCAGGTCGGAACTTGCATCCGTCTGCTCGACGAGCTCCTGAGCCGGCATCCCGCGAGCGACGCGCTCGCCGGCCAGACCACTGGCTCACGAGCACCTGACCGGCCGCCGACCAAAGAGATTGGATCCGCTATATTCGGTTCGTTGAGTGAAAAAAGAGTCAATTGCACGAAATAAGACTCAAATGAACGCAATGAGACTCAGGCGGATACCGCCAATAGCCCAAGAAGAGACTCTTCATGGATCTGAGTAACCCTCACACTGCGCTCATTCCGAGCCTCGCAGGCGATGTGCTCGTCGCCCTTGCACGCACGACTCATCCTCTCAGCGGTCGCGACGTGGCCCGGCTCCTGGGACGCTCGCAAGCCGGCGTCAGCCGGGTACTCAAGCGACTGGTGGAACAGGGCGTCGTTGATGTCCAAGAAGCGCGGCCCGCCTTACTCTTCAACCTGAATCGGGATCACCTTTTCGCGCCTGCGATCTTGCTGATCGCGAACGCGCGTGGAGAGCTGCTCAAGCGCCTCAGTGAGAGCATCCAGGCGTGGTCGGTTGAGCCCGTACATGCTTCGGTCTTCGGCTCTGCTGCCCGAGGCGACGGCGGCACCGAAAGTGACATCGATCTCTTCGTCGTCCGCCCGAACCACATCGACGAGGACGATACGGTGTGGCGGAGCCAGATCGAGTCGCTCGCCGAGAACGTCTACCGCTGGAGCGGCAACCGAGCCGGAATCTCCGAGATCTCCCAACGTGAGCTCGCACGTCTTCGCCGCGAGGAGCCTCCGATCGTCGACGAGCTGCGCTCCGACGCAATCGCCCTCGCGGGTCCGCGCCTGATGGAGCTGCTGAAAGTGCGCCGCTGATGCCTCGCCACCAGGCGCGTACGCAAACCTGCGGCAAGCCGGAAGCGCGGACTCGGCTCGCGCACGCAGGCAAGTTCCTCGAAGTCGCCGAACTCGTCGCGAGCGAGAAGGAGATCGAGGAGTCGGCGAGCTGTGCTGCGGCGCTTGCGGTGCTCGCTGGGATCGCAGCTGCAGACGCCGCCTGCTGCGCAACGCTCGGACGGCGCTCGCGCGGCCAGGACCACAAGCAGGCCGCTGACCTCGTCGAACAGATCGAACCCGGCGGAAAGGCCGCGGCGAAGGCGCTGCGCGAGCTACTTGTTCTGAAGGACACCGCCCACTACGGCCTTGTCCACGTAAGCCAGCCGAAACTCGCAGCTGCAATCCGACGCGCGCAGCGTCTCGTTGACTTCGCCACCGCGGCTCTCGGCTAGTCGATCTCGGGGCTCTTCAGGCTGATCCGCAGCGCCGGAGGCCTGACGTTCGACGGGAGGTTACTGCCAGCCGGCCGAGAGCAGCGCCTCTGCTCTCATCGAGTAGGGACCGGGTCCGGCGGCGGCCGCACCGGAGACGAGCCCTCCGAAAGCGACGATCGACAGAGCGAGGGCGAGGCGAAGTGCCCACCCCTCGACGGCATTGCCGAAGCCGAGCGGATTCCCCGCCGGCACCGACAACGTCAACCGAACGCCGCTGCCGCCGCTCCTCAACTTCGGCTCGACCGGATCGTTCGGCGTCGACCTGGCTGACTTCCGGCTCGCCGGCGGCCAGGACGGTGCCAGGTTCCCGGACGCGACGACCGTGATCGTCGCACGGACATGAGGTACCACGACCGGGGTCGGGTCTTGCCTTTGCGGGACCCGATCCCGGCGCGTCGTCGGCGCGAACGCCATGCGCTGATCAGGTCGGTTGCATTTCGGTCCTCGAGGGACGAATGTTTGCCACACGTCACCAAAGGAGGGGTCTGATGGCTCGCTGGCTGGTAGTCGCCGTGGCAGTGGCTGCGCTCGTGGTTGCGACGCCGAATGCGTGGGCGGAGAGGTTCCTCGGGCTGGCGCAACTCGCAGGGGAGATTGGTTGCATCGCTCAGCCGGAGGACAGCGATGCAGAGGCGGTTGGTGGCTGTGGTCGAGGGAAGGGCTTGATCGACGCAACCGATGCGGCGGTCGCCGCTGACGGCGGCGGTGTCTATGTCGCGGCGGCCGGGAGCAACGCGGTGTCGTCGTTCGTGCGTGAATCGGCCACGGGAAGACTGCGGCAGATCAACTGCGTGTCCGCGAACGCCACCGACGGTTTGGACGGCACGAAGGGCGCCTGCGCGGACGGCAACGCGCTTGGGGGAGCGGCGGCGGTCGCCGTGAGCCCTGACGGGAGGAACGTCTATTCCGCCGCGTACTCGAGCGGCGGGATCGCGATCTTCGCCCGCAACTCGGAGACCGGCGGGCTTCGGCAGATCGGGTGCGTTAGGCCGGTGAGGACGTGTACGGGGATGCGCGCGCTCGGCGGCGCGGTGTCTGTGGCGGTCAGTCCGGACGGGCGGAACGTCTACGTCGCGTCCGCCGATGCTGATGCCGTGGTCTCGTTCTCGCGAGATGTGGATACGGGGCTTCTGTCCCCGCTGGGATGCATCAGCGACGACGGCACCGATCGGCTGTGCGTGACCGGGAACGCGCTTAGGGGCCCGTACTCGATCATCGTCTCGCCCGACGGCGAGAACGTCTACGTCGCTGCGTACAACAGCAACGCTGTGCTCACGTTCGATCGCAATACCGCGACCGGACAGCTGACGCAGCGTGGTTGCGTCCTCGAGAGTGCACCCCGGCGAGGCTCATGCGTGGCCGGCCACGCGCTCCAGTCTCCGGTCGACCTCGCGATGACACGAGATGGAGGCACCGTGTTCGCCGCAGCGACTGACTCGAGCGCCGTCGTCGTCTTCGCCAGGAACCGCACGACGGGCACGCTCGCCGAGATCGGTTGTGTCAGCGAGGTCTACGACGAGAGCGAGGTGCGCGATGGATGCGCGCACGTTCGACCGCTCGACGGTGCGAACTCAGTCGCCGTCTCGCCGAACGGAGCAACGGTCTATGTGACGCACAACGCGGGCCTGACGGTCTTCGCCCGAGATCTGTCCACGGGGACCCTCCGCCGTTCGGCCTGCGTCACGTACCGCGGCTATTTCGACGAGGAGACCACCGAGGACTGCACGCTCGCGTCGGGTGTAGCCGACCCGACGTCGGTCGCGGTCAGCCCGGACGGGCGCAACGTCTACGTGACCGCATACGGAAGTGATGCGATCACGACGTTCACGGGCGGCGTCTCCGTCGCTCCGCCCGCAGCACAGATGGCGCGGCGCCTGCTGTCAGTCCGGATCGGCTGCCCCGGCACACATCCCGGAGTCTGCGCCGGCCACGTGGTCGTGACCCCGCCACCGACGCTTCGGCGGCATCGGCAGAGCACGTCGTACAGCCTCCAGCCCGGCCGGTCGGGGATCGTTCATCTGCGCCTGCGACGAGACCTCGTGGACGCCTCGCGACGCGCCCCACTGCCAGTGATCGTCTCGGTGTCCGACTCGTCCGACGTCGCTCCCGTGAAGCGACTGCTCGTTCTCCGGAGCGCCAAGACGAAGCACGCGGCGAAGGCGATCCAATCGAGGAGGCAGCCCTAGGAGCGGCTCCGGATCTGTGGTCCTGGTGGTCCTCGTCCCAGGGCTGGTCGTGGCCGGCGCGCTCCGGCGTTATCCGGTCGGGCAGCGTCTGGAAGCTCGCCTCGACCAACACGGCTGACGGCTAGTCGATCTCGGGGCTCTTCAGGCTGATCCGCAGCGCCGGAGGCCTGACGTTCGTCGGGAGGTAACTCGACTCGTGCGTGTAGGCGATGACGCTCAGCAACGTCGTTTCGCCGGTGGGAAGCAGCTTGTCGAGACCCACGGCCAGCGTGCCGCCCGACTCCGAGACGCCTCTCGACCCTTCGTTGAGCTGCCAGCCTGCCGCCAGGGCGGCAGCGAGTGCGCGGTCGATCTCTCGGCGCGGGTCAGCTCCCGCCGGTAGCTCGAAGACTCGCGCGTACTGAGCATAGACCGGCATGCCGAGGAAGTTCTTCCGGTCGGCTTTCTGCTCGTACGTATCGACGAGCTCGCCACCCGGCGGCTCGTACGTCGCGAGTGGGTCTTCCTTCAACTCGCTCAGCGCGGCGTCGGGCAGGGCGCCGACGAGTCGCGGGCCGACGAGCACCACGACGAGCGCGAGCGCACCGAGGACGACGAGCACGCGCCACCGCCGACTCTTAAGGCGACTCGCGATGATGCCGCTCTAGCAGGGGCCCGCGGCGGGTGTGCCGCCGGGGCCGACCTCGTGGACGCTCGCCGTCTGCAGGCACCAGCCGCTCGCGTCAGCGCGGACGAGCGTCACGCCCGGGACGCCGGGCACCGCGCCGGCGTAGGTGCCGTGCGCCTGGTACCACTGCTGGAGATTCACCGCGGCCGCTGTCAGCTCCGCGCGCTCGGCCATGCCGACGACGGCGACGACGTCGCCCGCAACCTCCTCGGAGGCGCCGCAACCCGCCGCCACGAGCGCGAGCGGGAGCAGCGCCAACATCACGAGCCTACGCATACGACCGAGCGAGTTATTCGATCAGGGTGAGCATCTTGAACATCGGCATGTACATCGCGATCACGATCGTGCCGACCATGATCCCCACGCCGATCATCAGGATGGGCTCGATGATCGAGGTCAGCGCCTGGATGCTCGCGTCGACCTCGTCCTCGTAGAAGTCCGCGATCTTGCCGAGCATCTTGTCGAGCTCGCCGGTCTCCTCGCCGATCTTGATCATCTGACCGACCATCGGCGGGAAGATCGGGTCCTCGATCAGCGGGTCGCTGATCCGCGCGCCCTCGTGCACCTGCGTGCGGACGTCGGCGAGCGACTCCTCGATCACGTAGTTCCCGGCCGTCGTGCCCGTGATCTCGAGCGCGCTGATGATGTCGACGCCGGCGGCGACGAGCGTCGAGAGCGAGCGCGAGAAGCGCGCGAGCGCGACCTTCTGGACGACGTCGCCGATCTTCATCGGGATCTTCAGCTTGAAGCGGTCCCAGTGCTGGCGGCCCTTCTCGGTCCGCTTCAGCTTGCGCAGCCCCCAGGCGGTGAGCCCCATGGCCGGGAAGATGATGAACCAGTAGTCACGGAGCAGGTTCGACATGCCCATGACGAGCTTCGTCGGCGCCGGCAGGTCGCCGTCGAGCGTCTCGAACACCTCGACGAAGACCGGGACGATGAAGAGGAGCATGAAGATGAGCACGAGCGTCGCGAAGCTGAGGACGACGGCCGGGTAGATCATCGCCCCGCGCACGCGCCGCTTCAGCTGCGTCTCCTTCTCGATCTGCGTCGCGACGCGGTCGAGCACCGCGTCGAGCGTGCCCGACGACTCGCCCGCCTCGACCATCGAGATGAAGAGCCGGTTGAAGACCTTCGGATGCCGCGCCAGCGCCTGCGAGAGCACCATCCCCGACTCGACGTCCGACGCGCACCTCGGCGATCGTCTCGGCGAGGTACTTGTCGTCCGTCTGCTCCTCGAGCGTGACGAGCGCGGCGACGACGCTGACGCCGGCCTCGATCATCGTCGCCAGCTGGCGCGCGAAGACCTGGAGCGACTTCGGCTTGACCTTCTTGAACTTCGAGCGCAGACCGTCCTCGCCGGTCGCTCCCCGCTCGGAGAGCGAGCGGGCCAGCAGACCGCGGGCCTGGAGCAGCTCCGTCGCCGCGATCGTGTCCGGCGCGTGGATGACGCCCGAGCTCTCGAGCCCCTGGGCGTTGATCGCCTCGTATGTGAATGCAGCCATCTCTCTTCCTCTCTAGCCGGTGGACTGGTCGAACGTCGAGGTCTCGGTGATCAGCACCTTGCGCGGTGCTGGAGCCGTCGCGGACCGTCGACGGTCACGCGCTTCACCGGGCGGCTCGGTGGCGCCGCCGCTCGACGTGCAGGACGGGCGGCGTGCCGACCGAGGTGCCGTCTCGTCCGGGCACACGTCGAGGCCGACGACGGTCTCGATCCAGTACGTGCGGCCGTCGGCGCCCGGCCTGTCGGTCGTGCCGCGGCGATCGAGGCGATCGACGGCGTACGCCCCGCGCCTGAACGCCTCCATCTGCTGGTCGGCGAGCGCGCCGGCCGTCGAGGTCTTGCTCGCGCGGTTGATCGCGCCGAAGCCGGAGCTGAACCCGGCGACGAGCGCGAAGATCGCCGACGCTCATCACGAGCATCGCGATGAGCAGCTCGACGAGCCCGAACCCTCCTTCGTCACGCAGGCGAGACGGTCATCGCGCGGCGTCGTAGCGGAGAATCTCGCGGACGTACGCGGTCCGGTAGCCGGACGAGTGCGCCCGGCCGGCCGCCCGCTGAACGGCGGAGAGCGACGCGTACGGGCCCGTGTAGACGACGAAGTACCCGGCGCGAAGCGGCTTGCGCGTCGACGAGTCGAGCACGGAGACCGTACCGAGCCGACCGCGGGCGCCCTTCGCGACGCGCTCTGCGTACGCCCGTCCGGCGCCGGTTCGCACCGAGGCGAGGACGACGATCCAGCCGTGCTTGGCGACCGCGTTGGGCGAGGACGGCGTGCCGACGACGATGCGCTGCGGCAGCGGTGCAGGCGCAGGAGCGGGCTGAGGCGCCGGCGCGGGTGCCTGCGGGGTCGGCGCGGCGCCCTTCGCGAACGGGTCGCGCGTGCCTGCCGGCCCCGAGACCGCCGCGGGCTGAGGATCGGCGTCGGCGAGATTCCGAGCCGCGAACGGATCGGCGCTCGTCGCCTTCGCGAGCAGCGCCGAACGCGCCGAACGAGGCTCGGCCTCGGGCGCGGGAGCCGCCGGCGTGACAGGAGCGGGAGCCGCGGCGGGCTCGCTGGAGCCGCCGAATGCGTCCAGCAGCTTCGGCCCCTGGATGAACAGCAGGAGCGCGAGCACGCCGATGCCGCCGAAGGCGATCACCTTCTGGCGCCGCTGCTTCGTCGGCGGCCGCGGTCGCCCGCCGCCGCTCCATCCGCTTGCTCGGCTTCCTCACTTGCCCGCCGCCTCCGCCACCTCGGCGTCGGAGGGAGCGGAGAGCGTCCCTGCCGCCGTGGGCGGTGCGGCGGCCTCCGGGAAGGCGAACGCCGTGACCGCGAGGGTCGCGTTCACCAGGTTGCCGGTCGTGCCGCCGCCCGTGAACTGGATCGAGTCGACGGCGAAGAGCCGTCCGGACGCCTTCACGTTCTCGCCGCGGAGGTCGGCGCTCGCGCGCAGCAGCCGCAGGAAGTTGCGCAGCCCGAAGTAGCGGCCCTCGACCGTGACGTTGATCGGCACGACGTTGGACGCACCGGACGCGACGGCCGCCCCGGGTGTGATCCCGGTGATGCGGACACGCGAGCGCGCCGACGCCTTCGAGAGCTGCCGCAGGATCGCCGGCATCTCGACTTCCTCGGGAATCGCCGTCTTCAGCGTGGCGAGCTCCGCCTTGCTCTGGAGCAGGGCCTGCCCGCGGACGAGCGCCTGCGCGGTTACGAGCTGCACATTGGCGTCGTCGATCTTCACGGACAGCTCCGCCGCCTTCGACCGCTGCGGCGAGACGACGCCGAACCAGCCGACCAGCGCGACGAGCAGGAGCCCGGCCGCGGCAACAGCGATGGCCACACGGCCGTTGAGGCGCTCGATCATCATCGACCTCCAGTGGAGCCGAGAGTCGCTCCGATCGTGAACTGCACGGACGACCCTTCGCCGCCGCGGACGCTCGACTGCAGCGTCACGTTCGACAGCCAGGGGAGGAGCGCCAGCCGGTCGAGCACCTGCGCGACCCGCACCTGCGAGTCGGCGCTGCCGGTGACGGTGAAGCCGACCGGCGTTGCAGCCGGAGCGGCCGCCGGCGTCGACGCCGCGACCGGAGCCGCAGCACCCGCCGCAGTGGCGGTCGGCGACGGCGAGGTCGCGTTCAGGCTCTGCAGCCAGACGTTGGCGGGAAGCACGCGGGAGAGGTCACGCAGGACGTCCTCCCAGGCGAGCCGCTGGGCGACGACGGTCTGGAACGCGGTCAGCCGCGCTGCGCTGGCCGCCTGGGCGGCCTGCACCTCGGCCGCCCGCGCCTGCGCGGCGACGAGCCGCGTCTCGACGTCGTGCAGCGCCGAGCGGCGATCGTCGACGACGCCCCGCTGGTGGATGAAGAGACCGCCGAACGACAGGGCGAGGACGCCCGCGGTGATACCGGCCCCGGAGAGGACGCGGCGCGCGGAAGCCTCGCGGCCTGCCGCGAGCCAGCGGCTGCCGGGACGAGCGTCGAGCGGAAGAAGGTTGACGGCTTGCATCAGGCCTCCACCCCCAGTCCGATCGCGATCGCGAGCGAAGCGAGGTCGTCACGCGCCTGCACGTCGGCCGGCGCGTCCACATGGGCGAGCGGGTCGGCGCGGCGGACGCCCACGCGCGTGAGGCGCTGGAGCTCCTCCGGCAGGCCCGGGAATCCGGCTCGTCCCGCCGGAGACGAGGATCTCCGAGATCGCGAGCGAGCCCGACTGGGACTGGTAGAACTGGAGCGAGGCGACGAGCTCGCGGGCGAGCTTCTGCAGCTCGCCGCGGACGGCCTGTCGCACCGACGCAGACTGCGCGTCGAGCTCCGCGGCGTCCTCGAGCGAGACGCGGAGCAGCAGCTCGCGGGCCTCGTCGGGCGTGACGCCGAGGTCGAACGCGACCGCCGACTCGAGCTTCCCGCCGCCCCACTCGAGCACGCGCGTGAACTCGCAGACGGTGCCGTCGGAGATGGCGAGGGTCGAGCGGTCGTGACCGAGCGAGACGGCGACGAGGGCCACCGGCTTCTCGGCCGCGGACTGCCCGGCGGGCGCGACCGCGCGCAGGAGCGCGAACGCCTCCAGGTCGATGCCGGCGAGCTCCACGTTCGCGGCCCGGCAGGCAGCGACGAAGCGGTCGACCGACTCGCGGTACGCCGCCGCCATCAGGATCCGGCGGGAGACGTTGCCGGCCTCGTCGGCGGTCTCGCCGACGACGTGGTAGTCGAGCAGGGCCTGGTCGATCGGGATCGCGACTTCCTCGTGGGCGCGGAAGCGGATCGCGTTGTCGAGCTGGCGCTCGTCGGCGATCCCGTCGACGTCGAAGGCGCGCACGCCGATCCGGTTCGTCGCGAGCCCGAGGCGAACGCCGCGGCGCGGCAGCTTGTGCTCCGCGAAGAGCGCGTCGAGCGCCTGCGCGAGCGCAGCAACGTCGCGCACCTCGCCGCCGACGACGACGCCGCGCTCGAGCGGTCGGCGCGCCACCTTGACGAGCTTCGCCGAGCCGTTGTTGACGACGTGCGAGGCGGCGAGCTGCGAGGCGCCGACCTTGAGGCCGACGAGCTCCTGCTTGCCGGCGCGCCGCTTGGGCTTGGCCGGCGCCGCGACGCTGGCGCCGCGGGGCTTCCGCTTCCGCCTCGGAACGAGGTCGGACAGCTTGATCTCTTTCTTCAGGTCCATCGTCTATGCCTCCGCGGCCAGAACGAGGCCGTTGCTCGAGGGGTTGAAAGAAGCGAGGTCGGTGTAGCCGGCGCGCTCGAGCAGGCCTTGCAGCTGCTCGGGGCGCGTCGAGCGCGAGAAGGCGATGTCGGACGTGATCACTCGCCGCATGGCGAGGTCGGCGAGCGACTGCTCCATCGTCTGCATGCCGCGCGAGGAGCTCGTCTGCATCACCGAGTAGACCTGCTCGATCTTCGCCTGGCGGATCAGGTTCCGGACGGCGTCGTCGGGCATCAGGATCTCCAGCGCGGGCACGCGGCCGTTGCCGTCGGCGGTGGGGACGAGGTTCTGGGTCACGATCCCCTGCAGCGTCCCGGCGAGCTGGGCCCGCACCTGGTCCTGCTGCCCGGCGGGGAAGACGTCGATGATGCGGTCGATCGTCTGCGGCGCGCTCTGGGTGTGCAGCGTCGCGAAGACGAGGTGGCCGGTCTCGGCGGCGGTGAGCGCGGTCCCGATCGTCTCGAGGTCGCGCATCTCGCCGACGAGGATCACGTCCGGGTCCTGGCGGAGCGCGGAGCGCAGCGAGTCGGCGAACGTCGTCGCGTCGAAGCCGATCTCGCGCTGGTTGACGATGCAGCTCTTGTGCTTGTGCAGGAACTCGATCGGGTCCTCGATCGTGAGGATGTGCTCGTGCCGGGTCTGGTTGATGTGGTCGAGCAGCGCCGCGAGCGTCGTCGACTTGCCCGAGCCGGTCGGGCCGGTGACGAGGATCAGGCCGCGCGCCATGTCGGCGAGCTCGTAGAGCCGCTCCGGCAGCGCGAGCTGCTCGAGCGACTTGATCTCGGCCGGGACGAGGCGGAAGGCGGCGCCGACGCTCGTGCGCTGGAAGTAGGCGTTGACGCGGAAGCGCGCGACGCCCGGAATCTCGTAGGAGAAGTCGATCTGCCGGCGCGTCTCGAGCGTCTTCTGCTGCTCGGTCGAGAGGATCCGGTAGACGATCGTGCGCGTGTCCTCGGGGACGAGCTTGTCGAGCCCCGGCACCCGCTGCAGGCGGCCGTTGACCCGGATCACGGGCGGCGATCCGGCGGCGAGGTGGAGGTCGGAGGCGTTGTGCTCGACCATCACGCCCAGCAGCTCGTCAATCGATTGCAAAGTGTTCGCCACACGCTGCTTCCTTTCGACACTTGGCGGCTTCGGCTTGAGTCGATGCGAGGCGAGCGCGGACGAGCCGCGCCCCTCGCTGCAGCGCGAGTCGACGCTGGCCTGCTGCGACGCCGCTACGCCGTCGACGGCTGCGTCGCACGCGAGTCGCTACGTGCAGGGCCGGTCTGCGTCGTAGTCGCCGCCGAGCGGCACCGAGGCCGTACGACGCTGCGCACGTCGCGTCGCCCGACCGTGTCGCGTCGAGGCAGTACGAGGTCGACGCGTGGCTGCCGGAGCCGTCAGCGACGTCGAGCGAGAGCCCGCTGTCGATCGACCGGCAGAGTCGGCGCGCGTCATGCCGGCGTACGTGTACGTGCCGTGGTCGGCGTAGTACGCCTCCGCCGACGGGACCGCCGCGCGGACGTTCGCCTGCGCGGCCTTCTCGTTCGCGCGATCCTTGAAGCCGAGGTACGACGGGACTGCGATCGCGAGCAGGATCCCGATGATGACGATGACGACCAGAAGCTCGATGAGGGTGAAGCCCTCCTCGCGCTGCAGCCGCTGGCGAAGCTTGGTCATGCCTTTCTCCTTCGTCGTGCGTCGTTGAACGGAACTCATCTGATATCGCCCACCGCGGGGGATGCGGTCACCCCCTTTCGGGGTATCTCGCCTCCCTCGAAGGGGTGACTACGCGCGCGCGACCTGGCAGCCGAGGTACGAGAACGAGGCGACGAGGTCGCGCACGAACGCGTCGGCGGCGTCCCGGTCGGCGAACCGGTAGGGACGGATCCGCTCGGCGTCGCTCGCCTCGCCGTAGACCTGCGTGGCGACGACGACTCCCGCCCCGTCGGGGCGCGTGGTCACGCTCGCGACGAGGACGCCGTCGCGCGTGACCTGCCAGCCGGCAGACGCGTCGTCGAGGAGGGGAGCCGCAGTCTCCATGTCCCCACTATCGGCCGCACCCCACGCGTGACTACCCCCGGACGGGTGATCAGGCGGGCTCAGACGGTGCAGACGCGGGCGAGCTCTTCGACCGTCGTGACCCCGGCGGCGACCTTGGCGACGCCGTCGTGCCAGAGCGAGCGCATCCCGTCGGAGTACGCGGCGCGCTCGATCTCCTCGCGGGGCGCGTTCGCCGAGGCGAGCTGCTCCAGCCGCGGCGTCATCTCGAGCAGCTGGAAGACGCCGATCCGGCCCTTGTAGCCCGTGTTGCCGCAGCGGGCGCAGCCGACCCGGCGGCGGAAGGTCGAGCCGGCGATCGAGGCGAGCGTCTCCTCGTCGACGTGCAGGGAGCGCAGCTCCTCGTGCCCCGGCTGGTACTCGACGGAGCAGTGCCCGCAGAGCTTGCGCGCGAGCCGCTGCGCGAGCACGGCCGAGACGGCGGCGCCGGTGATGAAGGGCTCGACGCCCATCTCGTTCAGCCGCGTCAGCGCGGACGGGGCGTCGTTCGTGTGCAGCGTCGAGAGCACGAGGTGGCCGGTGAGGGCCGCCTCGATCGAGATGCGCGCCGTCTCGCCGTCGCGGACCTCGCCGACCATGACGACGTCGGGGTCGGAGCGGAGGATCGAGCGGAGCGCGGTCGCGAACGTGAGCCCGGCGCGCGGGTTGATCTGCACCTGCTTGATCCCGCCGAGCCGGTACTCGACCGGGTCCTCGACGGTGATCACGTTGATCTCCGGGCGGCTGATCGCCGCGAGCGCCGCGTAGAGGGTGGTCGACTTGCCCGAGCCGGTCGGGCCGGTGACGAGCAGCGCGCCGGTCGGCTTCGCGACGATCGCGGACAGTTGCTCGCGCATCCGCTCGGAGAGCCCGAGCGACTCGAGCGTCGGCACCTCGCGCGACTTGTCGAGCAGGCGCATCGTCACCGTCTCGCCCTCGACCGTCGGCAGCGTCGCGACGCGGATGTCGAGCATGCGGCCGGCGGCGGCGGCGGTCAGCGTGATGCGGCCGTCCTGCGGCTTCCGCCGCTCGGCGATGTCGAGCTTGGCGAGCACCTTCAGGCGGGTGGTCACGCCCGGGGTGAGCTTCTTCGGGATCCGCTGGGCGACGTGGAGGACGCCGTCGATGCGGTAGCGGACGACGAGCTCGTCCTCCTGCGGCTCGACGTGGATGTCGCTCGCGCCCTCCTCGGCGGCCTGGAAGATGATCGAGTTGACGAGCCGGACGAGCGGCGCGTCGGAGATGCCGTCGTCGGCCTCGAGGTCGTCCTCCTCGCCTTCGACCTCGGCGGCGGCCTCCTCGAAGGTGGCGTTGAGCGCCTCGGAGGCGCGCGAGAGCCGGCGCAGCTCGGTGAGGACGTCGCTCTTGGCTGCGACGAAGAACTCGATCGGGCGCTGGGTCGCGAGCCGCAGCTCGTCGAGGCCCTGCACGTTCTGCGGGTCGGTGATCGCGACCTTGAGGGTCGCGCCGTCGCTCGCGAACGGGATCGCGCAGACGCGCTCGAGCACCGGCAGCGCGATCGTCTTCGCCGCCTCGGCGTCGACGCCGGCGACGGCGAGGTCGACGAGCGGCAGGTGGTACTGCTCGGCGAGCGTGCGGGCGACGCCGAGCGAGCTCGCGAGGCCCTCGTCGACGAGCGCCTGCGAGAAGGAGGTGTCGACGGCCTGGCGGCGCACCTGGTCGAGCTTCTCCGCCGGCAGCAGGCCGGCCTCGCCGATCACCTCGGAGACGAGGTCGGCGTGGCTGCGCTCGCCGACTCCGGCGTCCGGCGGGGCAGGCGTGGGCTCGTCGCCGTCGCCGTCGTCGTCGACGAGCCGGAGGTCTGGGGTGTCGAAGCTCATCTTCGTCAGACGCATCAAAGCAGTCCCAGGTACGCGTCGAGGATCGCCTCGCCCGCGAAGAGCCCGACGAGGCCGCCGAACGCGAGGAACGGGCCCGAACGGGATGCCCATCTTCCGCGCGGCCTGGCCGTGCCGCGCGAGCAGGACGACGGCGGGCACGAGCGCGCTCACCATCGCGACCATCAGCGCGACGGGAGCGACGCGGCCGAGCATGACGCCGAGCAGCAGCGCGAGCTTGACGTCGCCCATGCCCATCCCGGCCGGGATAGGCGAGCGCGGCGATGAAGAGGAAGCCGGACGCCGCGAGCCCGCCGATCAGCCACTCGGGCGAGGGGTGGAGCAGCGTCTGCGCCGCGAGCACGACGGCCGCGGCGGGCAGGACGATCCGGTTCGGGATGATCCGGCGCTCGAGGTCGGTCACCGAGACGGCGACGAGCGTCGCGCAGAAGAACGAGGCGACGGCGGCGTCCCAGGTGAGCCCGAAGGCGAGGACGCACGCGGCCACGAGGAGTCCCGTGACGAGCTCGACGAGCGGGTACTTCCACGGGATCGTCGTGCCGCAGGAGCGGCAGCGGCCGCGGAGCATGGCCCACGAGACGAGCGGGATGTTGTCGTACCAGGCGAGCGTCGTGCCGCAGCTCATGCAGGCGGACGCCGGCTTGACGACCGAGCGCCGCAGCGGCACGCGCGCCGCGACGACGTTGAGGAAGCTCCCGAGCGCGAGGCCGGGGACGAGGGCGATGGCGGCGAGCCCTGCGTGCACGTCAGCCTCTCGCCGCTGTTCCGGAGGACGATGTCGTCGGCGAGCGTGTAGCGCTGGCTCGCGTTCGCCGGCGTCACGTCGACAGGCGAGCGAGATCCCGACGTGCCGAGCGGCGGCGGCGGCCATGGACGCGAACGCGGCGCCGGTGTCGACGTACGCGAGGTCGTCGTCGTGATCGCGAGCAGCCGCAGACCGTCGACCGTGGTCGAGCCGTCGTCGCGCCCGTAGACGTTGTAGGAACCGCTACCGCGAGCGCAGGCCAGCTGACCGTGACCGGTTCGTGTCGTCGCGTCGCGAACGTGATGCTCGCGTCGTCCCGAGGTCTCGTCGCCGCTGCGTCGACCGCGGTGACGTCGTAGACGTACGTCCCGGCCGAGCGCCGCCGGTCGCAGCCCGGTGCAGCGTCGGCGCCGGAGACGGTCGCGCGGTGCAGGTGAAGACCGCGTTGGAGGCGACGTAGACTCGGCCTTCTCGCGCCGGTGCCGGAGCACGCGTCGCCGTGTAGCGCCAGAGCGCGTACGGCGCCGGCCGCCGACGGCGCACCAGCGTGAACGACGTCGGAGCGTCGTGCCGGCGTTCTGGCAGTAGCCCGGCGAGCGTGATCGTGCAGCGACGAGGACGTGACCGGCGGTGACCGCCGATCGCGCAGTGGATCTCGCGGCGCAGCGAGTCGAGCGCGAGCCGCGCGTTCCTGCTGCGCCTCGACCCGGTTCGTCTGGTCGACCTGCGACGTTCGACGCCGAGACGAACAGCGTCGTCATGCCGCGCGAGGACGATCAGCGAGGATCGCCAGCACGACCAGCATCTCGGTGAGCGTGACGCCGTCGGCCGCGACGAGCCGGGCCCGGATGGCGCGGAGCGCCCTGCCGGTCATGCGATCCGCAGCGAGCCGAGCGCGTCCGGCGACTCGGACGTCGTGACGAGCCCGACGACCGCGTCGTCCTCGTCCGCCTCGGTCACCGGCCCGAGCGCGTGCTGCTTGAGCGCGTGCTCGAGCGCGATCAGGAAGTCGTGGCGGTTGGGCGCGGCGTTCGCGGCGGTCTCGCGGTCGACGTCGCCGGCGATGACGAGGTCGATCAGGGCGCGCGACAGCGTCTGCATGTCGAAGAACGTGCCGTCGGCGATCGCCTCGTGGATGAACTCCGGCTTGTTCTCGCGGATCAGGTCGGCGATGCGGCTGTTCGTGATCATCACCTCGACCGCGGCGACGCGGCCGCCGTTGGCGCGCGGAAGGAGCCGCTGGCTGACGACGCCCTTGAGGACGCCGGCGAGGATCGAGCGCACCTGCGGCTGCTTGATCGCGGGGAAGAACTCGACCAGGCGGCCGACGGTCTCGGCCGCGTCGACGGTGTGCATCGTCGAGAAGACGAGGTGGCCCGACTCGGCCGCCTGGAGGGCGGTCTCGGCCGTCTCGGCGTCGCGGAGCTCGCCGATCAGGATGATGTCCGGGTCCTGGCGCAGCACGCGGCGCAGGGCCTCGTGGAACGAGCCGGTGTCGAGCCCGACCTCGCGCTGGTTGACGATGCAGCTCGCGTCGGTGTGCAGGATCTCGATCGGATCCTCGATCGTGACGATGTGCTGCCGCCGCGTGCGGTTGATGTGGCCGAGCATGGCCGCGAGCGTCGTCGTCTTGCCGGCGCCGGTGGCGCCCGTGACGAGGACGAGGCCGCGGTGCTCCTCGGCGAGCCGCGCGACGCCCGGGGGCAGCTGCAGCGCCTCGAAGCTCGGCACCTCGCGCGGGATCACGCGGAAGGCGAACGAGATGTCGCCGCGCTGGCGGAACGCGTTGACGCGGAAGCGGGGCAGGCCCGGCCGCTGGAAGGCCGTGTCGAGCTCGCCCGTGCTCTCGAAGGTGGCGAGCCGCTTCGGCGCGCTCGAGCCGACCTCGCGCAGGACCTCCTCGAGCAGCGCCGGGTCGAGCGTCGGCCAGCCGGCGAGCGGCTGGAGGTCGCCGTCGAGGCGGACGATCGGCGGCTGGCCGACCTTCAGGTGGACGTCGCTCGCGCCGTGCTCGACGGCGGTGTGCAGCAGCTGGATCAGGTTCATGCGGTTCCTTTCGGCAGGCGGCTCGCCGGCTTGAGGGAGTCGAGGTGCATCTCAGCCGCCGCCGAACTCGCGCGGCGCGAGCAGCTTGGGCATGGGCAGCGGGCCGGTGAACCCGGTCGACGCCGGAGGTCGGGAACGAGATCGCCGGGAAGCTGAGCTCGCCGCCCTGGCCGGCGGAGACGTTCCCGTAGGCGCTGATCATCGGCCCCTGGACGACGGTGCCGGTGACGGTCGCGTCGATGTTCTTGCCGGCGAAGAGGCCGCCCTGGAACTGCGCCCTTCTTGATCTCGATCCCGTTGCCGCGCGGTCGCCGGCCTGGTTCGACGAGCTCGGTCGCGAAGTCGCCGGCGGCGAAGATGAACATGCCGCTCACGTTCGGATCCCAGGGCGCGGTCGTGTCGCAGTCGCCGCCGCTCGGTCAGCTTCACGCAGAGCTTGTCGTGGTTGTCCATCGCGAACGTGCCGGAGAGGATGAGCGCGCCCCGGCCGACGTAGGTCGCGTCGTTGGCCGTGCTCGTCGCGCTGCCGTCGATGAAGATCGTGCCGTTGATCGTCAGCTTCTTCGTCGTGCGCGTTCTACGACAGCTCGCCCTGACCCGTCTTGCAGCTGTACGGCGCGCCGGTGAGGTCGAACGGCGGTCGCGCGGCGGTCGCGCTCTGGTTGATCGAGTTGTCGGGCCGTCGGCGCCGGTCGGATTGTCGAACCTGGGCGGCGTGCCGCTCGACGTCGCGCAGAGCGAGTTCGGCCCGAGTCGAGGCGTTCCGGTACCAGAAGCCCATCACGCTCGGCGTCGGCGGACTCGTGACCGGCTCGGGCGGCAGATGCGAGCCGCGGTAAGGCGCGCAGCAGGTCAGCTTCGGGATGCGTGATGAAGCCGGGCGGGATCGACCGTTGCCGTGTCGCGGTCGCCGCAGACGTCGTCGACCGCTGCCCCAGGCGCACGGGAGGTGCTGGCGCGGTCGTGTTCTTGCTCGAGCAGTTGCCCTGGACGTAGACGCTCGTCGAGCTGTTCGCCGGGTCGCGGTCTCGAGCACGTGGCCGATCTGTGTTCTGCGGGTTGTCGAGCGCAGAGGTCGCGCCCGACGGCGACCTTGTTCTGGCGCGACCGGCTGACGTGCGCTCGCGGGATCGTCTCGCCGATCGTCGCCGTGTGCTCGAGGTGGAGATCCCGGTTCGCGTACACCGGCGAGCGCGACGGTGACCGACTGCTCGAACGTGACGTCGTTGAAGGCGTAGATCCAGTTCAGCGAGCTCGTGCCGGGTCGACCGAGACGGTCGGCGGAATCACGATCGGGACGATCGCCGTCGTCGTCCGCGTGACCGGCGCAGCGCCGGGCCCGGTCGGGTTCGGAACCGTGCCGACGGCGGTGATCCGCCACTGGTCCTCCCACGAGACCGTGGCCGGCGGCGCGGCCTCGAGCACGCCGGACCAGGTCGACGGTGCCGCTCGGGATACGTCGGTCGTCCGCGACGGCAGCAGGTTCGGATCGCCCGGGTAGACGACGACGCCGCGGATAGTTCTGCGTGCAGCACGGCGAGCGCGTTGTTGACGCCGGCCTCGGCGAGCGCGGTCGCCTTCTGGCCGGCGTTGACGCGATGCGAGTCGCGCGCGCCGGCGGCGGTGAAGGTGATCACGGTCGTGAGCGCGATCACCAGGACGAGCATGATCCCGAGCGCCATCACGAGCGCCATCCCGGACTCGTCGCCCAAACGTGTGCGCGCGCCAAGGAGGCGCGCCGAAATCCTTCTCAGCCGCATGGGTGCAGGATCGTCACTCGCAAGGGCGGTCGGTACCCCCGAAAGGGGTAGCTCGCGCCACCCGCTGGGCTAGAGGCGCGCGAGCAGGCGGAGCGGCGGCCGCGCGAGGCCGTGGACGTCGCGCGAGCTCTCGATCTCGCCGGCGAGCACGCCCGAGACGGCTCCCCAGACGAAGGGCAGGCGCGCGACCTCGAAGGTGAGGCGCGGGTGGCGGTCGAGCACGCGCTTCGCCTTCCAGCTGGAGGCGGTGCGACGTTCGACGGCGGCCGCGAGCCGCTCCTCGTAGTCGGTGGTGCTCGCCCGCGAGGATCGCCTCGCTCGCGAGCCGCGCGGACACGAGCGCCTCGAAGATGCCGTCGCCGGTGAGCGGGTCGACGAGGCCGGCCGCGTCGCCGACGAGCAGCACCGGCCCCGCCGACGCCGGCCCGCTTCGCCGCATCGGCAGCCGGGTGCCGCGCAGGTCGGTGAGCTTCGCCGAGTCGACCCCGTGCGCGGCACAGAGCCGGCGCAGGTGCTCGCGCATGCGCGGGCCCTCGCTCGACCAGCCGCCGACGCCGTAGTTCGCGTGGTCGGACTTCGGGAAGACCCAGCCGTAGCCGCCGGGAACGACGCCGACCTCGACCGTCGCGAGCCCGCGCTGCCCTGCCGCGAGCGGACCGTTCCCCTCGAGGGCGATGCCGTACTCGATCCCGCCGCCGAGGCCGAGCGTGCGCGCGACGACGCCGTTCGCGCCGTCGGCGCCGACGAGCACCGGCGCGGCCGCGCGCGAGCCGCCGATCGTCACCTCGGCTCCGTCCGGTCCCACAGTTAAACCTCCGGCCGTGACTCCGTCGCGAAAGTCAGCCCCGGCCGCCGCGGCCTGCTCGGCAAGGAAGGCGTCGAGGCGCCGCCGCCTCGTCATCAGGACGAGCGGCGCGTCGCTGCGGCGCTCGAAGCGCTTCCGGTAACCGACCCGCAGCTCGAAGCGGTGGACGACGTCCTCGACGACGGGCGCGACGTCGCACGGGAGCTCGCGCACGGCGCGGCCGGTGAGCCCGCCGCCGCAGGCCTTGTCGCGCGGGAAGCGCTTCTTGTCGGCGAGCAGGACGCGCGCCCCGCCGCGGGCGAGCCGGAGCGCGGTCGCCGACCCGGCCGGCCCGGCCCCGACGACGATCGCGTCGAACCGCTCCACGAGCCTGAGGCTACAATGCGCTTGCCTCGCAGGGGTGCCCGAGCGGCCAAAGGGAGCGGGCTGTAAACCCGCCGGCTCAGCCTACGAAGGTTCGAATCCTTCCCCCTGCACTGTTTTTAGCCGTCGCATGACACCTGATCCGCGGAAGCGGATCAGGTGTCGCGCAGATCCCTGAAGGCGCCGCCTGTCGGCGTCGCACCAGCCCTCAGCAGCTTGACCGAGCGCGTGCAGAGTCGCTAGGGCCAGCCCTCGGCTGCACGCAGCTGAGGCCGCGTCCAGTTCGGAGTTAGGGAAGCGTGAGCCTGAATGTGTTGAGCTGGCCACTGCGGCTGACCAACGTGCCGCGCGCACCCGAGAATCTGCCCGTGCCGCCGACGACCGGAATCGGGTGGTGAGATCCAAGACGGCCCGCACCTTTGAGCTTCAGGGTTCCGCCGGGAAGGGAGGCCACGCCACTCACGACTGCGGTGGTCGAACTCGTGACGGTGAGGATCGAATAGTCGCTGCCGACTGCCACACCGGCGCCCTTGCCGAACTGAGGGACGATGTTGAGCAAGCGTGTTCGTGCGCGGTAGACGTCGCCCTTGCTCACGCCTTTCGGAGGCTTTTCCTTGACGGATACCGAGAGAGTCACAGACTTGAGCCTGATCACCATCGAGTGATCGAGAGGGGCAGCCGGAGCGGACGCGGCGCAGAGAAGCGCAAGCGCAGCGAGGGTGATCAGGTGAGCGCGGCACGCTCTCGTCTTAGTCGTGCTGCGCTTGACTTCAATCACCCGGTTGAGGGAGGCCGTTGTTGCGCCTCGCGGCTCGGAGTCGACGCGACCACGAGCCTCCAGGAGCCGAGAGCTCGCGGCTTCGCTAGGCCGCCGGGCGGCGGCTTCAGTTATTGCGCCCTCTTCGCTCGGCAGCGTGCAGGCTCTCGGGGATGGAGAACAGGTTGCGGATGCTGCTGCACTGGCAGGTCTTCATGCCCGCGCTTGCCCTGGTCGCCCTCGCCGTCACGTGGGGGAGCAAGCCGGCGCACCTCGTCTTGGCGCTGTTGGCCGTGCTCTTGGCGGGCGCAGTCCTTGCGGCGGTGCACCACGCCGAGGTGGTCGCGCACCGCGTCGGCGAGCCGTTCGGCGCGCTCATCCTCGCCGTCGCCGTGACCGTCATCGAAGTGGCGCTGATCGTGACCCTGATGGTTTCCGGCGGCCCGGAGACGTCGGCCCTCGCGCGCGACACGGTCTTTGCGGCGGTGATGATCACGGTCAACGGCATCCTCGGCCTCTGCGTGCTGGTGGGTGCGCTCCGTCGGCGCGTCGCGTCGTTCAACGCCGAGGGCACGGCGACGGCACTCGCGACCGTCTTGACACTCACGACGTTGACCCTCGTGCTGCCCAGGTTCACGACGAGCACGCCGGGCCCCGACTTCTCCCCCGCCCAGCTCGCGTTTGCGGCTGTGGCTTCCCTGGCGCTCTACGGCCTCTTCGTGCTCGTCCAGACGGTGCGCCACCGCGACTATTTCCTCCCGCCGAGCACCGGGGACACGGCCGGCAGCGACGAGCACGCCGCGCCGCCGTCCGACCGCGAGGCGCTGGCGAGCCTGGGCCTTCTGACCGTGACTCTGGTCGCGGTCGTGGGGCTGGCGAAGGTGGAGTCGCCGGCAATCGAGGATGCGGTCGAGGCCGTCGACGCTCCGCTGTCCGCGGTCGGAGTGGTGATCGCTCTGCTCGTCCTGCTCCCGGAGACCCTCGCGGCGGTTCGCAACGCCCGCCGCGGACACGTGCAGACGAGCTTCAACCTCGCCCTCGGCTCGGCGATGGCCAGCATCGGCCTCACCATCCCGGTGATCGCGGTCGCCACGATCTGGCTGGAGGGGCCGCTGGTGCTCGGCCTCGGCGGCACCCAGATCGTCCTCCTTGCCCTCACGGCGGTCGTCGGTGCGCTCACCGTCCTCCCCGGCCGTGCGACCGTGCAGGAAGGGGGCGTGCACCTCGTGCTCTTCGCCGCCTTCCTGTTCCTGGCCTTCAGGCCGTGATTCCACGAATAGACCCAGTTGGGTCCTAGCGGGCGAGGTGAGGGAAGTCGATGCTTCCGGGGATGATTCGTTTCACGCTCATGTCCCGCCTCGGCCTCGCAGAGCCCCTCGTGCGGCTCGCCCGCTCGGTCGAGAGCTCGAATCGCCGCGCCGCGAGCAAGCAGATCGAAGTCCCAGACGCTCGCGAGCTCCTGCAGAGCAACCGCGATCTGGTCGCGCGACCTCGCGGCGATGTGATCGCGCTCCCGGACTAAACGCCCGCTGTTATCCGTCGCGCCGATGCTCGTTTTTGCGCAGCGCGGCGAGGACTCAGATGCCCTTGGTGACGCAGGCGACGAACAGCTTGCGCTGCGCTAGGGCTCGGAAGCCCGTGGCCGGAGACGCGACGTAGGTGACGCCGCTCACGAGCCCGTTGGTGGTCTTGTACGTCCAGTCCATGCGCAGCCCGTTGAAGAAGACGAAGCCGCCGCCGTCACCGCGCCGCCCGACCTGCGTTGCCCCGTGCTGCATCAGGCAGGCGCGGGCCGACTGGTACGCCGCGTTCTTCGTCTTGAAGTTCGTGGCAGCGGCAGCGTCATACGCCTCGGCGGCCAGAACGGCCAGAGCGACGACGTTCACCATGATCAGGAGTAGCTTCCGCATCGGCTGCGGACCGTAGTCGCCCCGTCGCGGGCATCCATGACCCGTCTGGGGGATCCACCTCGCCGCCGGGCGGCTGGACGTCGCTTAGGGTTGCGGCATGGCGCCGCTCGTCCCGTCCGGCCAGATCAGCGACACGCTCGGCCCGGCGAAGCTCCGGAAGGACGGCGTCCGGCTCGGCCTGCTCTCCGCCCTGAGCATCGTCTACGCGCTTCTGTTCGAGCAGCCGATCCTGGACGTCGTGCTGATCGCGTTGAACGGGATCGGTGCGCTCGTCGCGGGCCTGGCCGTGGTAGTCGCCTTCACCGCGATCCGCCGACACGGCCGGGCCGCTCTGCTCGCGCTCGGCGTCTACGGCGCGTGCCTCGCCGGCCACGTCGTGGCTGTTCTTCTGCTGCTCGGCTAGTCGCGAGCTACGGTCGGTAGGTCGCCGAGCCGACGCCGTAGTGCTTCGTCGTCGTCAGCCGGGCGCCGTGGACATAGCGACAGGTGCCGGGTTTCTCGCCGACGTAAGGCGTCACGCCGACCGTCTTGGCGGAAGCCACCGTGGTCGTGCCCTTCGGCTGGTCGGGGAAGGACGCGAACCAGCTGATGAGCTGTGGCATCGTCACCTCACCGGGCTTCGTGAGGACGCGTGTCATCGTGTAGACCAGCTCGCCGGGCAGGCGGGGGTCGAAGAGCCCCTCCTCGGTCATGACGCCGGCCGGATGGTCTCCCGGGGACTTGACCTTCAGCGACCCGCGCAGGAGGTTCACGGCGGGCAGCGGTCGGCCGGTGCGGGAGGTCCGGTAGCAGTTGAGCTTGAGGATCGATCCCTTGGACGCCCAGATCGTGTTCCCCCGGAAGCGGAGCTCGACGGCGGCATTCAGCCGGTAGAAGCGCTGCGGAAAGGTCAGCGAAGTGCCGTGCAGCGGCGCGCCGTCCTCGTGGCCGGGCGAGTACTCGACGATGCCGGCCGCGCCCTTCGTGACCTCCGCCGACGCCGGCGGGCACGGGGGAGCACCTGCCGACGGCCGCGCATGGGCGGTCACGCCCAAGACGAGAGCAAGGAGCATCACAGACCCCAGGACCAGCCGCAGCACCGGCTGACCGTAAGCGGTCTCTCGGCGGTTGCCTAGTGATACGAAGGACTAGGAGCTGCAAACACCGCCACAGGCGATGGATAAGCTCACGACGTGCTCGGCTTCGTCGTGGCTGTGCTCGGGCTGATCTTTGCGGTGCTCTGGCTGGCGGTGCGCGTGGTGTTCTGGATGGCCGTGATCTTCTTCGGAGTGCTGCTGCTGATCTTCCTCGGCACATGAGCCGACGAGTGCGCGTCGCGTCGGCTCAATCGACCTCGTCGTCGGCGCCCTCGTCCCAGTAGAAGGGGTCGCCCTCGGCCTCGCCAGGATCGAGCGCGCCCTCCTCGAGGTCGAGCTCCTCGTCGCGCTGCGAAAGCGCTACCGGCACGCCGCCGGCGAGGAAGCCGCCGAGCTCCTCGACCGGTTCGCGGCGACGCCGCCGACGCCGGCCGAGCCACCAGCCGATCGCCGCGGTCGCGGCGAGCGCGAGAACGATCTCCATCACGGGATTATCTGCCGGCGGGGTTGTGGCTTCTTACTAATCGCACCCCGGAGACCGCTTGTCGATCTCAGCGTGCTTCCGACGACGGCGCTTCGATGTCTGCTCGAAGCCGCGTGATTCAGCGTCAACCTCGTCCGCCGGGCCGTCGACGCCTCTAGCCTTGGCCCGGACACCCCGCCATGAGGAAGGAGAAGCGCGATGCCACTGCGCCGTAATCGAGGGAGCTCCGGAGGAACGCAGTACCAGATGCGCGAGAAGATGTTCGCGATCGGCGACGACTTCTGGGTTGAGACCGGAGGCGGCGAGCGAGCGTTCAAGGTGAATGGCAAGGCGCTGCGAGTCCGCGACACACTGGTTCTCGAGAGCCCGGCGGGAGAAGAGCTGTACACAATCCAGGAGAAGAAGCTCCGCGTACGCGACACGATGGAGGTCGAGCGCGGAGGCAAGACGGTTGCGAAGATCAAGAAGGCGCTCGTCACTCCCCTTCGCGACCGCTACTCGATCGAAGTCGAGGGCGACAAGGACCTCGAAGCCAAGGGCAACATCGTCGACCACGAGTTCAAGATCGAGCGCGACGGCGAGAAGGTGGCCGAGGTCTCGAAACGCTGGTTCCGGGTCCGCGACACGTACGGAATCGAGGTCGCGCCCGGGCAGGACGACGCGCTGATTGTCGCCGCCGCGGTGTGTATCGATCAGATGGCGCGCGGCGGCTAAACATCTGGGCACCATCAGCGCGCCGCAACGGCGATACCATGTGTGTTCAGGCGCGACCGCTCTAGTACTCCCCTTCGTGTCAACACCGTTTCGGTGTGCCCGGGAGGCCGCGTAGCCAGAAGGCTAGGCCGTGGAGGGTGGTTGCGGTGGTTGAGCCGATCGGTGACCGGCCGTGGCGCACGGGTCGCCATCAGGCGCTCTTTCGTGCGATCAACGAACGGATGCGAGTGCTGAACGAGCGGCTGGACGAGGCGAGATTGCCCGTACCCGAGTGGCTATGTGAGTGCGCGAACAGCGAGTGCGTGGTGCAGATCCCGATGACGCTCGCCGAGTACGCGGACGTTCGCGCGAGCCCTGTGCGCTTCGCGGTCTCTCCAGGCGACGCGCACGTGTTCCTCGACGCGGAGAGTGTCGTGCTGCAGACTGAGCGGTTCTGGGTAGTCGAGAAATTCGGTGAGGCGGCTGAGGCCGCGACTGCTCCAGCGGCCGGCCAGGACAGACTCGAGTCCTAGCGAGCTTCGACGGCGTAGAGGAAGTCGCGGACGACGCCGAGGTAGCGCTCGGTCTCTTCCAGGACCGGCGTGTGCGAGCTCTCGGCGAAGACGACCTCGCGGGCGTGCGGGATGCCGTCGATGAGCGTCTTCGAGATCGCCGGGGTCGAGAGGTCGTGGGCGCCGCGGAGAATCAACGTCGGCATCCTCAGCTCCGCGAGGCGCGGGCGGACGTCCCAGCCCGCGAGCGCGCCCGTCATCGTCCACTCGTTCCGCCCCCACATCGCCTCGTACACCGCGCGGCTCTTCTCCTCGCGCATCCGGACGAGCTCGAGCGGCGCGTCCTCGCCGCGGAAGAAGTGGCGGCGCTCGAACTCCTCGAGCACCTCGTCGTCGTCGCCCTCGATGGCATCGCGGAGCCGCTTCGCCTCGACGACCCACTCGTCCGCGCTCGCGAGTGTCGAGCTGAGGACGAGGCTGCGGACCGACCGAGGCTGCGCGAGCGCATGCTCGAGCGCGAGCATCCCTCCCCACGAGGTCCCGAGGAGGTGGATCTCGTCGAGCCCGAGGTGCTCGCGCAGCTGCTGGAGCTCGTCGGCGAAGAGTGCGAGTGTCCACTCGACGTCCGGCCGATCGGAGCGCCCGCAGCCGAGCTGGTCGTAGAACACGACGGGCCGCTCGTCCGCGAGCCGCTCGAGCGGTCGGAAGTAGTTGTGTGTCGAGCCCGGTCCGCCGTGGAGGCACACGATCGGCGTCCGACCATCCTCGCCGGTCACCCGGTACCAGGTTCGACCGACTGACCGCTCGAGGAAGCCCTCCACGGCGCCGATCTCAGGCGGGCTGGATGTTCTGGTTGAGCCGGAAGACGTTGTCCGGATCCCAGATTCGCTTCAGCGCTGCGAGACGCTCGTGCTTCGCCGGGCCGTAGATCATGCGCGCGACGTCCTTCCCGGTCTCCGCGACGTCGTTGACGTAGCGGCCCTCCGTCGCGTACGGCTGCACCGCCTCCAGCGCCTCGCGCGACCAGGGGCGGAACTCGTCGTCGCGAGCGGGATCGTGCCAGAGAGTCTCCGCGGCAAGCCAGAAGGCGCCGCTCCGGCCTGTGAACGCCGTGGCGTCCTCCGGCACCCGCGCGATCGCGCCCCCACATGCCCACACCGAGAAGCCGGAGTCGCCGCCCGCGGGCGCGCGCTCGAGGTGGTCGACGCACAGCGCGACGAGGTCGTCGTCCAGCGAGCGGACGAACGCGCTCTTCATCGAGAAGCGCTGGCCCCAGTGTTGAGCCTCGTCCGCCATCGTCTGCGGGCCGAGGTGCGGCTGCGGCTCGATCGAGTCGCTTAGCGGCGGACCGAACGCGCGCAGCTCCGCGACGTCGCGCTCTGCATCCTCGGGAGGGCCGCTGTGCAGGACGGTCACGGTGGCGATCGGCCGGCCGTCCGGTGAGCGTCCGAGCCCAAAGCTCGCCCAGAGCTCGTCGGGCCCGGTCGCGAGGAGCTCGCGAAAGCGCGCGGCGAGCTGGGTCGCCCGCTCGATCGGGTGGACGAGCGTCCCGTGCGTGACCTGCCACGCGAGCGGGTGCAGGCGGAAGCGGAAGGCCGTCGCGATCCCGAAGTTGGCGCCGGCTCCGCGGAGGCCCCAGAAGAGGTCCTCGTTCTCCTCGTCGCTGGCCCGGACCTGCCGGCCGTCGGCGGTGACGAGCTCGACCCCGAGCAGGTTGTCGATCGTGTAGCCGTGCTTGCGCTGGAGCCTCCCCATGCCGCCGCCGAGCGTGAGGCCGGCGACGCCCGTGTGGGAGACGACGCCGACCGGGCAGACGAGCCCGACCGCCTGCGCCTCCCGGTCGAGCTCCCCGAGGAGCGCGCCGCCGTTCACCCACGCCGTGCGCTCGGCGGCGTCGACGCGCGCGCCGTTCATCCGCGACAGGTCGATGACGATCCCGTCGTCGCAGGTGGAGAGGCCGGGGATGCTGTGACCGCCGCTGCGGACGGCGATCGGGAGCTCTTCCTCGCGGCCGAAGCGGATCGCGGCGGCGACGTCGTCGGCGCTCGCGGGCCGGACGACGAGCTCCGGGTAGCGGTCGATCATGCCGTTCCAGACGACGCGGGCCTCGTCGTAGCCGGGGTCGTCGCGGCGGATGATCTCCCCGGAGAACACATCGGCGAAGCGGCGGATAGCGGCGGCGGCTGGCGGCATGCGGAAGAGGGGATCTTCGTCGGCGAGACGTGCGGAGGTCAAGCGACATCGTGCGGTGACCTCGCCAGTGGCCTTGGTACCCTGTGCCGTCTCGCCCTCTTAGCTCAGTTGGTAGAGCACCTCCATGGTAAGGAGGGGGTCGACGGTTCGAGTCCGTCAGAGGGCTTCGGAAAAGCCCTGCAAATGGGCCTTTCTGTTGTCTGCCCAGACGCCACGTCGGCATCTCGCGGGTACGAGACGGGTACATTTTCGGACTGGCGGGCGCTCGCGGGCACGCGCGACCTCAAGCGACCACCGTCGAGGCTTGCGAGTTCAGCTTCCAGCGACAGAAAATGCCTGCAAACGAACAGTCTTCGTTGCCGATGCTGGCGCAGATGCGACCACCTCCTTCGCTAGAGAGGAGGTCATCGGCATCGCGTGGCCAGGTTCCTGATTGCCGGCCTGTCACGCCGGAGGTCGCGGGTTCGAGTCCCGTCGCTCCCGCTTCGCATAGTGCCTGCAAATGGGCGGTTAACGTTGTCTGTTTGGATGCTCCATTGCCCCCGTGGCCCAAACCCGTGGCCCAAACGTTCTGCACGAAATGCCTGCAAATCGACATTCTGCCCGCAACCTTGTGGCCGGTCGCACGAACTAACCAGCTCAAGAGCTCTCGTGAGCCGAATGTGCCGTTGATCAAGCAAGTCTGACGCGGGCGCTCGCTCTTGGTGACGACGGAGGTAGCTGCACTCCTGCGGTGCTCCGTGCGCTCGGTCCACGAACTGACGAGACGCGCTGGAATTCCGCATCGGAAGATGCCCGATTCGACGAACAGACAACGTCGTGTGTTGTGCGTTTGACACGCGCATCTGCCGGTCCACCGGACACGCCACGTGGCCGTAGCCGATGTCGTCGCCCATTCGTGGGATCCCGCGCAGCGTGGCTATGGCCGCGTGCCAGCCGAGTGCCGCCCTCGGGCCTCCGCTGCCAGGCTCGGCGGGCCTCGCCGCTGGGGCGCGCTCAGGACGGTTCGCCGCCGGGGGCCGTCTCCTCGGCGGCCAGCGACTCGTGGACGGCGGCGACGACCGCGGTCACAGGCACAGCCAGAAACGCGCCCGCGATCCCGAAGAGCGAGCCGCCTGCCGTCACCGCGAGCAGCACGACCGCCGGGTGCAGGTGGACGCTGCGGCTCTGGATGGTCGGCTGGAGGAACGTGCCCTCGAGGAATTGGACGGCGACGACGAGGGCGAGGACCGCAAGTGCGAGCTCCCAGCCCCCGTCCGCGAAGCCGACGAGGACCGCGACTAGGCCGGAGGCGAACGCGCCGACGTACGGCACGAACGAACCCATGAACACGAGCACGGCCAGCGCGAGCGCAAGCGGCACGCCGAGCAACGTCAGGCCGATCCCGATCAGCAGCGCGTCGATGGTCGCGACCTGCGCCGTCGCGCGAACGAACCCGCCGAGGGCGCCCCACGCGCCCCGCCCCGCACGGTCGACCGCCGGGCGAGCGTCGGACGGGAAGCGCCGCAGGATCGACGCCCAGAGGTCGCCGCCGTCCCGCAGCACGAAGTAGAGCATCGCGACGGCGAGCGCGATGCCTGTGACGAGCCCGGCACCGGCCTGCACGCCCGAGGCGGCGTAGCTCGACGCCTCCCGCCACGAGTCTTCGAGCGCCGACTGAAAGTCTCCCGCGAGTGCGAGGTCGAAGGGCTCGCGCCCGAGCTGGGCGACGAGGTCGTCGACGGCACGGCCGACCGACTCGACGAGCTCGTCGAACTGCTCGACGACCGAGACGGCCACGATCGCAACGAGCAGCGCGACGACGGCGAGTCCCGTCAGCAGCGCGAGCGCCGCGGCCGGCTTTTCGAGGTGGCGCCGGGCCCGGAACCACGAGGCGAGCGGCGACAGTGCCGGCGCGATGATGAGCGCGACGGCGATCGGCATCGCGATTACTCGCACGTACCAGACCAGCGCTAGGACGCCAGCCAGCGCGGCCGCACAGACGAGCAGCCGCCACGTCCAGGCCGCCGCCCGGTCCAGGTTCTGGCTCACCGGCGGCACCTTGGCCACTCCCCCTCCTTCATCGGGTCGCCGTCCGGTCACTGGACGAGTCGCTCGGCGGAGAACAAGAGGACGGCGAGCACCCCGTTGCCCGCGGCGAGCACGGCGGCCGTGAGCCAGCTTCCGCCGCGCCGCCGACCCGCGGCGAGTCCCCACGCGACGACCTGCACGAGAGCGGCTGCGAGCGCCAGCCTCGTGCCCGTCCCGCGGGACCAGGCGCCGGCCCAGGCGAGAGCGAGGAGAATCGACGGGAGCGCGGCTGCCTCGACGAGCGGCCATTCCCTGCGCGCGATCCGGAGCACGTCGCGCGCGCCGAACCCGTCGCCGCGCGCGATTCGCTCGCCCATGGCGTCCGACCACACGTGCGCCGCCCAGAAGACGAGCATCGACCCGAGCAGCGACGCCGTTATCGCGCGTGCGCTCGCTCCCGACTCGTAGGCGACGCCGACGACCGACGCGGCCAGGAACGAGCCGTAGACGGCCGCACCGAAGCGGACGTCTCGGCGCAGGACGGCGCGGCAGCTGCGCGCCGGCAGCGCGGCTCCTGTCGCGTTGCTCGAGCACGACCACTACCTCGCGCCCCGTTGCCGAGTAGTGCCGCCGTGAATCGCCGTCGTGAGGTCGAGGATCCGCTGCGAGAGGGCGAGCAGCTCCTCGTTCTGCCGGTCCTCCTTCTGCACGGTCTGCCACTGCTGGTCCGCGAGCGCCTGACGCTTCGCGTCCGCCCGGTTCTGGCTGATCATCACGAAGGTCGAGAGGAAGATCGCCTCGAGCGACACGATCATCGTCAGCAGGCCGATACGGGTAGTTCTCGACGCCGAACCCGATCCAGCAGCTGAACCAGACGATGTGGATGTAGACGAACGACATCGAGCCGGCGAACGCCGTGATCCGATCTGCAATTCGGTTCTGCAAGCTCTGGGCGCGTCGCCGAGCGTGCTCGACCAGCGCCGGGTTCGGTTCGGGTGGGAGTGACGGTTTCGGGTGGAAGCGTGTGAGGAGCTGCACCTCGTCGGTCTCGAGCGGCCGAGTCACCGCCGCCGCCTCCTCCGTCGGTTCGGCCGCCGCCTCCGCCACGCGAGCTGCTGCTTGGCGATGCCAGCTTGAACCATCAGCATCCCGACGCACATCGCGATGAGCGCGGCCGCCAGTGGTGGGTCGATCGTCTGCATCTCGCTCTCCTCTCCGCTCAGCCGTGCGTCACGGGCTTCGCCTGGGCGTGCGATCGGAGGCGCGCTCGAACTTCGCCGACAGCTCGTCGGCTTGCTGTGCGAGCGCGTCGCGAGCTGCGCTGACGTGGTTTCTCTGCTCGTGCCAGGCGCCGTTGACGTCCTCGCGCGCCTGCGCGAGGCGGTCGTAGACCGCGATCCGTTGCTCGCGGACGTCGGCAATCGCCGCCTCGACCCGCTCGCGCACATTTTCCTCCTGTGCGGCGGCCGTCGTCTGCAGCCGCTCGAGGTAGAAGTCCCAGCTGCGGAGCTCGTCCTCGACCGCTGCCGCGAACGTCGTCCATTCTTCGGAGACGTCTGCGACCAGCGCATTCTCGGCGACCGCGAGCCTCGTCCTCAGCTGGCCGAGCTTCTCCTCGACCTCGTCGGGAGCCGCGGCCAGTACGGATGCCTCCTCCCGGTGCAGCGCGTCGAGGTCCCGCTGGATCCGTGAGGCATCCTCAGCGGCACCAATGTGCGCGAAGAACTGCAGCCGGTCAATCCGACGGCGGGCGTGCTCAAGTGGGTCCTCGATCGTGGTCTTGCTCATGTTCGAGCCTCCTGTTGGGTGTGCCTTATGACGCCACGAAGACTCGTCAGCGCCGATGCCAGCGCTCTGCCAGCCGGGTCGGCGCTTCTGCCAGCTCTAGCTGCGCGCGGTGTCGGGCCGGGGCTCGGCGATCTCGGCGAGCCCGAGCTCTGCTGCGGTGCCGGGGTGGCCCGCAAGCGCGACGAAAAGGCTCTCGCGCGCCTGGTGCGGCCGTTGCATCGTCGACCACTCGAGAACGTCGCGGTACAGGCGATGGGCTTCGTCGGTGTTTCCGGACGCCGCGGCAATCCGAGCGAGCTGGACACGCGCTTGGGCCGCGACCCACGGCGCTTGCGCAGCCTCGGCTGTCGCGAGCGCCTGCCGCTGGAGCTCCTCGGCCTTGCGCAGATCGCCGTTCGCGACAGCGATTGATCCGAGTCGGGCGAGAGCGAACGCCGCGTGGTCGCCAAACCCGATTCGCCCGGCGAGCTCGAACGCGCGCCGGTACGCATCCGCGGCCGCGTCGTCTTCCCCGTGTTCCTCCGCCGCCCACGCTTCGAGCAGCAGCGCCGGGGCGCGAAACGCGTCGTAGCCGAGCGCATCCGAGTGACGGCCGGCGACCGAGGCCATCGCGGTGACCGTAGAGACGTCGCCGGCGTACGCCGCACCTATTGCGCGAATGAGGCTGCTCGCTGCGATGCCCCAGTCGTCTCCAGCCGCCTCGAACGCGGCGGTCGCGTCCTGCGCCATCGTGGCAGCGCGTTCCACGTCCCCCGACTGCCCAATGGCGAGCGCGAGCATCAGTTGCGCGAACCCGCGCTGCCAAGGTGCCGCAGCGGTCGCGGCAAGCGAGACCGCACGTTCGCCGGCCACGAGTGCGGGGCCGAGATCGAACTCCTCGGTCGCGATGTAGCAGAGGTCGGCGAGCTGTTCGATCCTCAATTCGAGCGGAGCGTCATCGTCCGTGGCGGAGAGGGCGAGCTCCAGGAAGCGCCTTCCCTCGGAGACGCGGTCGGCCAGCGCGAAGTACCACCCCAAAGAGCCGAGCCGAACCGCGACGGCAGAGTCGGGCGCGTCGCGAGCGTAAGCCAACGCAGCCCAGAGATTGTCGTTTTCCAGCTCCAGGCGGCGTTCCCAGCGCAGCCATTCCGGCCCGCGCAGCTCGACGCGCGCCTCGTCGGCCAGCGCCGCGAAGTATTCGGCGTGCGCGCCGCGGGCGGCGGCGAGCCCGCCGCTCTCGGCGAGACGCTCGAGCACGTACTCGCGGACCGTGTCGAGCATGTCGTAGCGGGCGGCACCGCCGGTGAACGAGGCCGACACGATCGACTTGTCGACGAGCGCTGATACGAGATACGCGACGGTCGCCTCGTTGAGGCCGTGCCTCGCTGCGAGCGAGACGAGCGACGGCATGGACGCGCCGCCGCGGTGGACGGCCAGCTGCCGGAGCAGCGTCTTCTCGTCCCCGTGCAAGAGGTCGTAGCTCCATTCCACGAGCCCTTGCAGCGCGGTGCGGGCCGGGTCCGCGGCCGGGCTGTCACGCAGGAGCGCTGCGCGCCGCTCGAGGATGGAGACGAGCTCCGCGAGACCGAGCACGTTCACGCGCGCGGCGGCGAGCTCGATCGCCAGCGGCAACCCGTCGACGCGCCGGGCAATCTCGGCAGCGAGCGCGACGGCCTCGGCGTCTGGCTCGAATCCGGGTCGTGCCGCACGCGCACGCTCGAGGAAGAGCTCGACGGCCGCGGCCCCGAGCGGCGCCACGGGGAGTCTCACCTCGCTCGCGACGTGGAGCGCCTCGCGGCTCGTCGCCAGGATCCGGGCCTGGGGACACTCCGCAAGGACGTTCGACGCGATCCGCGCTGCCTCCTCGAGCACGTGCTCGCACGCGTCGAGAACGAGGAGAGCCGCTGCGTGGCGTAGCCGTGAAGTCACGCGCGCGAGCGGATCGGAGCCGCGAACATCGACGGCGTTTGCGAGGAGGCGGACGGCGTCGTCCGCGCCGCCCGCCCGCGCGAAGTCGACGAGCCAGATGCCGTCCGGGAACTCGGCCTCAAGGGAACGCGCGGCCTCGACCGCGAGCCGGCTCTTGCCGACGCCGGGCGCGCCGGTGAGCGTCACGAGGCGGTGCTCGCGCAGAACGCTCGAGAGCTGGGCGAGCTCGTCCTCGCGTCCGACGAATGACGTCGAAGGCGCGGGGAGATTGCCGCGGCGCCTGCGGTCGACCGGGACGGCGGCAATCGCCGGATCGTGCGCGAGGATCGCCTCCTGAAGCCGCCGAAGCTCCGGCCCCGGCTCGAGCCCCAGCTCGTCGGCGAGCACGCGCCGGGCCTCCTGGAACGTCTCGAGCGCGTCGGCCTGGCGGCCGCTGCGATAGAGCGCCAGCATCAGCTGCCCCCAGAGCCGCTCCCGGAACGGGTTGTCCGCGAGCGCCGAACGGAGGGTCGGCGTCAGCTCGCGATGCTCACCGAGCGCGAGCCTGACCTCGAAGTCCTCCTCGAGCGCGTCGACGTGCAACGTCTCGAGGCGGCGTGCCTCGGCGCTGAACCACCCAGTACCCGGCAAGCCCTGGAGCGCCGACCCGCGCCAGAGGGCCAGCGCCGACGCGACCGCGTCCGCCGCGGCATGGGCGTCGCCGTCCCGCAGCGCGGAGCGGGTCTCCGCGAGCAGCTCCTCGAACCGCACGGCGTCGACGCGCGCATCCTCGAGGGCGTACCCGTCGGCCGAGCCGGCGATCGACTGCTCTCCGAGTGCGGCGCGAAGGCGGGCGATGTGATGATGGAGCGCGTTCCGCGGGGAGGCCGGTAGTTCCTCGCCCCACAGGCCGTCGACGAGCCTGTCGACGTCGACCACACGGCCGTTCCGGAGCGCAAGCATCGCCAACAGCGCTTGACGCTTCGAGCCGCCCACGTCCGCGCGCGCACCGCCCGCGAGCACCTCGAACGGGCCGAGAAGCCGGATTTCCAGCGGGTCGTGCATTCGCAGCTCTTGCCTCCCTTGTGCGAGTCTCGCACGCTCGCGCCCTTCGTGGAGGCCGTAGACGCCGAAACCCGCCGACCCTGAGATCAGCGGGTTTCGATGATGGGGAGGGCGCGCTTGTCGTCAGGACACGTGGAGCGTCTCCCGCAGCTTGCCCATCCGCTCGTCCACGTCGGCGTGGATTTCGGCCTTGCGCTGCTCCCGCACCGTCCGCCGCGCTTCGCGCGCAGCGGCGTCGGCCGCCGCCTCCACCCGCTCGAGCTCGTCCATGACGTCGGCAACCGAGCGCCGCGTCACCTCGCCGCCGAGCTTCGCCATCTCGCCGTCGATCACCTCGACCGCCGGCTCCTCAACGCTGGCGATCACGGCAGTCGACTGCGGCGGGATCGCCCGGCCGAGAACGGTGAGCGCCTCGTCGGACGTCGCGACGCGATCGAGGTCGAACGCGCCGCCGATCAGGGCGCCGCCGCCCCAGCCGATCAGGACGCCGACCGGCCCGCCGAGGACGCCGACGAGCATCCCGATCAGCGAACCGCTAGCGGCGCCGATGGGGCCGAGGTTGTCAGTGTCCTCTGGAATCCGCAGCGCGCCGTCCGATGTGCGCTCCACGAGCGCCGCGGACTCCAGCACGATGCGGCCACCGGCGTCGCACATCCTTCAGGACGCTCAACGCCTGGTAGGCCTTGCTCGGCTCGTTGAACCGAATGACCACCACGTTTCTTTCAGCCATTGCTACTCCCTTCGCTCGAACATCTATGACGACCGCAAGTCTGTCGCGGCTCGCTGCCAAACCGATGCCATGAAGGACGACTCCGCTGCCACAGCGGCCTCAGACGAGGGAACACCGCGGGAACGTCACCCGGGATACGGCGTCCACGCGCGGTCACTAGTTCTCTGGCGATTCGGCTCGCGGGACTCTCGTGGTCGCCGCGACCCGCGCGGCCCAGCTCTGTGGTCAATTAGAAAACCGCCGATTTGCGGCGGTTTCATGGAGCTAGCCGGATTCGAACCGGCGACCTAATGGGTGCGATCTTGGCTCCCTCTTCGCCGGCATTCGGCTTGGCTAGGGGCTTCCGGAGCCTACAGGTCGGTTCCCCCAACAGCTTCCCCAACACTTTGCAGTCCGTTCTCCAGTTGGACAGCACCTGGCATTGCGGACGAGGGCACTTGGGACGTCGGCCTGTCACGCCGGAGGTCGCGGGTTCGAGTCCCGTCGCTCTCGCTCCTGGTTCAGCGGTTCGCTTCGATCAAGCGGCCGCGAGCGCCCGTCTGCGCTCGGACCAGCTCGCGGCGGGTCGCCTGCAGCCGACGACGGACCGCGGCCGCTCTTCGGAGCTGCTGGCGCTCTTGAACAAGGCGCTCGGTCAACTCGCGGAGCTCCTCGACCACCGTATCCTCGTTCCGCGCCGCGTCCCACTTTCTGCCCTTACGCGGCCAGTCGCTCGTCCTCGTAGTGGACGTCGCAATGCGCCACGTACGCGTACGGGTGGTGGAAGACGACGAGCGCCTGGTCCGGCTCGGGCCGGATCTCGAAGTATGCGCCGTTCTTATGGTCGCAGACGCAGACCTTCAGCTCGTCGGTGCCTGGTTGCCAGAAGAGCGTGACCTCGAGACCGTCGTTCGCGCGGTAGGCCAACTCTCTAAGTTGACGGCAGCTGAATTGCGGGACTGTCATCTTCGGCTCCTCCTGTGGTCGTTCTCGAGGCGCCAACGATCGCAGCCGAACGCGCACGTGTCTCCGTGGCTAGCTACCAATCGAAAGCCCCTGCCCGTGCCCGAACCACGACTCAAGCTAGCCCCCAACGGCCCGATGAAGATCCGCAGGTGGGCAGGCGCTGGTCCCTCGCCCGCTTCCCCGTGGCGACGCCGGCGAGTTCATCCGCGGCCGCGACTACCTGCTGTCCCGGCGGCACGGATTGCAGCGAGCCTGAACCCGCCTTTGCTGCTCGCCGCGATGACGCAGGCGGCCGCATGGGCGATCGTTGGCCCATGTTCGCACAGCAGAACCGGCTCGAGATCCGACTACTCGGCACCTTTCAGGTCACCGTCGACGGACGCCCGGCCGGCACGGGTGGGTCGAAGCGCGACGCGCTCCTTGCGCTCCTCGCACTGCGTCGCGGGCGCCCCGCCTCGGTCGACGCCCTTATCGACGACTTGTGGGGCTCCGATATCCCCGCTTCGCCCCGAAACGCCATCCATCATCACGTCGCGCGGCTGCGTGCGGCGCTCGGCAAGGACGCGATCGTCGGGACGCCCAACGGCTATGCCGTCGCGGATGCGACCACCGACGCGCTCGTCTTCGAGAACTTGCTTGTCGAGGCGCGCGCGGCGCTGCGCGACGGCGATGCGCATACGGCGGCCGACGGCGCGGCCCGGGCGCTCTCGCTCTGGCGCGGATCGGCGCTGGAAGGTCTGGCGGACACGGACTCGGTCCGCGCCGAGGCGGATCGGCTCGAGGAGCTCCGCATCGATGCGCTCGAGGAGCGCTTCGAGGCGGCGCTTGAGCTCGGGGAACATCGCGAGATCGTCTCCGAGCTCCAGCAGGCGGTCCACGAGCGCCCGTTTCGGGAGCGGCTCTGGCGGCAGCTGATGCTCGCGCTCTACCGCAGCGGGCGCGCGGCTGACGCGCTCGAGGCGTACCAGTCGGCGCGGCGCGTGCACGCCGAGCAGCTCGGACTGGAGCCGGGGCCGGAGCTCCGTCGGACACAGGAGGCGATTCTCGCCCACGATCCCGCGATCGCGGCGTTCTCCGCCGCGCGGCGCGAGGCGCCTTCGCTGCCGCTCGAGAACCGCCGCGACGAGCTCGGACGCGTGCTGGATCAGCTGCGCGAGAACCTCCGTCACGCGGAGGAGCTCTACGAGTGGGCATGCGGCGCCGTCGAGGGGATCGCGCCGACCGCTCCGCCGGCTCCCTGCGTTCGTGAGCCTCGCCCGCTGAACGCGTCACCGTCTCCGCGCCGCTATTCCTGCTAGCTGCAATGCGGGATGCGGCGACGTGTGCCACGCTGGGTGATGGATGCCACTCCGCTGCCTGATCGTCGACGACAACGCCTCCTTCCTCGAGGAGGCTGCCGCGCTGCTGCGGCGTGAGGGGCTCGTGGTCGCCGGCTTCGCCTCGAACATGCACGAGGCGCTCGAGCGGGCGCGGGAGCTGCAGCCCGACGTCGCGCTGGTGGACATCTCGCTCGGGTCGGAGAGCGGCTTCGAGGTCGCGCGCCGACTCGTCGAGGCGGACGAGGGGACGCTGAACGTGATCCTCGTCTCGACGCATGCCGAGGGCGACTTCGCCGACTTGATTGAAGAGGCACCCGTCGCGGGATTCGTGCCGAAGTCCGAGCTATCCCGGAGCGCGATCGGCCGGCTCGTCGAGAGCGCCTATTAGGTTAGCGGGACTCGAGGAACGCGATCACCGCGAGGACCCGGCGATGATCCTCGGCGGTCCCGGGCAGCCGCAGCTTGCCGAGGATGCTGTGCACGTGCTTCTCGACGGTGCCCTCGGTGACCCAGAGGCGATGGGCGATGCCGGCGTTGGAGCGACCTTCAGCCATCAGCTCGAGCACCTCGCGCTCGCGCGGGCTGAGGTCGTCGAGTGGATCGCGGACGCGGCGCGCGGCAACGAGCTCCTGCACGAGCGCGGGGTCGACGGCGGAGCCGCCCTTCAGGATGCGGTCGAGCGTGTCGAGGAACTCGTCCACGTCCGTGACCCGGCTCTTCAGGAGGTAGCCGCTGCGCTCGCCGCTCGCGAGCAGGTCCATCGCGTGCTCGACTTCGACGTGCGCCGACAGCACCAGGATCGCCGTCTCGGGGATCTCTTCGCGGATCGCGCGGGCGGCGTCGAGGCCCTCGGTCGTGTGCGTCGGCGGCATCCTGATGTCGACGATCGCCAGGTTCGGCTTGCGCTCGCGGACGAGCTCGAGCAGCTCACTCCCGCCGCCCGCCTGGCCGACGACGTCGAAGCCGGACCTCTCGAGCAGGCTCGCGAGACCCTCGCGCAACAGGACGTCGTCGTCGGCGATGACGACGCGACCGCGTTTCCCCGCGTCTCCGTCTGCTCGCGCTTCCACCGCGGCCATTATCCGCCGAGGGGCAGCCTCGCCGTCGTCTCGCGCACGATGAGCCGCGTGAACTGCTCCAGGTGCAGCGTGTCGACGGCCTCCTTCCGCATCAGCCGCCCGAGGAGGTCGACGGCCGTCACGCCCATCTCGCTGAGCGGCTGGCGCACGGTCGTGAGCGCAGGATGGACGACTGTCGCGTAGGCGCTGTCGTCGAAGCCGACGATGGACAGCTCGTCCGGGATCCCGACGCCGCGCGCTCGCGCCGCTCGCATCGCTCCTACCGCGATCATGTCGCTGAACGCAAAGATTGCAGTCGGCGGCGAGTCGAGGTCGAGCAGCACGGCCGCCGCCTGCGTTCCCGGCTCGAAGTCGAAGTCCGCCTCCAGCTCGAGAGCCGCGTCGAACGGGATCCCGGCGACCGCCAGCGCGCCGCGGTAGGCCCGCCGTCGCTCCTCGCTCGCCACCCACCCAGGCGGACCGGTGATCGCCGCGATGCGGCGGTGCCCGAGCTCGAGCAGGTGCTGCATCGCCTGCTCGGCACCTGACGCGTGCGCCGCAGAAACCGACGGGATCCGGGCGTCGAGCGGCGCGAGCGGATCGATGACCACCACCGGGTAGCCGTCGGAGAGGACGGCCACGAGCTCCTCGCTCGAGTGCTCCGGGAGGACGAGGATCGCACCGTCCGTCGCTTCACGGAGCTCGTCGAGCAGCGCGACCTCGCGGGCATGCTCGTGACGCGTCGGCCATAGCATGAGTCGGAGGCGGTGCTCGTAGGCCGCGTCCGCGACACCGTGGAGGATTCGCGCGAAGTACTCGTCGTAGACGACGGGGACGAGGACGCCGACGCGGCCGGCGGAGTGCGCGCCCATCATGCCGCCGCGACGGGCAGGTCGACGGAGATGGTCGTCCCGCCGCCGCGCGGGCTGACGACGCTGAAGAGCCCGGCGAGCGCGTCCACCCGGTCGCTCAGGCCCGTCAGCCCGGAGCCCGCCCCGGTCTCGGCTCCGCCCACGCCGTCGTCCGCCACGGTCGCCCGAACCGAGCGCAAATCACCGACGACCGTCACGGAGACCGAGGTCGCCCGCGAGTGCTTGATCGCGTTCGCGAGCGCCTCTGAGACAACGTAGTACAGGGCGGTCTCCACGGATGCCGGCGGTCGCTCGAGGACGTCGACGCGCACGTCGACGGGGATCGGCGACCGGCGGGCGAGCGCGCGCAGCGACGGACGGAGCCCGCCGACCGCCAGCTGCGCCGGGTGAACGCCGCGGGAGAGCTCCTGCACCTCTTCGATCACCGACTTGAGCTCGCGTTCCACCTGCTCGAGCCCTTCCTGGGTGGCCTGCTCCGCCACCGGCACGTCGGCGCGGAGCCGCTGCAGATGGAGCGCCAGGGCGACCAGACGCTGCTGCGTGCCGTCGTGCAGGTCACGCTCGATCCGCCGCCTCGCTTCGTCTCCCGCCTCGACGATTCGGGCGCGGGACGCGATCAGCTCCGCCTGCGCCTGTGCGCGCGAGATCGCGGTGCCGACCAGCTCGGTGAACGACGCCAGCCGGGACTCGATCTCCTCACCCGACACCGAGGACGAGAGCATTCGGCTCGTGTACCAGCCCGTGAAGAGCGGCAACGCCTCGCGCCGTTGCCGGAGCCCGACGATGACCATCCCCCAGACGTCGCCGTCCACGACGATCGGCGCACCGATGGCCGACGCGAGCCCGGCCGCGCGCACGGCCTCCGCGACGATCCCGCGCCTGTCGGCGAAGTCGTCGATCCGGACCGGCGCTCTGGCCTCGCGCACGGCCGCCGCGAGGCTCGATTCCTCCACCGGCCAGCTGCGGCCGACCTCGAACACCGGGTCGTTGTGCGCGGCCACGACCTGGAACGAGTCGCCGGGCTCGTAGCGGACGACGGCGACGGGCGCGCCGCCCAGGATGCGAGCAGTCTCGTCGGCGACCGCGGCGAGCAGCTCCCCCGGGGTCGCCCCTTCCGCCGCGAGCGTCGCGACACGCCGAAGCGACGCCTCCGAATCGGCCAACCGCCGCAGCTGGTGTCGAGAGTGCGCATTGGCGACGGCGACCGCAGCCAGTTCGGCGAAGTCGCACAGACGCGTCTCCGCAGCGGCAGCAAGCGGCTCGGCGCGCTTGCCCCCGACCCACATCAGTCCCCACACCGCCCCGCCGACGATGATCGGCACAGCGACCAGCGACCCGATCGCCGAGTCCCGCACGGCGGTTCCCGCCCGGCCGCCGAGGACGGAGACGTCGTCGACGCGCACCGGCCGCCCCGAGGCGATGACCGACGCGTGCAGTCCGGGCTCGTCGAGCGGCCAGCGGCTGCCAATCGGGAACATCGGCGCGTCCAACGAGGCGATGACGGTGGTCGACCGGTCCGCGTCGATCCGCTCGACCGAGATCGTGTCGGCGTCGATCGCCTGGGCGACGGCGCGCGCGACGGCGGCGAAGAGGTCGCTCGGCGACGAGCCCTCGGCCACAAGCGTGGCGACGTGCCTCAAGGCAGCCTGCTCTCCGGCGAGCCGTCGCAGCGCCGCCCGCGCCGACGCGTCCGCAACGGCCACCGAGACGAGCTCGGCGAAGTCCTCGACGCAGGCCTCTGCGTCCGCCCGCGAATGCTCCTGCGGTCGGGCGCAGAGGACACCCCACGTCACGCCGTCGACCACAACGGGTGACGTCAGCGACGATCCGAGCAGGCTGAACGCCTCGCGCGGCCAGCGACTGCCTTTCGGAAACGCCGAGTCGCCCACCGCCGCGAGCACGGTCGTCCGTCCATCCGAGTCGTCACGCAATAGCCATGCGCTCGCACCGAGGACGCGCGCGACCTCGGACACGACCGTGTCGAAGATGGCTTCGAGCTCTGCGTGTCGCGTGATCAGCCGCGTGACACGCCGAAGCGCATCGTGCTGCTCCTGCAGCCCGACAACGACGCTCATGGGGGTGCCACCCGAGCCTCCCTCCTCCGCACAACCAGCCGGCGATTCTACGGGATGCGTCGCGCCGACTCGGCGCGTGGCTGCGCCGCGGCAGTCGCCGCCCCGTACGGTCGCACCCAGATGACGGCGACACAGACCACAGAGCCCGCAGCCGGGCCGGTCGTCGAGACGACCGCTCCCTCGCGGACCGGGCTCGGGAAGCTTGGGCTGCCCGAGACCAGCGAGCATCACCGGCGTGGCTCGCGGTGATCACGTTCCTCGAAGCGCCCGCCCTCGTCGCCGCTCGACGCGACGCCGACCACCGCCACGCCCTAGAAGGAGCAGATGAGAAAGGTGCTCTCCTTGCCGGACAGTCCATCGTCCGTTTCTTCCGTGTGGGCCGGCGGGCTCAGCCAATTGCCGCACTCTCGCCGCCACGGATGTACCTGAGTCGCGAACCGTGCCGCAGGCGGGACTGCCCTCGATGGCAGCGGCGGCGCCATGGCTGGCAGTGGCTTGGCAGCGTCGGCACCCATCCTGGCCGCGATGTTCTTCTCTCGGACAAACAACGCGCGACGCAGCGAGGTACGTCGCCACGAACACGGACGAACTAAGGCGAGGGACTGACATGGACTACGGACACGAGCTGCTCTTCGGGACGTTCATCACGCCGGCTGCGCAGCGACCTCATCACGCCGTCGAGCTGGCGGTGGTCGCGGACCGGGCCGGCCTCGACCTGGTGACGTTCCAGGACCACCCGTACCAGCCGGGCTTCCTCGACACGTGGACCCTCCTCACGTACGTGGCGGCGCGCACCTCGCGGGTTCGGCTCAGCCACAACGTGCTGAACCTCCCGCTGCGGCCGCCGGTCATGCTGGCCCGCGCCGCCGCCTCGGTCGACCTGCTCTCCGGCGGTCGCTTCGAGCTGGGGATCGGTGCCGGGCGGGTGTGGGACGCGATCGAGGCGATGGGCGGGCCGCGCCGCACCCCCGGCGAGGCCGTCGAGGCGCTCGAGGAGGCGATCACGATCATCCGTGAAGTCTGGGCCGCGGACGAGCCGGGCGGTGTCTTCTTCGACGGGAAGCACTACCGCGCCTGGGGAGCGCCGCGCGGACCGGCCCCGGCGCACGACGTCGGGATCTGGGTCGGGGCCGGGATGCCACGCATGCTTCGCCTCGTCGGGCGGAGGGCGGATGGCTGGTCCGTGCCGATCCGCCTGTTCCTGCCGGGCGGGCCGCCGACGCTGGCCGAGCCCAACCGCGTGATCGACGAGGCTGCCGCGGCGGCCGGCCGTGACCCGTCGGCCGTGCGCCGGATCCTCACGTTCCCGGGGCGGTTCTCGCGATTGCGGGGTGGCCTGCTCGACGGGCCGCCGGCCCAGTGGGCGGAGGAGCTGGCCGACATGGCGCTGCGCTACGGCGTGGGCGCCTTCGTCCTCGGTTCCGACGAGGCGGCGACGATCGAACGCTTCGCGGCCGAGGTCGTTCCGGCCACGCGTGAGCTGGTCGCGGCCGAGCGGCACGCGGCCGCGACCGGCTGAGGGGGAGGGCGCGACGTGCACGGATCATCGACGCTGGACTACGACGCCGTCCCGGCGTCCCTCGCCGACGCCGCCGTGAAGCCGGGCGATCCCGCGTACGGTCGGCTGACGTCGACGTACTTCCGCGGCGGAGCGCCCGGCATCGTGCTGCTCCCGCGCACGGTCGAGCAGGTCGTCGATGCCGTCGACTTCGCCGGGCGTCACCTGCATTTGCCCCTCGGCATCCGCAGCGGCGGGCACGGCCTCAGCGGTCGCTCGACGAACGACGGCGGCATCGTCATCGACCTCCGGCATCTGAACGGCATCCACGTGCTCGACCCCGCCGCGCGGCTCGTCCGCATCGGCCCCGGCGCCCGCTGGAGGGACGTCGCCGCCGCGCTGCAGCCGCACGGCTGGGCGCTGTCGTCCGGCGACAGCGGCGCGGTGGGTGTGGGCGGCTTGGCGACCTCCGGCGGGATCGGGTTGCTCGCCCGCGCGCATGGCCTGACCATCGACCACCTCGTCGCGGCGCACGTCGTCCTCGCCGACGGGTCGGTGGTGGTGGCCGACGAGCACGAGAACCGGGAGCTGTTCTGGGCGGTGCGCGGCGCAGGGGCGAACTTCGGCGTCGTCGTCTCCTTCGACTTCGTGGTCGACGAGGTCGACCAGGTCGGCTTGGCCCTGCTGACGCACCTGGTGCAGGATCCTGCGAGCTTCCTGGTCGCCTTCGGCGAGGTCGCCTCCAGCGCGCCCCGCGACACCACGACCATGCTCCTTGCGGGGCCTGGCGACGCGGGCCCTCTCGCCCTGACGATCGCCGTCGTGGTGGATTCCGCGGACCGCGACACGATCGTTGCCCGCCTCCAGCCCTTCGTCGAGCTCGCGCCGCTCGTGCAGCACCAGGTCGTCGTCACGCCCTACGCCGGGGTGATGAACCTCCACGCGACCGAGGAGCAGCACGGCCGGGGCGAGCCGGTCGGCCGCTCGGGCCTGCTGAACGCGATCACGCCCGCGTTCGCCGCAGAGATCGCGGCACTGCTGCGCTCAGGATCCGTCCATCTCTTCCAGCTGCGGAGCCTCGGCGGGGCGACGGCCGACGTGCCCCCGGATGCGACCGCCTTCGCCCACCGCGAAGCGCAGTTCCAGGTCAACGCGCTCGGCGCCGATGCGCGTGAGGTGGACCGCCACTGGACGCGGATCCGCCCGCACCTCGGCGGCATCTACCTGCCCTTCGAGACCGACCAGCACCCCGCGCGTCTCGGCGAGGCCTTCCCGCCCGCGACGATCGAACGCCTCCGGGCGCTGAAGCGCGAGCTCGACCCGCGCAACCTGTTCCGCGACAACTTCAACGTCGATCCCGGCGGCACGACGACCGACGCCGCCCCCGCCGCGGCGGTGCCTGGCTGACCAAGGTGACCCGCCGCGGCAGAGAAGGCGCGACGGCTGGCAGCCGTCTGGCAGCGGCCCTGCCCATCGTTCGGCGACGGCAACGAAGGAGAAGACATGTCCGACCTCAATGGAAAGGTGGCGCTGGTCAGCGGCGCTGCCCGCGGATCGGCGCTGCGTCGGCAGGCGCTCGACGCGCCTCCGTCCCGGGAGGCGAGGTCGTTGACTGAGATGGCCGTGGGACGGCGGCGCCTGGTCTTCGGCGCGCTGCTGCTCGTGCTGTTCGTCGCGGCGCTCGACCAGACGATCGTCTCGACGGCGCTGCCGACAATCGTCGGCGAGCTGGGCGGCCTCGAGTACCTCTCGTGGGTGGTGACCGCGTACCTGCTGGCATCGACGGTGGTGGGGCCGATCTACGGGAAGCTCGGCGACATGTACGGGCGCAAGCGCGTCCTGCAGGCCGCGCTCGTGCTCTTCCTCGTCGGCTCCACGCTGTGCGGGCTCGCCGGGAGCATGCTGGAGCTGATCGTCTTCCGCGCGGTGCAGGGGCTCGGCGGCGGCGGCCTGATCGTCGTCTCGATGGCGGTCGTCGGGGACATCGTCGCGCCGCGCGAGCGCGGCCGCTACCAGGGCCTGTTCGGCGGCGTCCTCGGCGTCGCGGTCGTCGCCGGGCCGCTGCTCGGCGGCTTCTTCGTCGACAACCTCTCCTGGCGCTGGATCTTCTACATCAACCTGCCGCTCGGCCTCGTCGCGCTGGCGGTGATCGCGAGCGTCCTCGAGTCGCGGCAGGTGACGGAGCGGTGCCGGATCGACTGGCTCGGCACGCTCGTGCTCGCGGCGGGGCTGTCGGGGGTCATCCTCTACACGAGCCTCGGCGGGGCGAGCTACGCCTGGGACGCGCCGTGGATGCTCGCGACGATCTCCGCCAGCGTGGCGCTGCTCGCGCTCTTCCCGCTCGTCGAGGCGCGCGCCGCGGAGCCGATCGTGCCGCTCGAGCTCTTCCGCAACGCCACCTTCCGGACGACGAGCGCGATCGGCTTCGTGATCGGGTTCGCGCTCTTCGGCTCCGTGACGTTCATCCCGGTCTACCTCCAGCTCGTCAAGGGCTACAGCGCCACCGGCTCGGGGCTGCTGCTGACGCCGATGATGCTCGGCGTGCTCGTGACCTCGACCGCGAGCGGCTTCCTGATCTCGCGCTACGGGAGCTATCGCCGCTTCCCGCGCGCCGGCACGGCGCTCGCGGCGGTCGCGCTCTACCTGCTCTCGACGCTCGAGCCGGGAACCCCGACGTGGGTCGCAGGCCTGTACATGCTGCTCCTCGGCCTCGGGCTCGGGCTGGTGATGCAGGTGCTCGTGCTCGCCGCGCAGAACGCGGTCGACTACCGGCTCCTCGGCGTCGCCACCTCGGGCGCGACGCTGTTCAGGCAGGTCGGCGGCTCGATCGGCGTCTCCGTCTTCGGCGCGATCTTCGCGAACCGCCTCGGCGTGGAGCTCGCGCACCGCCTCCCGCCCGGCGCGCACGTCCCGACCGACGCAACCCCCGCCGCGATCGAGCAGCTCCCTACCGCGATCAACGCCATCTACGCCGCAGCCGTCGCCGCCGCGCTCCACCCCGTCTTCCAGACGGCGGCCGCCGTGATGATCGTCGCGTTCGCGCTGAGCTGGCGCCTGCGCGACGTGCCGCTGCGCGAGACGACGCAGGCTCCAGTCGGGGCCTCGGAGCGCGAGCTGCGAACGCTCGCAGGATCGAGCGCCTCCGGTGGCTGATGAATCGGGCCGGATGACGTACGCTGGCGGAGGTACGGACGGATGAACGCGCTAACGGCAGACGGGTTGACTCGGCGCTTCGGGGATCTCGTGGCGGTGAACGACCTGACGTTCGAGGTTCCTGCCGGTGGTGTGGTCGGTTTTGTGGGGCCGAACGGCTCGGGGAAGTCGACGACGATCCGCGTCTTGCTCGGTCTGATCGAGCCGAGCGCTGGTTCGGGAACGGTTCTGGGCGAGTCGATTCAGCACCCGGAGAGCTTCGCCGACCGGGTGGGCGCGCTGATCGAAGCCCCCGCGTTTGTGGGTTCGTTGTCGGGCCGGGACAATCTGCGGAGTCTGGCCGCACTGCGCGGCTTGCCCGCCAAGCGCGTTGACGAAGTGCTCAAGATCGTGGGTCTGGCCGGGCGGGAGGACGACAAGGCCTCGACCTATTCGCTCGGAATGAAGCAGCGGCTGGGTATCGCGGCTGCGTTGCTGCCGGATCCGGAACTGCTGGTGCTCGACGAGCCGATGAACGGGCTCGATCCGGCCGGCATCGTCGAGATTCGCGAGCTGCTCAAATCGTTGGCCGCCGGTGGCCGGACGGTGGTGGTCTCCTCGCATCTTCTCGGTGAGCTCCAGGCGATGGTGGACAGCCTGGTCGTGATCCGGTTCGGGGAGCTCGTGTATGCGGGCAGCCTCAAGGGTCTGATGGAGCACGCGACCGAACGGGTGGTCGCAGCGCCCGAGCCGGCATCCGACCTGCCCCGCCTGGTCGAGATCGTCGAGGACAACGGCTGGACGTACGAGACCTCCGATGACGAGGTGATCGTCACCATGCCGGCCGAGCGGTCTGCCGATCTGTACCGGGCCACCGCCGCAGCGGGACTCACCTTGCGGATGCTCAATCCAGAGGCTGACACGCTCGAGACGGTGTTCCTGCGGCTGACCGGAGCGACTGACACCGAGCTTTCCGAAGAGCGTCGCGTCCAGCGGCACGGAGACGGCGGCTGATGCGCGCCTTCCGTTCGGAGCTGATCCGGATCCGGCGGCCGGCGTTTCTCTTCGGAGGCATCGGACTGATGGCGCTGTTCGCGGGCCTGGTCTCGATCTTCATCTTCACGTCGGCCGAGAACGCACCCGCTGCTCCGCCGCAAGCCGGACAGGGCCCCGGCGCGTACACCGTCGCCGAGATCGCCAGCCCGGGCGGCTTCCTCACCGCCTTGCCGACCGTGAGCACGCTGGCCGGGGTGATCTTGCTCGCGCTCTGGGCGATCGCGGTGGCCACCGACTACAGCACGGGACTGATCCGCATCCTCGCCCAGGCGCATCCGAACAGGACGCGCCTCCTAGGCGGCAAGATCGCCGCCCTGGGCGTCTTCACGCTGCTCGCCACGACCGTGACGACGCTCGTCGTCGTCGTCTTCGCGCGGCCTCTTGCCAAGCTCGAGGGCATCCCGATCGAGGCATGGAAGACCGACTTCGCGTCCGAGCTCGGGAAGGGCTTCTTCGACTTCACGATCGCAGGGCTCGTCTGGGGACTCATCGGTCTCATGCTCGCCGTGCTCACCCGCAGCTCGGCCATCGCCATCGGCATCGGGCTCGGCTTTCTGCTGGTCGCGGAGGGCCTGATCTCCATCGTCGCGCCGAACGCCAGCTCCTATCTACCCGGCGGCACGCTGGACACGCTCGCCGCCGGCGGAAACGACCAACTCGCCTGGGGCGCCGCGCTCGGGCTGGTCGTCCTCTACGGCGTCATCGCCGCCACTGTCTCCCTTGCTGTGTTCCGCACCCGCGACATCATCTCCTGACCTGGACCTCGGTCCCGCCAAAGGAAGGAGCTGATATGGAGCTTTCCGTTCAGACTCCCACTCACGAGGCCCACCGGCCCGCGGGTCGCGCGGGCAGCGGTGACCCCACTCGCCGCGACAGCAGGCGGGCTTGTTCCCTGGGCGGCATCGCGTCAGACGAAGTAGAGCGTCAGGGCAACGATGACGAGAACCGCCGCAACAACGGCGGCGACGGTGAGCCAGACGCCGGGAGCGCGAGGAACGGCGCCCGCGGGGTTCGTGCGCGCGCGGGCCTCCGCAGCGATGTCCTCCGGCGGCGGTGCCGGTTGCGCGGCGGGATCGCGCGCGAGTTGCCGTGTTTGCCTGGAACCGCGCTGAAACGTCGTAGACTCACTGGGTTTGAGCAGTCGGTGAGGACTGGGAGGCACGATGAGCGATCTCGTCGTAATCGCGTATGACGATCTTGCCACCGCGCGTGAGGTCGTTACCCAGCTGGCTCATTTGAGCAAGCGCGACCTTGACCTCGACGACTTCGTGATCGTCGAGCGTCGCGACGACGGGAGTGTCAAGCTCCATCAGCCATCGCTCACGGCTTTCGGCTCAGTGGCCGGCGCCGCCGTGGGCGGGCTGATCGGGTTGGTCTTTTTCATGCCGTTGCTCGGGGCAGCCGTCGGCGCAGCTACCGGGACCGCCACCGGAGCTCTCCTCGAAACGGACGATGGCATCAACGACGACTTCATGCGACGAATGGGCGAAGAACTCCAGCCTGGCAAAGCCGCTGTGTTCCTGCTCGTCCGCAAGGCCGTCCCGGAGAATGTGCTTCCGACGCTCAGCGGAAGAGGTGTCCTGATCCAGACGTCCCTGGGCAGCGAGGAGGAGGCCACACTCAGGGCGGCACTTCGCTCGAAATCGTAGAGCTGCGCCTTGGAGGAACTCGTCTCAGCGACCGAGATGACGCCCGGGGCATGCTCGATGTGCTTACACGCGCTGGAGGTCCGTGTCCTGAAACCCGTCGGGTATTTCGGGCCGCTGCCTATCGCGCGATCGACGCCGAACGACCCGGCCCGCGGGTCCCCCACTTCAGCGCGGCCAACCGCCCCAACATTCTTTGCAGTCTGTTCTCCAGTAGGACAACGCCCAGCATTGCGGACGAGGGGGCAGTCGGGACGTCGGTGCCTGTCACGCCGAGGGTTCGAGTCCCCTCCCCGATCGTGGGCGGTGGCATTCAACCCGTCCATCACGGGCGGCGGGACGTCCGAGGATGCCTCGCTCGTGGGGGCAGTCGATGGCGTCGAGCTCCTGACGCGGTCGGGCCGACGCACCTGCGGGCGGGGCGAATGTTGCCTACTGGCGTGCTTCCCTGATCGCGTAGATGGCTTGCAACAGTCCGATGTGCGAGAACGCCTGCGGGAAGTTGCCCAACAGGCGTTTGCTCTGGGGGTCGTACTCCTCGCTGAGGAGGCCGACGTCGTTTCGCAGCGCCGTGAGCTGCT
>CAWKNQ010000014.1:0-315099 GCA_963850995.1 uncultured Gaiellaceae bacterium | reverse complement strand
ACGCTCTCGAGGGCTAGGCCGGCGCATGGCGCCCGCGGCCCGGCAACCGCAGCCGACGGCGCCGCCCGCCGTCGCCGATCACCGAGACGACGGTCTGCGCGAGGTGCGGGCAGCCGGTCGAGGGGAACGCATCCCGCCGGTGCCGGTGGAGCACGAGGAACAGGTCCCCGGGCGGCGCGTCCTGGTAGAGGCGGCCCAGGCGCAGGCGGTCGATCGCCGCGAGCGTCGGCGTGTAGATCGCGTCGCACCAGTCCGCCGCGATCTCCGCGTTCTCGAGCGCGCGTCCGCGTCCCCTCATCATGTGGTAGCCGTGCACCTGGACGTTCTCCAGCAGCTCGAGGTAGTGCGCGGGCCGGCTGACCGGGACGCGCACGCCGGGCCGCGCCTCGGCAAGCCCGCTGTCCTCGAGGAAGATCCGCTCGAGCTCCCGGAGGACGACCTCGAGCATGTCCGCCCCGGCCGGGAGAGGGACGCGCGCGATGAGCTCGGTCACGTCGGCGTCGATCATCTCTGCGCCTCCGCGCCGCGCGAGGGCGGCGCGATGGTGACCGTCGATCACGAAGTACGTCTCACCGAGCTTGACCGCAACGATCGGCGGGAAGGCGCCGTCGGCGAACGCGCTCTCGAGCGAGCGCAACCGGTCGCGGCTGAAGGCGTGAAGCGGACGGAAGTCGCGGGTGAACGCGCTGGCGCGGCCGTCTGTGCCGACGAGCGCGTCGAGCGGGATCTCGCGGACGCCCAGGTACCGGCGCCCGAACGGCTTCAGTCGCCGCTCGACCTCGTCGAGCTCGAGCAGGCGCTCGCGGCGGCGGGCCCTCAGTCCCTTCATCTCGACGTCAAGCGTACAACCGACGTCGTCAGGACTCGATCAGGCGTACCCGGGTCTCGAGCGCGGGCCCGCTGACGCCGCGTCAGCGGGCCCGCGTGACGCGTTCCAGCACACGACCTGGAAACCGCATGTGCGGAGCGCGCCAGACGTGTCGCTTCTCATAGGGCCACGCGTAAATCGGGTTGCCGTCTCGAACCAGCTCGAGCACACGCGGTTCGCCGAGCTCGTCGGCGGACCACTCGTACAGGCGTTGCAGCCGCGGCACGATCACTCCGTAGTCGAGGAACCGACCGAAACGCTGCTCGTCGGCGAGATACCACTCGACGTCGCGCGCGAGCGGGTAGTGGTTCGGGATCACACGGCGGAGCGAGAGGAACGCTCCCGCGATCCCGAGCCGGGGATCGCCGAGCACGCGGGCAAGCGGAGCCAATCGCCCCAGCGCCAGGCGCGGGGCCGCAACGAGGGCGTGCGCGTAGAGCACGCGCGCCAGCACAGCGTTCATGAAGAAGCGCTCCGGGGCGCTCTCTTCTTCGGCAAGCCCTTCGTGCTCCAGATAGCCGGCCACGATGCTGGCGTTGTGAGCCCGGTACCAACAAGACGGTGTCGGGGTGGCGATGAACTCCAGCCACAGCCGCACGGCCTGCGACGACGGATCTCCACTGAGGCCCCCGACCAGCGCGATCGCTTCGCAGCCGTCTCGCAGCAGGCGCTCGTTCATCGCCCGCCACCAGACGCTGCCCGAGGGCGACGCGTCGAGCGGATTGAGCAGACCGCGGTGCACCTGCCAGCGCATGAACGACAGCGCCGCCCGCCGGAACGGCAGATGCCGGGGCGCGCGTCCCGTCGGCCCGTGGTAGGTCCGTGCGAGGAGCGCGAGACGCGCCGCCGGATCGTCGCGCGCTGCCGCGACCTGCGCCTCAGCCCACGCGAGCGCGTCTCGGTCTTCGCTCATCGCAGGCTCGAGCACGGCTCCTCGGACATGAGCAGATCATCCGCTGTACCGAGCACTGTCACAGCCGGGCTCCCTATCTCGTCTAGAAGGGCAGACGAACAAAGGAGCACACGATGAAGGTCTTCGTAGCCGGCGCCACAGGCGTCCTCGGCAGACAACTCGTCCCGCAGCTCGTGGCGAAGGGCCACGAGGTCGTCGGGATGACCCGGAGCGCGTCGAAGCAGGACCTGGTTCGCAACCTTGGAGCGCGCCCGGTCGTCGCCGACGCACTCGACCCCGACGCGGTCGCCCAGGCGGTGGCATCCGCCGAGCCCGAGGTGATCGTGCATCAGCTCACGGCGCTGTCGGGCGAGTTCGACATGCGCCACATCGACCGCTTCTTCGAGACCACGAACCGCCTGCGCACGGAAGGAACCGACCACCTGCTCGCCGCCGGCCGCGCCGTCGGCGCGCAACGGTTCGTGGCCCAGAGCTTCGCGGGCTGGCCGGCTGCACGCACCGGCGGACCGGTGAAGGGGGAGGACGCTCCATTCGATCCGGACCCACCGGAGGAGCTCCGCGGCATGCTGGACGCCATCCGCCACCTCGAGGAGGCGGTGACGCAGGCGGAATGGCTCGAGGGCGTGGTGCTCCGCTACGGAGGGTTCTACGGCCCCGGGACCACCCTCAGCGCCGACCCCGACGCCTCCCACAGCGCGGCCGTCCGCAAGCGCCAGTTCCCCGTCGTCGGGGACGGCGGCGGCATCTGGTCCTTCATTCACGTCGACGACGCGGCAGCGGCGACCGCGGTCGCAGTCGAGCGCGGCAAGCGCGGCATCTACAACGTGGTGGACGACGATCCCGCGCCGGTGCGCGACTGGATGCCCGAGCTGGCACACGCGCTGGGCGCCAAGCCGCCGCGGCGCGTGCCGCGTTGGCTGGGTCGGCTCCTGGCCGGGGAGGCGGCCGCCGTCATGATGACCGAGGTGCGTGGTGCATCGAACGAGAAGGCGAAGCGCGAGCTCGGCTGGAAGCCGCGGTACGCGAGCTGGCGGCAGGGCTTCGTGCAGGGCCTCGGTTGAGGATGACCGAGGACGAGTTCGACGAGCTCCGCCCGTCGGCGTTCGCCATCGCCTACCGGATGCTGGGCAGCGTCAGCGAGGCGGAGGACGTGGTGCAGGAGGGATTCTTCCGCCTCCACCGGGCGCGCGAGGGAGGCGAGCGGATCGAGTCGCCGCGCGCCTACCTATCGACGGTGGTCTCGCGGCTCTCGCTCGATCAGCTGCGCTCGGCGCGCGTCCGGCGCGAGACCTACGTGGGGGACTGGCTGCCGGAGCCGCTCGTCTCGAGCCCTGAGGACGATCCGGCCCGCAAGGCCGAGATGGCGGACTCGCTGTCGCTCGCCTTCCTCGTCCTCCTCGAGAGCCTGTCGCCAGAGCAGCGCGCCGCGTTCCTGCTGCGCGAGGTGTTCGACGAGCCCTACGACCGGATCGCCGAGATCGTCGGCACCAGCGAGCAGAACGCGCGCCAGCTCGCCGCACGGGCGCGCCGCCACGTGGAGGAGCGGCGCCCCCGCTTCGAGGCCTCGCGCGAGCAGAGCGAAGAGCTCGCGAACCGCTTCTTCGCTGCCGTCGAGGAGGGCGACCTCGAAGGGCTCGAGGAGCTGTTGGCACACGATGTGGTGCTCCGCGGCGACGGCGGCGGCAAGGCGCCGGCCCTCGCGCGCGCGCTCCACGGCCGCGCCAGGGTGGCGCGCACGCTGATGGCCTGGGGTCGCGCCTCCGCCCGCTTCGCCGGCTACACGATCCGGCGCGAGCAGGTGAACGGGCAACCGGGCGCGATGTTCTTCGACAGCGAGGGCAAGCTCTTCAGCGTCATGGTCCTCGACGTCGCAGAGGGCCAGATCCAGGGCGTGAACGGGATCGTCAACCCGGACAAGCTGCGCCACCTGGGGCCCGTAGCCGACCTCGGCAGGCTGTTGCGCGACCGGAGCTAGATGAGTTTTCGACGCGGGAGCGGTCGTACTGTCATGACAACGCACACGCTCGAAACAAACGGGGCCGAGATCGCCTACGACGTCCGTGGCCCGCTGCCCACAGTCGACGGACGCCCGCCGCTGTTCATGATCGGCCAGCCGATGGACGCCAGCGGCTTCGAGACGTTGGCGTCCCACTTCCCGGACCGGACCGTGGTCACCTATGACCCGCGCGGACTCGGCCGCAGCGTCCGCAAGGACGGCCGGGTCGACAACGCGCCCACGGTCCAGGCGGACGACGTCCACGCCGTCATCGAGGCGCTCGGCGCCGGGCCGGTCGAGATGTTCGCGAGCAGTGGTGGCGCAGTGACCGCGCTCGCACTCGTGGCCGCCTATCCCGACGACGTAACAACACTGGTGGCTCACGAGCCGCCGCTCATCCCGGTGCTCCCCGACGCCGCAGCGGCCGAGCGCGCCCGCGCCGCCGTGCGCGACGCGTACGAGGCCAAGGGGTCGGGCACCGGCATGGCGGCCTTTATCGCGATGACGTCGTGGCGAGGCGAGTTCACCGACGAGTACTTCGCGCAAGCTGCACCGGACCCCGCCCACTTCGGGATGCCGGCCGAGGACGACGGCTCCCGCGACGACCCGCTGCTATCCGACCGGTCCTGGGCAGTCAGCAGCTACCGCCCCGACGTCGACGCACTTGCCGCGGCGCCGACGCGCATCGTCATCGCCGTAGGCGAGGAGTCGCTGGATACGTTCACCGGACGCACAGCGGTCGCCACTGCCGAGCTGCTGAGCCAGCAGGCGACCGTGTTCCCGAGCCACCACGGCGGCTTCCTCGGCGGCGAATTCGGATACGCCGGCCAACCCGAAGCCTTCGCGCGCAAACTGCGCGAGGTGCTGACGGATGAGCCTCAGTACGACATCGAGATCACCCGAATCCTCGACGCGCCGCCCGAGCGCGTCTACCGGGCATTCACCGACCCGGACCAGTTCGCCCAGTGGTACGGGCCCGTCGGGTTCCCGGTCCACCGCGAGACAGTCGAGCTGGACGCCCGGGCCGGAGGGCGGCAGCGCTTCGCGATGGTCAGCGATGACGATCCCTCCATGCGCACCGGGTTCGACGGCCGTTTCGCCGAGGTTGTCCAGAACGAGCTGCTCTCGAGTCGCGGGAGCTGGGACGGGATTCCCGGTCAGACCGAGGCGTGGCCGTCAAGCCTGCGCGTCGAGTTCCACGACCAGGACGGCAAGACCCGGCTCATCGTGCGCGAGGGCCCGCACCCACCGGGCACGGCCGATCTCGGCCGCCAGGCGTGGGAAATGATGCTCCCCAAGCTGGAATCCTTGCTCAGCGGCTGACGCTAGAGCCGCGTGGGGGTGAGCACGACCCGGATCGAGCCGCTCTTGGCGTTCGGCCGCGGCTCGTAGCGGGTCAGCAGCACCTCGTGGTCGCGCGCGACGATCCGCATGTGGATGTGCGGGGGCCGGCCCTCGTAGGAGACCGGTCGCGGGCCTTCGAAGCGGAATCGGCCGGCGCGGTCTGCGATGACCGTCGCACTGTTGGCGCGCGTGTACTCGCCGCGTCTGTTCGCTTGCCAGAGGTGGATGCGAGCGCCGGCAATCGGGCGGCAGTCGATCGAGAGCACGGTGCCGGTGAGGACGTGGCCGGTGCCGATCTTGGCTCGTTGCGGCGGCGCCCCGCGCCCGAACGGGCCGGCGCCGTCGTCGACCGTCGGCGCGCAGCGCGGAGCCCCTGAAACGGCCGCCCCTGCCAAGGGGACGGCCACAAAGAGCGCCGCGACCAGGCCTGCGGCCTGAACGAGTTTGCTCACACCCGAGGTCTACCAGACCGGCATGGCCAGAGCCAATGCGCCACGGTGCCTCAGCGAAGGGGCTCACTCACACCGGACAGATGTGACCATGCACTCGCAGCTGTTTCCTGCACAGAAGACGAAGGCACTCCTCTGAGCGAAGCGCGTCGGCAGCTTCATCACCACTCGACGGCGTGCTCCTGAACGTAGCGCCAGTGGCGGCAGGGCGAAGGGTCGATCCGTGAGGGCCGCGGGTGGCGCCCATGGACGGTCGCCCCCGCCTAGCGGGCCGCGCTCTCCCGCCTCGGCGGGACGCTCGGGACCGTCGCGATCGAGTCCCGCCCGAGGACGCTCACCGCGACGATTGACAGCTCCGAGCTGGATGCGGTCACCTACGCGACCCAGGCGTGAAGTCGATCCTGGTGACCGCGCCAGCAGGAAGATACGGCGAGGCTTCCGTCTCGGTCTAGGCAAGCACCCGCTCCCCGAAGTGCCAGTGCCCGACGCCGGGCAATTGACCCAATCGTGTCCTAGCGGGCGAGGCGGGGGAAGGGCAGGCTGGAGGGGATGAGGCGATCACCTTGATCGCCTGCAAGTAACGAAAGGGAAGTTCATGAAGCGTTTCAGCGTTTTGTCGGTTCTGGGCGTCGCCGCAGTTGCCGCCGTCGTGCTCGCAGTTCCGGCGATGGCGGGTAACGGGGCCAAGCACAAGGACATGACCACTAACCCCACAGCCGTGGCCCCACTTCTCGGGACGTCGGGCTACAACTTCCTGTTCTGGGACGGCAACGGCGACATGGTGGAGTTCGCGCCGACCTCCTACCAGGGGGTCTTCACGCCGAGCGGTAACAACAATCAGGTGCTGAAGGGCATCGTCGCCAACGACACTGGCGCGCCCGTCACCTACTCGGCCAACAGCGGTGGTCCGATCCCGGCCGGTCAGCAGTGCTGGGACTTCGGTAACGGCAAGCTCTCCACGGACTGGTCGATGACGATCGACGCCGACGGCCAGTACACCCTGAGCTGCCACTTCCCCAAGGCCTAGCTGAACCAGGCACCGAGGAAGGTGGCAAGCCCGTCCCCCTTGTTGAGGACGGACCTGGACTCCGCGAGAAAGCCCCGGCAAAGCCGGGGCTTTCTGCTTTAGCAGAGAGGAGGCGGTGGGTCACTCGGGTACCAGCTAGACAAGCCCTTGCGCACTCGCCCTTCGTGATGGACGGGCGCGCCGCCGTTCCTGACCTCAGCGGGAGATCAACACAGAATCCTGCCTGTTCTGTGGCGAGTCGTTGTTGCGTGAGAAGCCCGGGAACCTGTATTGCCCTTCATGTAGGCCGCTCCAGGCAGCTCACCCGACAACGGAACAAGGAGCGAGATCGGTGGCGAAAGCAGGAGGGAACGGCGGCGGTGCTCCTGATGGAGGTGATGTGGCGATCGTCGTCGCCTGCGGGGACCATGACCGGAGCGGCTTTTACGATCCCGCCGCCGAACCTGAGTAGAACCTGAGTCTCAGCCCCGGCCTCGCTCTCCCTCTGAACGACGAAGCCCCGGAATCGCGTGATTTCCGGGGCTTTCGAGAGCGGATGATGGGACTCGAACCCACGACCTTCTGCATGGCAAGCAGACGCTCTAGCCAACTGAGCTACATCCGCGTGGGCCGCCAGTATAGCGCCGCGCCAAGTAACAGACTGTTACTTGGCCGCGTCGAGCGCTTCGTTGACGAGGCGGTCGGCGAGCTCGTTCTGCTCGCGCCTGACGGCCGTGTAGGTGACCGAGTCGAGCTCGCGGGCGAGGCGCGCGGCGCGGAGCGAGAGGTCGCGAAGCGCAGCGTTCTTCACCTTGTACTCGCCCCGCATCTGCTTGACCATCAGCTCCGAGTCGGAGACCACTTCGACCTCGTTGACGCTGAGCTCGACTGCCTTCTCGAGCCCGGCGATGAGCGCGCTGTACTCGGCGACGTTGTTCGTCGCCACGCCGATCGCCTCCCCGTGCGCGGCGAGGACCGTCCCGTCCTCGGCCTCGAGCACGTAGGCGTAGGCGGCCGGGCCCGGGTTGCCGCGCGCGCCGCCGTCGGTCGAGAGCCTCGCCTTCACGGCTCGGCGAGCGCGTAGACGTCGTACGCCGGCTCCTCGTAGGGGTGAGCGGCCCGCAAGGCCGCCAGCGCGTCGCCGAGCCGCTCGCCCGGGACGACGGTCTCGACCCGGAGCTCCGCCACCCGTTCCTCGCGGCCCGCCTCGCCGAGCGCCGGGCTCGTGCCCGCGCCGCCGAAGAACGTCCCGGTGCCCGCTGCGTACCAGGAGCACCGCTCGTACGCGCCGATCCTCCCCGCTCCGGCTGCGAAGACCGCGTCGCGGGTCGCGTCGAGCGCGTCCTCCGGCACGAACCACACGAGCTTGAACGCCGCCACTCAGGCGACCTCGAGCCCGTCGACCCCGACGACGGTCTCGGCGAAGTGGGGTCGGGCGAAGGAGAGCAGCGCCTCGTCGTCCTCCAGGTCCGGGTGGACGTGGATCAGCACGAGCCGCTCGACCTCCGCGGCCGCCGCAAGCCGCGCCGCCTCGCCGGCAGCGGTGTGGCCGGGGTCGTCCGTGTGCTCGGCGGCATAGAAGGCCTCGTGGCAGAGGACTCGCGCGCCGCGGACGAAGTCGGCGCTCTCGGGGTCGTACGCCGTGTCGGTGCACCAGACGATGGCGTCGTCGATCCGAAGCGCCAGCGTCGAGTTGACGTGCAAGTGCTGGATGCGCGTCCGGACGGAGAAGGCTCCGATCTCGCTGCCGCCGATCTCGAGCTCGTGGACGACGAGCCGGTCCCGAAAGCTCGGTGGCGCGAGAGGCGAGTCGAGGAGCCGATCGACCAGGTCTGCTGTCGGGATGCCTTCGAGCGCCTCGCCCGCCCCCCACACCTCGGGCGGCCGTCTCCAGGTCGGCCAGGTAGAACAGCCCGATCAGGTGGTCGAGGTGGAAGTGCGTCAAGACGACGTCGAGCCGGCGGACGCCCTCGAGCAGCTCGGGCTCGGTGAGGAGCCGGCGCGCACCGGTGCCCGCGTCGATCAGCAGCGCGTCGCCGTCCTTGCGCACGAGCGCGCACGCTGTCTCGCGGCGGTCCGTGGGAACGAAGCCGCCGCTCCCGAGCAGGCGGAGACTCAGATCGCTTCCTCGCGCGCGGGCTCGCGCTCGCTCGAGTCGCCGGTGTTCGGAGTCCCCTGTGCCTCGATCAGGAGAACGTGCGCCTCTTCGTCGGCCCGCGGGCAGTGCTCGACGCCGCGCGGCACCACGAAGAGCTCGCCCGGCCCGAGCTCGACGTCGCGGTCGCGGAGCTGGATCGTGAGCCGGCCGGCGACGACGAGGAAGAAGTCGTCCGTGTCGGGGTGCGTGTGCCAGACGAACTCGCCGCGCGTCTTCGCGACCTGGATCTTGTTGCCGTTGTAGGTGCCGACGATCTTGGGGCTGAAGTGCTCGTCGAACGACGCCAGCTTCTCGGCGAGGTTGACCTTGTCGGGCACTACGGTGCCGGCTCGACGTTGTCGATCTGCGCGCGCTGCAGCTTGCCCGAGTAGTCGACGTAGAGCGACTTCCACTCCGTGAAGACGTCGAGCGCCGCCTGGCCCGCCTCGCGGTGGCCGTTGCCGGTGTCCTTCGTGCCGCCGAAGGGCAGGTGCACCTCGGCTCCGGTCGTGCCCGCGTTGACGTACGTGATCCCGGACTGGAGGTCGCGCATCGCCCGGAACGCCCTGTTCACGTCGCGCGTGAAGATCGACGAGGAGAGCCCGTAGCGAATCCCGTTCGCGACCTCGAGCGCCTCGTCGAACGACCTCACCGGGATCAGCGCCGTGGTCGGGCCGAAGATCTCCTCCTGCGCGATCCGCATCTGCGGGTCGACGTCGGCGAAGATCGTCGGGCGGTAGAAGAAGCCCTTGCCGAGGTCGCCCTCGGTCGCGGCCTCGCCGCCGGTGAGCAGCTTGGCGCCCTCGTCCGAGCCGATTCCGGAGTAGGAGTGGATCTTGTCGAGCGACTCCTGGTTGATCACGGGGCCGAGATCCGTCTCCGGATCCCAGCCGGGGCCGATCCGCATCGCCTCGGCCCGCGCGACGAGCCGCTTCTGAAGCTCGCCGTAGACGGCTTCGTGCACGATCACGCGGCTCGCGGCGGTGCAGCGCTGGCCGGAGGTGCCGAATGCCGACCAGACGATCCCCTCCACGGCGAGGTCGAGGTCGGCGTCGTCCATGACGACGATCCCGTTCTTGCCCCCGAGCTCGAGGTGGACGTGCTTGAGGTTGTCCGCCGCGGCTTTCGTCACGAGCACGCCCGTCTCGCGCGAGCCGGTGAAGGTGATGATCGGGACGTCGGGATGGCGCACGAGCCGGTCGCCCGCCTCCTCGCCGTAGCCGTGGACGAGGTTGACGACACCGTCCGGCAAGCCCGACTCGCCGAGCAGCTCGACGAAGCGCGCCGCGAGGAGCGGCGTGTCCTCCGCCGGCTTGAGCACGACGGTGTTGCCGCACACGAGCGCCGGCGCGAGCTTCCAGGCCGGGATCGCGATCGGGAAGTTCCAGGGCGTGATCGCGCCGACGACTCCGACCGGCATCCGGACCGACATCTGGAACTTGTCGCGCAGCTCGGACGGCGTCGTGTGGCCGAACATCCGCCTGCCCTCGCCGGCCATGTAGATCGACATGTCGATCGCTTCCTGGACGTCGCCGCCCGCCTCCGCGAGCACCTTCCCCATCTCGCGGCTCATCAGCTCGGTCAGCTCGTCCTTGCGGTCCTCGAGCAGCCGCGCGAAGCGGAGCAGGATCGAACCGCGCTCGGGAGCGGGAACGAGCCGCCACTCCTCGAATGCGGCCCGCGCCGCCTCGACGGCGCGGTCGACGTCCTCGGCGCCGGAGCGCGGGAAGGTGGCGAGCGCCTCGCCGGTCGCCGGGACGCGCGACTCGAACGTCTCGCCCGACGCGCCGTCGAGCCACTCGCCGCCGACGTAGTTCTTGCTGCGCTCGGCTGCGACCGCCATCGGGCTGAGTCTAGTCACGACCCGGTCGGCGAGGCTACATTTGAGGGACGATGTGGAAGCTCTGGGTGGCTGCGGTCGCAGTCGGGCTCGCCGTCTTCGCCGGCGTGGTCGCCGTCGGGCTGCGCACGGTCGACTCCGAGGCAGAGACGCCGCTGCCCGCGCCTCTCCCGAAGCCGCAGACGTGGGCCGAGCGCGCCAGCGCGCAGTGCGTGAACAGCCTGGACACGGTGCGCGCAGCGCTGACCAGCTCCGGCACCACCGGCGAGTCGAACACGAAGCGCTCGGTCCGCCTCTTCGTCGAGACGACCGCGGTCGAGGGCCGACTCGTCGCCAGCCTGCGGGCGATTCCCCGCCCGCCCGACCGCGCGAAGGTCGACGAGGCGGTCGGCCGCCTCGCGGAGCAGCACGCGAAGGACGAGCTCGTCGGCCGCCGGCTGCAGACGCGCTACGACGAGAGTCTCCTGCGGAAGGCGGTCCAGGACTACGAGCGTGAGGCGACCCGCCTGCGCACGCTCTTCCGCCAGCTCGGCGCGGCCGGCTGCGTCAGCTACTTCAATCCGTCCTCGTACGGATAACCCGGACGAGGACTACGGAGAGTCGGTCTCCGGGAAGGTGCCCGGGATCCGGGCCCGGCGCCGGTCGCGCAGCTCTCGCTTGCCGCCGTACTCGCGTCCGTTACGCCGGTCGTCCCCCTCGCGCCGGTCGACGATCACGGTCACGTTCGGGTTGTCCTCGTAGTACTCGACCATCTTCTCGAAGAGGTCGTCCTCGAGCTCGCGGGGGATGACGCAGTAGATCATCGGCTCAGTCTGCGGGATTCGCGGCGTCCGGGCCACCCCCTGCGCGCGGGACGCCCGCGAACCAACGCTCGTTCCAGCTCGACCGGAAGCCCTGACGCGGCTCGCCGCCCAGCGCGACGAGCGTCGTGTCGGCGGCGACCGAGACAGCGGAGCGCGTGACGGTCGGGTCGAGCACGGCGACGACGAACGGCGAGGTGGCCTCGACCGCCTCGCCCTCGAGCGTGAACCTCGCCGCGCCTGTGACGACGATGTAGAGCTCCTCCTGGCCGCTTTCGCGCTCGTCGTGCTCTTCGAGCAGCGCCACGCCCGGCTCGGCCGCGACGTAGGCGTTGACACCGACCATCGAGAGGCCGAGGTGGTGCTGGAGCGGATACCAGACCGGGTCGTCGTCTTGCTCGGGCGCGATCGTCGGCACGTCCGCGAGCGGCTTCGCGATCCAGCGGGGCACGACTACGCGCCCTTCCGCGCCGTCGCCGCCAACGCGCCGAGCCCGACGAAGACCGAGCCGGACACGTAGCGCCGCAGCGTGAGGAAGCGTCGGCTGTTGCGGAGGCGCTCGGACGCGGTCCCGGCGGCGAGCGCCCAGATGCTGTCGCTGACGACGGCCACGACGACGAAGACGAGCCCGAGAACGGCGATCTGGAGGCCGGTCGATCCCTTCTCGGGATCCACGAACTGCGGCAGGAAGGCGAAGAAGAAGAGCGCCGTCTTCGGGTTGAGCACGTTGACGACGGCGCCCTGCCAGAAGACACGGCGCAGGCGCCGCTCCGCTGGCGCGGTCGCAGCAGGCGCCTCCTCGCGGCGAACGAAGAGCGTGTGCAGGCCGAGCCCGATCAGGTAGGCGGCGCCCGCGTACTTGACGACGGCGAAGGCGGTCGCCGAGGAGACGAGCAGGGACGAGAGCCCGATCGCCGCCGCAGTGACGTGGACGAGGCCGCCCGCCGCGACCCCCAATGCGGAGACGAGCCCGGCCGTCCGTCCGCGGTCGATCGACTGAGCGACGATGTAGAGCACCGCCGGGCCGGGCACGACGATCAGCGCCAGCGCTGCGGCGGCGAACAGCAGCAGCGTCCCGGAGTCGGGCACGGGGCCCTAGATCCGGGCGATGTCGGGCATCAGGCGCCCGTCGGCGGCGAGGTGGGCGTTCCAGGCCATGTACGTGGTCTCGAGGTCCTCGAGATCGTGGCCGCGCTCGACGATCCGGACGGGGTGCGCGGCGTCCGGCGAGACGCGGTACTGGTACCAGGAGATCTCCCACGCCACCGTCACGATCATCTCGCCGCTCACCCCCGAGAGCGGGAGGATCGACGCCTTCGGCGCGCCCAGGCTCTTCGCGACGCCGGCGACGGTGCGGCGGTGCTGGCTCAGGTTGAAGAGGTCTGCAGCCTCGACGAGCGCGAGCTCGGGCTCGGAGAGGCGGCGCAGGATCGGGTCGCCCGCGACCGGCGCCTCCTCAGCCCGCCTGCCTCCGCCGAGCAGGCTGCCCAGGCCACGCCGGCGCCGCCGCGCGTGCAGCGACACGGTCGGCAGGGGCTGACTGCCTTCGCGCAGCCAGCCGTGCTCGAGCGCGATCTCGGCGCAGAGCTCGCAGACGTCCACGTACTCGCCGCCGTCGGGCGAGAAGCGGATCGGGTGCTCCCCCATGAGCAAGGTCCGCTCGCAAATAGCGCAAGTCCGCGTCGCCGTCGCGCGCATGCGGCGACCGTAGCACTCCTGACGTTCTTTCCACAGGCCCAGGCCTGCGCCGGGCTTCGCCTGCTATATGTATTAGACATATGTACGGGCGCAGAAGGCACGGTAGGCGAAGCGGCAGGATCGAGCGCTTCCAGGTCGCGGCGATCCTCCTCCTCCTCGGAGAGCGCTCGTCCCATGGCTACGACCTGCTCGAGCGCCTGCCGTCCGTGACCGGCGAGGAGCGCGTGGACGTCGGCAACCTCTACCGCGTTCTGCGTGCCCTCGAGGAGCAGGGGCTCGTCACGAGCGAGTGGGACGAGACGCTGCCGGGCCCCGCGAAGCGCACCTACGAGCTGACTCCCGCGGGCCACGCCGCCCTCGAGCGCTGGGCCGCCGCACTCGCCGACACCCGCGCCCGGATCGACCGCTTCCTCGACCGACATGCGGAAAGGAGGTGAACAGATGCACCACCGCAGATTTCAGCGCCGCCGCCCACCTCTGGGCGCGCGCTTCTACGCGCGCGAGAACGTGCTCGAGCGGCTGGACGAATACCAGCGCGACCTCGAGCAGGAGCTCGCCGACGTGACAGAGCTGATCAAGCGCCTCCGCGAAGGCGAATCGCCTCAGCAGCAGGGCGAACCGCAGACGATCTAACCACCGACGCTAATGAGCTGCGGCGGCTTCTCGCTCGCGCTTCGTCTCCTCGATCACCTTCTGGGCGACGTGGGCGGGCACCTCCTCGTAGCGGAGGAAGTGCATCGAGTAGTCGCCGCGGCCGCCGGTGAGCGAGGTGAGCGTCTGCGAGTAGGTGAGCACCTCCGACATCGGCACCTCGGCCTTGATCGTCGTCATCCCGGCGGCGGGCTCCATCCCCTGCAGCCGGCCGCGCCTGGAGTTGAGATCGCCGTTGATCGCGCCCACGGCGTCGTCGGGAACGGTCACCTCGAGCTCCATGATCGGCTCGAGCAACACCGGCTCGGCCTTCGCGTAGGCGTCCTTGAAGGCCATCGAGCCTGCGATCTTGAACGCCATCTCGGAGGAGTCGACCGTGTGGTAGGAGCCGTCGACGAGCAGCACGCGCACGCCTTGCACCGGCGCGCCGGCGAGCTCGCCCTGGTGCATCGCCTCCTGGATCCCCTTGTCCACGGCGGGCCGGAAGCCCTGCGGGATCACGCCGCCGACGATCTTGTCGACGAACTCGTAGCCCACGTGCCCGTCCAGCGGCTCGAGCACGATCGAGCAGTCGCCGAACTGGCCCCGCCCGCCCGTCTGCTTCTTGTATCGGGCGTGCGCGCGCGACTCCTTCCGGATCGTCTCGAGGTACGGCACGCGGGGCGGGTGCAGCTCGACGTCGACGCCGAAGCGACGGTTGGCGCGGTCGAGCGCGACCTCGACGTGCATCTGGCTCATCCCGGAGAGGATCTCCTCCCCGGTCTGCGGGTCGCGGCGCAGCCGCAGCGTCGGGTCCTCCTCGGCGAGGCGCCGGATCGCCGCCGCGACCTTCTCCTCGTCGCCCTTGTGCTTGGGCGTCACGGCGAAGCTCATCACCGGCTCGGGGAACCCGATCTCGGGCACGTCGGTCGCGACCTCCTTGTCGAGCAGGAGGTCGCCGGTCTGCACCTCCTTCAGCTTCGCGACGGCGCCGATGTCCCCCGGCCCGAACTCCTCGGCCGCGATGTGCTCCTTGCCCTGCTGGAAGAGGAGCGAGCCCATCCGCTCCTTCGCGTGCGTGCGCGCGTCGACCAGCGTCTGGTCGGGCCGAACGGTGCCCTGGAGGACTCGGAAGAGGTTGATCCGGCCGGCGAACGGGTCCGCGATCGTCTTGAAGACGAAGGCCGCCGTGTCGGCGCCCTCGATGTGCGTGATCGAGCCCGCCTTCGCCGGCGAAGGAACGCCCTCGACGATCAGGTCGAGCAGCGCGTGGGTGCCGAGGTTCTTCGTCGCGACGCCGCAGGCGACCGGGAAGACCTCGCCGCGCGTGACGGCGTCCTTGAGCGCATGCGCGACCTCCTCGACGCCGAGCTCCTCTCCCTCGAGGTACTTCTCCATCAGCGCCTCGTCGGTCTGGACGACCTCGTCGAGCAGCTTCTCGCGGTACTCGGCGACGATGTCGGCCATGTCCGCAGGGATGGGGCCCGGCTCCGGCTCCTTTTCGCCCTCCGGGCTCGCGTACGAGCACATGTGGAGGATGTCGACGATCCCCGTCAGCTCGTGCTCCGAGCCGATCGGAAGGTGCACGGCGACGCAGCGCTCCGACAGCTGCTCCTGCATCTGCCCGAGCGCGCGGTAGAAGTCGGCCCGCTCGCGGTCGAGCATGTTGACGAAGAGCAGTCGCGAGATCCCGAGCTCCTCGGCGCGCGCCCAGACCCGCGACGTTCCCACCTCGACGCCCATCACGCCGCTGAGGACGAAGAGCGCGCCCTCGACCACCCGCAGCGCGCAGCGCGCCTCGCCCTGGAAGCTCGGGTCGCCTGGGATGTCGACCAGGTTGATCTTCCGCTCCTGCCACTCGGCGTGGGTGAGCGAGAGCGAGATCGACATCCTCCGTTGTTGCTCGTCGTCGTCCCAGTCCGCAATCGTCGAGCCCGCGTCGATCGTGCCGAGCCGGTTCGTCTCGCCTGCCTGGAAGAGGAGCGCCTCGACGAGCGAGGTCTTTCCCGTGCCGCGGTGTCCGACGACGGCGACATTGCGGATCTTTCCGGGCTCGAATGCGGGCATGCGAACAGCTCCTCCTCGCTGACGTGGTCGGGAGGCGAATCGTAACGACGCCGGAACGGTCAGGCGTTGAGCGGAGCGCGCGCGCCGCCGCCGAGGCGAGACTTGAGGCGGAGCACCGCCTTCGTGTGCAGCTGCGAGACGCGCGACTCGGTCACGCCGAGCACCTCGCCGATCTCGCGCAGGTTCAGCTCCTCGTAGTAGTAGAGCGTCACGACCAGCTTCTCGCGCTCGGGCAGGCGCGAGATCGCGTCGCCGAGCGCCTCCTTCAGCTCGGACTCCGCGAGCGCGGTCTGGGGCGCCGGGCCCTCCGTATCCTCGATCGTGTCGATCAGCGCGACCTGGTCGCCGCCTGACGAGACCGTCCAGAGCTCGTCCAGCGCGGCGATCGACGAGCGCGAGATCTCGGACAGGCTCGAGTCGAGCTCGTCCTGCGTCAGGCCGAGCTTGGTTGCGATCTCCTCGTCGGTCGGGGCGCGGTGGAGGCGTTTCTCGAGCTCGGCGATCGCCCGCTCGATGTCCCGTGCTCGCGCGCGGACGGAGCGGGGCACCCAGTCGAGCGCGCGCAGCTCGTCGATGATCGCGCCCCTGATCCGCGCGATCGCGTAGGTCTCGAACTTGACCTCGCGGCCGGGGTCGAAGCGCTCGATCGCCCCGATCAACCCGAGCAGGCCGTACGAGACGAGGTCGCCCTCGTCGACGTGCGCCGGCAGGCCGCTGCCGAGGCGGCCGGCCACGAACTTGACGAGCGGCGCGTAGGTGAGGATCAGTCGGTCGCGGAGCGCCCGTTCGCCGGTCTTGCGGTACTGCTTCCACAGCGCCCCCGTGTCCTCCACCGTCGCCACGAGGAGAGAATACGCCGCTTCAGCGCCGACTCTTGCTCAAGAGCCGCAGCGACATCGTCCCCATCCAGCCGCCGAGCGCCGCCGCCGCGAGAGCGACGACCCAGACCCCTGCGCGGCCGGCGGCCACCGCGATCAGGCCGAACCCGAGCGTCAAGACGAGGAAGAGCAGCCCGAGCGCGTGCCGCTGGGAGACCATCCCGGCCAAGGCTACAATCCGCCTCGACGCCTAGGGGCGTAGCTCAGCTGGTAGAGCGGCGGTCTCCAAAACCGTAGGTCGCAGGTTCGAATCCTGTCGCCCCTGTTTCTTGGCGCAAGATGCAGGATCTGCGGGAGCAGATCGTGCATCGCGCGAAAGTCCCTGAAGGCGTCCGCTTCGCGGCCGCAAAGGCGTTCCAGACCGCGGCCGCAAGAGCGTTCCAGACCGCAGAGCGCTCAGACCGCAGGGCGTTCCAGACCGCGGCTGGCGGTGCTAGGGCACTCGGCAGATGATCTTGCCCTCGTACGGCTCAGTGCCGGGCAGCGAATCGGTCCGCGTCACCAGGCACGTTCCGTACTTCGTTTCGATCGTCTCGCCCACCTTGGGAAGCCGAGGCAACTCGACGTCCTCGAAGTCTTCCCAGTTCGGCGCCTCGATCGTGATCATGAACCGCTTGATAGGCCACATGATGCAGGACGAGGTATGCCGCCGTTCTAAGAGCGTCGCCGCGCTCAGCGCAGGCCGAGCAAGCGGGCCGCGTTCTCCTTCAGGATCAGCGGCCTGACCTCGTCCTTGAAGTCGGCCTGCTCGAAGTCTTTGAGCCAGCGGTCGGGTGTGATCAGCGGAAAGTCGGACCCGAAGAGGACTCGGTCGCGCAACTGGGTGTTCGCGTAGCGGACGAGCTGGGGCGGGAAGTACTTCGGCGACCATCCGGAGAGATCGATGTACACCTGCTGCTTGTGCAGCGCGACGGAGATCGCCTCGTCCTGCCAGGGGAACGACGGGTGCGCGAGCACGATCTTCAGGTTCGGGAAGTCGACCGCGACGTCGTCGACGTACATCGGGTTCGAGTACTTGAGGCGGATGCCGCCGCCGCCCGGAAGGCCCGACCCGATCCCGGAGTGCCCGGTGTGGAAGAGGGCAGGGATGCCCGCCTCCTCGATCACCTCGTACAGCGGGTAGAACGAGCGGTCGTTCGGGAAGAACGCCTGGAGGTTGGGGTGGAACTTGAACCCGCGCACCGCGTGATCGCGGATCAGGCGTCGCGCCTCGTCGACGGCGTTCGGCTTGTTGGGGTCGACGCTCGCGAACGGGATCAGGACATCGGCGTTGGCGGCGGCGACCTCCGCGATCTCCTCGTTTCGCACGGCTGCGCGACCCGTGACGGTCTCGGCGTCGACGGTGAACACGACCGCCGCCATGTTCCGCTCGCGGTAGTAGGCGGCGACGTCCTCCACCGTCGGCGTGCCACCTTCGCCGAAGTACTTCAGCGCGGCCTCGCGCCATTCGGGGCGGAGGCCGTCCTCGCCGGTGCGGCCGACCTCGGCGTGCGTGTGGACGTCGATCGCGACGACCTTGTCGAGGTCGATCGTCAGCGCAGCTCCGCCCTTCCGTCCTTCAGGACGGCGGTGCCCTCCGAGCTCACCGACTCGAAGCCGTAGCCGCCGTCGACGCGCCAGATGCGAGTCGTGACGGAATCGCCCGGATAGAGCGGCGCCGAGAAGCGGACGGCAAGCCGCTTCACGGCACGCGGGTCGGAAACGCCGGCGGCCTCGAGCACCGCGCGGCCGGCGAACGCCATCGTGCAGAGGCCGTGGACGATCCGACCCGGCAGCCCGACGGCGCGCGCGAACTCGTCGTCCAGGTGGATGGCGAAGTCGTCGCCAGACGCGGCTGCGTAGCGAACCGTCTGGTCGGGTGCGACCGGGTACGTGATCTCCGCGACGGGCTCGGCGCCGTCGACGGCGAGGCGATGGTCCGGCGCACGCTCACCCACGGTCTCATCCGCCTCGACGCCGCGGAAGAACTCCGTCACGTACTGCTCGTTCACGAGCTCGCCGTCCTCTGTACGCGTCTCGGCCTTGATCACGAGTGACGTTCCGTTCGGCCGGGCGAGCAGCGAGACCGGCGTCGCGTGCGACGTCAGCGTCGTCCCCGCTTCGATCGGCCGGTGGGCGACGATGTCGTGCTCGTAGTGGACGACGCGCTTGCGCGCCTCGTCGGAGGCGACCGAGCGCGACGCCGGGGCAATCGTCTTCCAGACGGGCACGATCGCGAAAACGGGCCCGCCCGGCATGTCGTCGGTCGCGTCGGCGTAGGCACGGAGTGCCTCTTCCGTGACCTCGTACCGGCGCTCCTCGCCCGCGATTCCGATCGCCGCGAGGTCGAAGCTCTCCGAGGTCATGAGAATCAGGTTACCTGATACGACGCGGTCGGACCATGCGCCGGCGGGCCGCGTCGATCGCGCCGCGGACGCCCGGCAGCAGGCCGTGTGGGAAGAAGAGCATGATCACGATGAGGAGCAGTCCGAAGACTCCGAGCGAGAGGATCGACGGGCCCTGGGGAGGAAGCCCCCAGCCGAGCAGGCTCTCGCGAGTCCCGAGCTCCCGCAGCTCGTGCTCGATCCACACGATCGCGACGGCACCGACGACCGCCCCGTACACGCTGCCGAGTCCTCCGATCGAGACCATCACGACGAACAGCAGACTGAGCACGATCACGAAGTCCTCTGGCCCGAGGAACTGGGCATAGAACGTGAAGAGCCCGCCCGCGAGCCCAGCCAGGGCCGCCGCGTAGACGAAGAGCTTCAGCTTGTACATGGCGACGTTGATCCCCGAGGCGGCGGCCGCGGGCTCGTTGGCCGCGATCGCCTGCAGCGCACGCCCCGATCTCGAGGAGACGAGGTTCGTCGAGAGCAGGAGCGCGAGTCCGACCAGGCCCCAGACGACGGCAGCGTGCGTTGCGCCGGTGATGTCGTGCCCGCCGACGACGAGCCTCTTGACGACGGTCACGCCGTACTGCCCGCCGGTGAACCGGTCCTGTGCGTAGAGGAGCGACCAGGCAATCAGGGCGAACGCGAGCGTCGCGAACGCCAGGTAGTGCCCGCGGAGACGCATGAGTGGAATTCCGATCAGGAGCGCGACGGCGGCACTGACGACGGGCGCGATCGCGAGGGCGAGGAGAGGGTCGATGCCTGCCTCGGGATCGATCAGACGCGTGTCTGGATCGAGCCCGACGGTCAGCAAGCCGGACGTGTACGCGCCGATCAGGAAGAACCCTCCCTGCCCGAGCGACACCTGGCCTGCGAACCCCATGAGGAGCGTCAGCCCGATTGCGACGAGCGCGTACAGTCCCATACGGTCGTAGAGGCCGACATCGCCCCTCCCGAGCTGGAACGGCAGCCAGCACGCGACAGCGGTGCCGGCTATCAGCATGACGAGGCGCCGCGTGGCCGTCCACCGCCCCCATCCCCGCGTAGGCGCCGCGGGCTCGCTCATACCGCCAGCTCCCCCCGGGAACGCCAGCCGATGAGGACGAGCATCACGGCGAGCGCGATGATGAGGTTGTACTGCGGGTCGACGTAGCCGACGACCAGCTGCTCGACGATTCCCAGTGCGTAGCCGCCGAGCAAGGCGAGCCGGATCGAGGCGAGCCCGCCGAAGACGGCCGCGGCGAACCCGTTGATCGTGATCGAAAGATCGGCGTTGTACGTCACCGGCACCGTCGGCGCGAGCAGGACGCCGCCGATCGCGGTCAGCGCGCCGGCAATCGCGAAGGCGATCACCGCGACGGAGCGAAGGTTGAGCCCGATCAGCTCGGCGGCACGCGGTGAGTCCGCGGAGGCGACGAGCGCCTGGCCGACGATCGTCCGTCGAAGGAAGAGCGTGAGCCCGAGCGCGGCTGCGACGCCGACGAGGGCCAGCACGGCGTACTGCGGTTGGACGAGCACGCCACCGACGTTCCAGGCGCGATCCGAGACCGCCGAATACGAACGTGGCACCTCCCCGAAGGCCGCCAGCAGCACAGCCTCTGCGAGCAGCGCGATCCCGACGGTCACGATCAGGCTGGCGAGGGGCGTCGTGCGTCCCCGGATGCCGACGGCGACCACCGCGACAAGCGTCGCCACGAACGCCGTGATCAGGACGGCGAGCAGTGCGGCGACGACGAGCGACACGTGCTGGCCGAGCGAGTACGTCAACAACCCGCCGAGCACAGCGAACACGCCCTGCGCGAAGTTCACGATCCCGGTCGCGCGGTAGACGAGGACGAGCGACATGCCCACGATGGCGAAGAGGGAACCGGTCGAGATCCCGACGACGACGAGCTGGAGGAAGGTCGTCACGCTCGTTCCCCAGAAGGCCCGCCCAGGTAGGCGCTGCGGACCTCGGCTCGCCCCTCGAGGTCACGACTCGTGCCCGCAAGGACTACGCGTCCCGTCTCGAGCACATACGCGCGCTCGCACAACGAGAACGCGAGCGCCGCACTCTGGTCCACGAGCAGGATCGCCACACCTTCCTCCTCGTTCAGGCGCAGCAGGAACTCCGCGAGCTGCTGCACCAGCAGAGGGGCGAGCCCGAGCGAGAGCTCGTCGATCGCGAGCAGCCGCGGCTCGGCCATCAGCGCGCGACCGATCGCGACCATCTGCTGCTGGCCGCCCGATGTTCGCCCCGCCGGGCGGTCGCGGAGCTCACGGAGCTGCGGGAGCAGGGTATAGACGCGGTCGAGCCGCTCACGAATGTCCCCCTTTCGGCGCTGGTACCGCAGCGTCGAGGAGACGATCTCGAGGCTGAACACGCGCCCGTACGCCCCGAGCAGGAGGTTCGCCTCCACGGGCAGCGTCGCGAAGACGTGGCGTCCCTCGGGCACCTGGCTGATCCCTCTGCGCACGACGGCTCCGGGCGCCGATCCGGTCACGTCGTCGCCCTCGATCCGGACGCGACCCGAAGCCGGCCGGACGACGCCGCACGCCGCGTTGAGAACCGACGTTTTCCCGGCGCCATTGGGGCCGATCAGGGCGACGCGCTCCCGCGCGCCGACCTCGAGCGAGACGCCGTCGACGGCAACGGCCTGGCCGTAACGGACGACGACGTCACGGACGTCGAGCAGGGTCACAGCGTTGCCGACCCCAGGTACGCCTCCACGACACGCTCGTTGGCTCGCACCTCCGCAGAGGTGCCGTCGGCAATGATGCGACCCCGGTCGAGCACGACGACGCGGTCGGCGAGCGCGCCGACGAACGCCATGTCGTGCTCCACCAGGATTTGCGTGAGACCACGCTCTTTGAGCGCGAGCAGCGTGCCGGCAAGGCGTTCCTTCTCGCCGCCACGCAGGCCTGCCGCGGGCTCGTCGAGCAACAGGACCCGTGGCCGCTGCGCGAGAACGCGCGCGACGGCGAGCAGTCGTAGCTGTCCGAGCGGCAACGAGCCGGCGGGGACGGACGCGCGGTCGGCGAGGCCCACGAGCGCGAGCGCTCGGTGCGCCTCCTCCTCGATCCGGCGCTCCTCTCGCCGCTCCCAGGGCGCACGCAGCATCGCCTCAATGAATCCGGCGCGCGTCCACGGATGGCACCCGACCATCGCGTTCCCCAGAACGTCGAGGTGCGCGAGCGGCGGGGTCGTCTGGAACACGGTGCCGAGCCCGGCGGACGTGCGGCGATGCGCCGTCCAGCGCGTTACGTCACTGCCCTCGACGACGACGCGCCCGTTGTCGACACGGAGCAGGCCGGAGATGCAGCCGAGCAGCGTCGACTTGCCCGCTCCGTTGGGGCCGATCAGGCACGTCAGCGATCCTCGCTCGATCGAGAGGTCGACCTGGTCGACGGCCGCGACCGCGCCGAACGCCTTGGTGACGCCGCGGACCTCACACGCGAGGTCCGCGACGCCGACTTCCGTGTGGGCGAGCTCGGCTATCGGCGGAACGCCGCTCCGAACAGGGCCCTCGGCTTGCACGACGCGATTCTCCCTGCCCACATGCTGTCCATCTGGATCCCGCTGTGGTTTCGGGGGCCGAGGTACAGCCGGCCGCCGGGCGTCGGCAGGCGCCGAAGCTTCGTCTCGAGCGCAGTGGTGATCCCGCTGCGGGTGAACCCTCCGCGCTGCATCGCGGCCTGGAAGGCAAAGAGCGCCGTCGAAGCGTCGACATTGAACACCGAGATCGGGTGTCCCACCTGCCGCTCGACGAGCTGCGCGAGCGCGCGGGTCGGGTTGCTGCGCGGCAGCTGCTGCCAGACGCTGCCGAGGAAGCCGTTGACCAGCGCGCCGTTGACGTCGGGGCACGTCGCCTCGAGGAACTGCGGCGAGAGGTTGCCGCCGGTGAGGACGAGTCGCTGGGAGAGCTGGAGCTGCCGGAACTCCTTGACGATCGTGTTCCCCGCGGGCGTGACGGTCCACATCCAGAGCGCCTGTGCGTCCGAGTTCTTCACCTTCGCGAGCTCTGCCGCGAAGCTCGTCGCCGTGGGGGCGAAGATGATCGAGTCGGTGATCGTGAAGCCGTATGACTTCGCGAGCGCCTGGACCTGCGCGACGCCGTCGCGGCCGAAGCCCCCGTTGTCGCCGATCAGCGCGATCCTGGTCACGCCCTGCGTCTTCAGATACTGCGCCATGCTGTACGCGTAGAGCCGCGACGTGGGAAGAGCGACGAAGACGTACGGCCTGGGGGGCGCCACGAGCGTGGTCGGCGGTGAGAGTGCGAGGAATGGGATCTGAGCCTCCGTCGCCAGCGGCGCGGTCGCGACCGCCGCGGCCGCGTTCCCCGAACCGAGAATGCCGACGTACTTGGAGTCGGAGGTGAAGCGCTGGACGTTCTGCACTGCCTGCGACGGATTCGAAGCGTTGTCGAGGATGTCGACGACGAGTCGACGGCCGTTGATGCCGCCCCGCCCGTTCCAGTACCGGACGAGCGCGAGGACCGTTTCGCGGTCGCCCTGACCTACGATCGCCTGCGGCCCCGTCAACGGCGCATCCATGCCGAGGTAGACGGTCCCGCTCGGCGCCTGAGGGCCGGCGTCCGTGAAGCCGGTCAGCATTGTCACGGCACCCAACGCAGCCGCCAACAGCACGAGCACTTTCTTCATCGCTTCGCTCCTTGTTCGATGGGCGGGCTCAACAGCATGCGATGTCGTGGGGATCGAGTCTGATCGGGCCACCTACCTGTTCCGCCCTGGAGCCGTCGCTGGCGGTCCCTGCGACCCCGGTGGATCCCCGAGCGGTTGTCCGCCCGGGCCGGCGGCGAAGGTGAGCCACGGAACCGACGGCTGCTGCCCGACCGGCGGCTTGCTGTAGTCGCAGACGCCCGTTGGGAATGCCTGGTTGAGCTGGGCCCACTGGGCGTCGGTGAACGCGATCGGGACGTAATCGGACCGGTCGAGCGGCTTCAGCTGGCACTTGAAGTGGTCGAGGGTGAACGGCCAGCCTGCCACCAGTCTCGGGTTCTCGTAGTACTGCCAACCGGGCAGACCAGTCGCCGGGTCGGTGCACATCACGTCCTGCACGACACCTCCCGCGCGGAAGCACGCATCGACCGCCTCGGCCGGCTTGTGCCGGGCGAGCTTGACAGACAGCGCATCGGCGCTCGAGTCCGCCTCGACGCCCGCGAGCCACTCGTCCACCGTGAGGATCGGGTCCGGGGACTGGCCGCCGTTCGGAACCCAGATCACATGGGTGTCGTGGTTGCCGTTGGTGCGGTCAAGCCGAGCGCGGTACGTGAACGAGTGGAACGGAGGGTGGAAGCCCGTGTCCGTGATATTGGAGCGCACTTCGATCTCGGCGACGCTCGCGGTGCCTCGCCCGCTGACGATCCGGCCGCTGCGATAGAGCGTTTCCAGCGCGCCGACGTTCCCCCCGGTTCGCTGGGACTGCCAGACGCCGTCGATGTCGAGCCCGCCGATACGGGCGTTCACGTCGACGAATTGCTCCGTGGTCAGCGTTCCCGCTCGGAGCGCCTTGAGCCCGTATTGCACACCGACGTTGTCGATCGGGCTCGGCGCCTTCCCGTCCGGACCAAGTCCGAACAGCGCCTTCTGGTAGTCCTGAATCGTGCACCTGGTGCCGGTCGGATTCGTCACCGCGTTCCAGCGCCAGAGCGGAGGCTCTACCGGGCCAGAGCAGCCGAACGGCGAGTCCGCAATGAGCTCGACCACCGTGAAGTTGATCTTTGTCCCGCACATGTTGTCGGGTCCAGCCGGGTTTGAGCCCCACACCTTCTGACGCTCGACCGGCGTCAGGAACAGCGGGTTCGGATTGTTCGGCAGGCCCAGCAACCCATTCGGCAGTCCGAAGTAGCGCCAGAGCAGGATGCAGTCGAACGAGCTGACCACCTGGTACCAGTGGTCCTCGTAGAGGAGGCTGGTGGTGATGCCGTCCAGGAGGCCCGGGTATCCCTCGGCGATGAGGTGTTGCTGCATGGTTCCCGCCGAGGCTCCGTTACCGATCGTGTAGCGGATCTGACCGTGGCGCTCCGTGAGGACTTCCTTCGTCATCATCAGTGCCTCGGCGGAGACGATGTCGTTGCACTGGTTGCCGTACGTGTTCAGGCTCGAAGTTCCCACCGCGAAGCCGCGGCCGATCAGGGAGACGTTCTGGCCGCTGAGCACGTTGCCGACCGTCGGCTGCTGGTAGTTGACGCCGCACGCGCCCCCGAACGTATTGACGTACTTGTGATTCCAGGGCTGCTCAGTCCACGGCGACACCGGCTTCGTCGGGTCGACGATGAGTGCGAACTGGTAGATGCCGCGGTTGGCGGTACCCGTCAGGCGCTCGACGATGAACGGGACGGTCTTGCCCTCGTCCGTCGTCGTTTGCTGGATGCTTGCCGGTGCGGGCGGGCTCGACCGGTCATACGGGACGAACTGGTCGCTGAGATTTCGGTAGAAGAGCTCGACCACCGTCGGCGCATTGCATGTCGTGTCGGTCGCCGTCCCGAGCGACGGATTCGTTTGCAGCTGTGTGCGGCAGAGCCAGGGCTGAACCTGCGGGCCCGAGAAGACCGGCCCACCGATCGGGTGGTTGTCGATCTCGATCGACTGTCCGACCCCGTTCCCCGGGCGCACTCGTAGGGTGTTTGCGCCCTGTTCGAGGTGCGTGACGATCCCTTCGAAGCGGCCGTTCGGGCGGACGGCGAATGCGTCCGTGATGTCGTCGCCGTTGAGCTCTACCCTCACTGCGCGCGGATTGGCGCGGAGATCGACCGACACGAGTGCGTCGCCCCCTGAAACGAGGTCCGCGCGATTCGACAACACCGTGATCTCCCCGATGCCGCCCGCCGGCGGGTTCGCCGACACGGCCCCGCTGCACACGACCATTGCGATGAGCGCGCCTAAGACGACCTTCGGGGCGAGGCGACGCCGTTGTCGAGACAGGAGATCCACCATCGCTCCTCCTCTGTTCAAACGTTGACCCCTGCGCTTGCTCCTCCAACGAGCGAGGGCAAGCTGAACAGCGCCAACCTAGTATCAGCCTACCTGATAGTCAAGTGGCCACCAGCCGCCGCTCTCGCCGGATCAACGCGGTTGAGCTCACGACGTCATCCCGGTCGTCTGCCCGCCGCTCGCGGTGATCACCTGTCCGTGGACGAAGTTCGACCACGGCGAGCAGAGGAAGAAGATCGGGCCTGCCGCGTCCTCGGGTGTTGCCGGGCGCCCGAGCGGAATGACGAGGGGCGCCATCTGCCGCATCTTCTCCGGGATCCCGAGCGGGATCTCGACGCCGTCTTTGACGAATTGCTCGCCGCCGTTGTCGGACGCGGCTGTGAGGCGCGTCTCGACGAATCCGAAGGCGACCGCGTTCACGTTCACCTTGAACGGGCCCCACTCGCGGGCAAGTGTCTTCGTCAGCCCTATCAGGCCGGCCTTCGCGGTGGAGTAGTTCGCCTGACCGAGGTTGCCCTGGGTCCCGGAGATCGACGTGACGTTGACCACCTTGCGGAAGACCTCCCGGCCGGCCTCCTTGTCGGCCTTGCCGGCATCGCGCAGATACGGCGCCGCCGCCCGGAGGAGCTTGAACGGGACGACGGTGTGGATCTCGAGCATCGCGCGAAACTGCTCGTCGCTCATCTTGTGCGCCATTCCGTCCCACGTGTAGCCCGCGTTGTTGACGACGATGTCCAGTTGCCCGAACTCGTCGATGGCCTTCTGCACGACAGCCTCGGGCACGCCCTCCTTCGTGAGGTCGCCGCCGAAGACCGCGATCTCGCCGCCGATCGCGGACGCCGTTTCCTGCGCGATGTCTTCGTCGAGGTCGGTGATCAGCACGCGCGCACCCTGCTCCGCGAGCAGTTCCGCGGCTGCGCGTCCGATTCCCCGCGCCGACCCGGTGACGACGGCCGCTTTTCCCTCCAGGACTCCCATCGATTCCTCCTTGGTCCCCTGCTCAGGAGAATCAGGCTACCTGATAGTCAGCGGAGCGGAAAGCCGGCGTGGAGCGCGCGCACCGCGCTGATCAGCCCGTTCCGCAGGCTCTTGACCTGATGCGGCGTCAGCTCTCCGAGCATCTCGCGCTCGAGCTCGTCGACCGCCGCATCGCACGCTTCGAGCACCTTGCGGCCCTTCTGCGTCAGCGCCGCCGGGAAGACGCGACGGTGGTTCGGGTGTGGCGTGCGCTCGACGAGACCCTTCTGCTCGAGCGCCTCGATCACCTCGCTCATCGATTGCGGCGTCATGTATGCGCGCCGCGCCAGCTGCGCGTTCGACAGCTCGCCTCTTCGCCCGAGGATGCTGAGCGTCGTGTACTGGAGCGTCGTCAGCCCATGCGGCCGCACCCGCTCGTTGATCTCCACGCGCAGCGCACGCTCGAGTCGCGCGACGACGTAACTGATGCGCGGCTCGGGCTGCTCGTGCATGGGCTCGGGAATCTGCGCGGGCTCTGTCACTGTCTACATAATGTCAGGTAACCTGCGACCCTCAGCCGGATGAACCTCGCCCGCATCCTGACAGACGGTGCGGCCGTGCACGGCGACCGGCCGGCACTCTGGTTCGACGGGGCCGCGCTCTCGTACGCAGAGCTGGACCGCCGGGCAGCCGTCGCGGCGCGAGAGCTGCGCGAACGGGGTGTCGGTGCGGGCGATCGCGTCGCGATCAAGCTTCCCAACTCACCCGCGTTCCTCGCCGCGTACTTCGGCGCCCTCCGGCTCGGCGCCGTCGTCGTCCCGCTCAACCCGCTGCTCGCGCCGCCGGAGATCGCCGAGCGGGTCGCGAGCTCGACGCCCGCGGTGTTCGTCGACGAGGAGCTGCCTACTGCGGGAGAGGCGGCCGGCGAGGTCGTGGACAGACACGACACCGACCCGGCGGTGATCCTGTTCACGTCCGGAACGTCCGGCCGGCCGAAGGGCGCGATCCTGACGCACGGCGGCATCCTGGCTGCGGCCCGCAATGCGGCCGACGCGATGGCGTTCACTGAGGACGACGTCGTCCTCGGCGCCGCGCCGTTCTCGCACGTGCTCGGACAATCGACGGGCATCCTCTCGACGCTGCTCGCAGGTGCGGCCGTGTCCGTTGTCGGGCGGTTCGAGCCCGAGCAGACGCTGGCGACGATGACGCGGACGGGAACGACGATCCTCCTCGGCGTCCCGACGATGTGCATCGCGCTCTGCCAGGCTGCGCGGAGCGCCGACGAGCTGCCTCCCGTGCGGATCGCGCACGTCGGCGGCGCCGCCGTCCCGGTCGAGGTCGCGCGCGACTTCGAGCGCATCTTCGCCGGCGACGTCTACGAGGGCTACGGCCTCACCGAGCTGAGCGGGATCGCAACGACGTACACCGTCGGGCAGGAGCGCAAGCCGGGCTCGGTCGGGATGCCGCTCGGTGGAACCGACATGCGCATCCACGATCCAGACGAGCGTGGCGTCGGCGAGGTGCAGTTCCGCGGTCCGTCGGTGATTCCGGGCTACTGGGCAGACGACGAGGCGACCTCCGAGGCGATCGACGCGGATGGTTGGCTGGCCACGGGCGACATGGGCTACGTGGACGAGGAGGGCTATCTCTTCCTCGTCGATCGCAAGAAAGAGCTGATCATCCGCGGCGGCTACAACGTGTATCCGCGCGAGGTCGAGGAGGCGCTGTACGCGCACCCGGACGTGCTCGAGGCGGCCGTCGTCGGTTTCCCGCACGAGACGCTCGGCGAGGAGGTCGCGGCGCTCGTCGTGCGACGACCCGGCACGACGCTCGACGTCGAGGACCTCCAGGCGTGGGCGAGGGAGCGCGTCGCGGCGTACAAGTACCCGCGCCGGATCGTGTTCGTCGACGAGTTGCCGAAGGGCCCGACAGGCAAGATCCTCAAGCGCGCGATCGACCGCTCGGCGCTCGTCAGCGAGTAGCGGAGCGGGGCCGCCTCGCGGCCCCGCCCGATCCACCCTCAGTCCTCCGGGTCGTACCTGCCGAAGTCCTTGCCGTCCCATTCGCGAAGCGGCTTCAGCGGGTGGTAGTCGATGAAGCGCGAGGCGCCGAGGTTCAGTTCCGACTCGGCGTCGATCTGCGCCGCGGCCTCCGCCATGGCCTCGGCGGAGGTCGAGCTCCACTTGCCCGTGTCCAGTCGCTCGATCAGCTTCACGAAACCGGCGAGCCGTTCGAGCACCGTCTGGTTGGCGTGCCCCGCGGATGCGATCCACGTCGACCGCAGCAGGCGCCTGTTCCCTGCGCTCGAAACCGTGCGCTCGTACGCCTCCTTGTACGCCTCGGAGTCGACCGGGTCGCCGATGTTGTCGACGACGATCACGGGGCCGCGGATCTCGCCCGTGTACGCCATCTGCTGCTCGGCGACGGCGACCGCCGCCGGGTCCGCCGTACACGCGGGCGCGTCGGCGAGCGTCTCCAGGTCTGCCCGGAGATCGAGGCCGGCGGCCGCGTAGAGGTCGCGGACGAGCTGCGAGCGCCCGGAGCGGGCGAGCAGCTCGGTGTAGTTGACGCCGTTGTTCCAGAGCGGGTTGCCCCCTGCGGCACGCTCGATGCCCTGGCGCACCTGCGCCGGGTTCGCGAAGCCGAAGACCGTGCCGACGATCGGATTGAGCTCCCCGCCGATCTGCTCGATCCACGACGCCGCATCGGTCGCCGGCGCCGGCCCCAACGCCCAGAGCGGCATCTGCTCGAAGGCGGCCGCGAGCCCGAGGCGGGCACGCCCGGCCGGCGTCGTCATCGCCTGACGGACGAGTGCGTTGATCGCCGCGTTGTCGGCGAACGGGTTCGTGACGTTCGCGAGCGGGATCGGTGCGTTCGGATCGACGAGCATCTTCAGCGCGAACAGCCCGTCGAGGTGCGAGTTGAAGGTCGCGATCTCGCCCGCACCGCCGCCGGCCGAGAGCAGCGCCCCGTCGAAGATCTGCGGGTACATCTCCATCGCGATGCGCGACACGAAGCCGCCGCGCGAGCCTCCCATCGTGATCGTGCGCGTCGGCGTGCCGAATCTCGCGGTGAATGCATCCCGTACGGCGAGCAGGTTGTCGACGGCCTGCCGGAAGCGGTAGCCGACCGGCTCGCGGGTGGTGCCGCCGATGGCGTAGCCGTGCTCGGTCATCCAGCTCTGGATGACGCTCGGGCTGGTCGGGTTCGCATTCGCGAATCCGTCGAGGTCGAGGATGATCGTGCCGTTCCAGGGCGTCGGCTTGGCGACGCGCCACGGCGTCCCGTCGGCGAGCGTGCCCGAGATCACCTCCGTTGTCGCGGCTGTGGCAGCGCCTGCGGTGCGCGTCGTCGCGGCCACGACGACCGAAGCGACACCGACGGCGAGCATGAGCGCAATCCCGACGCCGAGCCGCATCCGCGGCGCAGCCTCACTGTGGTCGAACATGTTCTCCCCCTCTCCTGCGGCGTGGGCCGAGGCATAGTCTCAGGCAACCTGAGACTCGTCAAGTACCCTGATACTGCTCAGGAGAAACGCATCGGCAGCTTGCTGACGCCGAAGCGCACCCAGGTCGTGCGCACCGGCTCGCCGTCGAGCTCGATCCAGCCTGTGTGTGCCGAGGAGCTCCTCGAGAGTCACACGGAGCTCGAGCAGCGCGACGACGTCGCCGATGCAGCGGTGCAGGCCGTGGCCGAAGACGAGGTGCGGGTTCGGCTTGCGGTCGACGACGCACTCGTCGACGGTCTGGCCCCAGAAGTCGGGGTCGCGGTTGCCCGACTGCCAGACGAGGAAGAGCTGGTCACCGCGCGCGATCTTCCGGCCCCGCAGCTCCGTGTCGCGCGACGCCCAGCGCGGCATCGCCATCACGGGCGTCTCGAGGCGCATGAACTCGTCGACGGCCGACGGGATCAGCGACGGGTCGGCCCGCAGGCGCCTCTGTACATCGGGGTCGCGTGCCACCGCGAGGATGCAGCTGCCGAGCGCGCTCGTCGTCGAGTTGTGACCGGCCGTGAGCAGGAGGCGGAGCACCTGCACGACGTCGTCCTCCGTGACGCCCTCCGCGCCGAGGAGGCCGCTGACCGGGTCCTCGGCGGGATCGAGCGGGTTCGCCTTCCGGTCGGCGACGACCTCCGCTGAGTAGTCGTACAGCCGTTGGCTCGCCTCTTGCACCTTCGCCGGGTTGTTCCCGCGTCCCTCCTCGTTCTCGAACAGCTCCTCCGACCACGCCTTCAGGAACGGCCACGCACTCTCGGGGAGGTGCAGGAACGCGGCGAGCACGCGGGCGGGCAGCGGGTACGTCAGCGCGGGGGCGACGTCGCCGCGGCCCGCGGCGAGGAGTGGGTCGAGCAACTCGACGACGAAGCCGCGCACCTTCGGCTCCAGCGCCGCCATGCGCGACCGGTGGAAGTAGGGCTGGAGGAGGCGGCGAAACTGCGTGTGGATCGGCCGGTCGACCTCGAGCGGTGGTCGCGGCTTGCCCCACTGCGGCCCGCCGCCGTTGATGAACGTCTCCGAGTCACGCACGGCGGCGACGAGGTCCTCGTACTTGGTCACCGCCCAGAAGCCGCCCGCGCGGTCGGTCCACGCGACGGGGCAGCGCTCGCGGAGGTCGGCTTGCGCCGTGAGCGGGTCGTCGAGCGCCGGCGGAGCGAGCGGGTCCCAGTCAGGCTGCTTCGCGGGCAACGGCGACCTCGAGCGGAAGTGACGAGACGCCCCAGCGCGGCCAGGACGTGCGGACGACGGGGCCGGCGAGCGAGATCCACTGCGTGCGCACGAGCAGCTCCTCGAGCACGACGCGCAGTTCGAGCACGGCGAGCGGCATCCCGATGCACTTGTGGATGCCGACCCCGAAGACGAGGTGCTTGTTCGGCGCGCGCTCGACGACGCACGTAGTCGGGATCGGCGAACGCCTCTGGATCGCGATTTGCCGACGCCCAGACGAGCTCGACGCGTTCTCCGGCGCGCAACGTTCGCCCGTGCAGCTCGACGTCGCGCACGGCGTAGCGCGGCATCGCCATGACGGGCGTCTCGAGCCGGATGAGCTCGTCGACGGCGGATGGGATCGAGGGTGGGGTCGTCTGCGGAGCCGTTGCTGGATCCCGGCGTCACGCGCCACTTGCATGATCGCGGTGCCGAGCGCGCTCGTCGTCGAGTCGTGACCCGCCGACAGCATCAGCCGCAGCATCCCGACGATCGTGTCTTCGTCGAGTGGCTCGCCGTCCTTCTCGGCCTGGAGCAGCGTCGACGCCATGTCCGCTGCGGGGTCGCGCGGCTCGCGGCGTCCGCGAGCGGACGAGCTCGCGCGTGTACTCGTAGAGCTGCTCGTTGGCCGCGCGGTACGCGTCCGGATCGTTGCTCTGCTCGGGCCCCGCTCTCGAACACCTCGTCGGAGTAGCGCTTGACGAGGGGCCAATCCTCGTCCGGCACGTTCAGCAGCTCGCAGACGACGCGGGCGGGCAGCGGGTACGTGAGCGCGGGCGCGACGTCGCCGCCGCCTGCGCGCGAGCAGCGGTTCGAGCAGCTCGACGACGAAGCCGCGCACGCGTCGGCTCGAGCTCGCGCATCCGCTGCGGCGAGAAGTGCGGCTGGAGCAGCCGGCGGTAGTAGCGTGTGGATCGGGCCGGTCGGTCTCGAGCGGCGGCCGCGGCCGGCCCCATGCGCGGCCTGAGCGCGTTCGAGAACGTCAGCGTGTCCCGCGCGACCGCGACGACGTCGTCGTAGCGCAGCACCGACCAGAAGCCGCCGAGGTCCTCGGTCCACGCGACGGGGCATCGCTCGCGGAGCCCGCGCTTGCGCCGCGACCGGGTCGCTGCGGGCCTCGGCGGAGCAAACGGGTGCCAATCCGCCTGCGGTCGGACACACGGCCACTATCAGGCCACCTGATACATCGAGAGCGGCAGCCGCGACGGTCCGTAGAGCGGCCACGGGACCATCTCCACCGGCCCGCCGACCTCGAAGCGCGCCGTGCGCGCGAGCAGCTCCTCCAGGACGATCACCAGCTCCGCGCGCGCCACGTGCGCGCCGGGGCACTTGTGCGGGCCATGACCGAACGCGAGGTGCGGCGTCGGCCGCTCGAGCTGGAACTCGTCCGGCTCGTCGAAGACTGCCGGGTCGCGATTCGCAGCCGTGAGCACGAGCGCGACCTGCTCGCCGGCTGCGACGGGGCAGCCGCGGATCTCCGTGTCGCTGCGCGCGGTGCGCGCGAAGCCCTGGTTCGGCGTGTAGAGGCGGAGCAGCTCCTCGACAGCAGGTGGGATCAGGTCGGGCTGGGCCCGCAGCTGCTCTTGGAGATCGGCATCGTCGGCGACGTGTCTCACGGCGCTCGCGATCGCCGCCGTCGGGGCCACGTGCGCGGCGATGAGTAGCTGACGCACGCTGCCGGCCACGAACTCGTCGTCCTTGTCGAGCAGGAGCAGCGCGCTGACGATGTCGTCCGACGGATCGAGCGGCTCGCGGCGGCGCTCGCGCACGAGCTTGCGGCAAGCCTCGTAGAGCAACTGGTTCTCGCGCTCCGCCGTCTCGGTGTCGAGCGTCTGCTGGGCACGCTCGAACGCCTCGCTGTGCGCGTTCAGCTCGAGCGCGCGCTCTCGTGGCAGCCGCACGAACTGCGCGAAGACGAGCGCCGTCAGCGGCGAGGACAGCTCGGAGACGACGTCCCCGCTGCCGCGGGCGAGCATCGGCTCCAGCAACTCGCCTGTGATGGCGCGGATCGTGGGCTCGAGCGTCCGCACCCGGTCCTCCGCGAGCGCGGCGTTCAGCGGCCGGCGGTAGCGCGGGTGTTCCGGCGGATCGAAGTGCAGGGGGGCGCGACGGCCGGAGACGGGGTTGCTCGGGACGACGATTCCGAGCTCGCTCGTGAACGTGCCGTAGTTTGCGCTCACGCTCTTCACGTCTTCGTAGCGGGTGAGCGCCCAGAAGTCCCACCGAGCTCCGCGTGCGACCGGCCGCTCGCGGCGCAGCCTCGCCCACGTCGGGTGCGGGTTCTCGACGAAGCCGGGGTCGAACGGGTCGAAGTCAGGCGGCAAGGCGAACCGGGACGGAGAGCGTTCCCCACTCGGGCCAGCGCGTCATCTTCGGCTCGCCGGTGACCTCGATCCCCGAGGTGCGGCCGAGCAGCTCCTCGAGCGTGATGCGCAGCATCAGCACCCCGAGCGGCGCGCCGGCGCACCGGTGCGGCCCGATCCCGAACGCGACGTGCCGGCGGATGTTCGGACGGTTGAGGATGAAGCGGTCGGGCTCGGGAAAGACGTCCTCGTCCCGGTTTGCCGACGCGAAGACGACCGCGACCGGCTCGTCTTTCCTGATCAGCCGCCCGCGGACGACGACGTCGCGCGTCGGCGTGCGCGCAAAGCCGCGGTACGGCGTCAGCAGCCGCAGGTACTCGTCGACGGCTGCCGGGATGAGCGACGGGTCGGCGCGGAGCTCGTCCTGCACGTCGTCGTGCTCGGCGAGGTGAGCCACCATCGCGCCGATGAAGACGCTCGGCGCGATCATGCCGACGACGATGAACTGCCGGATCGTGCCGAGCAGCATGTCTTCGGGAAGCCCGGTCGCCAGCAAGCCCGCCGTCGGGTCGTCGGCCGGGTCGCGGGGCTCCTCCCTCCGCATCGCGATGATCTCGCGGGCGATGTCGTAGAGCTGGAGGCTCGTGCGCTTGACCTCCTCGTCGACGAAGTCCTGCACGGCGACGTTGAACTCGCGCGATGCGTCGCGGATGCGCAGACCGAGCTCCGGCGGGAGGTTGAAGAACTCGGCGAAGACGTAGCCGGGGAGACGGTAGGTGTACGCCTCGCAGATGTCGACTTCGCCTGCACCGACGAGCGGCTCGAGCAGGCCGCCGACGACGGCGCGCAGCCGGGGCTCGATCCGCTTCATCTTCTCGGCCGTGAAGTACGGATTGAGCGCCGCGCGGTACGGCGTGTGATCGGGCGGGTCGAGGTGGAGCGGCGGCCTTCGCCCCGTGAACGCGAGCTTCGGAACGACGTTCTGGACCGTCGTCGTGAACGTCGCGGGGTCGACCACCGCGGCGACGACGTCGTCGTAGCGCGTGAGCGCCCAGAAGCCGTTGTAGGCGTCGCTGTGCGCGACCGGGCACGTCCGCCGAAGCTCCGCGAACTCCTCGTGGAAGCTCGTGAACGTCTCCGGTGCAAGCGGGTCGAAGTCGCTCATGCCAGGAGCACCCGGACGTGCTGCGGCTCGATCGACACCCAGATGTCGGTGCCGGTGTCGAGCAGGCGCGTGTCGACGCTCCACACGCGCAGCGTGGTGTCGGCGACGCGCACGACGTGCTCCACGTTCGCTCCGAGGAAGGCAGCGGCGCGCACCTCGCCGCGCCAGCGGTTCGCGGGCTCCGGCTCGTTCCCGGTGAGTCGCGTGCGCTCGGGGCGGCACAGCGCGATGGCCTGGTCGCCCGCGGAAACGCCTTCGGACGGGACGCCGCGGATCGGGCCGATCGCCGTCTCCACCTCGGCGACGCCTCCGCCGACCGACGTCACCGTCCCGACGAGCTCGTTCGACGTGCCGATGAAGTTCGCGACGTAGCGCGTCGCCGGCTCGGTGTAGATGGTGTGCGGGCTGTCGAGCTGCACGATGTCGCCCGTCCCCATGACGGCGATCCGGTGCGCGAGCTCCATCGCTTCGGCCTGGTCGTGGGTCACGTACAGGGCGGCGAAGCCGAGCTCCCGCTGCATGGCCAGCAGCTCGAAGCGCAGCTGCTCCCGCACCTTCGCGTCGACGTTGGAGAGCGGCTCGTCGAACAGGACGAGGTCGCCGCCGGCGACGAGCGCGCGCGCGAGCGCGACCCGCTGCTGCTGCCCGCCGCTCATCTGGCCGGGATACTGCCGCTGGAGCTCGGGGATGCCCACGAGCTCGAAGACGCGCCCGACGCGCTCCGCGATCTCCTTCCTCTTGATCCGCCGACCCTGGAGCGGATAGGCGACGTTCTGGAAGGCCGTCATGTGCGGCCAGAGCGCGTAGGACTGGAAGATCATCGCGAGCCGGCGCCGTTCGGGCGGAACGTCGACGCCGCTCGAGGACGAGAAGACGGTCTCGCCGCGGATCTCGATCTCGCCGGCGTCGGGCTGCTCGAGGCCGGCGATCGAGCGCAGCAGCGTCGTCTTCCCGCAGCCGCTCGGGCCGAGCAGCACGACGAACTCGCCGGGGCCCACGTCGAGCGAGACGTCGTCGATTGCCCGCGTCCGCGAGCCGTCCTCGCGCCGGAAGGTCTTCTCGAGCGCCCGCACCGAAACGATGGGCGCGACGGATGGGGCGGTCGCTCCGGTCACGCCGTCGGGGCCGCTCCACGGCGCGAGGAGAGGACCGCCCGGCGGCCGCCGCGCCTCGTGAGGGTGAGCACGGTCACGACGACCCCGCCCGAGATCAGCACGAGCAGGACGCACAGCGCCGCCATCTCGGAGAAGAGCCCGTCGTTGTACACCTGGAGGATCTTCCACCCGACGACCGGGTTGCCCGGGCCGGCGAGGATCGACGACGCGGTGAGGTCGCCCACGCAGCGGACAAAGAGGAGCGCCCACCCGGCGGCGAGCCCCGACGCCATCAGCGGCAAATAGATGCGCCGGAAGGTGCGTGCCTCTCCGGCGCCGGCGACGCGTGACGCCTCGGGGAGCTCGCGCCCGACCTGACCCACGGCGCTGTCCGCTGCGACCGCTGTCTGAGGGAAGTACAACGTCAGGTAGGCCAGCATCAGGATCAGCATCGTCCCTGCCAGGTTGAAGGGCTCGCCGCCGAGGGCGAGCACGAAGCCGACGGCCAGGACGATGTGCGAGAGGGTCGCCGGGAACTTGATCGCACCGTCGACGATCCGGCCCATGCGCGGGGTCGTTCGGACGACGAAGAGCGAGACGATGGCGGCGGCGATGACGCCAACCGTCGCGACGATGAGCCCGAGCTCGATGCTGTCGATCAGCGCCTTTCGGGCGACCGGCTCGTTGAAGACACCGTCGCGATATGCCGTGAGGCTCAAGTCCCCCCACGGGATCTCCGGCGTCCAGAAGCCCTCGAGCGAGACGATCACGAGTGCGAGGAGCGGTAGCAAAGTCGTGACGGCCATGTAGAGGAGCACGAGGCCGCGCACCGGCCAACGCCAGCCCCCCAGTCTGATCGGTGTCGCCCGCTGTCCCTTGCCGGCGATCGTCCCGAAGCGACCGCGGCGCAACACCATGACCTGCGCCCACCAGGCTGCGGCGACGAAGGCGATCATGATCGCGCTGAGCCCGATGGCGACGCCTTCGTCGGGCGGGAAGTCGGCGAGCACGCGGACGATCTGCTCCGAGAGGACGTGGATGTTCGCGCCGGTACCGATCACGAGCGGGATCGAGACGAGCCCGAACCCGCTCCACGCCATCAGCAGCACGGCGCCGGCGATGCTCGGCATGACCGCTGGAAGGGTCACACGCCGTAGCGTCCGGAGCAGGCCCGCGCCGCTGACGCGCGACGCCTCCTCGAGCGCCGGGTCGATGTTCCGGAGCCCGGCCGTGATCAGCAGGAACGCGTACGGCACCTGGTAGACGGTGTAGACGAGCAGGAGGCCGCCGAACGAGTAGATGTTCAGCGGGCCCTCGAACCGCTCGATCCCGAACCAGGCGAGGATGTCGCGAAGCCAGTAGTTGATGAAGCCGGCGCCGGGCGACAGCAGCAGCACCCAGGCCGTGGCACCGGCGATCGGCGGGATGAGGAACGGCACGAGTGGGAGCGACTCGCTCAGCAGCCCCATGCGAGCATCCGTCCGCTCGTTCACCCACGCGAGCACACCGCCGAGTACGAGAGCGATCGCCGAGCTGCCGACGACCACGATGAGTGTGTTCTTGACGAGCGTCCCCAGGCCGGGTAATTCGAGCGTGCGGCGCAATCCGGACAGGTCGAGCTCTCCGTCCGTGAAGAAGATCCGCACGAGCACGGTCGTGAGCGGGTAGATCGCGAGCGCCGCGATCGTAAGCGCGACGAGCCCGCTGACGACGTTGAACGGTGTCAGGCGGCGGCGCATCATGCGCCGCCGCCGTCGAATTCCTGCTACCTGGCCGGTAGCACTCACCGACTACCGAACGCCGAACGCCTTGTAGATCTCCTCCGCCTGCCGCTGCGACACGTTCGAGTCGACCCGCACGTAGCCCTCCGGCACCGTCTTGGCGTCCCACGGCGAGACGGATCCGGGATCCGCGTTGAGCGCCGCCTGGCCGCCCGGCGTCAGCAGCCAGTACGCGAAGAGGCGCGCAGCATTCGGATGCTCCGCGTTCTTCGTGATCCCGATCACCGCCTCCGGCCCAGTCGTCACGCCCGGGGTGACCATCGCAAGCGGCGCGCCGCGGTCCTGGAGCGGAGCCAGGATCGACGGGACGCCCGGGACGGCGATTGCCGCTTCACCGGATGCGAGCGCCTGTGTCAGCGGCGCCACTCCCGCATACAAGCGCGTCGCTTGCGCCCGGAGTCGCTCCAGGTACCCGTTCCCGCCGTTCCTGCGCGAGACGGCCCACCACAGGTCGACGAACGCCGGCGAGCTCGTCGGATCGGTGAGGATGATCTTGCCGCGCCACTTCGGGTCGAGCAGGTCCTGCCAGTTCTTCGGCGCCTCTGCCGCAGAGACCGTGTTTTTGTTGTACATGATCCCCGACGGCTGGAGCTGAACGACGGCGCTCCGGCTGTTCGTGAGGAACTTGGGTGGGTAGAGCGGCGGAACCTTGCGCATGGGCCAGCCCGGGATCCCTGCCGCGCCCGGGCCGATGATCCAGCCTCTCTGGACCGAGTCGCCGAACCACGGTGAGTTCGAGATCAGGATCAGGTCGGCGCGCGGGTTGCCGGCGGAGGCCTCGGCGCCGAAGCGATCCTGAAGCGCGGCGGTGCCGAAGCGTGTCCAGGTCGCACGAACTCCCCAGCGCTTCGTGAACGCGTCTACCACCCGCCGTACCGATGCATCCGGCGGAACGGTGTAGAAGTTCAGTGTCCCTTCCGCTTGCGCTCTCTTCACGAGCGCCGTAAGCGCCGGACCCGGGCGCAGGAGCGTGGGCTGCCTCGTCGCGGTGCCCTGCGCGACCTCCGCGGCCGCACCTCCCGCGAGAACGAGCGCCGCAATCCCGAGCCCGCAGAGCACCAGCGCCCTCTGACGGAAAGCCTTCATCGATCCTCCTAGGTCGGTCGAACCACGTTATCAGGGAACCTGATACTCAGCAACATGCCGCACGCATCAAATAACCCGGTCGCCACGTAGCCGGTCGACCGCCGCCGCAGAGTATCCCGCCACCTCGCTGTACACCAAGTCGTTGTGCTCGCCGAGCCGTGGCGGGAGCCCGAATCCCGTCTCCGAGCGCGAGAACCTGATCGGCAGCCCGGGCCCGAATGCGCCCTCGACGACGCCCGAGTCGGGATGCACGAGCGCTGCCGTCTCCTCGCGGCGGAGCGCCTGTTCCCCCCTCACCGCCTCCTTCGGCTCTCGGACCGGCGCGACCGCCACCCCGGCGGCGGTCAACGCCGCCACGACGTCGTCCGTCGACAGCGAGCTCGTCCAACCTTCGACCAACCCCTCGACCTCGCGGAAGTTGGCGACTCGCGAAGCCACCGATGCGAAGCGCTCTTCCTCGAGCAGCTCCGGCCGGCCCATCTGCCGGAACAGCCGCTCGCATTCATGGTCGTTGGTCGCACAGATCGCGACGTGGCCGTCGGCCGTCCGGAAGATCCCGAACGGCGTGAGGCGAATCGTGCTGTTCCCGGTGCGCGCGGGAATCCCGACGCGTTCGAGCAGCTCGAACGGCTCCGACGCGACGAGCGACGTGACCGCGCCGAGCATCGAGACGTCGACGAACTGCCCTTCTCCCGTCGCGTCCCGCACGCGCAGTGCGGAGAGGATTCCGATCACGCCGAAGAGCGGCGAGACGAGGTCGGCGAACGGCATGCCGATCTTCACCGGCGGGTCGCCCTCCTCTCCCGACAGCATCATGATCCCCGAGAGCGCCTGGATCACCGTGTCGTAGGCCTTGTCGTCGCCCGGCGGTCCCTCTGCGCCGAAGCCGCTGAGCGCGCAGTAGACGATTCCCGGGTTGACGCCACGGCAGGCCTCGTAGCCGATCCCCAGGCGGTCCGCCGTGCCGCGACTGAAGTTCTCGACGACGACGTCGGCTGCCCGAACGAGGTCGGCGTAGACGCGCGGGCCCTCGGGATGCTTGAGGTCGAGCGTCACGCTCTCCTTCCCGCGGCCACGACTGAGGAACGGTACGGAGACGTCACTGTCGCTCCGCCGGTGCAGCGCCACTCCGTCCTCGCCGGCGAACGGCGGATGGCTGCGTACGCGGTCGCCGCTGCGCGGGTTCTCAACCTTGATGACGCGCGCGCCGAGTGTGGCGAGCAGGAACGTCGCGTACGGGCCGGCGAGCGCGGCCGTCACGTCGATCACCGTGATGCCGGAGAGCGGCTTCACAGGATCCGGCTTTCGATGAACCCGGAGACCTGCGCCTTGATCGCGTCGTCGTCCCAGGCGCGCTGGTCGACGTTGTGCGCGGCGATCTCGCATACGGGGATGCCTGCCTCCTCGAGCGCGCGCGTGATGAAGGGCGCGCCGCGCAGGGCGTCGCCCACGAGGTGGACGACGCCGTCGACCCGGTTGTGGCGCGCCTCCTTCAGGTACCACGCGCTCGACCACGGCGGCACGTTGATCTGGTCGGAGAAGGCTGCGAAGCGCGCCGCGAGGGCGCGCATCGGGTCGTCCCCGTAGCGAACGTAGGCATCGGCCGCGACCGCGAGATACATCGACCAGACGAACACCGCGCCGTAGCGCTCCTCGAAGTGCTGGTAGAAGGCCATGTTGAACCACAGGCCGCGACCGACCCACATCAGTCGGACGCGCTCGTCCGCGGCGGCTCCGGAAGCCGCGCGCGCGGTCACCTCGTCGTGGAGCGCGCGCGCAGCGTCGACTGCGTACTCCGTGCCACGGTGCCACTGCGGCAGCATCACCGCTGGAATCACGTCGGCGACGGAGACGGGCGCCGGCGAGGTCGCCGCGAGCAGGTCGCGGGTGCGGCGGTTCCACTCAGCCTGCTCGTTTGCAAGCCGCATCACGTTCGCGAATCTATCCTCGTCGAACTGACGACCCGTCGTGACCGAGATCGCGTCGACGAGGTCGCGGAGCTCCTCCACCATCAGATCGATGCGCGCGCTGCCGATCGTCGACTCCCAGTCGTGGGCGATCGTGTCGTGCCACGTCGGCGGCATGTCCGGATGCGTCGTGGTCGAAAGCGGATAGAACCGCGCGCCCGTCTCCCGCGCCCAGAGATCGAAGATCTTCCGTTGCGCGTCGTCGGTGAGCTGCGCGACCAGGAACGAGGGTGTCGGCAGGCCGCCCCACGGCGCGTCCGCGTCGTCGACCAGCGAGGACGCCAGGGCGAGCGAGCCGTACTGGTCGCTCCAGTCCGGGTAGCCGCGCTCGCGGAGCTCCCCGAGATACGACGCGGACTTCTGCTTCGCGGCGCAGAGCGAGGCCCACCACTGGTTCACGACGTAGGGAATGTCGAACGTCCGCAGGATCTCGTGCGGGGCGTCGGCGTTCACGACGGCGATCGGCTCGCCCGCCGACGCGCGCTCACGAAGCTCGGCGAACCACGCGCGCTGGTGGCTGGAGGCGGCCTTCGCGGCCTCGAGCGTCGTGACGCTGCGCGTCTCAGACATCGAGTGTCACGGCCCGCAGGTCGTAGGGCTGCTGGTCGAGAAGCACGAGCTGCAACCCCGCGGCGGTGAGCGCGCTCCGCAGCTCCGGGAGCTCCCACCGCAGGCCGTCGTCCCCGGCCAGGTAGAAGGCCACGACGACGTCCGCGCGAGCGGCGCGCGCCTGCTCGACGGTCGCCCGCGCGCGTTCCATGCTCGATCCACGCGGCCCAGCGAGCAGCGGATGCTCGTAGTGACGCGCGACTGCCTCGACCGGGTCGATGCTCTCGTCGACGAGGAGCGGAGGCCCGGCGACCACGGTTCCTCCTGCGTCTTCGATGGCCGCCGCCAACGCTGTCTCCGCGTACGCACTGCCCGTGACGTAGACGCGGCGGCGGTCCGGACGCTCCGCGTCCGCGTCCGTGTTACGCCGCGCGGCGTTGCACGCGCGGATGCCGCGCGCGAGCGCGGCACTGTCGACCCGGAACAGCGTGCAGAGGTCGCCGACGCAGGCCCGGTTCCAAGCGGCTGCGGCGGCCGTCTGCGTGTGCTGGAGGTCGAACATGTAGGACGGCGGCACGTTCAGCGTCGGCTCGATCCGTCGGATCTCGCGCAGTGTGTGGAAGAGCCGCAGCGCGGCGTCGTGCTCGCGTGAGAAGAGCAGCAGGTCGAGCCCGGAGTACGTGCCGTCGAGGAGACGCTGCAGCTGCGACCGCGCGCGCCCGCCCACCATCGGCTCGATGAAGCGATCGGCGAGCGGCGTCGGTGCGCCCGCCTCGCCGACGATCGGGACGACGTCGACGTCGGCCGCGGCCAGGACCTCGACGGGTACTGCGCCACCAATCGTGCCGACGACCACACCGCGAAGCTAGCCGTGTATCAGGTGACCTGCAACAACGTGTGGACCGCGAGGAGTGGTCAGGCTGGGCGTTGGCGCGTGTGCTCGAGGCGCAGACGCGGCCGCGACGTCACCGGGCGCCGCGAGGCGGCGGCGCGGTTCGACTTCTCGACCGCGCGGGCGAGCCGCACGAGCGGCTCTGCGAGACCGAGGCGAGACATGACGCGGAACCGAACCATCCTGCTCCTTGTTCTGGGCGGAATGCCCTGTGCCTGCTTATCCCCCGATAGCGCGATTTCTACTCCGCGCGTCGGCCGGGCCTCGATCCGGCATCTGCCCGCCGCGCTACGCTCGGCGCGTGAGCCTCCTCACCACCCGGCTCGAGCGCGACGAGACGTTCGCCCGGCGCACCGAGCGGATGGACGCGCTCGTCGCGGAGCTGCGTGAGCGGACGGCGCTCGTCGCCCGCGGCGGCGGCGAGAAGGCCGTCGAGCGGCACCGCTCGCGCGGAAAGCTCACCGCCCGCGAACGGATCGACCGGCTCGTCGACCCCGGCGGCGCTTTCCTCGAGCTGAACGCCCTCGCCGCCTGGGAGCTCTACGACGGCGCAGCCCCGTCGGCCGGGATCGTGACCGGGATCGGCGTCGTCGAGGGCCAGGAGTGCGTCGTCGTCGCGAACGACGCAACCGTCAAGGGCGGCTCCTACTTCCCGCTCACGGTCAAGAAGCACCTGCGCGCCCAGGAGGTCGCGGAGCAGAACCACCTCCCCTGCATCTACCTCGTCGACTCGGGCGGCGCCTTCCTGCCGCTGCAGGCCGAGGTCTTCCCGGACCGGGAGCACTTCGGCCGCATCTTCTACAACCAGGCGCGGATGTCCGCGAAGGGAATCCCGCAGATCGCCGTCGTGATGGGATCGTGCACGGCGGGCGGCGCCTACGTGCCGGCGATGAGCGACGAGACCGTGATCGTGCACGGCACCGGAACGATCTTCATCGGCGGCCCGCCGCTCGTGAAGGCGGCGACGGGCCAGGACGTGAGCGCCGAGGAGCTCGGCGGCGCCGACGTGCACACGCGCCGCTCAGGCGTCGCCGACCACTTCGCCGCCTCGGACGAGCACGCGCTCGCACTGGCGCGCCAGATCGTCCGCAACCTGCACCGGCGCAAGGAGCTTCCGTGGGAGGTCGCGCCGCCGGAGCCACCGGCGCTCGACCCGGCCGACCTCTACGGCCTCGTCCCCGAGGACTTCAAGCACGAGATGGACGCGCACGAGCTGATCGCCCGCATCGTGGACGGCAGCCGCTTCGCCGAGTTCAAGGCGCTCTACGGCGAGACGCTCGTCTGCGGCTTCGCCCGGATCGAGGGGTACCCGGTCGCGATCCTCGCGAACAAAGGCGTCCTCTTCGCCGAGTCGGCCCAGAAGGGCGCGCACTTCATCGAGCTCGCCGCGAAGCGGAAGGTCCCGCTCGTCTTCCTCCAGAACATCACCGGCTTCATGGTCGGCAAGGAGTACGAGGAAGGCGGGATCGCGCGTGACGGAGCCAAGCTCGTGACCGCGGTCGCGTGCGCGGACGTGCCCAAGTTCACCGTCGTCACCGGCGGCTCGTTCGGCGCCGGCAACTACGCGATGTGCGGGCGGGCCTACGGGCCGCGCCAGCTCTGGATGTGGCCGAACGCGCGCATCTCGGTGATGGGAGGCGAGCAGGCCGCGACCGTGCTCACGATGGTCGGCGACGCGGATCCGGATGCGATCCGCGCCACCTACGAGGCCGAGGGGAACCCGTACTTCTCGACGGCGCGCCTCTGGGACGACGGGATCATCGACCCGCGCGACACGCGCCGCGTGCTCGCGCTCGGGATCTCGGCCGCCCTGAACGCCCCCGTTCCCGAGTCGACGTTCGGCATCTTCCGCATGTAAAAGGAGGGAGCGATGGCAATCACGGCAGAGGAGCTGGCGGCCGAGCTGCGCGAGGCGGAGGCCGCTCACGCCGTCTACGAGCAGGAGCTCGGGCACGCCGACCCGGACTGGCCGTCCTGGTACGCCAACTTCATCGTGGAGCGTCTCAACCAGCCGCGCGGAATCGGGCTCGACGCCGAGGATCTCCGGGTGCTCGAGGCGGCCCTCCACTCGTACATGGACGACTTCGGGCACGAGGAAGCCGATGTCCTCCGGCAGGCGAAGGCGACCCTGGCGAAGGTGCGGGCGACCTGAGCGAGGGCTCGCTGGTCGTCCGGATCGTCCTCTGGTCGCTGGCCGACTCGAAGACGACGATCGAGGAGCTGCGCCGCTACCTCCGCGACGAGTCGGTGGACGCGTTCGCCGAGGTCGAAGGGCTCCGCTTCAAGGCGTGGCTCTCGGACGCGGCGGGCGAGCGCTGGGGCGCCTTCTACCTGTTCGAGTCGCGCGAGGCTGCCGACCAACCGCTCCCGGGTCGCGTTCGCGAGCTGATCGGCAAGGAACCGGACCTCGTCGAGGAGTTCGACCTCGAGGCGACGATCGAAGGCCGCTACGCAGAGGAGCAGCTCTCCCGCCTCGGCGTCGCCTTCGAATAGGCGTTACCGGCCCTTGACGACGAAGCGGCTCGAGCCGAGCGGGCGGCCGTACTGCGGCTGCGCCAGCGTCCCGCGCGCGGCCCAGACCCACCAGGTGTAGACGCCGGGCTCCAGCGCGTAGCGCTTGCCGGCGAAGCGCCAGGTTCTGGGGAGCGTCAGCGTTGCCGACCGCGGCCATGTGCTCATGACCTTCACGCCGTCCCGGCGCAGCTGGAAGTTGTAGAAGCGCGCGCCCGTCACCGGCTCCCAGGCGAGCGTCACCGGCGCCTGGACTGTGGCGCCGGCGGCCGGCCGGTAGAGCGCCGGGCGCGGCGTCGCCGTCACCGCCGCCCGGGCGAGGTTCCCCGCCGCGTCGGCGGCGACCAGCTCGTAGGCGTACTTGACGCCGTTCCGGACCGTCCGGTCGGCGAAGCTCCTCCCGGCGCCGCGGTAGACGACGGTCGAGCGTGCGCCGTTGCGACCGGGCGTGCGGACGATCTGGAGAGAGGCGACGTCGGCCGACCTAACCCACGTGATCGTCGCCACGCCGTTCGCCAGCCGCACGGCCGCCCTGCTCAGCGAAGGCGAGGTCCCGTCGTAGCGGAAGACGTACGCGCCGTCCGCAGCGTTGCCGGCGGCATCGCTACAGGTTCCGGCGGCTGAGCCGTTGACTCGGTCCGGCCCCGTGTATCGCACGGGCGCGGTGCACGACGCGATGCCCGAGGTCGCGTCGGCGCCGGCGAAGCTGACGGTGAGCGGGCGCCGGTACCAGCCGCCGCCGTCGGGCTGCCGGTCGGCCGAGGTGGCGAGGGTGGGCGCGGTCGCGTCGTACTTGAGCGAGACGCTGGCGGCGCCGCTGACGTTGCCGGCGTTGTCTACACAGGTCGCGCTGAGGGAGACGCCGGCGGTGTCCGGTCCCGAGTACGACGGCGCGGTGCACGAGGCGATCACCGGACATCGAGTCCGATCCGCTCGCGACGACGCCGACCGGTCGGTTGTACCAGCCGTTCGCGTCCGGTCCCGCTCGTCGAGCCCCGCGCTCACGCCCGGGGCGGTCGCATCGAACTTGACGGTGAAGGCCGCCGAGCTCGAGTTCCCGGCGGCGTCCGCACAACTTCCGGCCAGCGTCGCTCCGCCGGTATCCGGCCCGGAGTACGTCGCGGGAGCCGTGCACGCGGACACGCCCGAGGCGGCGTCCGCGCCCACGAACCTCACGGTGACGGCCTCGCGGTACCAGCCGCCGTCGCCGCGGTCCGGGACTGCGCCGACGTCGAAGGCGGCGTCGCGTCGTACCTGAGCGTCGCAACTGCCGGGACACTGTTCCCTGCCTGGTCCGTGCAGACGCCCGCCACCTGCTGCGCGGCGCCGTCCGGGCCCGAGTAGGTCGCGCCCGAGCACGAGGCGAGCCCGGACATGCCGTCGGACCCGCTCACGTTCAGCGCGACCGGCTGGTTGTACCAGCCGTTCGCATCCGGGGCGCGAGCGAGGGAGCTCGTCGTCGACGGAGGCGTCGCGTCGTAGTTGATCGTCGCCGTCACCGGGCCGCTCAGGTTCCCGGCGACGTCGGTGCAGTTGCCGGAGGCCGTGCGCGAGGTCCCGTCAGGGCCGCCGTAGCCGCCGCCGCAGGAAGCGATCCCCGACGTCGCGTCCGTCCCGTTGAGGGCGAAGGCGACCGGCTGGTTGTACCAGCCGTTCGCGTCCGGGCCGCGCGCGAGCGAGCCCGACGCCGTCGGGCGCGTCGCGTCGTACTTCAGCGACGCGGTCACGTTCGAGTTCGTGTTCCCGGCCCGGTCGGTGCAGGAGCCGGTGATCGTCTGGTTCGGGCCGTCCGGCCCCGAGTACGTCGGGCCGGAGCAGGAGGCGATCCCGGAGGTTGCATCCTGGCCGAGACGCCGAGCGCGACCGGCTGGTTGTACCACCCGTTCGAGTCGGGCGGCCGCTCCAGCCACCCGAGGCGGACGGCGGCGTCGCGTCGTACTTGAAGGTCAGGGCCGCGGGGGTGCTCGGGTTCCCCGCCAGGTCCGTGCACGTCCCAGACACGCGACGCCGAGGCCGCGTCCGGCCCCGAGTAGCCGACCGACGCGCTGCACGAGCCCGGGCCCGAGACGTCCCCTGCGAGCCTGCGTGAACGAGATCGTCAACGGCGCGCGGTACCACCCGTCCGCGTTCGGCAGCCCGGGCTCACCGACGGCGACCGCCGTCGGCGCGGTCGCGTCGTACTTGAGCTGCGGAGCGCCGGAGCGCTCATGTTCCCCGCCCTGTCCGTGCACGTGCCGCGACCGCTGCCGTCGTCGCTCCGTCCGGGCCGCTGTATAGGTCGGCGTGTACACGCGTCGACGCCGGAAGTGGCGTCCGACATCCGCGTCAGCTCAGCGCCACCGGGCGTGCCGTTGTACCAGCCGTTCGCGTCGGCGCCCCGTGCCAGACGTCGCCGGTCGCTGCGCCGGCGCGGTCGCGTCGTACCTGAACGTCAGCGACGCCGGCGCGCTCGTGTTGCCCGCCCTATCCGTACACGTGCCCGAGCGCGAGACGTCCGCTGCGTCCGGCCCCGAGTAGCCAGCAGGCGCCGCTACACGTGTCCGGCCCCGAGAGGTCGCCGGCCGCCTGCGCGAACGAGACCGCACCGGCTGCCGATACCACCCGTTCGCGTTCGGCGGCCGGTCCGGCGCCGCGAGCGCCGACGGGCGGCGTCGAGTCGTACTTGATCGTCGGCGTCGCCGGGTGCGCTCGTGTTCCCCGCCTGGTCCGTGCACGTGCCCAGACCGCGACACGCGACGCCGCGTCCGGCCCCGAGTAGCCGACCGACGCGCTGCACGAGCCCGGGCCCGAGACGTCCTCCGGCACCTGCGACGAACGAGACCGTCAACGGCGCCGTTGAACCAGCCGTTCCGTTCGGAGCCCGGCTCAGCGACCGCGGTCGCCGTCGGCGCGCGTCGCGTCGTAGTTGAGCGTCGCCGTCGCCGGCGCTCGACGTTCCCCGCCCGGTCGGTGCACGAGCCGGACACGGTCCGTCGCGCTCCGTCCGGCCCCGTATAGCTCGGGCGAGCGCACGAGTCGACGCCGGAGGCCGCATCGGCCCCGTCAGCTCAGCGTGACCGGCTGGTTGTACCAGCCGTTCGCATCGGGCGCCGCGGGCCAGCGTGCCGTCGACTGCGCCGGCGCGGTCGCGTCGTACTTGAACGTCACACGCCGCCGCCGCGCTCGTGTTCCCGGCCTTATCCGTACACGTCCCGAACGCGAGACATCGCGGCTGCGTCCGGGCCCGGAGTAGTCGATCAGGCGCGCTACACGTGTCCGGCCCCGAGAGGTCACCCGCCGCCTGCGCGAACGAGATCCGCACCGAGCTCCGGTACCAACCGTTCGCGTTCGGCGCCCGATCCGGCGCCGCGACGCGCCGACGGCGGCGTCGCGTCGTACTTGAACCCGAACGCGACCGGGCCACTCGTGTTCCCCGCCCGATCGGTACACGTGCCGGAGCGCGACACGCTCGCTGCGTCCGGTCCGGAATAGCCGACCGACGCGCTACACGAGCCCGGCCCTGAAATGTCCCCGGGCGCCTGGGCGAACGAGATCGTCAACGGGGCCCGGTACCAGCCGTTGGCATCAGGCGCCCGGCTCGAACGCGGTAGGAGTCGGCGCGGTGGAGTCGTAAGCGAGCCCGAACGAGCCGCTGCTCGTGTTTCCGGCCACGTCCGTGCAGCTGCCCGGCGCCGCCGCGGTCGCCGAGTCCGGGCCGTTGTACGAGCTCCCGACGCAGTTGGCGATGCCCGAGACGGCGTCGGTGCCCGTGAAGGACACGCCGACCGGCTGTCTGTACCAGCCATTCGAGTCGGGCGGCCTCGCCGCAGTCCCGGTGAGATTGATCGGAAGCGTCTTGTCGATCCGCACGTTGACACTGAGATTCACCGTGTGGTCGCCGGCTGTGGCCGAACACGTACGCGTGCTCAGCCCTTCGCTCGTCACCTGCGTGCCCGGCTCACATCCGGACGAAGCGGTGATGTCGCCCGGATGACTCATCTGCCACTGGATCGTGACGTTGCTGCGGTACCACCCGTTCGTCCCCAACGTGCCGACGAGCGCGAAGTTGATGCTGTGATGAGCAGCGGCGGTCGGCGCCCCCACGAGCGCGAACATCACCGCAACGACGAACAGTCGCGTCAGCCTCAGCGCCGCAGTGCCGATCCGACCCCTGGGTTCTGCCATGCCGGTCTGCACTCTCCCTGCTCTCGAGTCACGAGACGGGTTGCGTCTCTAGGCGCCTCCTCTGACGACGAACGAGCTGCTGCCGATCCGGCGGCCGAAGACCGGCCGTTCGAGCGTGCCCTGCGCCGGCCAGACGTACCAGACGTAGCGCCCGGGCTGGAGCCGCTGCGTCTTCCCGGCGTAGCGCCACGTCCGGCCGAGGCGCAAGAGCGCCTTCGCCGGCCAGAGGCTCAGTACCTTGGTCCCGTTCCGATACATCTGGACGTTGTAGAAGCGCGCACCGGGCTGCGCATCCCACGCGAGCGAGACGGGCGCCCGCACTCTCGCCCCCGCCTCCGGCCGGTAGAGCGGCAGCCGGGACGACGCCGTCAGCACCCGTCCGGAGACGTTGCCGGCGATGTCGACGACCCTGAGCTCGTAGCGGTAGCGAACGCCCTCTTTCACAGTTCTGTCCGCGAAGCTTCCACCCTTGCCGCGGTAGACGACCGTGGTGCGCTTCCCCTTCAGGCCGGGCCTGCGGACGATGCTCGCCGAGGCGAAGTCGGCGGGGCGTTGCCAGACGAGCCGCACGAGGTTCTTGCCGCGCTCGACTCTCGGCTTGGCGAGCTTGGGCGCGGTCGCGTCGTACTTGAACCCGAAGGTCCCTTCGGCTGAGTTCCCGGCGGCGTCCGTGCAGCTTCCCTTCACCGATGCCGAGGGGCCGTCAGGCCCCTTGTACTGGACCGACCCGGTGCACGAGGCAACGCGCGAGAGCGCGTCCGCGCCCGCGAAGCTGACGTTGAAGGGTTTCCGGTACCAGCCGCCGGTGGGCGCGCGGTCGGGATTTCCGCTGACCGAGGGGGCCGTGGAGTCGTACCGAAGGCTCATCGTCGCGGTGGCGCTGTTGCCCGCCCGATCGGAGCAGGTCGCCCCGACCGTGGCGGAGCCGCTGTCGGGACCCGCGTACGACGGAGCCGAGCACCCGGCGAGACCGGACGTCGCATCGCCTCCGCTAGCGGCGATCTCGACCGGATGGTTGTACCAGCCGTTCGAGTCAGGCGCACGCGTCGCGGAGACGCTGGCGGACGGTGGCGTCGCGTCGTAGTTGAGTGCGAATCCGCCGGAGCCGACGTTGCCGGCCACGTCGGTGCACGTGCCGGCCACCGAGACAGGTCCGCCGTCGGCGCCGGCGTATGTCGGAGCAGAGCACCCCGCCAGCCCGGATACCGCGTCGCTGCCGCCGAAGGCGACCGCGACCGGCTTGTTGTACCAACCGCTCGAGTCCGGCGCGCGGGCCGGAGCGCCTCCGGTGACGGTCGGTACCGTCTTGTCGATCCGCACCGTGACGCTGAGGTTCACGGTGTGGTCGCCGGCGGTCGCGGAGCACATACGCGAGTTCACCCCTTCGCTTGTCACCTGCGTGCCGGGCTCGCACCCCGACGACCCGGTGATGTCGCCGGGATGGCTCATCTGCCATTGAATCGTGACGTTGCTGCGGTACCAGCCGTTGGTCCCGGCCGTTCCGACCAGCGCGAAATTGATGCTGTGGTGGGCGTTCGCGGCCGGCGCCAGCAACGAAGAAGGCGCAGGCGGCGAGGAGCCCGACCAGCACCTTCATCGGACGAGCCCCTCGAGCTCGCGGCGCGCGGCGAGCAGCACGACCGCGCCGCCGAGCGCGACGAACGCGAGACCCGCGCCGGCGAGGGCGAGCATCTCGCGGTCGAGCTCCTCGACGGACGGGATCAGCGCCACGAGCGGCACCGGGCTCCGGTCATGCGGAATCGCGATGCGTGTCACGGCGGGCTTCGGCTTGGGCTTCGGCTTCACGGCCGCGGCCTTCTTCGCCACTGGCTTCTTCTCCTTCGCCGGAGCGGCGGCCGGCTGCGCCGGTTCCTCCCGCGTGACGACGACGGTCTCGACCACCGGCGCGGGCGGTGCGACGGTGGGTGCAACGACCGGCGCCTGCTCCACCGGCCGCTGCCGGACGACCGGCGCGGGCGAGGGCTTCGCAGGAGCGGGCTCCGGCTGCGGCGCCTCGGGGGTCACGGCGAGAGGCGGCGGGTCTGGCGCGGGCGCCGCGGCGGCGGACCCGGCGAGAACGAGAGAAAGCAGGAGCACGCCTCCCGCCGGAGTGCAGATTCGCCGCAGTGACGACCTTGCCCCGTCTGCTGCCATGTCCCCCCACTCTTCCGGGCTGTCTCGAAGCTACTGCGGTTTCGATTGCGTGTCAATCGGTGGCGCCTGGCCCCGCAGGCCGGTTGGAGCCGACCTGCGGGGCTACGCCTGTCTCATCGCGTTCTAGCTACCTCCTATTGGCGTTCCTCGCGCCGAACTGCAGCGCCGCCGACAGGCCGAGCGCGAACTGGCTGTTCTTCGCCGACTGTCCGATCGCCTGGATCCCGCCGCCGCTGGACTGATCCTGATCCGCGTCCTGGAAGAGCGCGTTCAGGTTCAGCGCCAGAGCTGACGAGCTCACGCTGTTGGACTGGTCGACGTCGCCGCCGCCACGCTTGCTGTCGACGCCCACGGGCGTATTCGCTGTTGCCGCCCGAGGGGCAGCCGCACTTGCCGTGACCGAAGGCCTGGATGGCCAACGAGGCGGCGAGTGCGCCCTGCTCCGACTTCGACTCCTGGCCGATCGCCTGGATGCCGATCGCGTCATGGCAGCCGCATTCCTTGTCGCGCTTGCTGCCCTGATCCTGATCCGCATCCTGCTTCGTCAGGTTGAGGTTCAGCGCCGTTGCATCCGACTCGACGCTGTTGGACTGATCGACGTCGCCGCCGCCACCCTTGCTGTCGACGGCCACGGGGGTGTTGCTGTTCGACGCGCCGAACTGCAGCGCGGCGGACAGGGCAAGCGCCCCCTGCTCGTTCTTCGCCGACTGGCCGATCGCCTGGATGGCGATCCCCGCGCCGCCGGACTGATCCTGATCCGCATCCTGCTCGAGCGCGTTCAGGTTCGCCGCCGTCGCATCCGAGTCGACGCTGTTCGACTGGTCGACGTCGCCGCCGCCGCCCTTGCTGTCCACGCGGACCGGGGTGTTCTTGTTGCTCGCCCCGGCCTGGAGCGCGAACGAGAGAGCTGCGGCGTCCTGGTCGTTCTTTGCCTCCTGGCCGATCGCCTGGATGCCGATCCCGTCGTGGCAGCCACAATCCTTGCTGCCACCCTGGTACTGGTCGGCGTCCTGCTTGGTCAGGTTGACGTTCAGTGCCGTTGCGTCCGAGTCGACGCTGTTGGACTGATCGACGTCACCGTCGTCGCCCTTGCTGTCGACACGCACCGGGGTGTTCTTGTTCGACGCCCCGAACTGCAGCGCGGCCGACAGAGCGGTTGCGTCCTGCTCGTTCTTGGCTTCCTGGCCGATGGCCTGGATGCTTTCGCCCGAGCAGCCGCACTTGTCGCCCTTGCCGCCCTGATCCTGATCCGCGTCCTGCTTGGTCAGGTTCAGGTTGGCAGCGGTCGCGTCCGAGTCGACGCTGTTGGACTGGTCGACCTTGCCGTCGTCGCCCTTGCTGTCGACACGCACCGGGGTGTTCGTGTTGCTCGCACCCTTCTGCGCGGCCAGTGAGGCTGCGAAGGCGTCCTGGTCGTTGTCTGCTTCCTGACCGATGGCCTGGATCCCGCCGGAGCCGGACTGATCCTGATCCGCATCCTGCTTGAGCGCGTTCAGGTTCGCCGCGGTCGCCGACGAGTCGACGGAGTTGGACTGCTCCACCTTGCCGCCGTCGCCCTTGCTGTCAACGCGCACAGGCGTGTTCGTGTTGCCGCCCGAGTCACAACCACACTTGTCCTTCTTGTGGCCGAACTCCTGCGCTGCAAGGGACACCGCGGTGGCGTCCTGGTCCGACTTCGCCTCCTGGCCGATCGCCTGGATGCCGCCGGAGGAGCAGCAGTGATCCTTGCCGTGCCCGCTGCCCTGATCCTGGTCGGCGTCCTGCTTGGTCAGGTTGATGTTCAGCGCCGTTGCATCGGAGTCGACGCTGTTCGACTGCTCGACCTTGCCGTCGTCACCCTTGCTGTCGACACGCACCGGGGTGTTCTTGTTCGACGCCCCGGACTGGAACGCGGCCGAAAGGGCAGTTGCGTCCTGCTCGTTCTTGGCTTCCTGGCCGATCGCCTGGATGCCGTCGCCCGAGCAGCCGCACTTGTCGCCCTTCCCGCCCTGATCCTGATCCGCGTCCTGCTTCAACGCGTTCAGGTTCAGCGCGGTCGCATCGGAGTCGACGCTGTTCGACTGGTCGACCTTGCCGCCGTCACCCTTGCTGTCCACACGCACCGGGGTGTTCGTGTTGCTCGCACCCTTCTGCGCTGCGAGTGAGGCCGCGGTCGCGTCCTGATCCGACTTTGCCTCCTGACCGATCGCCTGGATCCCGCCGGAGCCCGACTGGTCCTGATCGGCGTCCTGCTTGGTCAGGTTGATGTTCAGCGCGGTCGCATCGGAGTCGACGCTGTTCGACTGGTCGACCTTGCCGTCGTGACCCTTGCTGTCGACGCGCACCGGGGTGTTCTTGTTCGACGCCCCGGACTGCAGCGCGGCCGAAAGGGCAGTTGCGTCCTGCTCGCTCTTGGCTTCCTGGCCGATGGCCTGGATGCCGTCCGAGTGGCAGCCGCAGTCCTTGCCCTTGCCGCCCTGATCCTGATCCGCATCCTGCTTGGTCAGGTTCAGGTTGGCAGCGGTCGCGTCGGAGTCGACGCTGTTCTCCTGCTCGACCTTGCCGTCGTCGCCCTTGCTGTCGACACGCACCGGGGTGTTCGTGTTGCTCGCACCCTTCTGCGCGGCGAGTGACAGAGCGAAGGCGTCCTGGTCGTTCTTCGCTTCCTGACCGATCGCCTGGATCCCGCCGGAGCCGCCCTGATCCTGATCCGCGTCCTGCTTGAGCGCGTTCAGGTTCGCAGCGGTCGCGTCGGAGTCGACGGAGTTGGACTGCTCGACCTTGCCGCCGTCGCCCTTGCTGTCAACACGCACCGGCGTGTTGACGTTGCCGCCCGAGGAGCCGCAACCACAGTCCTTCTTCCCGTGGCCGAACTCCTGAGCTGCAAGGGACACCGCGGTGGCGTCCTGGTCCGACTTCGCCTCCTGGCCGATCGCCTGGATGCCGTCAGACGGGCAGCAGTGATCCTTGCCGCCACCCTGCTCCTGATCGGCGTCCTGCTTGGTCAGGTTCACGTTGAGCGCAGTTGCATCGGAGTCGACGCTGTTCGTCTGATCCACGTCACCGTCGTCACCCTTGCTGCCGACGCGCACCGGGGTGTTGGTGTTGCTCGCACCCTTCTGGAACGCTGCCGACGCAGCAACTGCGTCCTGATCGTTCTTGGCTTCCTGGCCGATCGCCTGGATGCCACCGGACTCACAGCACTTGTCGTCCTTGCCCTTGCCGCCCTGATCCTGGTCCGCGTCCTGCTTCAACGCGTTCAGGTTCGCGGCGGTGGCCGACGAGTCGACGCTGTTCGACTGCTCTACGTCACCGTTGTCGCCCTTGCTGAGAACACGCACCGGGATGTTGGTGTTGCTCGCGTCCTTCTGGCTGGCGAGTGACAGTGCAGCCGCCTTCTGATCCGAGTCCGCCTCCTGGCCGATCGCCTGCACGCCGCCGGAGCCGCCCTGATCCTGATCCGCGTCCTGCTTGGTCAGGTTCAGGTTCGCCGCCGTCGCAGACGAGTCGACGCTGTTCGACTGGTCGACCGAGCCGTCGTCCCCGGGGCTCAGAACACGAACGGAGATATTCGTGTTCTTCGCGCCGGCCTGCTCGGCCTTCGATGCTGCAAAGGCATCCTGCTCGCTGTCCGCTTCCTGCCCGATCGCTTGCAAGCCCGAGCCGCCGGCCTCCTGGTCGGCGTCCTGGCTTGTGGCGTTCAGGTTCGCGGCGGTCGCGTCGGAATCGACGCTGTTCGTCTGCGAGACGGAGCCGTTGTCCCCCGGGCTGAGTACGCGCACGGGGATGTTCGTGTTGCTCGCGCCGTGCTGGGTGGCGAGCGAAAGGGCTTTCGCGGACTGATCGTTGTCAGCCTCCTGCCCGATCGCCTGAATGCCACCCGCGCAACCGCACGAGCCGCTCTGCGTCTGGTCTGCGTCCTGGCTGGTGAGGTTCGCATTCGCCGCCGTCGCATTGGAGCTGACGGTGTTCGACTGCGTGACGTCACCATTGTCGCCGGGACTCAGGACGCGAACGGAGATGTTGCGGTTCGCCGGCTGACTCTGGGAGGCACCCGAGAGCGCCCCCGCAGCCTGGCCGCTTGCGGCAGCCTGACCGGCCGCCTGGGCGGCAGGGTCATCCGGCGCCGTAGCCCCCGCAGCCTGACCGGTGCTCACTAGGAGCCCGGCGGCCGCGGCAGCTACCGCGAGTATCCGTTTCATCAATCCCTTCTCCTTCCGAACGTTGCGAAAAACGAGCGGACGGACGAAGTCCGCTCCAAAGTCGGGTGAAGAAGGGGTCGCTAGCCGGGTCGGGTCGGTGGACGGCCGGGATCAGCGGCCGTGGGGCTCTGTTCGCCCAGGATCCGTCGAGCGGCATCGACGAGCGCCATGGCGAACGGAATCAGGTAAAGGAAGAAAAGCTTCGAGGACTTGTCCGGCGAGGCGAGCGGGCCGACGCCGGCCTGCCCGAGAGCGGCCGCCCGCTCGTCGGCCGGGCGTGCCTTGCGTGCGGCCCGCTTCAGCTCCTCCTGCGCCTTTGCTTGCCTGCCTGCCTCGACCGCCGGTTGCGGGGGCGCCAGCGCCGCGATCGCCTCGGCGGAAACCGCGACAACCCGGCCGCTACCGGCGGTAGCGCGGGCGGTATCACCGCGAACCGGGCCAACATTGGGATCGTCAGCCGTACCGAGCATTCCTGCGATCGCCGGGCGGCGGTGGCCGCCGTTCTCGGCGCCCGGGCGGCGCGCCGCAGTCGCGGCGCAGCACTCGACCTCGACCGCGAGCTCGACCGGCTGCGAAGCCGTCCCTGCAGCTGCGTCCACCGAAGCGGTTTCGGACGTCGCGGGGGCGGCCCGGGTGGTGGAGTCCGCCGGCGCGGAGACGGCGGGAGGCGTCGAGTCCTGGGGCGTGCCCCCGCCGGACGGCGGCTGCGTCACCGGAACCGGGTTGACGACCGTCCCCGGGAGGGCCGCGTGCACGGTGACCGCGACATTCGTCTGCGCGAGGTTCACCTGGGTGACCGGCCCGTCGTTGCCCGGACTCAATATTCGAATCGAGATGTTGATGTTGATCGGCTGATACTGCGTCGCAGCACCGTGATACTGCGTCGGCAATTGCGATTCGCTATTCCCGTCGCTGGTCGGACCGCCGCCGCAATTCCATTCCCAGTTCCAGTTCCAGATCGGCAACATGGAACTGCCGGGAATCGCGAACTCCGGTGGTATCGCATCCCCACAGCTCCACTGCCAGGTCCAGTCCCACTGCTCGGTCGGCTCTGACGCAGGCTGGGCCTGGTTTTCAGTTGCCGAAGGGGCTGCGGGTCCCGGAGTGCTGTCGGCGGGGGCCGAGGGAGCGTGATACTGCGATTCGGGCGTTTGATACTGCGTTGCGGGCGCCGGGGCCGTCGACATTGCCGCGGCGACGTCGGCGACTGCGGCGTTGAGCTGGCTCACTGGGCCGTTGTCGCCTGGGCTCTCGTAGCGGAGCGAGATGTTGACGTTGATGGGCTGCACCTGCTGCGCAACCGCTCCGACTGCCTCGGCCAGGGGGGCCGGAATCGAAGTCGGAACGGGGGTAGCAGGCGTCTCAACGGCTTGAACAGGCGCCTCGGGGGCAGGCTCGGGCGTCTCCGTGACCGCTGCGGGCGCTTCCGGGCTCGGGGCCGCGGTCGCGGCGGGCGCCGTCGAGGCAGGATCCGCTTCCAGAGCCGGTTCCTGGGCATCCGAGCCGGTCAGGGGCGCAGCCAGCTCGGTGACGACCTCGTCGAGATCGGGAAGCGCCGGCGGGGCCGCCGCCGGCGCTTCCTCCGTCGCCGCTTCCGCCGGTGCAGCCGTGGTTTCCGGTGTCAGAACGGCTTCGGCAAGCGCCATCGCGTCAGCGGCCGCCGCAGGCAACTGAACGGGTCCGTCGTCTGCGACCGCAGGCTGCGCGAATGCCGCCGCCACGCCGAGCACCGCCACCAAGACGGCCAAACGACGATGAAGTACGCGCGACGGAACTGCCCCCACGTGATGTGAATACCCACCTGATCCGATGTTGATCCATTTCCTCTTTTGTTTCGTTCATAAATCGTCTTCTGTGGCTCAAAACGCTTTGAATCTTCTGCCGAATGAAGTAGTCTTGGATCGAGGGCACGACTAACAGACGGAGGCGGGGGTGCCGAAGGAACCAGAGCAGCTCTTGACAGCGTGGTGCGAACGTGGGGACGTCGACGCCCGCCGCAAGCTGATCGAACAGCATCTACCGCTCGTCCGCGTGCTGGCACGCCGGTTCGTGCGGCACGGCGAGCAACTCGACGATCTCGTCCAGATCGGCGCGGTCGGCTTGATCAAGGCGGTCGACCGCTACGACCCGGGCCGCGGCTCGTCACTGACCGCGTACGCCGTCCCGACGATCGTCGGCGAGATCAGGCGCCACCTCCGCGACAGCACGCAGCCGTTGCGGGTGCCCCGTGCACGCCGGGAAGACGGGCCTGTGCGCTCGGTCCCCCTCGATCTCGAGGCCGAGGCGGCCCGGGATACGGCGGCCGAGCGCCGGCTCGAGCTGGGCGAGGAGCGGATCTTGATCGAACGCGGGCTGAAGACGCTCGCGCGCCGCGAGCGCCGCATCGTCGGATTGCGCTACTTCGGCGGGCTCAGCCAGCGCCGGATCGCCGCCGAGCTCGGCCTCTCGCAGGTCCACGTCTCGCGGCTCCTGCAGCAGTCGCTCGGCAAGCTCCGCGCCGAAATCGGCCATACATAGCCGATTTATCACGGCGATATCATGTTACGAACGTTGTGCAGATGGTTTCTAGCCCGTACAATCAGCAGCTGTGAGCGCCCAGGCCGCCTCCTCCGTCCCTGCCGAGAAGCCTGACGAGCGGCAGAAGGCTCCGAGCGGCCGCCTGCTGCTCCGGATGCCGCGTACGCTCCACGCCGAGCTCGCCCGCGCCGCCGAGCGCGAAGGGACGAGCCTGAACCAGTTCATCACGAGCGCGCTCTCGAGGACGGTCGGGATCGGGTCGGACGACGAGGATGCGCCCGACCAGACGGCGGGAGGCTCGGAAACCGCCGTGCGGAGCGGCTCCAGCCGCGTCATCGCGGCAGCGCTCGTCGCCAACGCCGTCGTGATCGGCCTCGCCGCCGTGGCGGCGATCGCCGTTCTGCTGCTCGCGCTGCTCGGCTAGAGCACGAGCGTCTCCGGGAAGACCGCGCCGGCCTCGAAGCGGTCGAGCCGGTACGGCGCGAGGTCGAACGGCGGCGAGTCGCCGAGCAGCTCGGCCGCGACGGCGTCGCCCACCGCCGGCGCCTGCATGAAACCGTGGCCCGAGAAGCCGCAGGCCGCGTAGACGCCGTCCCCGACCTGCCCGAGGATCGGGTGCGCGTCGAACGTCATGTCGTAGAAGCCCGCCCAGGAGCGCCGAACGGGCGCTCCGGCGGCGCGCGGGTAGCGGAAGGCGAGCCGCTCGCGCCAGTCCGCGACGAGGTCCTCGCGCACCTCGTCCGGGCCCTCCCAGCGCAGCTCCGGCTCCGGCATCGCGAGCCGCAGCACGTCCGCGCCGACGCGGCGAAAGTGGAAGCCGCTCTCCTCGATCGTCATCGGCAGGTCTCCCGGCAGCCTGTCCACCGGCCCGACGTCTACGAGCTGACGCACGAGCGGCCGCACGGGCAGCTCGACACTGCGCGCCGCTGCGACGCGCGCGGAGCTCGCGCCGCACGCGACGACAAGCGTCTCGGCGTCCAGGGAGAGCGCGTCCGTCCGCTCGCGCACGTCGACCCCGAGACCGGCCGCCCGCCGAACGAGCTCGCGGGTAACGCCCGCCGGGTCGGCGATCCCGTCCTCACGGCAGATGCTCGCGCCGAGCACGTCGTCGACCCGAAGCCCGTCGACGTACGCCGGGTCGACGCGCTCGACGGGGACGCCGAACGAAGACTGGACGCTACGTCGCTCCTCCAGCTCGGCGAGGCCCACGTCCGTCGTCGCGAGGAAGAGGTAGCCGACCTGCTCGAAGAGCGGCGGCCCGAGCTCCTGGAAGAGGCGCACGCTGGCCTGGGCGAGCCGCACCTCCGCCTCGGTCGTGAACTGCTGCCGCACCCCGCCCATGGCCTTGCCGGTTGCGCCGCCTGCGATCTCCCCCACGTCGGCCAGCACGACGTCGGGGGCGCCTCGGAGCCCGAGGTGGTAGGCGATCGAGGCACCGATCGCCCCCGCGCCCGCTACGACGATTCGAGCCATCCGCGCAGCTCCTGCCGCTCGCCCTCGCTCAACCCGCGCAACGGCCGCCGCACGTCCTCTCGCACGGGCACCCCGCGCAGCCCGAGCAAGAACTTGAACGCGGCGTGGCGCGGGAAGCGCTCGATCGCCGCCCGCAGCTCCCCGAGCGCGATCGCGCCTGCCTCGGACGGCTCGCGCACGACCGCGGCGACCCGGTCCGGGAACACCGCCGCGAGCCCCGAGACGGCGCCCGCGGCGCCCGCCTCGAGCCCGGCGAAGAGGAGCGCCTCGGCCCCGACGAAGACGTCGAGACCTTCGATCAGGTACGGGGCGACACGGTCGAACGGCGCGTCGGAGACCTTCAGACCGGCGAGGTTCGGCGCGCGCTGCCGGAGCGCGTGCAAGACGTCGAGCGGAACTGCGTAGCCGCTCGCGCGCTCGAACTCGTAGACGTAGAACGGAACGGGCGCGCAGGCGGCGGCCGCCGCGACGAAGTGCTCGAGCAGCGCGCGCTCGTCGAGGGGGAAGTACGGCGGCCCGATCACGGCCACCGCGGCCACGCCTGCTTCCGCGGCGTGCGCCGCCAGCGCGACGGTGTCGGCCGTCGTCTGGGCCCCGCAGTGCGCCGCGACCTGGAGGCGCCCGCCGGAGGCCGAGGCGAACAGCTCGAGCGCGCGCTGCCGCTCCTCGCGCGCGAAGAGCAAGCCCTCGCCGGTCGTGCCGAGCGCGAGCAGTCCGTCGAGCCCTCCCTCGGCGAGGAACTCGACGTAGGGCTCGAACGCAGCTTCGTCGAGCCGCTCGCCGTCGAGCGGCGTCACGGCGGCGGCCAGAGCTCCGCGCAGCATGGGTCGACTTTAGACTCACTCGGGATGGGGGCGCTTCGGATCGAGCGGGACGGCGACGTGCTCCGGATCACGCTCGCGCGGCCGGAGACGCGAAACGCGTTCGACGCCGCTCTGATCGTCGAGCTCGCGGAAGCGTTCGTCGACGTCGGCAAGGCCCGTGCCGTCCTGCTCGCAGGCGACGGCCCCAGCTTCTGCGCCGGCGCGGACGTCGAGTGGATGCGCGCCTCGGTCGACCTCGACTTCGACGCCAACGTGGCCGACGCGAACGCACTGAGAGCGATGCTCGAGGCGATCGACCGCTGTCCCGCCCCGGTCGTGGCCCGGGTTCAGGGGCACGCGCTCGGGGGCGGCGCAGGGCTCGTGGCCTGCGCGGACATCGCCGTCGCCGACGAACGCGCGGTCTTCGCCTTCTCCGAGGTGAAGCTGGGGATCATCCCGGCCGTCATCTCTCCCTTTGCGCTGGCGAAGATCGGGCCGGGCGCAGCGCGGCGGTACTTCGTCACGGGCGAGCGATTCGACGCCCCGACCGCGCTCCGGATCGGGCTCGTGCACGAGGTTGCCTCCGACCTCGACGCTGCGGTCGAGCGAGTGCTGGCCGAGCTCGCCAGCGCCGGCCCGCGGGCGGCCCGGCACGCGAAGAAGCTCGTCCTCGAACGGCCCGACGGCCCCGAGACGGCGCGCCGGATCGCGGAGCGCCGCACGAGCGCCGAGGGCCAGGAAGGCCTGCGTGCCTTCCTCGAGCGCCGCAGCCCCGACTGGGGAACTTAGTGTTGAAACAACACAAGCTCTAGCGGACGACGAGGGGCGGGCTCGCGATCGCGTCGAACGGATACCAGAGCCTGAGCTGCGCCCCCGGCCACGCGCTGACCGTGCGCTGCAGGAAGCCACGCGGGCTGGTCGTGCGCAGGCCGCCGATCGAGCGCCACGCGCCGTCACGGTACTGCTGCAGGATGTAGCGCTCGCGGCCTTCCTTGGGCCGGATCTGGCCCCAGACGACCGTGCGCAGGCCCTCGCGCGACACCTGCGCGAACGGGAGGATCGCCGACTGGAGCGAGAGTTTCGGGGCCCCCGCTGCGGTGACGAGGCCGCTCTGCCAGCGGGCGAGGTTCGGCTCGTCCCGGTAGAGGTACTGGATCAGCATGTCGACGTACGGCGTCTGGTAGGCGCGGAGCGCCGCCTCGCCGATGTAGCGGGCCTGCCGTATGCGGGAGACGCCGAGGAGCGGATCCGGCGGGTTCGTCTGGTAGCCGTACTCGGTGAGCCAGATCCGCTTGGGTCCGAACGCCTTGCGGACCTCACGGAGCAGGCGGTCGATCGTCGCCATCGTGATCGTCTCGCAGTGGCCGCAGCCGCCTTCGGTGGGCGTCTCGAGTCGATGGAGCGGGTACGGATTGTGCGCGTACGCGTCGAGCCGCGCCCCGGCTCGGTCGAGGCCGCGGATGAAGTCGACCGGAGAGATGCCCTCGTACGCGCCGCGCGGCGCGGTGACGCCACCGGCCACCTTCGCGCCGCGCGTCGCCCGGTGGATCGCCGCATAGGCGGGGTTCAGCAACGTCTGGGTATAGACCTTCGGCGAAGTCGGGCGGAGCCAGCGGCGCTGGTTCGGCTCGTTCCAGATCAGCCAGTTCCGTACGAACGGGTAACGGTCGGCGGCGCGGCGCGCGAACCCGGCGAACGTCCACTTCGAGCGCGGCACCCAGTTCGGCGAGCGGCCTCCGTTCGCCCAGCGAGGGGTGCCCCAGATCGTCACTACAGGGACGATCCCGCGCTTGTCCAGCCCGCGCAGGATCGCATCGGACCGATCCCAGTCGGGCCGGCCCTTCCGAGCCTCGATCTCGTGCCAGTTCAGGGTGTAGCGGACGAGCTTGACGCCCATGCGGTCGAGCTTGTCGAGTCGTTCGTCCAACGATCCGGGGCCGTACGCGATCCAGGCGTCGTCCTGGAGGCCGTAGCGAACGAACCGGGACGCGTCGGCGGGCGCGGAGAGCGCCAGAAAGGCCGCAAGCGCGGCCGCGAGAGTGAGCACGTAGCGCATCGACCCACCGTAGACGGCGTCCATGATGTCCTTGTTAGAAGCTCTTAAGGCGCTTTTACGGTTACAGCCGCGCCGGACGCGACGTGATTCGCGAGCCGGTAGCTCGCCGTTCGGCCTGCCTTCACGGTGACCCTGAACCAGCCGTCGGCACGCGGGCGTACGCGTCGCAGCGGCTTCCACGTGCCGCCGTTCACCTGCCGTTCGATCCGCACCTTGCGAAGACCCCTGGCGAAGCCGCGGAGCACGACCGTCCGGTTCGCGCTCGCGAGCGAGCGCCCGGCCGCCTGCTCCAGGTGGAGCACGCGGACCGTGAACCACGTCGAGCGGAGCTCGAGCGCGCGGCGAAAGTCGGTGGCGGACACATGGCGCACACCGGCCGAGCGCTCGATCGCCACCTCCGTCGCCCGGCCGGCCGGCCCGCGGGTCAGAACGACGTCACGCACGCCCGAGAGGCCGAGCCGGTTCCCGACCTCGGCCGGAGTCAGCTCGAACGGCCCCCATGCGTGGTGCTTCGAGCCCCGGTCGAGCGGGTCGGCGACGGAGACGAGGTACGGCACCGGGCTCGCGCCCGGCCAGGCCTCCGCATTGGAGACGGTCCGGCCGCCGGAGGTGGAGTGGTAGAAGGTCGTGGCCACGCCTCCCTGCCAGGAGACGACCTGCCCGGCGGTGGAGCCAATCGCGCGGTTCGTCGTGTCCTCCTCTGCGCGGATCCCGCCGTACACCTGGCTGCGCGTGTCCGCGTAGAGGTCGAAGATCTTGCCGGGCTTCAGGGTCGCGAGCGCATACGAGCGCGCCACGACCGACTGCGCGCGCAGCGCCTCCGGGTGCCAGTCGTCCGGCATCTCCCACGGCACGACGCCGCGCAGGTAGCGGTCGAGCGGGAGCTTGTTGACGACCGTGAGCTTTCCGGAACGGCGGTGGACGACCAGCGCACCCCGATAGGCCTCGCCGTCGAGCTGTAGAGGCGCCGCGCCCGGCTCATATCGGAGCGGCAGCTTCAGCTTGCGCAGCTTCCCGGCAACGAGGTTCTGCACGCCGGGCTTCAGCACCCGCGCCTTGCCCCGCGCGTCGACGACGCGGAACGGCTTCGTCGAGCGGATCCTGACGGCCGCGCGGCCGTCGGCGAGCAGGACGCGCACGGGGCGGGCCGGGACAGGGCGGAGCTCCGTGCCGCGGTAGTAGTGCATCAGGATCCGCTCGTATTCCCAGCCGGCCTCCGCATAGCCCCGCGCGCCGTACTGGCTCATCCCGACGCCGTGGCCCCAGCCGCGGCCGTCGATCACGAACAGAGTTCCTGCGGCGGCGGGAGCCGGCAGGCAGAGGCAGACAGCGAGCGGATGAGGAACCGCCGCATCAGGCGGAGGCTCAGGGTACCACGACGTGCCAATTCCATCAGCCCAGCTCGCCCCTATGGCGATCCGGAAGCTCCTGGTGGCGAACCGCGGCGAGATCGCAGTCCGCATCTTCCGCACCTGTCGCGAGCTCGGGATCGCGACCGTCGCCGTCGCCGCGCCCGACGACCGCGGCGCCCTGCACGCGCGCTCGGCGGAGGAGACGGTCGAGATCTCGGCATACCTCCACTCCGAGGAGCACGTCCGCGCAGCGCGCGAGGCCGGGGCCGACGCGATCCATCCTGGTTACGGCTTCCTCGCCGAGAGCGCGGACTTCGCCGAGGCGGTCGAAGCCGCGGGGCTGACCTGGGTCGGCCCGCCGCCCGAGGCGCTCCGGCAGGGAGGCGACAAGCTCGCGGCCAAGCGGATCGCGGCCGGGGCGGGCGTGCCCGTCGTCCCGAGCGGCGAGCCCGACGCGATCGGCTTCCCGCTGCTCGTCAAGGCGGCCGCGGGGGGCGGCGGCCGCGGCATGCGCGTCGTCCGCGAGCCGGACGAGCTCGAGGAGGCGCTTGCGGCCGCGGCCCGCGAGGCCGAGGCGGCATTCGGCGACGGCACGGTCTTCTGCGAGCGCTACGTCGAGCGGCCGCGCCACGTCGAGATCCAGCTGCTCGCCGACACGCACGGCACCGTGCTCGCGCTCGGCGAGCGCGACTGCTCGGTGCAGCGCCGGCACCAGAAGGTGCTCGAGGAGTCGCCCTCTCCCGCGCTCGACCCCGAGCTGCGCGCGGCCATGAGCGAGGCGGCGGTCGCGTTCGCGAAGGCGATCGGCTACGCGAGCGCCGGCACCGCCGAGTTCATGCTCGACGGGCGCGAGTTCTTCTTCCTCGAGCTCAACGCCCGGATCCAGGTCGAGCATCCCGTGACCGAGCTCGTCACCGGCCGCGACCTGATCCGCGACCAGATCCGCGTCGCCGAGGGCGAGCGCCTGGAGCCAAGTAACAGTCTGTTGCAAGGTCACGCCGTCGAGGTGCGCCTCTACGCCGAGGATCCGCGCACCTTCCTCCCCCAGGCGGGCACGGTCGAGCGGCTGCGGCTTCCGAACGGGATCCGCGTCGACGCAGGCGTCGAGGAGGGCGACGAAGTGGGCACCGCGTACGACCCGATGATCGCGAAGCTCGTCGCGCACGGGCCGACGAGGAGCGAAGCGCTCGCGCGGCTCGCAGACGCGCTCGACGAGACCCAGGTAGGCGGCGTCACCACGAACCTTCCCTTCCTCCGCTGGCTCGTCGCGCACCCCGTCCTGCGCGCCGGGGAGGCGACGACGGCGTTCCTGACCGAGCATCCGCCGCTCTCTCAGCCGCCTCTGCGCCTCCCTGACAGCGCCTGGCGCGGCGGCTGGCGGCTCAACCTCCCGCCGGCGCACCCCGCGCCCGCTCCGGACGTCGACAGCGCAGCGCACGACCACGCCTCAGGCGGCGGCGAGACGAGCGTGACGGCGCCGATGCCGGGAACCGTGATCCGCGTCGACGTCGCGCCCGGCGACCGGGTCGAGGCGCGCCGGCCGCTGCTCGTGCTCGAGGCGATGAAGATGGAAACGCCGCTCACGGCGCCCTACGACGCGACGGTGAAGGCCGTGCACGTCGAGGAGGGCGCCCGTGTCGCCGGAGGCGCCCTCCTCGTCGAGCTGGAGTCGGACTAGAGGAAGACGAGCTCGACGCGCAGGTGCGTGAAGATCTTTCGGATCAGCTCCTGGCCCTTGGGCAGGCCTGGAAGATGAAGCCGCCGCCGAGCCACACGGCGGCGGCGGAGATGTCTCTCGACCGAAACCCGAGAGAGGTTCTATAAGGCTAGAACAGCTTTTGCAACTTCATCGCGGCGCCCATGTCGCCCTTGATCTTGAGCTTCCCGGTCATGTAGGCGGTCGTCGGGTTCTGCTCGCCGCGGACGACGGCCAGCATCGTCTCCTCGGAGGTCGAGATCGTCGTATCCGCCTCGCCCCCGCCCTCGGTCACGTCGACGGTCCCGTCCGCGACCGCGACACGCCACTGGCCCGCGCCCTCGATGTCGAACAGGTACGAGTTGTTCATCCCCGCGAGCTTCTCCGCGTTCGCCCTGCCCGCGAGGCCGTCGAAGAACTCCTTCACGCTTTCAGCCATCTCGTTTCTCGCTCCTTGGTCGGTGGAGAGGCGAATCTACCCTGTAGGTAGGGTTCTGCGGCGCGTGGACCTCGACCTGACCCAGGAGCAGCAGCTCGTCCGCGACACCGTGCGCGAGTTCGCGCGCGAGCGCGTGGCCCCGGTCGCCGAGGAGCTCGACCGCGAGTCTCGCTTTCCGTACGAGCTCGTTGCCGAGCTCGGCGAGCTCGGGGTGATGGGACTGCCGATCCCGGAAGAGTACGGCGGGGCCGGCGGCGACACGGTCTCGTACGCGCTCGCGATCGAGGAGCTGACGCGGATCGACTCGTCCGTGGCGATCACGGTCGCTGCACACACCTCGCTCGGGACGATGCCGATCTTCCTCTTCGGCTCCGAGGAGCAGAAGCAGGAGTGGCTGCCCGACCTCGCCTCAGGCCGCAGGCTGGCTGCGTTCGGCCTGACCGAGCCCGAGGCGGGCTCGGACGCCGGCAACACGCGGACGACGGCCGAGCTGCGCGACGGGAACTGGGTCGTGAACGGCTCGAAGATGTTCATCACCAACGCCGGCACGGACGTCACTTGGGGCGTCACGCTGACCGCTCGCACCGGTGAGGACGAGATCTCGAACATCGTCGTCACGAATGGGACCGCCGGATACGAGATCTCGGCGCCGATGAAGAAGCTCGGCTGGCGCTCGTCGGACACGCGCGAGCTCTCGTTTCGCGACGCTGCGGTCCCGGAAGGCAACCTGCTCGGGCCCCGCGGCGCGGGCTTTCAGCAGTTCCTCGAGATCCTCGACGGAGGCCGGATCTCCGTCGCGGCGATGGGCGTCGGGCTCGCACAGGGCGCATACGACCTCGCCTACGACTACGCGCGGGAGCGGGAGCAGTTCGGCAAGCCGATCTCGAGCTTCCAGGCGGTGCGGTTCCGGCTCGCGGACATGGCGACCGAGATCGAGGCGGGACGCGGGCTCGTGCTCCGAGCCGCGTGGCTGAAGGACCAGGGACGCCCGTTCGCACGAGAGGCGGCGATGGCGAAGCTCTACACCGGCGAGCTCTCGAACCGCGCCGCGAACTGGGCGCTCCAGATCCACGGCGGCTACGGCTTCATGGACGAGTACGCGATCTCGCGCCTCTACCGCGACCAGAAGATCCTCGAGATCGGCGAGGGCACGAACGAGGTGCAGCGGATGGTGATCGCGAAGCAGCTCGGTCTGTAGCCGGCGCTAGATGCTCTCGGCGAGCGCGTGCCTGAGCTTGCGGCGGGCCGCCTTCCGCTCTTTCATCGCCCGCGGGTCGGGGACGGGCACCGCGGAGAGCAGCGCCTTCGTGTAGTCGTCCTTGGGGCTCGTGTAGACCTCTTCGGCGGCGCCGAGCTCGACCAGCACTCCCTTGTTCATGACCGCGATCCGGTCGCTCATCGAACGGACGACGGCGAGGTCGTGCGCGATGAAGAGGTACGTGAGCCCGAAGTCGCGCTGCAGGTCCTTGAGCAGGTTGAGGATCTGCGCCTGGATCGAGACGTCGAGCGCGGAGACCGGCTCGTCGCAGACGATCAGCTTCGGCGAGAGGGCGAGCGCTCGCGCGATCCCGATGCGCTGGCGTTGCCCGCCCGAGAACTCGTGCGGATACCGGTTCGTGAAGCCCGGATTGAAGCCGACGACGTCGAGCAGCTCGCGGATGCGCACGCCACGGTCGCGGCGGCTGCCGATCCCGTGCACGACCAGCGGCTCCCCGACGATGTCGCCCACCGTCATGCGCGGGTCGAGCGAGGAATACGGGTCCTGGAAGACGATCTGCATCTCGCGCCGCATCTTGCGCATCCCCTCGCGGCCGAGCTCCGTCAACTCGGTCCCCTCGAAGCGAATCGAGCCGGAGGTGGGCTTCATGAGCTGGAGGATGCAGTAGCCGGTCGTCGACTTGCCCGAGCCCGACTCGCCCACGAGACCGAGCGTCTCGCCCTCGTTGACGTCGAAGCTGACGCCGTCGACCGCCTTCACCTCCCCCACCTTGCGCTCGATCAGCAGCCCCTCCCGGATCGGGAAGTGCTTGTGCAGGTCCTTGACCTCGAGCAGCTTGGTGGGCGTCGCGCTCATGCGGGCGCCTTCTCGGGCGCGCGCGCCGCGGCCCGCTCCGAGGCAGGATGTGCCGACCGCACCCAGTGCCCCGGCCGGAGCTCGCGGAGCTCGGGCTCGTGCTCGGTGCAGGAGTCGCTGCCGGCGTACGGACAGCGCGGCCCGAAGCGGCACGCGGCCGGCGGGGCGAGCAGGTCGGGCGGGCGGCCCGGGATCGCCGTCAGCCGGCCCTGGCGGATCCCCTCGCCCTCGAGCTGCGGCAGCGCGCCGAGCAGCGCCTCCGTGTACGGGTGCTCCGGGCGGTCGAAGAGGTCGAGCGTCGTCGCGTGCTCCACGACCTGGCCCGCATACATGACGATGATGTCGTCGGCCGCCTCGGCCACGACGCCCATGTCGTGCGTGATGATGATCATCGCCATCTCGTGCTCGTGGCGGAGGTCGTCGAGTAGGTCGAGCACCGAGGCCTGGACGGTGACGTCGAGCGCGGTCGTCGGCTCGTCGGCGATCAGGAGCTTCGGGTCGCAAGAGAGTGCGATCGCGATCATGACGCGCTGGCGCATGCCGCCCGAGAAGCGGTGCGGGTAGTCGCTCAACCGCTCGGCGGCGCGCGGGATGCGCACCTCCTCGAGCAACTCGATCGCCTTCTTGTTCGCCTGCTTCTGCGCCACGTCGTAGTGACGTCGGATCGTCTCCGTGATCTGCGTCCCGATCGTCAGCGTCGGGTTGAGCGACGTCATCGGGTCCTGGAAGATCATCGCGATCTCGCGGCCGCGCACGTCCTCGAGCTTCTTCTCCGAGAGCGTCGTCAGCTCGCGACCTTCGTAGCGGACCGAGCCGGAGACGATCTTCGCCGGCGGCTTCGGGATCAAGCCCATGATCGAGAGCGCCGTCACCGACTTCCCGCAGCCGGACTCGCCCACGATCCCGAGCGTCTTTCCCTTCTCGAGCGAGAAGCTGATGCCGTCCACCGCATGCACCACGCCCTCGCGGGTGAAGAAGTGCGTCCGGAGGTCGTCGACTTCGAGCAGCGCCATCGCGGTGTCCTAGGTCTCCCTCGTCCTCGGGTCGAGCGCGTCGCGCAGGCCGTCGGCGATGAAGTTGGCGCAGATGACGAGGGAGGCGATCGCGATCGACGGGACGATGATCTCGATCGGGTGCGTCCGGTAGGTCGTGCGGCCCTCCTGCGCCATCGACCCCCAGGACGCGTCGGGCGGGCTGATCCCGAGGCCGATGAACGACAGAAAGGCCTCGCCGAGGATCACGGCCGGCAGCTCGAGGAAGATCGCGATGATGAGCACGCCGAGCGTATTCGGGAGCAAGTGGCGCGACAGGATCCGGTACCAGCGCGCGCCGACCGCCTTCGCGGCGCGCACGTAGTCGTTCTCCTTCAACGTCATGACCTGGCCGCGCACGATCCGCGCCGTCGTGAACCAGCTGGCGATCGAGAGCGCGATCATCATCGTCCACTTGTTCGTCGTGCCGATGATCGCGAGCGTGATGATCGCGAACGGCAGGTACGGCAGGCCGTAGAGCGCGTCGAGGAAGCGCATCAACCCGTTGTCGACCCGGCCGCCGACGAAGCCGGAGATCGACCCGTAGACGACGCCGATGAAGAGGATCGCGAACGTCGCGCCGAAGGCGATCAGGATCGAGACCCGGCCGCCCTCGGCGGTGCGCGTCAGGAGGTCGCGCCCGAACTTGTCCGTCCCCAGCGGGTGCTCCAGGCTCGGGCCCTGCTTCGCCTCGGCGAAGTCGACCGCGTTGCCGTCGTAGGGCGAGATCACGGGCCAGATCAGGCAGAAGAGGAGGATGGCCACGAACAGCGCCCCGGCGACGAGCGCGCCCTTGTTGCGCATGTAGCGCCGCCAGGCGTCCTTCCAGAGGTTCGACTGCCGGATCGGCGCGCCGGCGCCTGCCGGCGCCAGGTTCGGCTCGACGACGATTCGTTCGTCGTGGGTGAGCGTCATGTGCGCGCGTCCCTCGTGCGCGGGTCGAGGATGCCGTAGAGGATGTCGACGATCAGGTTGGCGAAGATGATGATCACCGAGAGCAGCACGGTCAGTCCCATCACGACGGAGTAGTCGCGGGCGTTGACGGCCGTGACGTAGTACTGGCCGATCCCTGGGATGTTGAAGATGAGCTCGATCACAAACGAGCCCGTGATGATGAAGCCGAGCAGCGGGCCGGCAGCGGTGATCACGGGGATGAGCGAGTTACGGAGCACGTGCAAACCTACGACACGGCGGTAGCGCAACCCTTTCGCCCGTGCGGTGCGGACGTAGTCCTGCTGCAGCGTCTCGAGCATCGTCCCGCGCACGAGCCGCGCGAAGAGCGCCATCGGGGCGAAGCCGAGCGCGATCGCGGGCAGGATCTTGTGCTCCCAGCTCGTCCAGCCGCTGGTCGGTAAGGCGCCGAACTCGAGCGCGATGAAGTAGATCAGGAGCGTCGCCACCAGGAAGCTCGGGATCGCATGGAAGATGTTGGAGAAGAACATCGCCGAGTAGTCGATAACCGTGTTGTGCTTCAGTGCCGCTATCACCCCCAACGGCACCCCGACGACGATCGCAAAGATGAACGCGTAGAGGCCGAGCTCGATCGACTTCGGAAGGTGCGTCTTCACGATGTCGTTCACGTCCCGGCCGCGCACGACGAGCGACGGGCCGAGGTCAAAAGTGAAGACGCCCTTGACGTAGTACAGGTACTGCATGTACCAGGGCCTGTCGAGATTGAACTTCCGCTCCAGATTTGCCTGAACGGCCGCCGGTACCGCGCGCTCCGTTTGACGGAAGGGGTTCCCCTCGATCTGCCGCATCATCATGAACGTGAGGAAGATCACCACCAGCAGTACCGGGATCGTCCAGAAGAGGCGCCTGACGATGAACTTCAGCATGGCCGGACCCTACTACCCCCGCCCGCGAATCACGAACGTGGACGGGGCTCCTGCGAGCCCCGTCCACGTCGTGCTTGTCATGCAGCTGCTCGTGGCGACTACTCGGTGACGACGACCTTGGTCAGGTCGGTTTGGTCGAGCAGGTTGATGTTGAAGCTGTCCTTGATGTTCTCGCGCTCCAGACCGACGTACGTGTAGAAGTAGATCGGGAGCACCGGCATCGCGCCGTCCTCGCCGAAGAGGATCTCCTCCGCCTGGGCGTACAGCTCGTAGCGGGCGTCGTTGTCCTCCGTCCCGCGGGCTTCCTCGATCAGCTGGTCGTACTCCTCGTTGCAGAAGTTGGTCGAGTTGTTGCCCGACTCGCACGTCCACAGCTCGAGGAAGTTGATCGCGTCGACGAAGTCGCCGATCCAGCCGAGCCGATAGACGTCGACGTCCTTGTTCGGCGGCGGCCCCAGGAACTCCAGGTACTGCTGGAACTCCTGCTGCTTGATCGTGCTCGTGATCCCGAGCTCCTTCCAGGCGGCCTGGATCGCGACGGCGATCTCGCGGTGCCCCGGGGAGTCGTTGATGTAGAGGGTGATGTCCGTCTTCGGATTGGCGACGTCCGCCATCAGCTCCTTCGCCTGCTCCATGTCACCCTCGGTCGGCAGCCACGGCGACTCCGGGTTGATCACGTCGAAGCCGGGCATGCCCTCCGGGGTGAACCCGGTGGCGGGAAGCTGGTCTGCCTGGGCGACGTTGTCGATCACCGACTGCCGCGGGATCGCGAGCGCCATCGCCTTGCGCTGGTTCACGTCGGTGATGTTGTCGACGTTGACGCCGTAGTAATAGGTGCCGAGTGCCGGGTACTGGGAGTACTCGGGCGTCTCCTTCAGGCGCGGGATCTCGTCGGGCGGCAAGGTCAAGAGGACGTCGACCTCGCCGGCCTCGAAGGCCTGCACCGAGGTGATGCCGTCGGAGATCATCCGGCCGTTGACACGCGTCAGCTTGACGTCGGACGCGCCACGCCACGCGTCGTCCTTGACGATGTCGATCGCGGAGTTGTGCTCCCAGCGCTCGAGCTTGAACGGGCCGTTGGTGACGATGTTCGCAGCCTCGGTCCACCGATCGCCGAACTCGTCGACGGCCTTCTTGTTCACGGCCAGGAACGAGTGGTGCGCGGCCTGCTGCTCGAACCACGGCTGCGCGCTCGTCAGCTTCACCTCGAGGGTCTTGTCGTCGATGGCGTTGACAGCCATTGCGTCGGCGAGCTTGGCGCAGTCGTCCTTCTCCGGGTCGCAGCTGTTGTACTCCTGCGCCCCTTCGATGCCGTAGAACTGGTACGCGTAGTCGGCGCCGAGCTCGGGCGAGACGGTGCGCTTCCACGAGTACTCGTAGTCCTCGGCGGTGACGGGATCGCCGTTCGTCCACTTGAGGTCGTCACGGAGCGTGAAGGTGACCGTGAGCTTGTCCTCGCTCCGCTCGATGCTCTCGGCGGCGTTCGGCACCGGGTTCAGGTCCTCATCGAGGACGACGAGCGGATCCATGATGTTCAGCAGGATGTTGGCCGACGTGGTGTCGCTCGCCAGGCCCGGGTCGAGGGACGGGGGCTCGGTGCCCCAGTTGACCGTGATCACCTGCTCGGCGGCTTCCGCCGCCCCTTCCGTGGCTGCACCGGTTTCCGACCCAGCTTCCTCGTCGTCGCCGCCGCAACCGGCTGCGACAAGCGCGAGGCTCGACACGAGCAGCGCAAGCAACAGCCAGAGGTTCTTCGTCCTCATGTGGGGTTTCCTTCCGTCGTGTGCATTGATGCAGGGGGCGTGAGGACGCCGAGTGAGATTGTTACCAGGTATACCCATCCCAAACCTGTGAATCGGCGTCCTTTACGTTTTTCATGCGTCGCCACGATAGCGACCGTGGTCGTTCTGTCGTGCGTTAAGCCTGCGTTAGGTCATTTGGACGTGCAGCCGCGCCTCCTCCAGCCGGGGGAAATCACCGAGTTGCGGGTCGAGTTGCCCCAGCTTCGGCCGGGCGCGCCCCCGGAAAGGCTCGAGGTCGAGGGGCCTGGGCTCGAGGTCCTGTCGACCCGGCTCCAGTCCGTCGTCGCGTCGGAGACGCGGTGGACCGCGAGGGTGCGCGCGGACGCGGAGACGGAGCCCGGTGCGCTTGCCGCTCGTGCTGCGCGCCGTGTTCGCGGACGGCGAGTCGGTCGAGGTCGAGGACGCGATCACGGTCGTCCCCGCTCGCGCTGCCCGGGGACGAGTTTCCCTGGGCCGGCGCCGCCGTCGGCACGCTCTTCGCGGTCGGACTGGCTGCGGCCGCCCTGGTGTTCGCGCGCCGCAAAGCCTGATAGCGTCACGTTTCGTGCTGTTCGAGCAGTTCGTGGACGACGACCTCGGCTGCGCGTCGTACCTGGTGGGTGACGAGGACGCGGCCGTCGCAGCGGTCGTCGACCCTCCGTACGCGGTCGAGCCGGTGCTGGAGTCAGCTGCTCGTCGCGGGGTCGAGATCGTTCGCGTGGTCGAGACGCACACGCATGCCGACCATCTGTCCGGCCACGGCCGCCTGGCGCTCGAGCACGGCGTCCCGATCTCGATCCATCCGGCCGCCGACGCCGAGTACCCGCACGATCCCCTCGAGGACGGCTCGGAGATCGAGCTCGGCACAGTCGTCCTGCGCGCGATCCACACGCCCGGACACCGGCCCGAGCACACCTGCCTCTCGGTGGCCGACCGCAGTCGCGCCGACGAGGCCTGGCTTCTGCTCACCGGCGACTCGCTCTTCGTCGGCGACGTCGCCCGGCCCGATCTCGCCGTCGGCGCGAAAGAGGGCGCCGAGGGGTTGTTCCACTCGCTGCAGCGGCTGCTCGAGCTGTCCGACGGCGTCGAGGTGTTTCCCGGCCACGTCGCCGGCTCGCTCTGCGGCAAGGCCATGAGCTCGAAGGCCTCGTCGACGATCGGCTTCGAGCGCCGCTTCAACCGAGCCCTGCTGATCGAGGACGAGCTCGACTTCGTCGCCGAGTCTGCGTCGACCGCCGCGCCCAAGCCGCCGAACATGAGCCTCCTCGTCGAGCTCAACCGCGGGCCTTTCGTCGGCGCGCCGGCCGACGTCGACGAGCTCGCAGCCGCGCCCGCCGGTGCGACCATCCTGGACGTCCGCCCCGTGCTCGATTTCCTCGACGGCCACGTCGCCGGCGCGTTGAACGTGCCGGTGACGGGACCGTCGTTCGCGACCAAGTCCGGGTTCGTGCTCGATTCCGCCGACCGGATCGTCGTCCAGGCCGCCGACCCTGCCGAGGCGGAGCGGGCCGTGCGCGGTCTACGGTCGGTCGGCTTCCTCGAGCTGGAGGGGTACGTCCTCGGCGCCGGCCCGGAGCGGATCGACCCGGTCGGCCTCGACGAGCTCGAACGCCTGCTCGAGCAGGGCGCCGAAGTGATCGACGTGCGCGAGCGCGACGAGCGTGACGGCGGCTACATCGCCGGCAGCCGCAACATCCCGTATCGGCTCCTGGGCATCTCCGGCGCCGATGTGCCCACCGACCGCCCAGTCGTCACGATCTGCGAGAGCGGCGCCCGGGCCGGCGTCGCCGCGTCGATTCTGGCCGCCCACGGGATCGACGCGCGGCCGGTGCTCGAGGGCGGCGTCACGGCCTGGGCAGCCCGCGGCGGCCCAACGGTCGAGTTCCGCCGCTGCGGGTCGTGAGCTCGCCGCTCGCCGGCCGCAGCGTTCGCGGCTAGCTGAGGCGCTCGGCTGGGTAGCCGCGTTCAGCGAGCGTCGCCCGGAGCTCGTCGCAATGCGCCTCGTCGCGCATGGCGAGCGTCAGCTCGACCTCGGTCTGGCCGATCGGGAGCTCCATGCCCTCGCGGTGATGCTCGACCGACACGACGTTCGCGCGCTCCTCGGCCACGAGCTCGAGCAGCTTGATCAGCTCCCCGGGCCGGTCGCCGAGCCGGGTGCGGACGACGAGGTAGCGGCCTGCGGTCGTCAGTCCGTGCCGCATCACCTGGATCAGCGTCGTCGCATCGATGTTCCCGCCCGACAGAAGCGCGCACACCTCGTCCTCTCCCCCTGCCTTGCCGGCGAGCACCGCTGCGACCGTCACCGCGCCTGCGCCCTCCACGAGCAGCTTCGCCCGTTCGAGCAGGAGCACGATCGCGTGGCTGATCTGCTCGTCCGTGACGGTGACGACGTCGTCGAGCAGCTCGCCCAGGATCGCAGTGGTGAGCGCGCCGGGCTGCTTGACCGCGATCCCCTCCGCGATCGTGAAGCCGTGCACGTCGCCGCCGGCGAGCGGCGAGACCGCCTCCGCTTGCACGCCGACGATGCGAACGCTCGGCTTGAGCGCCCGCAGCGCGATCGCGATCCCGGACGCGAGCCCCCCGCCGCCGACCGGGAGGACCAGGGTGCCGAGCTCGGGGAGCTGCTCCGCGAGCTCGAGGCCGATCGTCCCCTGCCCGGCGATGACGCGCTCGTCCTCGAAGGCGTGGATGAAGGTGGCACCGCTCGACGCGACGAATCGCTCGGCGGCCTGGAGCGACTCGTCGAAGCCGGCGCCCTCCAGCTCCACGCGGGCACCGTAGTTGCGGGTCGCGTCGACCTTCGCCATGGGTGAGTCCTGCGGCATGAAGACGGTCGCGGCGATCCCGGCCTCGCGCGCGGCCCACGCGACCGCCTGGCCGTGGTTGCCGGCGCTCGCCGCCACGACGCCTGCCGCGCGCTCCTCGGCGGTAAGGGAAGCGATCGTGTTGACCGCGCCGCGGATCTTGAAGGCGCCCGTCCGTTGCAGGTTCTCCGCCTTCAGGTGCACCGCGCGACCCGAGAGCCCGGACAACGTCTCGGACGAGTAGACGGGGGTGATGCGGGCGATCCCGGCGATCCGGGCGCGCGCCGCCTCGACGTCAGAGAGTGTCGGCGCGACTCGAGTCGTCAATTCCATACACCTGCTCCAGAATCTCATGCACGGCGGAGAGCGGGTCGAGTTGCCGCGCCTGCACCTGGTCGAGCAGGCGGCGGAGCTCGGGCTTCTCGGCGACCTCCGCCTGCAGGTGCGCCTTTGCCCGGCTCGATGCGGCGGCGAACACCTCGCCTGCGAGGTTGCGCCGACGACGCTCCTCCAGCAACCCGTCTGACTCGAGGAAGGCGCGGTGCTCCTCGATCTTCCCCCACAGCTCGGGCACGTTCTCGCCGCGAAGCGCCTCGGTCAGGACGATCGGCGGCCGCCACGCGCGGTCGCGGTCGAGCGAGAGGATCGAGCGCACCTCGTTCAGCATCGTCTTCGCAGCCGGATGGTCCATCTTGTTGATCGCGATCACGTCTGGAATCTCCATGATCCCGGCCTTCAGCGCCTGCACCGAGTCGCCCGAGCCGGGCATGAGCACGAGGAGGACGGTGTCCGCGATCCCGATCACCTCGACCTCGCTCTGGCCTGCGCCGACGGTCTCGAGGAGGACGAGCTCCTTCGCGGCCGCGTCGAGCAGGAGCGCCGCCTGGAGGGTCGCCTCGGCGAGCCCACCGAGGTGCCCGCGAGTTCCCATCGAGCGGATGAAGACGTCCGGGTCGAGAAAGTGGTCCGAGAGCCTGATCCGGTCGCCGAGCAGCGCGCCGTGGGTGAATGGGCTGGAGGGGTCGACGGAGATCACGCCGACGGAGCGCTCCTCAGCGCGCACATGGCGCACGAGGGCGCTGATGAGCGACGACTTGCCGACGCCAGGCGGGCCCGTGACGCCGACGACGAACGCGGAGCCGGTCTCCGGATAGAGCTCGCGGACGAGCTCGTACGAGAGCGGGTCGCGGTTCTCGACCAGCGTGATCGCCCGTGCGAGCGCGCGGCGGTCGCCGCGCCTCACGCCGGCCGAGAGCTCGTCGAGCGTCCAGTTGCCGCGCCGGCTCATCCGACGCGGGACGCTACCAAGCCGCCTCGACGGCGATCAGGTCTTCGCGGCCGCCAGCCTGCCCGCGAGCAGCTTTGCGTACGCATTCAGGCTCTGCGTCGGAAGCCCCTTGCCGACCCCCAACGCAACGAACGTGGTCACGGCTCGTCCACGTCCGAGCCCCACCCAGTGCAGCGTGAACGGCAAGGTCACCTTCTGGCCGGCCTGGGTGACCGACACACGCGTGGCGACACGGAACGCGGCCGTGCGCGGCGCGACCTGCGGGAACGCGATCCGGCCCTTGCTCACGATCGTGACCGTGCCGTTCTCCTTCGCCATCCCCTGCCGCAAGGTGTGGGCGAGGCAGCGCACGAGGCCGGAGGTGACGTTCCGCGACCAGAACGCGAGCGCATCAGCGTTCGTCCCATACACCGACGAGCCCGAGTAGACGGACCGGATCCCCTCGTCTGTCTTGAACGTCGCCTTCGCCTCGCCCGTCACAGTCAGATCGGACGCGTCGGGGTCGAAGCTGGGACAGCCAAGATCGGACATGTCATTCGGCGCGACGGAAACCTGCTTCCAGCCTGCGACAAGGTCGGTGCGCTTGAGGATGATCGTCGCTGCCTTGCGCTGGTCGGCCTGGGAGATCCGCTTGACGGGATCGGTGCCCGCCGCGAGCGCGAGCGCGGGCAGCGCGAGGAAACAGGCCAGGAGAACGGCGAAACGAGCCACCGCTCACGTCTACCAGCCCGGACCCGAACGCGGAATCACCCGGACGGGTCATACGCGAGGTTCGGCCGAAGCCAGCGCTCGGCCTCCTTCACCTGGACACCCTTCCGTTCGGCATAGTCCTCGACCTGGTCGCGCTGGATGCGCCCGACAGCGAAGTACTTCGCCTGCGGGTGGCCGAAGTAGAGGCCGCTGACCGCCGCGGCGGGCGTCATCGCATAGCTCTCCGTCAACGCGAGCCCCACCGCCTCGGCGCCGAGCAGGGCGAACAGCGTCCGTTTCTCGGAGTGGTCGGGACAGGCCGGATAGCCGAAGGCCGGCCGGATGCCGCGGTAGCGCTCGGCGACCAGCTCCTCGCTCGACGGGTTCGCATCCGGCTCGTACCAGCGCCGACGCGCCTGCAGGTGCGTCCACTCGGCGAAAGCCTCGGCGAGCCGGTCCGCGAGCGCCTTGACCATGATCGCCCGGTAGTCGTCGTGCTCGGCCGCGTAGCGGCCGGAGAGCTCGTCGGCGCCGTGGATCCCGACCGCGAAGGCACCTACGTGGTCGCCTTCGGGCGCGACGAAGTCCGCGAGGCAGCGATTCGGCCGCGAGTCGCCCCAAGCGGCCTGCTGGCGGAGCATCGGGAAGCGCGTGCCCTGCTCGAGCACGAGGTCGTCTCCTGCAGCGTGAGCAGGCCAGAAACCCTGCGTGCCGCGAGCCTGGAGCGACCGGTCGCGCACGATCTCGTCGAGCATGCCGGTCGCGTCGTCATAGAGCTCGCGCGCGGCCGGCTGCTCGAGGATCGCGGGAAACTTCCCTTTGAGCTCCCAGGCGTGGAAGAAGAACTGCCAGTCGATGTACTGCCGCAGCTCTGCAAGCGAGGGCTCGACGGTGCGGACGCCGGTGAAGGCGGGGGCGGGCAGGTCGTCGTAGGTGAGCGACTCGCGGTTCGCCCGCGCGGCCGCGAGCGGCAGCAGCGGCCGCCGCTCCTTCTCGGCATGGAGCTCGCGCAGGCGTTCCTGCTCCTCCCGGTTCGCCGCGTCGAGCTGACGACGCCGGTCGGGGTCGAGCAGGTCGGAGACCACGCCGACGACGCGGGAGGCGTCGAGCACGTGCACGGTCTCGCGCCCGTACGCGGGGGCGATTCGGACCGCCGTGTGCTGCCGCGAGGTGGTGGCACCGCCGATCAGGAGCGGCAGCTCGAGCCCACGCCGCTCCATCTCCTTCGCGACGTGCACCATCTCGTCGAGCGACGGTGTGATCAGCCCCGAAAGGCCGACGGCGTCGGCGCCTTCGGTGACGGCCGTGTCGAGGATCGTGTCGCCCGGGACCATCACGCCGAGGTCGACGACCTCGTAGTTGTTGCAGCCGAGGACGACGCCGACGATGTTCTTGCCGATGTCGTGGACGTCACCCTTCACGGTGGCGAGCACGACCTTGCCCTGAGCGCGCCCGTTGCTCCCCGTCCGTTCCTTCTCTTCTTCCATGTACGGCTCGAGGTAGGCCACAGCCCGCTTCATCGCGCGCGCGCTCTTCACCACCTGCGGCAGGAACATCCGCCCCGAGCCGAAGAGGTCGCCGACGACCTTCATCCCGTCCATCAGCGGGCCCTCGATCACGTCGAGCGGCCGCGCCGCGGCGGCGCGCGCCTCTTCCGTGTCCGTCTCGATGTGGTCGACGATCCCGTGCACGAGCGCATGCTCGAGCCGCTTCGCGACCGGCGCGTCGCGCCAGGCGAGGTCGAGCACCCGCTTCGTCGCCTCCCCTTGCACGGTCCCGGCGAAGGCGACGAGCCGGTCGGTTGCGTCGGGCCGGCGGTCGTAGAGGACGTCCTCGACGTGCTCGAGCAGGTCAGGTGGGATGTCCTCGTAGACGACGAGCTGGCCGGCGTTGACGATCCCCATGTCGAGGCCCGCCCGGATCGCGTCATAGAGGAAGGCCGAGTGCATCGCCTCGCGGACGACGTCGTTGCCGCGGAAGGCGAAGGAGAGGTTGGAGATGCCACCGCTCGTGCGTGCGCCGGGACAACGCTCCTTGATCAGCAGCAGCGACTCGATGAACGCCTTCGCGAAGGCGCTGTGCTCCTCGATCCCGGTCGCCACGGCGAGCACGTTGGGGTCGAAGACGATGTCCTCGGGCGCCCAGCCGTCGCCGGTGAGCAGGTCGTAGGCGCGGCCGCAGATCTCGACCTTCCGCTCGACCGTATCCGCCTGGCCCGTCTCGTCGAAGGCCATCACGACGACGCCCGCGCCGTAGCGCCGGATCGTGCGCGCGTGCTCGAGGAACACGTCCTCGCCCTCTTTGAGGCTGATCGAGTTGACGATCCCCTTGCCCTGCACGCACTTCAACCCCGCCTCGAGCACCGAGAAGCGCGAGCTGTCGATCATGATCGGGATCCGCGCCACCTCCGGCTCGGTCGCGAGCAGGTTGAGGAAGGTCGTCATCGCCTGCTCGCCGTCGAGCAGATCCGCGTCCATGTTCACGTCGAGCAGGTTCGCGCCGCCCCGCACCTGCTCGAGCGCGACGTCGACGGCACCCTGGAAGTCGCCGACCTCGATCAGGCGGCGGAAGCGGGCGGAGCCGGTGACGTTCGTGCGCTCGCCGATCATCACGAAGCCGGTGTCGGGCCCGATCTCGAACGGCTCGAGGCCGCTGAAGCTCGGCCGGACCGGGCGTTTCGGGACGCGTCTGGGGTGAGTCCCCGAAACTGCGGTTGCGATCTCGCGCACGTGGTCCGGCGTCGTCCCGCAGCAGCCGCCGACGATGTTGACGAGCCCGTCCTCGGCGAACGAGCGCAGCAGCCCGGCCGTGTCGTGGGGCTGCTCGTCGTAGCCGCCGAAGGCGTTCGGCAGGCCCGCGTTCGGGTGACAGCTCGTGTAGGTGTCCGCGACCTGGCTCAGCGCGGCGACGTGCGGCCGCATCTCCTTCGCGCCGAGCGAGCAGTTGACGCCGACGATCAGGGGCTTCGCGTGCTCGACCGCGGTCCAGAACGCCTCGATCGTCTGGCCCGAGAGCGTGCGGCCCGAGAGATCGACGATCGTCACGGAGATCCAGAGCGGCAGCTCCGGCGCGACGTCGCGCGCAGCGGCGATCGCGGCCTTCGCGTTCAGGGTGTCGAAGATCGTCTCGACGAGAAGCAGGTCGACGCCGCCCTCGCGCAGGCCGCGGATCTGCTCCGAGTAGGCCGCGACGACCTGGTCGAAGCTGACGGCGCGGAAGGCAGGATCGTCCACCTTCGGCGAGAGCGAAAGCGTCACGTTCAGCGGCCCGAGCGAGCCCGCGACGAAGCGACCGCCCACTTCGTCGACCGCCTGCCGCGCGAGCTGCGCGCCCGCGACGTTCAGGTCGTGCACCGCGTCCTCGAGCCCGTAGTCGGCCTGGCCGATCGAGGTCGCGGTAAACGTGTTCGTCGTCGTGATGTCAGCGCCCGCGGCAAGGTAGCGCCGGTGGATGTCGAGGACGACGTCCGGCCGCGTCAGGTTGAGCAGGTCTGGATCGCCGGCGATCTCACGCGGGTGGTCGGCGAAGCGCTCGCCGCGGTAGTCGGAGTCCTCCAGCCCGGCGAGCTGCAGCATCGTCCCCCAGGCGCCGTCGAGCACCAGGATCCGCTCCTGCAGCAACGTTCTCAGTCTGGACTCTGCGCTCACGTGCCCTCCGCGGTTGCCGAAAGAGGGCGGATTGCAGTGCCGCTGGCTCTTTAGGCGTTTTTTCTCCTGGTCGCCAAGCTGCCTTCAAAGCTTTCCAGGTTGCTGCAGAGTATCAATAGCCGCTGAATTTGCCCGCGACGACGCTGTCCTCCGGTAGTCCAGCTGCGAGCAACGAATCGCTGACGCCCTCGACCATCCCGGGCGGGCCGGCGATCATGAACGTCTTGCCTTCGAGGCCGCCGACGAGCTCGCCGAGCACGGCCGCATCGAGACGGCGACGTTCTCCCTCCCACGTTTCCTCGTCGGTCATGACCAGGATCACGCGCAGCCCCTCGATCCGCCGCTCCAGCCCGTCGAGCTCGTCCAGGAACGCCGTCGACTCGCGGTCGCGGTTCGAGTAGACGAGCGTGACGCGGTACGGGAGGCTCTCGTCGGCGATGTAGCGCAGCATCGAGCGGAAGACCGTGATCCCGATCCCGCCGGCGACGAAGACGTACTCGGCGCCCGTGTCCTCGGGCAGCAGGAAGGAGCCTTTCGGCTCCTCGACCTCGACCTCGTCGCCGATCTCGAGCTCGGACAGCGTCTGCTTGAACGCGGAGTCGCGCAGGCGCGTCGCCAGGCCGACGACGCCCTTGTCGGTCGGAGACGTGACGAGCGAGATGTGTCGCCGCAGCCCCTTCTCGTCCTCGTGCCCGCGGTCGGGCAGCTCGACCCAGAAGTACGCGCCGGGACGGTAGTCCGGGTAGTCCTCGACGGCGAAGAGGACGAGCAGCGTTCCCTTCGCGACCTCCTGCTTCTCGGCGACGGTCGCCCGCATGCCGTCTACGTACGACCGGAGACGGTCAGCTGGTTTTCTGCGTGCTTGATCCGCTGCTCGAGCTGCCAGCGGTCGGCGTTCGACTCGCCCGCCTCGATGCGCTCGAGCTCCGCCTTCGCCTCGTCGAGCTGCTCCTGCGCACGCGCGTCGTCGATCTCCTTCACGTTGACCGCGTCGTCGACGAGCGCGATCGCGCGGTCGAGCTCGACCTTGAAGAAACCGGGCCCCGTCGCGAACTCGAGCACGTCCTCGTTCGCTCGGTCGAGGTAGACGCGCGTCGAGCCCGCCTTCAGCGTCGCGACGAGCGGGGCGTGCCGCGCGAGCACACCGATCTCGCCGGCCGCGCCGGGGACGACCAGCATCTCCGCCTCGCCGCGGAACGCGTCGCCGTCCGGGGTCACGAGCGCGACGTCGAACTTCGGGTGGACGTCGGCCATTACGCGGCGGCGGCCGCGGTCTTCTCGGCCTTCGCGACGGCGCCCTCGATCGCGCCCACCATGTAGAAGGCCGCCTCGGGCAGGTCGTCGTGCTTGCCCTCGATGATCTCGCGGAAGCCCTTGATCGTGTCCTCGAGCTTGACGTACTCGCCCGGGGTGCCGGTGAACTGCTCGGCGACGAAGTTCGGCTGCGAGAGGAAGCGCTCGACCTTGCGGGCGCGCGAGACGACGAGCTTGTCCTCGTCCGTCAGCTCGTCCATGCCGAGGATGGCGATGATGTCCTGCAGGTCCTTGTAGCGCTGGAGCACCTGCTGCACCTGCGTCGCGACGTGGTAGTGCTCGTCGGAGACGATCCCCGGCTGCAGCGCACGGGAGGTCGAGTCGAGCGGGTCGACGGCCGGGTAGATCCCCTTCTCGACGATCGCGCGCGAGAGCACCGTGGTCGCGTCGAGATGCGCGAAGGTGTTCGCGGGCGCGGGGTCGGTGAGGTCGTCGGCAGGCACGTAGATCGCCTGCACGGAGGTGACCGAGCCGGTCCGCGTCGAGGTGATCCGCTCCTGCAGCTGGCCCATCTCGGTGGCGAGGGTCGGCTGGTAGCCGACCGCGCTCGGCATCCGGCCGAGGAGCGCCGACACCTCCGAGCCCGCCTGGACGAAGCGGAAGATGTTGTCGATGAAGAGCAGAGTGTCCTGGCCCTGGTCGCGGAAGTACTCCGCCATCGTCAGGCCCGAGAGGCCGACGCGCAGGCGGGCGCCCGGCGGCTCGTTCATCTGTCCGTAGACGAGCGCGACCTTGTCGATCACCTCGGACTCCGTCATCTCGAGGAAGAGGTCGTTCCCCTCGCGGGTGCGCTCGCCGACGCCGGCGAAGACCGAGACGCCGCCGTGCTGCTGGGCGACGTTGTGGATCAGCTCCTGGATCAGGACTGTCTTCCCCGTGCCGGCGCCGCCGAAGAGCCCGATCTTGCCGCCCTTCACGTAGGGGGCGATCAGGTCGACGACCTTGAGGCCGGTCTCGAAGATCTCCACGGTCGGGGAGAGGTCGCGGAACGCGGGCGGGTCGCGGTGGATCGACCAGCGCTCGACGTCGGGCCCGGCCGCCTCCTTGTTGTCGACCGGCTCGCCGATCACGTTCCAGATCCGTCCGAGCGTCGCGTCGCCGACGGGGACGGAGATCGGGCCGCCCGTGTCGACCACGTCGACGCCGCGCGCGAGCCCGTCGGTCGAGTCCATCGCGACCGCACGGACGCGATCGTCTCCGAGATGCTGCTGCACCTCGGCGATCAGCGTCCGGCTGCTGCCGTCGGCGCCCGGGACCTCGATCGCGAGGGCGCTGTAGATCTCCGGCAGCTGCTCGGGGAAGACGGCGTCGATCACGACGCCCTTGATCTCGACGATCTTTCCGGCAGGGCCCTGCGCGTGCTCAGACATGTGTCTCCTGGAGGAACTCGTGTGGTCAGGAAGCGCGACGCCAGGCGCCGCAAATGCCGTCGGAGTCTAGCGGAGGGGTTCCCGAAGCCGTGCGGCCAGCCGGCTTCGCCGACTACGTCGGCTGGTTCTCCATCGGCAGCGCCATCGGGTCGAGCCGAGCCTGATCCGCGGCGAGGATGGCGCCCTGGCGGAGCACGCGCAGTGACTGGAGCTCGAACTGCTCGGCTGTGTCGGCCGCCGTGGTCGTGCGGAGGCGCGAGTCGCGTTCGTCGACCTGGAGAGGCGCGCGGGAAGCGATGCCGAGCGCCATCAAGGCGACCGCGGCAGCGGCGGCAACGGGACGGGTGCGGGCCAGGAGCGCCTGGCGGCGCCGCACGATGCGCGGCACGGGAGTGAGCGCGGCTGGACGGGCGAGCTCGTCGCTTCGCAGCAGCAGTGTCGCCGCCTCGACCTCCGCCGCAAACCGGAGGCAGGCATCGCACGTAAGTAGGTGCAACCGGAGCGAGCGCCGCTCGAGCTCCGAGAGCTCCCCGTCGGGAGCAAGCGCGGCCCATATGCGGGCGTGGTCACACTGATCGGCGGCGAACCGGCTCATGTCTCCTCTGACGTGCCTGAGAGGCCAAAGTTAGCCATAAACCGGCGGATTTCCGTTGCTACCCTGGGAGCCATGCGGCCCGACTCTACCCGTCTGCGCCTCCTCGGACTCGCGCTCGCGCTCGCGTTCGTCGTGCTCGGCGCCGGCTGTGGCGGCAACGAGACCGAGGACGCGTTCGAAGAGGAGGTCGTCGCCGCGCGCAACACGGCTGACGGCGCGCTCGCGTACATCAAGCGGCCGTCGTCGATGGACGACCTGATCGTGCGGCTGCGTAGGAACGGCGACAGGCTCGCCGCAGCCTCCACCACGATCGCGGCCACGGACGCACCGGAGGACCTCACGGAAGAGCGCGCTCGCCTCGCCGTGGCACTCACCGCCATGTCGAAGGAGATGGACGGCGCCGCGAACTCGATCGAGCTCGTCCAGAGCGGGTCGACCGGAGGAGCGTCGTCCCAGGTGGAGACGCTCATCTTCGAGACCTGGGACACGGTCCAGGCGGCGCTCGACGACCTGCGCGACGAGGGAATCGACGTCCGGCCGCTCCGGCGGGGCGGCGGCGCGTAGGCCGCAACCGGCCGCGCGCGCTCCCCCTCCAACGAGCTCCTAGATCTGCGGCTGCGGCGCGGGAGCGGGGACCGGCCCCGCACCGTTCGTCGTCGCGTCGGCCTCGAGCACCGCCATCGGCTCGGCGAAGTGGCAAGCGCTCGCATGACCGTGCCCGCGGTCGATCAGAGCCGGCTCTTCGATCGCGCAGATCTCCTGCGCCTTCCAGCAGCGGGTCCGGAAGCGGCAGCCGGAGGGCGGGTTCGCCGGGCTCGGAACGTCGCCGCGCAGGATGATCCGCTGCCGGTGGCCACGCTGGGTCGGATCGTCGATCGGCACGGCCGAGAGAAGCGCCTGCGGGTACGGATGCGTCGGCCGCTCGTAGATCTGCTCGCGGGTCCCGATCTCGACGACCTTGCCGAGGTACATGACCGCGACTCGGTCGGAGACGTGGCGGACGACCGAGAGGTCGTGCGCCACGAAGAGATAGGTCAAGCCGAAGTCGCTCTGGAGCGACTCGAGCAGGTTGATGACCTGGGCGCGGATCGAGACGTCGAGTGCGGAGACCGGCTCGTCGAGGACGAGTAGCTGCGGGTTCAGGGCGAGTGCGCGCGCGATGCCGATGCGCTGCCGCTGTCCGCCCGAGAACTCGTGTGGGAAGCGGTTGCCGTGCTCCGGCGAGAGGCCGACCGTGCGGAGCAGCTCCTCGATGCGCGCCCGTCCGCCTCGCCGGTAGAGCCCGTTGATGCGGAGAGGCTCGGCGACGATCTCGCGCACGGTCATCCGTGGGTTGAGCGACGCGTACGGGTCCTGGAAGACGATCTGCATCTCCCGCCGCACTTCGCGCATCTGGCGACGACTGAACCCGGTGACGTCGCGGCCGTTGAAGAAGATCTTGCCGGCCGTGGGCTCCGTCAGCTTCATGATCGTCCGGCCGAGCGTCGTCTTGCCGCAGCCGGACTCCCCGACGATGCCGAGCGTCTCGCCGGCGCGCACCGCCAGGTCGACGCCGTCGACCGCGTGCACCTGGCCGACCTGACGCTTCAGGAGCCCGCCGTGGATGGGGAAGTACTTGACGAGGCCCTCGACCCGGAGGATCTCGTCACCCTCCGAGCGGCGCTCGTGGATCTGCTCGACGACCTCGCTCATGCGACCCCTTCGCTGACGCCGGCCGCGGTGGTCGCGGCGCCGTGTCCGTACAGCTCCTCGGCGTAGTGGCAGCGCGTCAGGTGCTGGCCTTCCTCGATTCGCCGCAGCTCGGGCACCTCTGTACGACAGAGCTCGCGACCCTGCGCGAGGAAGCAGCGCGGATGGAATGCGCACCCGGGCGGCATGTTGAGCAGGCTCGGCGGCTGGCCGGCGATCGGGCGGAGCCAGTCGCTCTCAGCGGCGAGCCGCGGCAGGCTCTGCATCAGGCCGACCGTGTACGGGTGCCGCGGGTTCGCGAAGATCGTGAAGATGTCGCCCATCTCGACGATGCGGCCTGCGTACATGACGATCACGCGGTCGCAGAGCTCTGCGACGAGGCCGAGATCGTGCGTGATCAGGATCGTGGCGGCATGCGTCTCCTGCTGCGCCGCCTTGAGCACCTCGATCACCTGAGCCTGGATCGTGACGTCGAGCGCCGTCGTCGGCTCGTCGGCGATCAACAGCTTCGGCTCGTTCGCGATCGCCATCGCGATCATCGCGCGCTGCCGCATGCCGCCCGAGAACTCGTGCGGATACTGCGTGTAGCGCCCCGCCGGGTTCGGGACGCCGACGAGCTCGAGCAGCTCGATGACGCGGTTCCTCACCTGGTCGCCCTTCAGCTGCGGCCGGTGGGTCGAGATCGCCTCCGAGAGCTGGTCGCCGATTCGGAGCACCGGATTGAGCGAGGTCATCGGATCCTGGAAGACCATCGCGACGTCGTCGCCGCGAACCTGACGCAGCTGCTTCGTCGGCATCTTCAGCAGGTCGCGGCCGTCGAAGATGGCTTCCCCGCTCGAGATCTTTCCGGGCGGCTGCGGGATCAGCCCGAGCAGCGACATCACGCTGACGCTCTTGCCCGAGCCGGACTCGCCCACGACGCCCAGCACCTCGCCCGGGAGGACGTCGTAGCTGACGCCGTTGACGGCGTGCACGATCCCGTCTTCGGTCGAAAACTCGACCACGAGATCCTTGACGGACAGGACCGGCTCAGGCACGGATCCGCCGCTGGGTGGGGTCGAGCGCGTCGCGCAGGCCGTCGCCGATGAAGTTGATGCAGAGCGCGATCAGCACGATCACGAGGCCGGGGAAGGTGACGAGCCACCAGAACTTGAGCCCCTCGCTCTGGCCCTCGTCGATGAGGACGCCGAGGGCGGGGTTCGGCGGCTGCACGCCGAAGCCGAGGAACGCCAGAGCGGCCTCGGTGAGGATTGCAGCAGCGACGATCAGCGTCGCGTTGACGATGATCGGCCCGACCGCGTTCGGGAGCATGTGGCGGATGATGATTCTCCCGTCGCCGGCGCCGGACGCCTTTGCCGCCTCGACGAACTCCTTCTCTCGCAGGGACAGGAACGTCCCGCGGACGATGCGCGCGAAGCCCGTCCAGAAGAGGAGCGCCAGGATGACGGCGACGCGGAGCGGATCCCCCTGGCCCAGGTACACGGAGAGCGTGAGCAGGACCGCCAGGCCCGGCAACGTGAGCACGAGGTCCGTGAAGCGCATCAGGCCGTTGTCGACCCAGCCGCCGAAGTAGCCGCTGATGGCGCCGATCGTGGTGCCGATGACTGTCGCGAGCAGCGCGACGACGAGCGCCACCCAAAGCGAGGTCCGCAACCCGTAGATGACGCGGCTGAGGGTGTCGCGGCCGAGGAAGTCGGTGCCGAAGTAGTGATGGCCTTCGGTCGTGGGGGGAATCGTGATGTTGAAGTAGTCCGGCTCGTCGAACGGGTAGGGCGCGAAGAAGTCGGCGAAGATCGCGACGATGGCGAGGGAGAGCAGCAGGACGAGGCTTCCCATCGCCAGGCGGTGCCGCAGGAAGCGCCGCATTGCGTAGTCCCACTGGCTGCGCGCCTTCAGCTCGAGGCCGCTCTCGTGGGAGAGATGGATGTCGTCCGCAACCTCCACCGCAGCCAGCGGGTCGCCCGGGAAGACTAGGCTTGCCGGCTGCTGCTCCATCTGTGGCGGCTGGGAGCGGCGCTCACTCATAGCGGACGCGCGGATCGAGGTAGCCGTAGGCGACGTCGGCGATCAAGTTGAAGAGCACGATCGCGATCGAGGTGATCGCAAGCCACGCCATGATCGGGTACGGGTCGGTGTCGTTCAGCGCCTTGATGAAATAGAGGCCCATCCCGTCCAGTGAGAAGATCGTCTCGGTGATGATGACGCCGCCGAGAAGGCCGCCGAAGTTGAGCGCGACCACCGTCGTGAGCGGAATGAGCGCGTTCCGGAACGCGTGCTTCATGATCACGCTGCGCTCCGGCAGCCCCTTCGCCCGCGCCGTCCGCACGTAGTCGGAGTTGATCACCTCCAGCATCGAGGCACGCATGAAGCGGCTGTACTGCGCGATGCTCGCGACCGCGAGCACGATCACCGGAAGCGCGAGGTGCTGCGCCCGGTCGAGCAGGAAGTTGCTCGGGTCGGGCGAGTTGAGATTGGAGACGTAGAAGATGCGTATGTCGTAGGCGAGAAAGATGTTCACGACAAGCACCTGCAGCATCAGGGCGAGCCAGAAGACCGGCGTCGAGAGCCCCAGGAAGCTGAAGGTGGTTGCGCCGTAGTCGAAGAGGGAGTACTGGCGCACGGCGGAGTAGACGCCGATGAACACGGCGATGATGATCGCGAGCAGCTCGGCGGCGATCACGAGTTGCAACGTGTTTCCGATCACCCGGCCGAGGTCGTCCCAGATTCGGCGCTCGCCGATGATCGTCGAGCCGAACTTCTGGGTGACCGCCTCTTCGAGCCAGTAGGCGTAGCGGATCGGGATCGGCTCGTCGAGGTGCTTCTTCTCGGTGATGGTGTCGATGGTCTGCTGCGAGATGTTCGGTGTCATCTTCAGCGTCCCGAGCGGATCGCCGGTGGCGGAGACCATCGCGAACACGAGGAAGCTTGCCGCGAAGAGGACGGGGATGCTGTAGAGCAGACGGCGGAGGATGTAGGTCGTCACGGTGCGCTCGCTTCCCTCGTTGTATGGAGCCAGAGCCCGCCCCCTGCTGCGGGGGCGGGCTCCTTCTTGCTGGTGTTCATCTGAGCGTCCGTCGTTTTCAGGTGGACGCTATCGCACTCTGGACTAGCCGGCGAACGACCAATCCTGGGTGTTCCACGTGGCAGCCGTGTTCGTCGGGTTGAACAGGGCTCCCTTGAGCTTCTTGTCGTGGATCAGGTACCCGGGCCGGGCGAAGAGCGGCAGCGTCACGACGTGCGACGCCATCATCTCGTCGGCCTGGTTCAGGAGCTGGGTCCGCTTCTTCTCGTCGAGCGTCTCGTTGCTCTTGAGGAGGAGGCGAGAGACAGGCCGGCTGCAGTAGTTCTGGTGGTTCTGCGTCCCACCGCACCGGTGGATGTTCACCGAACCGCCCGTCTCCGGGCTCCCGACCCATGCGTACAGCATGATGTCCCAGTTCCTCGTCGGCAGCGTCACCGTCAGCGCGGTCAGCGTGAACCTCGGGTTCAGCTGGATGCCGACACTCTTCAGCTGCCTCTGCATGACCGCGAACGAGATCTCACGCGACTGGTTGCCGGCCGTCGACCAGAAGTCGAACTCGAGCTTGCCGACGCCCGGACACGAGTAGATGTCGTTGTTCGAGCCCGACGGAGTCGCCGGGCCGCCGGTGCAGCCGTTCGAGCGGAGCAGCTCGATCGCCTTCTTCTGGCTGAAGCCGAACGGCTGGTACTTGTGCGACTGGTACTCGGACTGGAAGTTCTTGTAGATGACGTTGTTGAGCGGGGGCAGGTTGGGGGCGATCTCCTTGTAGGCAACCGAGCGGATCTGCGAGCGGTTGATACCGGTGACGATCGCCTCGCGGACGAACTTCTTCTTCAGGGCAGGATGACCACCGGCCCCGAGCTGGAAGTCGACGTGCTCCCAGGTGAACTGGCTGCCCGTCTGGACGTTGATGTTCGCCTGCGACTTGATGTCCGCGATCTGCCGCTGCGGCTGCGGGTTGATGATGTTGACCTCGCCGCCGCGCATCGCCTGGAACTGCGTGTTCGTGTCAGGGATGAAGCGGAAGACGATCGAGTTCACGCCCGCCGCCTTGCCCCAGTAGTTGGGGTTCTTGGTGAGCACCATCTGGGTCCCGCGGTCCCAGCTGGCCAGGCGGAACGGCCCGTTGGCGACCGGAGGCCCGTTGCGCCACGCCTGGTCGAAGTTCTGCCCGGCAACGCCGCCCGCCGCGTACGAGGGCATGATGCGGCCCCACAGCGACTTCCAGAACGCGTACGGCTTCTTGTAGGTGACGCGGATCGTCTTCGCGTTCACCTTCTGCATCCGTGCGATGTCCTCGTAGCCGACGCGCGAGGCGATCGTGTTGTTGGGGTTCATGATCTGCTGGAACGTGAAGATCATGTCGTCAGCCGTCATCGGCTTGTTGTCACTCCACTTCGTGGCCGCCTTGAGCTTGTACGTGACCACCTGCGGGCTCTCGCTGTTGAGAACCGGAGTCTCGAGCAGGTCGTGGATGAGCACACCCTTGCTGTCGTACTTGCTTCCGAAGGTGATCACGGGCTGGAGGACCAGGCTGCCCCACAGCGCGTTACCTTCGACGGTGAGCGTGTTCAGCGTCCGTGGTTCCTGGTCGGCGCCGAAGATCACCGTTCCGCCGGCGGCGGCAGCCGCCTGCGGCTTCGCGTCGACGGCCGCAAAGCCACTCGACGCGGTAATGCCCATGACGACGACGCTGACCGCGCCGAGCATGAGCGAGAACTTGCGCTTACGCATTCATTCCTCCCCGATTGGAGCGTTCGCCGATCGAGTCCGTTCGACCGGTCACGCGAACTTGGACGCTCGCGTGGCGCGATTGTTAGTACGGCGTGAGCGACCGCGTCGCGGCCGCTACGTGAGCGCTTCGGCGCCCGCGACAACTTCGAAGATCTCTTGCGTGATCTCGGCCTGGCGGGCGCGGTTCATCTGCAGCGTCAGCGAGTCGATCAGCTCGCCTGCGTTCTTCGACGCGTTCCGCATCGCCGTCATCCTCGCGCCCTGCTCCGACGCCGCCGACTCGAGCAGCGCGCGGTACACCTGCGTCTCGAGGTAGACGGGCAAGAGCCGGGCGAGGATCTCCTCCGGCTCGGGCTCGAAGATGAAGTCGCCGCGCAGCGCGTCGTCGCGCCGCTCCTCCTCGTCGGTCTCGAGGATATCGGCCGAGATCGGCAGCAGGTCCTGCTCTGTCACGGTCTGGACGAGCGGTGAGACATACGCGTTGTAGACGAGCACCGCCCGGTCGATCTCGCCCTCGACGTAGAGCTCGCCGACGCGGTGCGCGATCGCCTGCGCGTCGGCGTAGGCCGGCCGGTCGGTGAAGCCGACGTACTCGGCGACCGTCTCGTAACGCCGGAACGCAAACGTGGAGCGGCCCTTCTTGCCGACGGCGACGAAGCGGACCTGCTTCCCCTCCCCACGCAGCTGCCGCTCGAGCGCGAACGAGCGCCGGAGGATCTGGGCGTTGAACGGCCCTGCGAGCCCGCGGTCGCCCGTCAGCGCGATCACGGCCACCGTGCTCACCTCGTCGCGCTGCTGCAGGAGCGGGAGCCCGCGCACGGACGCGCTTGCACGGCCGACGCCGGCGATCAGCTCGCGCATCGTCTCGGCGTACGGGCGCATCGCCTCGATCCGCGTCTGCGCGCGGCGCAGGCGCGCCGACGCGACGAGCTCCATCGCCTTGGTGATCTTGCGCGTGTTCCTGACGGAGCGGACGCGCCGCTTCAGGTCCTGGACCGAGGCCATCAGGAAACGAGCGCCGCGTCTTCCTCGATGTTGAAGTTGTGCACGAAGTGCTTCAGCCGCTCGTCCAGCGTCGCGGTGGTCTCGTCGGTCAGGTCCTTCGTCTCGTCGATCGAGGCATAGACCGTTCCGTCGGAGCGCAGGAACTCGCGCAGCTCGTCCTGGAAGCGCGGCACCTGCGCAGTCGGGATCGTGTCGAGGAAGCCGTTGATGCCGGCATAGAGCGCGACGACCTGCTCCGCGTGCGGCCACGGCTTGTACTGCGGTTGATTCAACGTCGCGACCATCCGCTCGCCGCGGGCGAGCGTGTCCTGCGTCGCCTGATCGAGCTCCGAGCCGAACTGCGAGAACGCCTCCAGCTCGCGGTACTGCGCGAGCTCCAGCCGCAGCCGGCCGGCGACCTTCCTCATCGCCTTTGTCTGCGCCGAGCCACCCACGCGCGACACCGACGTGCCGACGTTGATCGCCGGCCGGATCCCCGAGTAGAAGAGATCGGCCTCGAGGAAGATCTGCCCGTCGGTGATCGAGATCACGTTCGTCGGGATGTAGCCGGCGATGTCGCCGGCCTGCGTCTCGACGATCGGCAGTGCCGTCAGCGAGCCGCCGCCCAGGTCGTCGTTCAGCTTGCACGCTCGCTCGAGCAGCCGCGAGTGGAGATAGAAGACGTCGCCCGGATAGGCCTCGCGACCCGGCGGCCGGCGGAGCAGCAGCGAGAGCTGCCGGTAGGCGTCCGCGTGCTTGGAGAGGTCGTCGTAGACGACCAGGGCGTGCTTGCCGTTGTAGAGGAAGTGCTCGGCAATCGCAGCGCCGGCGAACGGGGCCATCCACTTGATCGGAGCGGCCTCGTGCGCGGCAGCCGTGACGATGATCGTGTAGTCCATCGCGCCTTCTTCCTTCAGGCGCTCGTACACCTGCGCGACGGTCGAGCCCTTCTGCCCGATCGCGACGTAGACGCAGATCACGTCCGTGTCGCGCTGGTTGATGATCGCGTCGATCGCGACGGCGGTCTTCCCCGTGCCGCGGTCACCGATGATCAACTCGCGCTGGCCGCGGCCGACGTTCGTCATCGAGTCGATCGCCTTGACGCCGGTCTGGAGCGGCTCCTTCACGGGCTGGCGCTCGACCACGCCGGGAGCCTTGAACTCGAGCGGGCGGCGCTCCGCCGTCTCGACCGGGCCCGCGCCGTCGACGGGGTTGCCGAGCGGGTCGACGACACGACCCAGGAGACCCTCGCCGACAGGGACGCTGACGACCTCGCCGGTCCGCCTGACAGGCTCGCCCTCCTTCACCTCCTGCCACTCGCCGAAGAGCGCGACGCCGACGTTGTCCTCCTCGAGGTTGAAGGCGATCCCGACGACGCCGTGCTCGAACTCGAGCCGCTCGAGCGAGACGCAGTTCTCGAGCCCGTGCACGCGGGCGATGCCGTCACCGAGCTGGAGCACCGAGCCGACCTCGGCGAGGTCGGTCTCGACGTCGTACTGCTCGATCCGGGACTTGAGGATCGAGGTGATCTCTTCTGGCCGTAGCTTCACGTTTCTCTATCTCCTTGTCACGAGCTCGTTACGAAGTTGGTTCAGACGGCCGCGCACGCTCGCGTCGACGCGCAGGGAGCCGGCCTGGAGGACCATGCCGCCGATCAGTTCGGGGTCGACCTTCCGCGTCGCCTCGACGGCGCGACCGGAGGACTGCTCGATCGTCTTCAGGATCGAGGCGGCCTCCTCGTCGGACAACTCGTAGGCGGTGGTCAGCTCGACGGTGAGCCGTCGCTCTTCGGCCGCCACGAGCGCGTCGAGCTCGCGCTGGATCTCCTCGATCTCGCCCGCGCGCCCCTTCTCGGAGACGAGCAGGACGAAGTTGCGGACGAGCTCGTCGGCGTCGCCCAGGATCTCGCCGAGCACGGCGGCCTTCTGCTGCGGGTCGAGCTCGGGGTTCTCGAGCACGCGGCGCAGCTCCGGCACGTCGGCGATCGCCGCGGCGAAGTCGGCGAGCTCCGCATGGACGATGTCCAGCCTGCCCGCATCCCTGGCGGCCTGGAAGAGCGACCGCGCGTACATGCGCTGCGCGACTGCCATTACGCGGTCTCGCGCTCCAGGGCCGAGAAGTCGAGCTCGCCGATCGCGTCCTCGATCAGCCGGCGGTGGTCGTCACGGTCGAGAACCTTGCCCGTCACCTTCGTCGTCGCGGCGAGCGCGAGCTCGGCGACCTCTGCTCGGATCTGCTCGAGTGCGCGCACGGTCTCGGCCTCGATCTGCTTGCGCGTGTCCTCGAGCCGGCGCTGCCGGTCGGCCTCCGCCTCTTCACGGACGCGCTCGCGCTGCGAGTCGGCCACCTTGCGAGCCTCGGCCAGGATCTCCCCGGCCTCGCTCTTCGCCTGGCCGACGAGCTGCTTGTGCTCCTCGAGGAGCCGGCGGGCCTCGGCGCGCGCGTGCTCGGCCTCCTCGATGGAGGAGCGGATCCGCTCGCGACGCTCGTCGATCGTTTTCTGGATCGGGCCGAAGGCGAACTTCCTCAGGACGAAGAACGTGATCGCGAAGCAGACGAGCGTCCAGATCATCAGGCCCGGGACGACATCGATCAGCGGTGAGGCTGCGAGCAGCATCAGGTACGTCTCCTTCTTCCCTTAGACCAGGACGTAGGCGAGCAGTCCGCCGATCAGGCCGTAGAAGACCACGGCCTCGGTCAGGGCGAAGCCGAGCCACTGAATACCCGTGAGCTCGCCGCGAAGCTCGGGCTGGCGCGCGACCGCCTGGATCATCGAGCCGAAGATGTTGCCGATGCCGATGCCGGCCCCGAGCGAGCCGAGGCCGATGCCGAGAGCGAGGGCGATCGCCTTGCCGGCGTCGGTGTTCGACGCGGCTTCCTGAGCGAGCAGAGTGAACATTGTCCTCCTTGGTTAGTGCTCCGGCTCGATCGCCGAACCGATGTAGATGGCAGAGAGTGCAGCGAAGATGAATGCCTGGATCGAGACGACGATCACGACCTCGAAGAGATAGAACGCAGCGGCCGCCGGAATGGAGACGACGGCGACCGCGAGGCTCTCGAGCACGAAGATCAGGCCGATGAAGGTCAGGATCAGCATGTGGCCGGCGAGCATATTCGCGTAGAGACGGACGGACAGGCTGATCAGGCGCATGAACTGGCCGAGGATCTCGAGCGGCACGATCAGCGGATAGAGCGCCTTCGGCACGTCGGGGATCCAGCTCTTGAAGTACTTGACCGGGCCGTTGTAACGGATGCCCTCGACATGCGTGAAGACCCAGGTCATCAGCGCGAGCGCAAGCGTGACGCTGATCGACGACGTCGCCGCGTAGATCGCAAGTGTCGGCAGCTCGACCCCGAAGAGATCGAACGTCTCGTTCGACAGCGGCAGCGGGATGAAGCCGATCATGTTCACCACCCAGATGAAGAGCATCAGCGAGGCCACGTAGGGGAACCAGCGTCCGATTGCCTTGTGCGGCAGGCCTTGCTCGGCGACCTGGGTCTGTGCGATGTCGTAGATCATCTCCCCGACCGCTTGCCTCCTGCCGACCTCGTTCTTCGAGCCGATCCGCGCGCGCATCACAAAGAGGCCGAGCGCGATCGTCAGGACCGTGCCGAGGATCAAATAGGCGACGGTCTTGTTGATCGAGAGGTCGAGCGGGCCGAGGTGAATCGGGATCCACTCGCCGGGATCGAAGTCGTGCTCGGGGTTGAACTCCTCCTCGCCGTTCTCGGTCGTGGACGCGAGCGCGACCTGCGGCAGGACGAGCCAAAGCGTCAGCGCGAGGGCGCCGAGCCGCTTCACGCCGGCTCCCCCGAGAAGTAGAGGGCGAGCGCGACGACGAGCTCGAACGTGTAGGCGAGCGCGTACACGAGCGTGGCCGCGAGCGCGAGGCGCGCGTCCGTAGCCGCGAGCGCGATGACGACCACCATCACCGCGAGCGCGCGAAAGGTCATCCCGAAGCCGATCACGCTTGAGCCGGCGAGGTTACTCATGCCCCGGCGCAGGTGCGTCAATACCGCCGCGAAGGCACGGGATCCCGCCCAGAGCGTCGCGCCGACCACCCAGCCGCGTACGTCCCAGCCGGCGGCGATGAAGACCGGCAACGCGAGCACGATCACGGCCGCGCCGGCTAGGAGCGGCAGCGTCTGGTTCGGCAGCGGCCGCGGGGTGGCGAAGGCACCGGCCATCAGAGCGCGTGCCCGTAACGCTTGTACGTCATAAACACGCCGAACGGGATGCCCAGGATCGTGCCGACCAGGAAGCCCCAGGCGGCCGAGCCGAAGAGCCAGCCGACGAAGATCGCGACCGCAATTACGGCCAGCGTCGCCCCGATCAGGACGGAGCCCGCGCCGGCGAGGCTGAGCTTCGGGGTCGGCTGCGGCTCCATTTGCGGGGCGAGCATAGCAGGAGCTTGTGACAACCGAAAACCGCCTACTTTCAGGGAAAACCGCCGACTTTGTACGATGCGAAGATGGAGCGGCTCGTGCTCGTTCACGGCTCCGTCGGCAACGGTGCGGCGACCTGGGGCGCGCAGCTCCCGCTCGGCGAGCGCTACGAGCTCGACGTGCCGGACCGGCCGGGTTTCCCGCCCGGCCCACCCGTCGAGCGGGTCGACTTCGAGGCCGACGCGGACTGGCTCGTCGAGCGGCTCCGCCCCGGCGACCATCTCTGCGGCCACTCCTACGGCGGCGTCGTCTGCCTGCTCGCGGCGGCGCAGTACCCCGAGTTGGGGTCGCTGACGGTGATCGAGCCGCCGGCGACTCGCGTCGCGGCCGGCGACCCGGCGGCCGACGCCTTCGCCGCCGGTGCGATCGAGCTCTGGCGTAACGGCCCACGCGAGCCGGAGGCGTTCCTGCGGGCGTTCCTTCGCGCGGTCGGCTCGGCCTGGCAGCCGCCCTCTCCGCTCCCGAACGACGTCGAGCGAGGGGCGCGGATCCTGATGGCCGAGCGCGGTCCTTGGGAGGCGGAGATTCCGCTCGACGAGCTGCGCGCGCTCCCGTTCCCGAAGCTCGTCGTCTCCGGCGGCCACCATCCCGCCTTCGACGCGATCTGCGACGCGCTCGAGCGGGAGCTTGCGGCGGAGCGAGTCGTCGTCGCCGGCGCGGGTCACGCAGCCCAGCGCGCGCCCGGCTTCAACGAGGCGCTCATGGCGTTCCTCGAACGCGCTAGATGATTGACCGGCAATCACCGCACTCGCGGATGACGACCCAGACGCGGCGCCGCAGGCCACCCTCGGCCTTGCCAAGGCACCCAGCCTTGGCTGCGACCGAGTGCGGCCTACGGCTTGGTCTGGATCGCCCCCGCAAGCACGCCGATTACCGGTCAAACATCTAGGCGGAGCGGCGCTCGTCGGCGCGGTCGAGCGTGCGGCGCGGGGCGCGCGAGTTGAACTTGAGGATCTCGAGCAGATAGACGACGTACGCGGAGAAGGCGAGCGCGGCGAGCGCGATCCCGCTGACGGCGACCGTCTCCCAGAGATGCCATTCGCCCCCCTTTCGGAAGGGGATGAACCGCGTCGCGAGCGCGGCGCCCGCGAGCGCGGCGCACCACGCCCACATCGTCACCGCGGCTCGCCGCTGCGAGAAGCCGCGTCTGAGGAAGCGGAAGTGCAGGTGCGCCTGGTCCGGCTCCGCCAGCGGCTGCCCGTGCTTGAGCCTCCGCGCGACGACGAAGGACGTGTCGAGGATCGGCACGGCCAGCACGAGCAGAGGCAGGAGCAGGACGACCGTCGACGCCGTCTTCAGGAGCCCCTGCACGGAGAGCGCCGCGAGGAGGAAGCCGAGCACGAGCGCACCCGAGTCGCCCATGAAGATCCGAGCCGGGAAGAAGTTGTGGCGCAGGAAGCCGATGCAGGCGCCCGCGACGATCGCGGAGAGGATCGCGGGGTCGATCTTTCCGAGGGAGAGCGAGAGCACCGCGAAGGTCACGCCTGCGATCCCGCAAACACCGGCCGCAAGGCCATCCATGCCGTCGAGGAAGTTGACCATGTTCATCACGGCGACGATCCAGATCATCGTCAGCGGCACGCCGACCGCTGCGGGCAGGTCGACCGGCCCGAGGAACGGGAACGTGAAGTGGTCGATCCAGACGCCGAAGAAGGGTGGGATCGCCGCGGCCAGGACCTGCCCTGCGAGCTTCCACCCGGGCGCGAGCCCGCGGAAGTCGTCGACGGCGCCGACCACGGTCGCCACCGCCGCGCCGAGGAGGACGCCCCGCGTCTCCGGGCCGAGCTCGAGGAACGCGAGCGCCGGCACGAAGATGCCGAAGAAGATCGCGAGCCCGCCGAGGCGCGGGATCGGGTTCCGGTTCAGGCGCCGCGCCTCGGGCCTGTCGACGACGCCGAGCAGGCGCGCCATCCCCCCGACGGCCGGGGTGAGCAGGATCACGATCAGGAACGCGAGTACCGCGCCGTAGATGACCTCGGGGTTCTCCCGAAGCGCGTCCATCCCGCGTTACTTCGTTCCGTAGAGCCGGTCGCCTGCGTCGCCCAGGCCCGGCACGATGAACCCCTTCTCGTTCAGCTCGCGGTCGATCGCCGCGCAGACGATGTGGACGTCGGGGTGCTCCTCGTGCACGCGCTCGATCCCGGTCGGGGCGGCGACGAGGCAGACGAGCGTCACCGAGCGGGCGCCGGCCGCCTTCACCGCGGCGATCGCGGCGGCGCTCGAGTTCCCCGTCGCGAGCATCGGATCGAGCACGAGCGCGTCGCGCTCGTTCAGGTCCTCCGGGAGCTTCACGTAGTACTCGACCGGCTGCAGCGTCTCCTCGTCGCGGTAGAGGCCGATGAAGCCGACGCGCGCGCTCGAGATCAGCGAGAGCACGCCCTCGAGCATGCCGAGCCCGGCCCGCAGGACCGGGCAGACCGCGACCTTCTTCCCGGAGATCCGCTGTGCGTGCATCCGCTCGAGCGGTGTCTCGATCTCGACGGGCTCGGTGGGGAAGTCCTTCGTCGCCTCGTACGTGAGCAGCAGCGTGACCTCGTTCACGAGCTTGCGGAAGTGGACGGTCGGCGTCTCCTGGTCGCGCAGGTACGAGAGCTTGTGCTGGACCAGCGGGTGCTCGACGTGCGTCAGCTTGCCGCGCTCCTGGCCGGCGCGGTTCCCGCCGGGCGGAGCCCGGCTCCACCGTCGCCTCGCGCCGCTGACGGCACCCGGCTCTCCGAGTCCGTATTACTCATACTGTCCTCTCCGGCCGGGCACCGTCAGCGACACGCCAGGAACGCGGAAACCCGTCACGACGCTCATGCGTAGGCGGCGTAGCCGCGGAAGCCCGGATAGAGGGGCCGCTTCGCGCAGAGCGCCTCGGCGCGGCCGGCGAGCTCGTTCACGTCCCCGTCGGCGAGCGCGCCGGCGATGATCCGGCCGACCTCGCGGAAGTCCTCCTCGTCGAAGCCGCGCATCGTCGCGGCGGGCGTGCCGATGCGGACGCCCGAGGCCACGGTCGGAGGCCGCTCGTCGAACGGCACCGTGTTCCGGTTCACCGTCAACTTGACCTCGTCGAGCCGCTCCTCGGCGTCCTTGCCCGTCCAGTCCGTCCTGCGCAGGTCGAGCTGGAGCAGATGGGTGTCGGTGCCGCCCGTGAGCACGTCGAGGTTGTTCGCGATCAACTCGTCGGAGAGCGCGTCGGCGTTCGCGCGCACCTGCTCCTGGTAGGAGCGGAAGGCTTCGGTCGCCGCGATCCGGAAGCACGCGGCCTTGGCCGCGATTGCGTGCATGAGCGGGCCGCCCTGCATCCCCGGGAAGACGGCGCGGTCGACCGCCTGCGCGTGCTCCTCGCGGCAGAGGACGAAGCCGGCGCGCGGCCCCGCGAGCGTCTTGTGCGTGGTCGAGGTGACGATGTCACAGTGCTCGACCGGGTTCGGGTGCAGGCCGGCGGCGACGAGCCCGGAGAAGTGCGCCATGTCGCACATCAGGAGGGCGTCGACCTCGTCCGCGATCCGGCGGAACTCGGCGGCGTCGACCGTGCGCGGGTACGCCGACCCGCCGCAGACGATCAGACGCGGCCGATGCTCTTTCGCGAGCGCGAGCACCTCGTCGTAGTCGACCATGTCGGTCTCGCGCGAGACGCCGTAGTGCGCGATCGTGTAGAGGCGGCCGGAGAAGTTGACCTTGAGCCCGTGTGTGAGGTGGCCGCCGTGGTCGAGCCGGAGGGCGAGGATCGTCTCGCCCGGCTGGAGCAGCGCGAAGTACGCGGCCATGTTCGCCTGTGCGCCCGCGTGCGGCTGCACGTTCGCGTGCTCGGCGCCGAAGAGCTCCTTCGCGCGGTCGATCGCGAGCTGCTCGATCTCGTCCACGACCTCGCAGCCGCCGTAGTAGCGGCGTCCTGGATAGCCCTCGGCGTACTTGTTCGTGGGCACGGAGCCGACCGCCTCGAGCACGCTCGGCCAGGTGAAGTTCTCCGACGCGATCAGCTCGATCTGGCCTCGCTGCCGCTCCAGCTCGCGCTCGAGCAGGTCGGCGATCTCGGGGTCGGCTTCCGCGAGCCCGGCTGCGCGGAGCCGGTCGAGCGAGGACGGTGACGCGACCATCGGGTTGATGCTAGACCACCGACGCGACGAGCCGGAGCGCCTCGTCGGACGGCGCGGCGCCCTCCCGGAGCACGCGCGGCTCGGCGCCGTGTGAAGTCGATCACCGTGGATGCGGTGCCGGGCAGCTCGCCGCCGTCCAGCACGACTGCGGCGGCGCGGAGCCGCTCGGGTACGTCCTCGACCCGGCGCGGGTCGGGGCCCCCGGGCAGGTTCGCGCTCGTCGCCGCGACTGCGCCGACGCTGTCGAGCAGCTCCTTCGCGACCCCGTGGAGGTCGGGGACGCGCACGCCGATCGTCTCAGGGCTCTCGCCGTTCAGCCACGGGAAGCGCCGAGCGGGGTTCGCGAGCACGAGCGTGTACGGGCCGGGCAGCAGTGCGCGGGCAATCGTCCCCGCACGGCCGAGCAGCTCCGGCACGCACTCGAGCAGCTGCTCGAGGTCGGCCGCGACGAGCGCGGTCGGTTGCAGCTCCTCGCGTCCCTTCGCGCGGTAGAGCGCTCGCACCGGGGCCTCGGAGTACGGGCTCGCCGCGAGGCCGTAGACGGTGTCCGTGGGCACGACGGCGAGCCGGCCGGCGCGGATCGCCGCGGCGGCGGCGTCGACGTCAGTCACGGCGTCCTTCGACGACCCGATCCCGCCCGGTCAGGTCCGGGCTCGCGCGGACGTCGGTGTAGCCGAGCTCACCGAGCATCGCGGCCGTCTCGAGAGCCCGGCCGTCGCCCACCTCGACGACGAGCCGGCCGCCGGGCCGGATCACGTCGAACGCAGCTCTGGCGACCGCGTCGGTGGCGCCGGTGGCGACCAGCGCCACGTGCGGCTCGTAGTCGCGCACGTCGGGCATCAGCGTCGGCAGGTCCTCGGGCTCGACGTAGGGCGGGTTCGAGACGACGAGGTCGTAGGGCCCGTCCGGCAGTCCCTCGCGCAGGTCGTGCTCGAGCAGCTCGATCGCGATGCCGGTGCGGCGGACGTTCTCGCGGGCGAGCGCGAGCGCTTCCGCCGAGACGTCGATCGCCGTGACCTTCGCACCGGGATGCTCGTCGGCGATCGCGAGGGCGATGGCACCCGTGCCGGTACCGACGTCGAGCACCCGCGGCGCCTCGATCCCTTCGAGGTGCGCCAGAGCGCGCTCGACGACGATCTCGGTCTCCGGCCGCGGGATCAGCGCTCGCCGGTCGCACGCGAGCGTGAGCCGCCGGAAGCCCCACTCGCCGAGGATGTAGGCGACGGGCTCGCGTGACGCACGGCGGGCGACGAGCGCGCGGTAGTCGGCCAGCTCGTCGGGGCTCAGAGGCCGGTCGAGGTCGGTGTACAGCTCGATCCGCCCTCGGCCGAGCGTGTGCGCGAGCAGGAGCTCGGCGTCGAGCCGTGCCGTCTCCGAGACATCGTCGAGCTGCTCCTTCCCCTGCCGGAGCACCTCACCGACGGTCATGCCCCGAGCGCGCGCCGGCGGTCCTCGGCCTGGAGCGCCTCGGTGAAGTCGTCCAGACCACCCGGCAGCACCTTCTCCAGGTTCACCGTCACCTTGACGCGATGGTCGGTGGCGCGGCTGTCCGGATAGTTGTACGTGCGGATCTTCTCGGCGCGCTCGCCCGAGCCGATCTGCGACTTCCGCGCCGCCGACTGCTCGGCCTGCTGGCGCGCTCGCTCCGCCTCGTAGAGACGCGCGCGGAGCACGCGGAGCGCCTTCGCCTTGTTCTGGAGCTGCGACTTCTCGTCCTGCATCGCGACGACGATCCCGGTCGGCATGTGCGTGATCCGAACAGCCGAGTCGGTCGTGTTCACGCTCTGGCCGCCCGGGCCGGTCGAGCGGTAGACGTCGATCTTGAGATCGTTCTCGTCCAGCTCGACGTCGATCTCCTCCACCTCGGGCATGACGGCGACCGTCGCGGTCGAGGTGTGGATGCGGCCCTGCGACTCGGTCTCGGGCACGCGCTGGACGCGGTGCGTGCCGCCCTCGTACTTGAAGACCGAGTAGGCGCCGTCACCCTTGACTGAGAAGACGACTTCCTTGAAGCCTCCGGTCTCGCTCTCGTTGGCCGAGAGCAGCTCGGTCCTGAAACCACGGCTCTCGGCATAGCGGGTGAGCATGCGAAGGACGTCGCCGGCCCAGATCGCAGCCTCGTCGCCGCCCACGCCCGACCGGATCTCGACGATCACGTCCTTCTGGTCGGCCGGATCCCGCTCCACGAGCGCGAGCTTCAGCTCTTCCTCGAGCTCGGCCAGCCGCTGCTCCGACTCGGCGACGAGCTCCCGCAGATCGGGATCGTCGCGTGCGGCCTCGACGTCGTCGCGCGCGCCGCGCCACTCCTGGGCGAGGCGATACGGCGTCTCCAGCTCCTTCAGGCGCCGGCCGACCTGGGCCGCTTCCCGGCGGTCGTTGTAGACGGACGGATCGGACATTCGCTCCTGCACCTCGGTGTAGGAGCGCTCGAGGTCGTCGACGAGGCTCTCGATCGTGGCTGCCACGGTCGTAGGGTAGTGGAGCGATGGCCCTGGACGACGTCCTCCGCGCCCCGTTGCCGACCCGCATCGCCGATGTCGTCGAGCGGCTGCATGCGGTCGAGCACGCGCTGCCGGAACGGGACGGGATCCGTGCCTTCACGCGCCTGTACCGAGCTGTGACCGAGGCGGTCGACGAGCGTGTGCGGCCCGAGTCGTTCGCCGACGCGCGCTTCACACGCTGGCTCGACGTCGTCTTCGCGAATCTCTACTTCCGCGCGTTGCGCGCACACGTGCTCGGCCCCAAGCGGCCGCCCCGCGCGTGGGCGGCGCTTTTCGAGACCCGGTCGCGCCGCGGCGTCGCGCCGATCCAGTTTGCGCTCGCAGGGATGAACGCACACATCAACCGGGACCTTCCGCTCGCGCTCGTCGAGACGTGCCGGGCGCGCCGCGTCACTCCGGTCCGAGGATGCCCACAGCACGCCGACTTCCGCCTCATCGACGGGCTGCTCGCCGAGACCGAGACGCAGGTCCGGACCGAGCTGGCGACGGGGCTCGTGGGCTGGGCGGACGACGCACTCGGCGAGCTCGACAGCGTCGTCGCGATGTGGAACGTGCGCCGGGCGCGCTCGGCCGCCTGGGTGAACGCCGAGACGATCTGGGCACTCCGCGACATCCCCTTCGCAGCCGGCCGCTACGTCGTGACGCTCGACCGGATGGTCGGCTTCGCGGGCCGCGGCTTGCTCCGCCCCATCCTGTAGGCGGGCGGGGCCGCATCGGCCCTGCCCCGAACGGACGAGACCGTTGCGGACACGTCCGGGGACTGTCCCCGGACGTGTCCCGTTGCGGCATGTCCGAACAGCAACAATTCTGTTCCAGTTCCTCCACAGGGGCGTTTGCGGCTCGCGCTGTGCCTACCGTGAGGAGATGGCACGGCTGCCTCGCTCGACCTTCCCCGCCTACGGGGTGTGGCACGTGACGACACGAGGAGTCGCACGACAGGCGGTGTTCCACGACCGCGGTGACGGCCGCTTCTTCCTGACGCAGCTCTGGCGGGCGGTCGAGCAGCACGAGCTCCACGTCCACGCCCTCTGCCTGATGCCGAACCACTACCACGTTGTCGTCGAGTGCCTCCGCGAGCGGCTGTCGCGTGCCCTGCACCGCGTCAACGGGGTCTATGCGGAATGGATCAACGCGAAGTACCGACGCAGCGGCCATCTCTGGGGCGACCGGTTCGCGCTCTGGCAGGTCCGGGACGAGGAGCACCTCGCGGCCACCTGCGCCTACGTGCTGGCGAACCCGGTCCGGGCAAGGCTCTGCGAGCGCCCCGCAGACTGGCCGTGGAGCTGGAGCCGCTACGCGTCGAGCGACGCGTCGAGCGTGATCTCGGGCACGGCGGCGAGCGCCTTCGAGACCGGGCAGCCCGCTTTGGCCGCCTCCGCCGCCTCGCGGAAGCCGTCGGCGTCGAGCCCCGGCACGCGGCCGCGAACGGTGAGCGCGATCGCCGTGATCCCGGTCCCGGGCACGAACGTCACAGCAGCCGACGTGCTCAGCCGTTCCGGCGCGCTCCCCGCCTGGGCGAGCCCGTGCGCGAGCGCCATCGAGAAGCAGGAGGCGTGCGCCGCCGCGATCAGCTCCTCCGGGCTCGTCTTGCCGCCGGAGTCCTCCGTCCGTGCCGACCAGCTGACCTCGAGCGGCCCGAAGGCCCCCGAGCCGACCTCGTCGATCGTCCCCGACCCGCCCATCAGGTCGCCGTTCCAGGTCACCGATGCTCGGCGCTGGGCCGCCACTACGCCATCACCTCCACCCTGCGCTCCTCCTTGGTGATTCCGCCTTCGAGGCGAAGCACTTCCTGGAGCGCGCGGATCGAGACCTCGATCTGGTCGAGCGAGGGCTGCCGGGTCGTCAGGCGCTGGAGCCAGAGCCCCGGTGCGAGCAGCGCCATCAGGAGCGCGTTGTCCTGGTGCTTGCCCGCGAAGCGGATCAGCTCGTAGGCGATCCCGGCGATCAGCGGCAGGAGCAGGATCCGGCTCGTGATCAGCCAGTACCACGCCGGCTGGCCGACGAAGGCGAAGACGAAGATGCCGATCACCATGACCCAGAGCAAAAATGCCGTTCCGCAACGCGGGTGGATCAAGCTGAATTTCTGCACGCGCTCGGGCGTGAGCTCCTCCCCCGCCTCGAAGGCATTGATCGCCTTGTGCTCCGCCGCGTGGTACTGGAAGACGCGGCGAAGGTCGGGCAGGAGCGAGATCAGGAGCAGGTAGACGAGGAAGATGCACACGCGGATCACGCCCTCGATCACGACGAACGTGCCGGTGGTGTCGATCGGCAGCCAATTCGTGATCAGCGCCGGCGTCACCTTGAAGAGCATCAGCGCGAAGCCGATCGCGATCGCGAACGAGAAGAGGATCTGGCCGCGCGTGATCTCCGTCTTCACCTCGCCGTCGCTCGCCTCCGGATCCTGGGCGGCGTAGTTCGCCGAGATCGCGAGAGCGCGGAAGCCGATCGCGAGCGACTCGCCGAGAGCGATCACGCCCCGGATCACCGGCAGCCGGAAGACGGGCCGGCGCGCCATCGGCGAGGTGATGTCGTTGACGACCTCGGCGATCTCGCCGTCGGGCTTGCGGACGGCGACGGCCCACTTCGACGGGCTGCGCATCATCACGCCCTCCAGGACGGCCTGCCCTCCGATGTTGTTGCTCAACGCGAGTGGCTAGCCGCGGCGCGCGCCGCCGGCCTTCTCCAGCCGACGCTGGAAGCGCTCGACCCGACCGCCGGAGTCCATCAGCTTCTGCTTGCCCGTGTAGAACGGGTGGCAGGCCGAGCAGACGTCGACGTGGATCTCCGCCTGCGTCGAGCGGGTCTCGAACTCGTTGCCGCACGAGCAGCGGACGTGCGTGGACACGTACTCGGGGTGGATTCCAGCCTTCATCGCCGGGCCAGAATAGCAGTTGTGGTTTGGGCGTCTACGTTGCCTCCCGAGACAACAACGCCCACCGCCCCCTCGCCAACTTTGCCTGCAAGCACGGCCGCAACCCCCACTGCCGCGGCCGGCTCGCACGCGAGCTTCGCACGCTCGTAGAGGAACCGGAACCCCTGCTCGATCTCCGCCTCCGAGACGAGCACGCTCTCGACGTCCCCGTGCGCTTGCAGCACCTCGAGCGCCTGCTCGCCGGCGAACGGCGCCGAGAGCCCGTCCGCGATCGAGTCCGGGGTGACGGGGACGGGCCGGCCGGCCGCGAGGGCGTCGTGCATCGCCGTCGAGCGCTCCGGCTCGACCGCGACTACGCGCCGGTCGGGAGCCGCAGCGGCGATCCCGGCGACGAGGCCGCCGCCGCCGACGGGGACGACGAGCGTCTCGACCGCGGGAGCGTCCTCGATCAGCTCCAGCGCGACCGTTCCCTGCCCGGCGAGCACGAGCGGATCGTCGAACGGATGCACGAGCGTCCGGCCCGTCTCGGCGATCAGGGCCTCGAGGCGCGCGAACGCCGAGGCCGGCCCGTCTGCCTCGAGGTCGACCGCCGCCCCGTAGCCGCGGGTCGCTGCGATCTTCGCCTCGCTCGCGCCCCGCCACATGACGACGAGGCAATCCAGCCCTTCGGCGCGAGCCCCCCAGGCGAGCGCTTGCGCGTGGTTCCCGGCCGAGATCCCGATCACGCCGCTCGCGCGCTCCTCGGCGGACAGGGTGCCGAGCTTGTTGAGCACGCCGCGCGGCTTGAACGAGCCCGTCTTCTGGAAGAGCTCCGCCTTCAGCCAGACGTCCTCGCCGAGCGTGCGCGAGCTGAACGTCGGCGTCCGGTGGACGCGCCCTCGGATCCGCGTCGCGGCGGCGAGCACGTCGTCGCGGGTCACCGGCATGCGCGGATCGTAGACTCCCGCGCATGGACGACCATCCCGTTCGGCTCTCCGTGACGGACGACCTTCGGCGCTCCCGTCTGACGGTCTTCTTTCGCCTCCTCCTGGCGATCCCCCACTTCATCTGGCTCCTCCTCTGGACGATCGCCGTCTTCTTCGCCGCCATCGTCGGCTGGTTCGCGGCGCTCTTCACGACTCGCCTGCCGGACGGGCTGCACCGCTTCTTCACCGCCTACCTGCGCTACGTCACGCACCTCGGCGCCTACGTGACGCTCGCTGCGAACCCGTACCCGAGCTTCACCGGCGAGCAGGGCTACCCGGTCGACGTCGAGCTCCCCGAGCGCAGCCCGCAGGCTCGCTGGACGATTCTGCTGCGCCTCTTCCTCGTGCTCCCCGCCCTGCTCCTCGCAGGCGTGCTCGGCTGGAGCTCGAGCGGCGGCAGCGGCGCCCAGGCGAGCCAGGACGGTAGCGAGACGTACTGGACCGGCACGTTCGTCGGCGTTGCCGCGACGTGCGCGTTTCTCGGCTGGTTCGTCTCGCTCGCGCTCGGCCGGATGGCGCACGGACTGCGCGACCTCGCCGCCTACGGTCTCGGCTACGGGGCACGGGCGTACGCATACGGCCTGCTGCTGACCGACCGCTACCCGAGCTCCGATCCGGAGACGTTCGGACCCACCTGGAGCCTCGGCCCGCACCCGGTGCGGCTCGTGCTCGAGGACGACGGCCGCCGCTCTCGTCTGACAGTGCTCTTCAGGCTCCTGCTGGCGCTCCCGCACCTCGTCTGGCTGACGCTCTGGACGATTGCAGCGTTTCTCGCCGCGATCGCAAACGGCCTCATCGCGCTCGTCCGCGGCCGCTCGGCCGAGCCGCTGCACCGCTTCATCGCGGCGTACGTCCGCTACACGGCGCACGTGACCGCCTTCCTCCTGCTCGTCGCGAACCCCTTCCCCGGCTTCACGGGCGAGCCGGGGTATCCGGTCGACATCGCGATCGGACCGCCCGAGCGCCAGAGCCGCTGGATCACGCTGTTCCGCACCTTCCTCGTCGTCCCGGCGCTCTTCGTGTCGGGCGCGCTGGCGGGCGCACTCGCGGTGGCGGGCTTCCTCGGCTGGTTCGCGTCGCTCGCGACCGGCCGGATGCCGACCGGGCTGCGGAACCTCGGCGCGGTCGCGATCCGCTATCACGCGCAAACGAACGCCTACTGGTTCGTCGTCACCGACAGCTACCCGTATGCGAGCCCGGCGCTGCAGCCGCCGCCGGCGCCGGAGCCCGAGGCGGCGCTCGTCGAGGCCGCGGCCTGACCCGGCGCGGCGCGCTCCTCACCCTTGCCGCGCTCCTCCTCGTCGCGGCCTGGACCGCCGCCGCCTACCTCCTCTGGGACAGCCGCGTGCCGGACGGGCTCGAGCGGCCGCAGGTCGACGTCGAGCAGCTGATCGACCAGGACACGATCGACGAGGCCGAGCGCTACGAGACCTTCTTCCGGGTCGAGTTCGTCGTCTCGCAGCTCGTGCTGATCGCGGTGCTGCTCGCGTACGCGAAGTGGGGATTCCGCTTCGCCCGCGAGTCGGCCGCCGGCCGGATCGGCACCGGGATGATGCTCGGCATGATCGGGCTCGGCCTCGTGTGGCTCTCGCAGGTGCCGTTCCGACTCGCCGAGGTCTGGTGGGACCGCCGCTACGACCAGACCGACAGCGGCTACCTCGAGACGCTGTTCGCGAACTGGATCGGGCTCGGCGCCGAGTTCCTCTTCGTCTCCTTTGCGCTCGTGGTCGTGATGGCCCTGGCAGGGCCGTTCCCGCGCCGGTGGTGGCTCGCGGCGGCTCCCGTCTTCGTCGGCCTGGCGGCGCTCTTCGCGTTCGTGATGCCGTACTTCTCGGTGACCGACCCGCTCGAGGACGCCGAGCTCGCCGCCGACGCCCGCACGTACGCGAGGGAGCAGGGGATCGAGCCCGTGCGGATCGAGGTCGAGGACGTGACCGACTTCACGAGCGCGCCGAACGCCTATGCCGTCGGTTTCGGCCCGACGAAGCGGATCGTCTTCTGGAACACGCTGCTCGACAATCCGGCGTTCGGCGACGACGAGGTGCGGGTCGTCCTCGCGCACGAGCTGGGGCACCACTCGCGCGACCACATCCCGAAGGCGATCGCCTGGTATGCGCTCTTCGCCCTCCCCGGCGCCTGGCTGATCGCGGTCGCGACGCGCCGCCGCGGCGGCATGGCGAACCCGGCGGCCGTGCCGCTCTCCCTGCTCGTCCTCGTCGTCCTCGGCCTGCTCTCGACCCCGGTCTACAACCTCGTCTCGCGCCACATGGAGGAGGAGGCCGACTGGACGGCGCTCGAGACGACCCGCGCCCCGGACGCCGCGGAGGCCCTCTTCGAGAGCTTCACGGTCGAGTCGCTGAACGACCCCGATCCACCGACCTGGTCGTACCTGCTCTTCGACAGCCATCCCTCGGTCGAGGAGCGGATCGAGCTGGCCCGGGCGTGGGCAGCGCGCGCCAAGTAACAGACTGTTACTAGGTCAACGTGTATTCCGGGCCCGAGCCGCCCTCGGGCGGGGTCAGCCGGCCGCCCTTGGCGGTGATCGCGCCGCACTGGACGCAGTTCGACGGGTTCACCTCGACCTGGACGGTGTCGTCGCCGTCGGGACCGCCGACCTCGTAGACCTGGGCCGGGCACATGTGCTCCCACATCCGCGCCAGCTCGAGCGGCACGTGCCGCTGGATCCGGATGTGGCTCGGCTGGTCGTCGCGCGTCCGGTTCCCGGAGAGGAACACCGAGGAGAGCTTGTCGAAGGTGAGCTTCCCGTCCGGGGCGGGGTAGCTCTTCGCACGCCCCGTCCGGATCAGGGTGCGCGCCGCGTTCGCTTCGCTCGAGTACTCCTTCGGCGGCAGATGGCCCTTCGTCACCGTCATCGCGCTCGCGAGCGCGCCGCCGAGATAGAAGCCCTTGTCGAAGACCTGGCGCATGTTCCGCACCTCACGCAAGTCGTCCAGCACGTAGCTCGCGCGCAGCTCGTCGTCGTACGAGTCGAGCGCGCCGAGCCGTCCCGGCGACTCACCCGGCTGGAGCGAGCGGAACGCAGCCTCGGCGGCCATGATCCCCGACTCGACCGCGTAGTGGATCCCCTTCAGCGTCGGCACGTTCACGAGGCCGGCGCCCTCACCGACGAGGAGGAGCCCCGGAGCGTTGAAGCGCGTCGGGAGTGCGTGAAATCCCCCCTCGGTGATCGTCTTCGCGCCCCAGGCGACCCGCTCGCCGCCCCGCAGGATCTTGCGGACGAGCTTGTGCGTCTTGAACTCCTGCAGCACGTCGTGGACCGAGAACTCGACGTCGCGGTACTCGAGCCCGGCGACGAAGCCGAGCGAGACGAGCTCCGGGCCCATCGGGTAGATGAAGGAGCCGCCGAACTCGCCGTACTTCGAGCTCTTGCGGAGCGGCCAGCCCATCGTGTGGACGATGTGCTCGAGCGGCGTCGGCACCTTCCAGACCTCCTTGACGCCGAGCGCCCAGATCTGCGGCTGCTCGCCCTCGAGCCCGAAGCGCGAGATCGCGGCGCCGGTGAGGTGGCCCTGCGTGCCCTCCGCCAGCACCGTCAGCTTCGCGACGATGTCGGAGCCGGGCTCGTGCGTGCCGAGCGGCGTGCCGTCGCGCCCGAGCCCCTTGTCGCCGGTGCGGATGCCCTGGACGCGCCCGTCGGCGACGAGCAGCTTCTGCGCGTCGGTCTCGGGCAGCACGGCGGCGCCGGCCGCCTCGGCCTGCTCGGCGAGGAAGCGGCCGAGCTGCGAGACGGAGACGATCCAGTTGCCGTGGTTGCGCATCGTCGGCGGGGCCGGGATCCGGAGCGCGGTGCCCTTCGTCAGCAGGTAGACGGCCTCGCCGGGGACCTCGCCGTAGCTCGGCACGTCCTCCATCGTCAGCCTGCCCCTGAAGAGGCGGCGCAGCGCGCGCGGGTTGACGATTGCGCCGGAGAGGAGGTGCGATCCCGGCGCCTTCCCCTTCTCGACCACGGCGACCGGGACGTCGCCGAGCCGCGCCGAGGTCTCCGGAGACTCCTCGAGCAGCTGCCCGAGCCGGATCGCGCAGGCGAGGCCCGCAGGCCCGGCGCCGACGACGAGGACGCCGACCTCGATTCGCTCGTCGGCCGGATCGGTCGGCGGCGCGATTGCGTCCGACGGCGCGAACGGCGGCGGGTAGTCGGCCGGCCTGACGCGGTTCATGCGCCCTTGTGCGCGCGGACGAGCTCGGTCAGCTTCGGAACGATCTGGTGCAGGTCGCCGACCACGCCGAAGTCGGCGAACTCGAAGATCGGCGCGTTCGCGTCCTTGTTGATCGCGACGATCGTCTTCGAGCTCTGCATCCCGACCTTGTGCTGGATCGCTCCCGAGATGCCGCATGCGACGTAGAGCGCCGGCGAGACCGACTTGCCCGTCTGCCCGACCTGCGCCGCGTACGGATACCAGCCGGCGTCGACGACGGCGCGCGTCGCGCCGACGGCGCCTCCGAGCGCCTTCGCGAGCTCCTCGACGAGCGTGAACTTCTCCGGCTCGCCGAGCCCGCGGCCGCCGGCGACGATCACGTTCGCATCCTCGATCGAGGGCCCACTCTCTTCCGCGTGCGCCTGCTCGACCATCTCCGCGGCGAGCGAATGCTCTTGCAGCTCGACCTCGAACGACTGCACGGCACCCGCCGCAGGCTGCTCGCTCGGGTCGAATGCACCGGCGCGGAAGAGCCCGATGCGCGGAGTCGACGTCCACCCAACCTCGACGACGACCGAGTCTCCGAGCGCCGACTGCTTGCCGACGAGGCCCCCGTCGCCGCTCGTGATGTCGGTCAGCTGCCAGTTCAAGCCTGCCTCGAGCCGGGCGGCCAGCCCGGCCGCGACGTCCGCAGCGAGGATCGACTGCGCGAAGAGCACGGTCTCGAAGCCGTGCTGCCCGACGAGCTGCGCGATCGCGTCCACCCGCGGCTGCGGGAGCGGGGCGTCGAGCTTCGCGTCGTCGGCGACGTAGACGGTGGCGGCGCCGTGGGCTCCGGCCTGCTCGGCGAGACCGTCGAGGCCCGAGCCGACGATCACCCCGGCGACATCGCCGGTCCCGAGCGAGGCGGCCTTCGAGAGGACCGCGAGCGAGCCCTTCTGGAGCTCGCCGCCGTGGTGCTCGAGGAAGACGAGAGTGCTCACAGCAGCCGCTTCTCCGCCAGGAAGGCGACGATCTGCTCGGCCGCGCTGCCGTCGTCCTCGATCTTGCGCGTGTCGCCGCGCGGCGGCGGCTCGGAGAGGGCGAGCACCTGGGTGCGCGAGCCCTGCTCGCCCGCGCTTCCTTCGTCGAGGCCGAGATCGGCGAGCGAGACCGTCTCCTGCGGCTTCGACTTCGCGCCCATGATCCCCTTCAGCGACGGGTAGCGCGGCTCGTTGATCGAGTCGGCGACGGCGACGACTGCCGGCAACGGGGCGCGGATCACGTCGTAGCCGAACTCGGTCTGCCGCTTGCCCGTGAGCGAGCCTCCGTCGAGCGTCAGCTCGGCGACCTGCGAGATGACCGGACGGCGCAGCCGCTCCGCGACGGCCGCCCAGAGCACGGCGCCGTCCGAGTCCGAGGACTGCTGGCCGAAGAGGACGAGATCCGGCTGCTCCCGCTCGAGCGCCTTCGCGAGCGTCAGGCTGGTGGCGACGAGATCGGCGCCCGCGGCGCTCTCGTCGGCGACGAGGACGGCCCGGTCGGCGCCCATCGCGAGCGCCTTGCGCAGCGAGTTGAGCGCGCGCTCCGGGCCCATCGAGACCACGACCACCTCGCCTTCGCCGGTCGCGTCCTTCAGCCGAAGGGCCTCCTCGACCGCGTTCGCGTCGAAGGCGTTCAGCGCGCCTTCACCGGACCGGTCGAGCCGTTTCGTGCCCGGGTCGATCCGCTTGTGGGCGGTCGCATCGGGCACCTCTTTCACGCAGACGGCGATCTTCACGGGCGGGACTCTAACGATGCGCCGCGAATGTGCCGATGGTGATCGCGCGCGGCCGAACCTGCTACGCTCCGGCGCTTCGCGCGCGACCCGGCCCCCGATGACTGCGACCCGGACGACAGCCCGAGGAATCCTCCTCTTCGTTCTCGCCCTCGCCCTCGCGGCAGGCGCTGGGCGCGTCGCGGGCGTCCGCGGAGGTGCCGCGGCTCGTCTTCCCCGTGCTCGGCGAAGCCAGCTACGAGGACGACTTCGGCGACCCACGCGGCCAGGGCAGTCACGAGGCGAACGACATCATGGCGCCGTGGCGGGCCGTCGCGCTCGCCGCCGAGGCCGGCCGAGTCAAGTTCTGGACGACGTCCTCGCGCGCGGGCTGCATGCTCTACCTCGAGGGCGAGAGCGGAACGTCGTATCGCTACGTCCACCTGAACAACGACCTGACGAAGGACAACGACAACCAGGGCTCGTGCGTCGCGGGGATCGCGTACGCGAACGGCCTGAAGAACGGGGCGAAGGTCGCAGCCGGCCAGCCGATCGGGTTCGTCGGCGACTCCGGCGACGCCGACGGGATCCACCCGCACTTGCATTTCGAGGTCCACCCCGACGACGGCGCAGCGGTCAGCCCCTACCCGTACCTGCGCAAGGCGCGCCGGCTCCTCTTCGCCGCCGACCAGGGGACGACGTTCACGCTCGCGCTCACCGGCAAGGTCGTCAGCGCGGGCGGCCAGGACCTGGCGTTGACGCTCGACCAGGTGCGCTCCTGGCCGGGCGGCCGGAGGATCAAGCACGAGGGCCAGAAGATCGCGGTCGCCGTGCCCGAGACCGCGCTGCTCGAGGTGGTCGGCGATCCGACGGGGCTCGCTCCGTTCCCGGCGCTCGAGCTGCTGACGAAGGGCCTCGCGGTGACCGTGTGGACAGAGCCGGCGAAGGTGACCTTCGCCGCGCAGTCCGGCGCGAGCCGCGTGCTCGCCGCCGCCCGCGTCGTCGTGAAACCCTCGAACTGACTTTGCGCAGGACGCGGGATCCGCGGAAGCGGATCCGGCGTCGCGCGAACACCCCTAAAGGCGTCCGCTTCGCGGCCGCAAGAGCCTCTCTACCTCAAGCCGGAATCTTCTCGCGCAGGAAGTCGACGATCTCGCTCGTCGGCGCACCGGGCGTGAACACTGCTGCGACGCCCTTGCCGCGCAGCTCCTCCGCGTCGTCTCCGGGGATCGTGCCGCCGACGACGACGAGCACGTCGTCGACGCCGTTCTCCTTCAGCCCGTCGAGGATCCGCGGCACGAGCGTCATGTGCGCGCCCGAGAGGATCGAGATGCCGACGGCGTCTGCGTCCTCCTGGATCGCGGTCTCGACGATCTGCTCCGGCGTCTGGTGGAGGCCGGTGTAGATCACCTCCATGCCGGCGTCGCGGAGAGCCCGCGCGATGATCTTCGCGCCGCGGTCGTGACCGTCCAGACCGGGCTTCGCGATCACCACTCTGATCTTCCGGGCCATCGCGTCGGCAGTATACGGCGGTGCACCTCACGGTCATCGGCTCCTCGCCCGCCTGGCCCAACCCCGGCGGGGCCTGCTCGGGCTACCTCGTCGACGACAAGCTCCTGCTCGACTGCGGGCCGGGCGTGCTCGCGAAGCTGCGCCAGCGGGAGCCCTGGCCGAGCATCGACGCGATCGCGATCACGCACCTCCACCTCGACCACTGGGGCGATCTCATCCCCTGGGTCTGGGGCAGCCTCTACGGCCCGGGTGCGGCCTGGCCGCGCGTCTCCCTCTGGCTCCCGCCCGGGAGCCGCGAGGAGCTGAGGCCGATCCTGGCCCGGCTCGGCAGCGAGGACATGTTCGAGCGTGCCTTCGACGTCGCCGAGTACGAGTCGCGCATCCCGTTCACCGCTGCGGGCCTTCAGGTGACGGCCTTTCCGCTGCTGCACTACGACATGAAGACGCACGGTTTCCGGGTCGAGGGCGACCGGGTGCTCGCCTACTCCGGTGACAGCGGGCCGTGCCCGGAGCTGAGCGAGCTCGCCCACGGAGCCGATCTTCTCCTCTGCGAGGCAACGCTCGAGAGCGCGGTGCTCGACGGGCCGCGGCGCGGACATCTGACGCCGGAAGAGGCCGAGGCCGCGGCCGCCAACGGCAACGTGAAGCGGATCCTGCTCACCCACCGTCCCGACGAGCGCCCGGCCCACGAAGGCGTCGAGCTCGCCTACGACGGGCTCGAGCTCGAGTTCTAGAACACTGGGGTTTCGCGCCAGGTGCCCCAGACCTCGCGCCACGCGTCGCACATCTCGCCCATCGTGACGTAGTCGCGGGCGGCGTCGAGGATCAAGGGCATCAGGTTGACGTCGTCGCGCGCGGACGCCTCCTTCAGCGCGCCGAGCCGCGCCTGCACCACCGCCGAGTCGCGGCGTCCCTTCAGCGCCTGCACGCGCTCGATCTGCTTCGTCTCGAGCGCCGCGTCGATCTTGAGGATCTCCGGCGGCGCCTCGTTCTCCAGCTGATACCGGTTGAGGCCGACGATCACCCGCTCGCCCCGCTCCACCTCCTCCTGATAGCGAAAAGCCGCGTCTGCTATCTCTCGTTGCGGGAAATTCTGTTTGATCGCCTCGACCATCCCGCCCAGCTTCTCGATCCGCTCGAAGTACTCGTACGCCTGCGCCTCGATCCGGTTCGTCAGCTCCTCGACGTGGTAGGAGCCGCCGAGCGGATCGATCGCGTTCACCACCCCCGTCTCGTGGGCGATCACCTGCTGCGTCCGCAGCGCGATCCGGACGGCGTCCTCGGTCGGGAGGGCCAGCGCCTCGTCGAACGAGTTCGTGTGCAGGCTCTGGGTCCCACCGAGCACGGCGGCGAGCGCCTCGATCGCCGTGCGGACGATGTTCACCTCCGGCTGCTGCGCCGTCAGCGAGACGCCTGCGGTCTGTGAGTGGAAGCGCATCAGCCACGAGCGGGGATTGCGCGCGCCGAAGCGGTCGCGCAGCTCGCGCGCCCAGATCCGCCGCGCGGCGCGGTACTTGGCGATCTCCTCGAAGAAGTCCAGGTGCGCGTTGAAGAAGAAGCTGAGGCGCGGCGCGAAGTCGTCGACGTCGAGCCCGCGCGCGACCGCCCACTCGACGTAGGTGAAGCCGTCGGCGAGCGTGAACGCGAGCTCCTGCGCCGCGGTCGAGCCCGCCTCGCGGATGTGGTAGCCGGAGATCGAGATCGGATGCCACTTCGGCAGCTCCCGCGCGCAGTACTCGACCATGTCCGTCACGAGCCGCATCGACGGCTCCGGCGGGAAGATGTACTCCTTCTGCGCGATGTACTCCTTGAGGATGTCCGTCTGGATCGTCCCGCGCAGCTCCGCCGCCGGCACGCCCTGCTCCTCCCCGACGGCGATGTAGAACGCGAGCAGGATCGCCGCCGGCGAGTTGATCGTCATCGACGTCGAGACGTCGCCGAGCGGGATGCCGCGGAAGAGCGTCTCCATGTCCTCGAGCGAGTCGATCGCGACCCCCTCGCGGCCGACCTCGCCGAGCGAGCGGGCGTGATCGGAGTCGTAGCCCATCAGCGTCGGCATGTCGAAGGCGGTCGAGAGCCCGGTCTGGCCGTGGTCGAGCAGGTAGTGGAAGCGCTCGTTCGTCTCCTCGGCCGTGCCGAAGCCCGCGAACTGGCGCATCGTCCAGAGCTTGCCGCGGTACATCGACGGGTAGACGCCGCGCGTGAAGGGGAAGACGCCGGGGTAGCCGAGGTCGCGGTCGTAGTCGGTCTCGACCGTGTCCGGCGTCGCCAGCGGCTCCTGCTCGAGCCCGGAGATGGTCGTGAAGAGCTCTCCCTGGCGCTCCGGCTCGCGCGCGTAGAGCTCCTCCCGCCATGCCTGTGTCGCGCTCAGGGAGCCGCGGTCCTCGGTCGTCGCCATGCGCCGATGATAGGCGAGGCGCTAGATGATTGACCGGCAATCACCGCACTCGCGGATGACGACCCAGACGCGGCGCCGCAGGCCACCCTCGGCCTTGCCAAGGCACCCAGCCTTGGCTGCGACCGAGCGCGGCCCGCGGCTTGGTCTGAATCGCCCCCGCAAGCACGCTGATTACCGGTCAAACATCTAGGAGCGCCTGCGCGGCGAAGGCGATGCCGACGACGACGAGGACCGCGCCGAGCGCCAGCCGGAGCCGGTTCTCGTCGACCTTCCCGGTCGCCTGCGCGCCGAGCCAGCCGCCGGGGAGCGCGCCGGCGAGACCCGCGGCGAGCAAGTCCCAGTCGACACCAACCTCGCCCGCATGCGTCGCGAAGCCTGCGACGCCGAGGAGGAAGCCGACGACGAGGTTCGTGCCGGCGGCGCGGCGGACGTCCATGCCGACGCCGCGGAGGAGCGCCGGCATCCTCAGCGTGCCGAGGATGACGCCGACGGCACCGCCGAGCACGCCGATCCCGAACCCGGAGGAGGCGGCCGGCCAGAGACGTAGCCGCTCACGGCTCCGTGCCCGCACCGGCCGCAGCGCCAGGTCGATCCCACTCCAGAGCAGCACGGCGGCGATCGCCGCGTAGAGCAGCCGCTCGGAGACGTCGTCGGCGACGATCGCGCCGAGGATCGCGCCGGCGATGGACGGCGGAGCCATCCACGCGACGATGCGCCAGTCGACGCGCCCCGCGCGTAGGTGCCCGGCCGCGCCCGCGCCCGCCGAAGCCGCGGAGATGGCGATGTTCGTCCCCGCAGCCGCGACCGGGCTCCCTGTCAGGGCGACGATCAGCGGCAGCCGGAGCGTCCCGAGCACGAGCCCGAGCATCGAGCCCACGTACCCGGCGACGAACGAGCCTACGAAGGCGAGTGCGAGCTCCCAGGCTTCCACAGGGGCTCGTCGGCGCCGGCCAGGGCGTTCGCGGTGCGGGCGAGGATGAAGAGCAGGTCGGAGAGCCGGTTCAGGTAGACGAGGACGAGCGGGTTCAGCTCCACCTCGCGGGCGCCGAGCAGCACCTCGCGCTCGGCGCGGCGGCAGATCGTGCGGGCGACGTGCAGGCGGGCGGCCGTCTCGGTGCCGCCCGGCAGGACGAAGCTGCGCAACTCGGGCAAGTCGGCGTTGAGCTCGTCGCAGAGGCGCTCGAGCCCGTCGATCATCCCTTGCTCAACCCGGAGCCGGTCGGTGACCCCCCATGGGACGGAGAGATCTGCGCCGACGTCGAAGAGCTCGTTCTGGATCCGGGCAAGCGGCTCGCGCAGCTCTTCGGGGCACTCGCCGGCGAGCACGACGCCGAGCGCCGAGTTGAGCTCGTCGACGGTGCCGAACGCCCCGATCCGGCAGTCGAGCTTGGAGACGCGCGTACCGTCGCCGAGCGAGGTCTCGCCGGCGTCGCCGCCTCGGGTGTAGATCCTCGTCAGCCGGACCGGCTCGTCGCGCGCTCTCATCGCTCGAGAGCGGGCTCGCGCTGCAGCTCCAGGATGCTGCGGGCGATCACGAGCCGCTGGATCTCGCTCGTTCCCTCGTAGATCTCCGTGACCTTGGCGTCGCGGTAGTAGCGCTCGACCGGGAACTCCTTCGTGTAGCCGTAGCCGCCGAGGATCTGGATCGCCTCGCCGGTCTGGCGGCGCGCCATCTCGGAGGCGTAGAGCTTGGCCTTCGCGCCGGCCTCGGTGTGCGGCTCGCCCCGCTCCTTCAGCCAGGCGGCCTTATAAACGAGCAGCCTGGCGGCGTCGATCTCGGTCGACATGTCCGCGAGCTTCCACTGGATCGCCTGGTGCTCGGCGATTCGCTTGCCGAACGCACGCCGCTCCTTCGCATACTCGCGGGCGACGTCGTACGCGGCCTGCGCGATCCCGAGCGCCTGCGCGGCGATCCCGATCCGGCCGCCGTCCAGCGTCGCCATCGCGACCGTGAACCCCTTGCGCTCCTCGTGCAGCAGGCGATCGGCCTCGACGTGGGTCTCGACGCGCAGCTCCGCGGTCGAGGACGAGTTGAGCCCGAGCTTCTCCTCCTCGCGCGTCACCTCGACGTGCTCGCGGTCGAGGATGAACGCGGAGATGCCGCGCGCGCCCTCCGTCTCGGGATCGGTGCGGGCGAAGAAGACGAACGTGCCCGCCTGCTCGCCGGTCGAGATGAACTGCTTCGAGCCGGAGATGCGCCACCCGTCTCCGTCCGGGACCGCCGTCGTCCTCAGCGCGCCGGCGTCCGAGCCCGAGCCGGCCTCGGTGAGCGCGAACGCGCCGATCTTCTCACCGTGAGCGAGCGGCGGCACGAACCGGCTCCGCTGCTCGTCGCTGCCGAACGCGAGGATCGGGAGCGTGCAGGCGCTCGTGTGTACGGCGACGGTCACGCCCACGCCTGCGTCCGCGCGCGAGAGCTCTTCGAGCACGAGGATGTACGAGAGGAAGTCTGCGCCGACGCCGCCGTATTCCTCCGGAACGCAGACGCCCATCAGGCCGAGCTCGGCCAGCTTCTCGTAGAGCTCGGCCGGGAAGTGGTGCTCCCGGTCCCAGGCGGCCGCGTTCGGCTCGATCTCGGCCTGCGCGACCTCCCGCGCCAGCGCCTGGATCTCCCGCTGGTCCTCCGTGAGCGAGAAGTCCATCGCCGGCCAGTCTAATTGCGCAAGTCCCGCATCCGCTCTCGCGGATCCGGGACGCGCGAAAGCTCCTGAAGGCGTCCGCTTCGCGGCCGCAACACCTCGCGACTCTCAACGTCGAGGCTTCAGGCGGCGGCGAGGAACTCCCGGCGGATCTCGTGCAGCACGTGCTCGCGGTCCCGGAACGCCTCGACCACCTGCGGGTCGAACTGCTTCCCCGCCTGAGTGACGATCTCGCGGCGCGAGGCCCGCCAGTTCTGCGCGGCGCGGTACGGCCGGTGGTTCGTGATCGCGTCGAGGGCGTCGGCGACGGCGAAGATCCTGGCGCCGATCGGGATCTCCTCTCCCCCGAGGCGATCGGGGTAGCCGCCGCCGTCCCAGCGCTCGTGGTGCGAGCGGACGACGTCGACGCCCGAGCCCTGGAGGAAGGCGACGCCGCCGATCATCTGCGCGCCGAGGAGCGTGTGCGCCTGCATCACGCGCCACTCGGTCGGGTCGAGCGGGCTCGGCTTGAGCAGGATCTGGTCGGGCACCCCGATCTTGCCGACGTCGTGGAGGAGGAAGCCGTACTCGAGCCCCGGATCGGCAGCGAGCTTCGGGTCGATCGCGGCGGCGAGCTCGAGCGCGTAGCGCTGGACGCGCTGCGAGTGCTGTCGCGTGCCGGTGTCCTTCGTGCCGAGCGCGGTCGCGAGCGCGGAGACTGTCTCGCGGTACGCGCTCTCGAGCAGGCCCCGCTGAGCGCGCTCGAGCTCGACCAGGTGCCGGAGGTCGCGCGCGTAGAGGACGAGCTGCTCCTCGTCCGGGCGCCCGTTCGCGCCCCGTATCGGCACGCCGACGCCGGCGCCCGCGAGCCGCTCGACGACGCCGAGCAGCTCGAGCGGCCGGAACGGCTTCAGCAAGAGCGCGTCCGCGCCGGCTGCGCCCGCCACGTCCTCGACGTCCTCCATTCCGGTCAGGAGGACGACCCTGATCGCGCTCGTGCGGGCGTCCGACTTCAGCTCGCGGCAGAACGCGAGCCCGTCCATCCCCGGCATGCCGACGTCGAGCACCATCACGTCGGGCGGCGACTCGGCGATCCGGCGCTCAGCCTCGGCCGCGTTACCTGCCTCGTCGACCTCGACTGCCACGTCCTCGAACGTCGTCCGCAGCAGCGCACGGAAGCCCGAATCGTCGTCGACCAGCAGCAGGCGCATCGTTCCTCCCGGATGGGGTGCCTTCGACACCTGTCTTCGGCAGGATAGGCGGATCTTTTGAGAGGGACCTACCTCGTCTTGGGGAACCGGGTCAATAGACGTAGAAGCCACGGCCCGACTTGCGGCCGAGCCGGCCCGCCTGGACGTACTGGCGCAGGAGTGGGCACGGCGCGTATTTCGGGTTCCCGAGCCCCTCGTGCAGCACCTCCATGATCGCCACGCACGTGTCGAGCCCGATCAGGTCGGCGAGCGCGAGCGGCCCCATCGGATGTGCGAAGCCGAGCTTCGCGATCGTGTCGATCGCCTCGGGCTCGGCCACCCCTTCCATCAGCGCGTAGGCGGCTTCGTTGATGAACGGCATCAGGATGCGGTTGGAGACGAAGCCCGGAAAGTCGTTCGCCTGTGCCGGCACCTTTCCCAGCTCCTCGGCGAGCCTGGTGATCGCCGCGGCCGTCTCGTCGGAGGTCTGCGCCGCCCGGATCACCTCGACGAGCTTCAGTACCGGGACCGGGTTGAAGAAGTGCATGCCGATCACCTGCTCCGGCCGGCCGGTCGCGGCGGCGAGGGACGTGATCGGGATCGAGGACGTGTTCGAGGCGAGAATGGCGGTGCCGGGAAGCACTTCGTCGGCGCGCCGGAAGAGCTCCTCCTTGACGGCGGCGTCCTCGACGACGGCCTCGATCATCAGGTCGGCCGGGACGAGGTCGTCGACGACCGTCACCCGCGCGATCGTCTCGTCCGGGTCGGCGCCGCCCTTCTCCGCGAGCCTCTCCAGGCTCTTCCGCATCGCGGCGAGCCCGCGCTCGGTCGCGCCGGGGGCGGCGTCGTACAGCGAGACGCGGCGGCCGGAAGCGGCCACGACCTGCGCGATGCCGCCGCCCATCTGGCCGGCGCCGACGACGAGGACGTGCTCGAGCTCCATCGGGCGCCAGGCTAACGGGCGCGGCGCAGCCGGCGGGCGAGGAAGAACGATCCGGCCACGAGGACGAGAGCCCCGACGACGTACCCGCCCCAGTTGATCGCGGGCAGTGCGTTGTCGTCGACGTCCGTGAGCTCGAGGAACGCGGCCGGATCGACCTGAGAGCACAGGCCGGAGCGCCAGTCCGCGCCGTCTCGCTCGAGCAGGAGGCCGACGCGCTCGCCGACCTGCGCCGCGAGACCGCAGGCGGCGCTGTCACCCGCGGTGACGACCTCGACACGATCGTTGATGTCGCCCTTGTAGACCTGCTCGACGCGGAAGAGGAGGGCCACCTCCATGCCTGACGCGCGGCGCTCGAGCACCGTGCCGATGAAGGCGCCGTCGGCGCGCGGGAGGTCGCGCTCGAGGTCGACCGGCGCGCAGGTGCACGCAAGCGCACTGGCCGCAGTAACGAGCGCGGCCGCTACCGCAGCGACGAGCGCGGCGCACGTCACGCGCATCCGCGTCCGCCTGTGGAAAAAGAGTTGCTGAATTGTTTGACCTCGGACGCGTCCTGGCGGGACGTGTCCGGGGACAGTCCCCGGACCGGTCCACCACGGACGTTGGCGGTCAGGGACGGGCTCGAAGGGCTCAGACCTCGATCAGGAGCGCGTCGCCCTGGCCCCCGCCGGAGCAGATCGCCGCCAGGCCGAGGCCACCCCCGTTGCGGCGCAGCTCGTGCACCATCGTCCCGACGATGCGACCGCCGGAGGCCCCGATCGGGTGGCCGAGCGCGACGGCGCCGCCGTTCACGTTCACGAGCTCTTCGTCGGCCCCCAGCATGCGGGTCGAGTTGAGCGCGACCGACGAGAAAGCCTCGTTGATCTCGACACGCTTGACATCGTCGATCGTCTTTCCCGCCTTGTCGAAAGCGATCGCAGCCGCTTTGGCGGGCGTCCGCACCAGGTACGCGAAGTCGTCCGCGACGGAGCCCTGGGAGACGACCGTGGCCAGCACCTCGAGCCCACGCCGGCGCGCGAATTCCTCCGACGTCACGATCACGCACGAGGCGCCGTCGTTGACGCCGGGTGCGTTACCGGCCGTCGTCGTCCCCTCGGGGTCGAAGACCGGCTTCAGCTTCGCGAGCGACTCCGACGTCGTGTCCCGCCGGATGCTCTCGTCCGCGGCGACGTCGCCGACGGGGACGATTTCGTCCGCGTAGCGCCCGGCATCCTGCGCAGCGGCGGCGCGCTGCTGTGAGCGGAGCGCCCAGGCGTCCTGCTCCTCGCGGCTGATCCCGAGCTCACGGGAGACCATCGAGTTGTGCTGGACCATGTGCATCTGGTCGTACGCGTCGGTCAGCCCGTCGAAGATCATCGAGTCGATCAGCTCGCCGTGCCCGAGCCGGTAGCCGAAGCGCGCCTTCTTGACGAGATAGGGCGCGTTCGACATCGACTCCATCCCACCCGTCACGATCACCTCGCTTTCGCCCGCGCGGATCATCGCGTCGGCGATCTGGACGGCCCGGATCGAGGAGGCGCACACCTTGTTGATCGTGTCAGCGGGCGTCTCCTTCGGCAGCCCGGCGCCGATCGCGGCCTGCCGCGCCGGCGCCTGGCCCGCACCGGCCTGGAGCACCTGGCCCATGATCGTGTACTCGGGCTCGTCCGGCTCGAGGCCGATCCGGTCGAGCGCCGCGCGGATCACGATCGCCCCGAGCTCGGTCGCCGGGTAGTCCGGCAAGCCCGCCGCCCAGCTTGCCGAACGGCGTGCGCACGGCCGAGACGATGACTGAACGGGACATGCCCTGAATCTAGCGGGAGTACGACGCGCCGGGCTCGAGCTTCCGCGCGAACGCAACCAGCAGCTGCACGCACGCCTCGATGTCCTCGAGCTCCACGATCTCGACCGGCGAGTGCATGTAGCGGAGCGGGATCGAGACGAGACCTGTTGGGATCCCCACACGAGACGAGAACGTGTCGTCCGCGTCCGTATACGTCTTCATCCCGGTCTCGACGGTGTGTCGGATCTGCTCCGACTCTGCCGCCTCGACGAGCAGGTCGAAAACTCGCGGGTTGATCGCCGGGCCGCGAAAGATCGCCGGGCCACCCCCGAGCCTGTGGTCGCCGGCCGTGTTCGCGTCCTCGGCCGGCACGTCCGTGGCGTACGTGACGTCGAGCACGACCGACACATCCGGCTCGAGGCGGAACGCAGCCGTCCGGGCGCCGGGGTGGCCGAGCTCCTCGTGCGCGCCGGCGACGACGGCGACGTTCACGCCGTCGAGGCGGCGGAGCGCTTCGAGCGCGACGTAAACGCCGGCGCGGTTGTCCAGGCTGCGGGAGGCGATCCGCCCGCCGGCGAGCTCGACGGGCGGAGCGTCGAGCACGATGGGATCGCCGGGCGCAACGAGCGCGCGTGCCTCCTCCCCGTCGCGAGCACCGACGTCGACGTAGAGCTGGTCCCACTCGACTTTCTCGTTGTCCTTGACCCTGCGCGCGATCACACCCGGGACGACGCCGTTCCTTGTCCTGATCTCCACCCGCTGCCCGTACGCGACGCTTGCGCGCCACGTGCCGAGCAGGTGCACCGGGATGAGCGCGTCGTCCGGAACGTGGGCGACGGCAAGCCCGATCACGTCGAGATGGGCGAAGAGCGCGAGCAGCGGCCCGTCGGCGTCGCGGCGGCGCGCCACGAGGTTGCCGACCGAGTCGGTCTCGATCTCCGCGACGTCCCCGACTGCAGTACGTATGACCTCGAAGGCAAGGTGCTCGTGGCCCGAGGGACCGTGCGCCCGCAGCAATTCGTCGAGCAGCTCCGGGACGGCCATCGTGCGGGCAGTCTATGGCGATGGCCTCCGAGCCGATCCCGACCGACCTGCTCACGCCGCTCGGCGCCTACCTCCGTCTGCGCGAGGGAGCCGGCGCGAGCTTCCTGCTCGAGTCGGTCGAGCAGGGACGGCTCGGGAGGCACTCGTTCGTCGGCTCGGGCTCGCGCCTCGTCACGTTCGAGGAGGCGGAGTCGCTCGACACGCCCGTGGTCGGTTACCTCGCGTACGACCACGTCGCCCGGCTCGAGCCGTCCGTCCCGCTGCCGGCGGAGGGCCCGGACGTGCCCGAGAGCCGGTTCGTCGTCGCCGAGACGCTCGTGCGCTTCGACCACGGGAGCGGTACGGCCGAGGTGCTCGAGGGCAACCCGGACGCGATCGCGGCCGCGCTCGGGAGAGAGCTTGTGTTTCAGAAACACAAGGCATCGTCCGCCGGCGCGGTGCGCCGGTTCCCCGAGCAGGCCGTCTACGAGGACAGCGTGCGCCGGATCAAGGAGCTGATCCGTGCCGGCGACGCCTACCAGGTCGTCCTCTCGCAACGAGCCGAGCGACCGACGTCCGTCTCTGCAGTCGAGCTCTACCGGGCCCTGCGGCGGGTCAACCCCTCCCCCTACCTCTTCCTGCTCGAGCTCGGCCCGCTGGCGCTGATCGGCTCCTCCCCGGAGACGCTCGTCAAGTGCGACAACGGCACGGCGAGCCTGAACCCGATCGCCGGCACCACCGAGCCAGGCGCCGGTGACGCCGAGCGCCTGCTCGCCTCCGACAAGGACCGGGCCGAGCACGTGATGCTCGTCGACCTCGGCCGCAACGACCTCTCGCGCGCGTGCGAGCCCGGCACCGTCCGCGTCGCGCGCTTCCTCGAGCCCGAGCGCTTTTCGCACGTCACCCACCTCGTCTCCGAGGTGACGGGCGCGCTGCGCGGAGACGTGACGCCGTTCGAGCTCCTGCGCCGCTGCTTCCCGGCCGGCACCGTCTCGGGCGCGCCGAAGGTGCGCGCGATGCAGATCGTCAGCGAGCTCGAGGGGTACCGCCGCGGCTCCTACGCAGGTGCGGTCGGCTACGTCCTGCCCGGCGGAACCATGGACACGTGCATCGCGATCCGCACGATCGCGCTCCAGGACGGCGTCGCGCGCCTGCAGGCAGGGGCCGGGATCGTGGCAGACTCGGATCCGGCCGCCGAGCACCGCGAGTGTCTCGCGAAGCTCGCCGCGCTCGAGGCCGCGATCGACCTGGCGGAGAGAGGCACCTGATGCTGCTGATGCTCGACAACTACGACTCGTTCACCTACAACCTCGTCCACCTCTTCGAGGAGCTCGGGGCGGAGGTCGCGGTCTACCGGAACGACGCGATCACCGTCGAGGAGGCGGAGGCGCTCGCGCCTTCCCACCTCGTGGTCTCGCCAGGCCCCGGCCGTCCGTCGGACGCGGGCGTCTCGGTGGAGCTGATCCGGCGGCTCGGCCCGCGCGTGCCGACCCTCGGCGTCTGCCTCGGTCACCAGGCGATCGTGGAAGCGTTCGGAGGCGAAGTGGGCCAGGCTCGGGCGCTCCTGCACGGGAAGTCGTCTCAGGTCGAGCACGACGGGAAGGGCGTCTTCGCGGGGCTGCCGGCGACGATCGAGGCGGGGCGCTACCACTCGCTCGCGGCCGTGCGCGTCCCGGACGAGCTCGACGTGACCGCGCGAACAGCGGACGGAGAGGTGATGGGCGTTCGGCACCGCGAGCTGCCGATCGAAGGCGTCCAGTTCCATCCCGAGAGCGTGCTCACGCCGCTCGGCCCCGAGCTCGGCCGCAACTTCCTCCAGAGATCGTGATCCAGGCCGCGCTCGCCGACCTCCTCGACGGCCGGGACATCGGCCGTGAGCAGGCCCGCGAGGTGATGGCGGAGATCATGGAAGGCGAGGCGACCCAGGCGCAGATCGGCGGCTTCCTGGTCGCACTACGCCTCAAGGGCGAGACCGCGGACGAGATCGCCGGCTGCGCCGAGGCGATGCGCGAGCACGTCCTCCCGGTCAGGCCCGAGCGGGACGACCTCGTCGACACGGCCGGAACGGGCGGCGACGGCGCCCACACGATCAACATCTCGACCGCGGCCGCGATCGTCGCGGCGGCGGCCGGCGCGGGTGTGGCGAAGCACGGAAACCGCGCCGTCTCGTCCGCGTGCGGGTCCGCGGACGTGCTCGAAGCGCTCGGCTTCCAGCTCGAGCAGCCGCCCGAGCGGATCGCGCAGTCGATCGACGAGCTCGGCTTCGGCTTCATGTTCGCGCCCGCGCACCACCCCGCGATGCGCCACGCCGCGCCGGTGCGACGCGAGCTCGCCACGCGTACCGTGTTCAACGTGCTCGGCCCGCTCACGAACCCTGCGGGCGCTCGCGCCCAGGTGATCGGCGTCTACTCGAAGCCGCTCGTGCGCACGATCGCGGAGGTGCTTGCCCAGCTCGGGGCGCGCCGGGCCTTCGTCGTGCACGGCGCGCACGGGATCGACGAGCTCTCCCCGGCCGGGCCGAACGACGTCTGCGAGGTGGTCGACGGCGAGGTGCGCGAACGAGTCGTCGATCCGCTCGAGCTCGGGATCGCGCCCTCGGATCCTGCCGAGCTCCGCGGCGGCTCTCCGGCCGAGAACGCCGCGGCGATCCGCGATGTCTTCACGGGCGCACCCGGGGGGCGGCGCGACGCGATCCTGCTCAACGCAGCAGGCGCGGTCGCCGCAGCCGGGCAGGCCGAGGACCTGCGTGAGGGCCTCGCGCTTGCCCGCAGTGCCGTCGACTCGGGCGCAGCAGCGGCCCGCCTGGACGAGCTGGCGAGGTTCAGCAATGCGGTTTAGAGACGCCCTGGCCGCACCCGGGCTCGGCGCGATCGCCGAGATCAAGCGCCGCTCGCCGTCCCTCGGGGATATCCGCCCGGACGCCGATCCCGGACCGATCGCGGCCGCGTACGCACAAGCCGGTGCCGCGGCCGTCTCCGTGCTCGTCGACGAGCGCTTCGGCGGCGACTGGGACGACCTCCGCGCCGCCCGCGCCGCGACGAGCGTCCCGCTCCTGGCGAAGGGTTTTTTCTCGACCGACGAGCATCTGCGCATCGCCAGGGAGGCGGGCGCGGACGCTGTCCTGCTCCTCCTCCGCGACCTGGGCGACGACGAGGTGCGTCGGCTGACGGGCCTCGCCGAGGAGCTGGGGCTCGACACGCTCGTCGAGGCGCACGACGCCGACGAGCTCGTCCGCGCGGCGGCACTCACGGCCGCCGGTCATCGGCATCAACGCCCGCGACCTCTCCACGTTCGCGATCGACCGCAGCGCCCAGCTGGACCTCGTTGCCGTCGGCACCGCGCTCCCGCACGCCCCGGTCGTCGTCGCAGAGAGCGGGATCCGAACGCGGGCGCAGGGCGCGGCCGCCGAGCTGGCAGGGGCGGATGCGATTCTCGTCGGCTCGGCGCTGATGCAGGCGCCTGATCCCGCCGCGAAGCTGGGCGAGCTACTCGCCCGGCCGCTCGTGAAGGTGTGCGGCCTCACCCGCGAAGAAGACGTGGCCGTGGCGGCGGAGGCGGGGGCCGACCTGGCGGGCTTCGTCCTCGCGCCGGAGAGCCCGCGCGCCGCCGGAGAGCGTCCTGCCGGTCCCGGACGAGCTGCTCGCGGTCGCGGTCTGGGTCGGCGAGCCGGGCGTGACCGAGGCGGCGCTCGACCAGGTGCACGAGCGCATCGAGGGTGCCGTCCGCGGCCGTGACGGAGTGCTCCTGCGCGAGAGCACGGAGGTCGCCCGCGTGCTCGACCTGCCGTGGCAGGAGGACGATCCCGGCCACTGGGACCGCGCCGCCGCCGAGCCGGGCCGGATCGTGCTGGCGGGCGGGCTCGCAGCGGACAACGTCGCGGCGGCGGTGGCACATGTGCGCCCATGGGCCGTCGACGCGAGCTCGAGGCTCGAGGCCGCTCCGGGGATCAAGGACGAGGCCAAGGTGCGGGCCTACGTCGAGGCAGCACGTGCTTGAGACCATGTATGGCGCGTACGGCGGCCGCTACGTGCCCGAGACGCTGATCCCGGGCCTCGACGAGCTCACGGCGGCATGGGAGGAGGCCCTCGCCGACGAAACGTTCCGTGCCGAGCTGGACGAGCTCGGGGCGACGTATGCGGGGCGCCCGACGCCGCTCAGCCGCGCCGAGCGCTTCGCTCCCGACAAGCGGCTCTACCTGAAACGCGAGGACCTCCTGCACACGGGCGCGCACAAGCTGAACAACGCGCTCGGCCAGGCCGTGCTCGCGCGGCGGCTCGGCAAGCGGCGGATCGTCGCAGAGACGGGCGCCGGCCAGCACGGCGTCGCGACCGCGACCGTCTGCGCGCGCTTCGGGCTCGAGTGCGTCGTCTACATGGGCGTCGAGGACATGCGCCGCCAGAAGCCGAACGTGGAGCGGATGGGCCTGCTCGGCGCCGAGGTGCGCCCGGTCGAGTTCGGCACGAAGACGCTGAAGGAAGCGACGAGCGAAGCGATCCGCGACTGGATCACGAACGTCGAGACCACGCACTACCTGATCGGCTCCTGCGTCGGCCCGGCGCCGTACCCGGCGATCGTGCGCGAGCTGCAGGCAGTGATCGGCCGGGAGACACGCGGCCAGGTACTCGAGACGGAGGGCCGGCTGCCCGAGGCGGTGATCGCGTGCGTGGGCGGCGGCTCGAACGCGATCGGGATGTTCGCCGGCTTCATCGACGACGCCGACGTCGAGCTGATCGGCGTCGAGGCGGCCGGCGCCGCGAGCCTCGGCAGCGGCCGCGCCGCCGTCCTCCACGGCTCGCGCTCCTCCGTGCTCGCCGACGAGGACGGCCAGATCGCGGACGCTCACTCGATCTCGGCCGGTCTCGACTACCCGGGCGTCGGCCCCGAGCACGCGTACCTGCGCGACTCCGGCCGCGCCCGCTACGTCGGCGCGACCGACGAGGAGGCACTCGACGCCTTCCGCCGGCTGACCCGGACGGAAGGGATCATCCCGGCGCTCGAGCCGGCACACGCGCTCGCCCGCGTCGACGAGCTCGACGCCGAGCTCGTCGTCGTTTGCCTCTCCGGCCGCGGCGACAAGGACCTCGCAGAGGTGCTCGCGCGATGAAGGACGAGTACGAGCCCGACCACACGGCGGCGTTCTTCGACGAGCTCGGCGAGCGGGAGTGGCTTCGGTTCGCCGACGGCCGCACACCGCCGCAAAGCCTCGACGTCCACCTCGACCACCTGCGGCGCTTCGTCGCGCCCGGGGACCGTGTGCTCGACGTCGGTGCCGGGCCAGGACGCTTCACGATCGAGCTGGCTCGGCTCGGCGCCGAGGTCGTCGTCGCCGATCTGTCACCGAAGCAGCTCGAGCTGAACCGGGCGAAGGTGGCGGAAGCGGGGCTCGAGCACGGCGTCGCGGAGCGCGTGATCGCCGATGTAACCGACCTCTCGCGCTTCGACGATGCGAGCTTCGAAGCGGCCGTTTGCTTCGGCGGACCGCTCAGCTACGTGCTCGACCGCGCCGACGTTGGCGTCTCCGAGCTCGTCCGCGTCGTTCGGCCGGGCGGGCACGTGCTCGTCTCCGTGATGTCGCTCGTCGGCGCGGTGCTGCATTTCGCACCGCAGCTGCTCGACCTCGTCCGGCGAGACGGTCCCGAGCCGAACGAGGCAATCCTGCGCACCGGCGTCCTGCCGCAGGGCGAGGGCTACGGGCATCTGCCGATGAAGCTCTTCCGCTCGGACGAGCTCGATTCGCTTCTGTCGCGGCACGGTGAGGTCGTCGCCGTATCGGCAGCCGGCCTCTTCCCCGCGCTCTACCCACCCGAGGCCGAGCTGCAGGAGTTCATCGTGCGCGTGGAGCAGGAACTCGCCTCGGAGCCAGGCGCTGTCTCCGGGGGACAGCACATCCTCGCCGTCCTCCGCAAGCCGTGAGCAAGACCCTCGCGATCTACCTGATGTGCGGCGCGGACACGCCTGAGCTGGCCGAGGCGGCGGTGGAGGGCGGCGCCGACTTCGTCGAGCTCGGCTTCCCCTTCTCCGACCCGCTCGCCGACGGCCCCGTTATCCGGCGAGCCGCCGAGCGGGCGCTCGCGCAGGGGATGCGCACGCAGGCCTGCCTCGACTGCCTCGCGAGCGTGCGGGCACGCGTCGACGTCCCGCTCGTGCCGATGACCTACTCCTCGCTGCTCGAGGCCTACGGCTGGGAGCGCTTCGCGGCGGACGCTCGCGCCGCCGGTGCCGCGAGCATGATCGTCGCCGACCTTCCGGCGGGAGAGAAGCCGGAGCTCCGCCGCGTCCAGCTCGTCGCACCCACCTCGACGGACGAGCGGATTCGCCTCGCCGCCGGCCAGACGGACGGCTGGCTCTACCTCGTCACGGTTACCGGCACGACAGGTGCGCGCGAGGGCCTCTCCGGCGCCCTCGGCGACCTCGCCGCGCGAGCCCGCACGGCCGCGCCCGGCGTGCCGCTCTACGCCGGCTTCGGCATCTCGACCGCGGAGGACGCCCGCGCGGCAGCCGAGCTGACGGATGGGATCGTCGTCGGCTCCCGCGCGCTCGAGATCGCGGAGGACGGCCCGGCCGCGCTCACCAGCTACGTCGGTTCTCTCAGAGCCGCCCTCGATAACGTCCCGGCATGAGCGAGTCGCTGCGCGGGCAGCTGCTGGTGGCGGCGCCGATCCTGCGCGACCCGAACTTCCACCGCACGGTCGTGCTCGTCGCCGAGCACGGCGAGGAGGGAGCGATGGGCCTCGTCCTCAACCGGCCGACCGACACCCCGGTGGGCACGGCGCTCCCGGAGCTCGCCCCGCTCGCGGGCGAGGCGGAGCCCGTCTACGTCGGCGGGCCGGTCGCACTCGAGTCCGTGCTCGCGATCGCCGAGCTCGACGATCCCGACGACGCGTCGGAGCTCCTCTTCGACACGGTCGGCTTCGTCCAGGAGCCGGACGTGGCGGCCGTGCGGGGGCGGATCTTTGTCGGCTACGCGGGCTGGAGCGCGGGCCAGCTCGAGGCGGAGCTCGAGGAAGAGTCGTGGCTCGTTCTCCCGGCGGAGCCCGACGACCTCTTCAGCGACGATCCGGACGGGCTCTGGAGCGCGGTGCTGCGACGCCAGGGTGGCTCGTACGCCCTCCTCTCGCTCATGCCGCCGGATCCGTCGCTCAACTGACGAGTGCCTCGAGAGCTCGCCCGCGGGCGGCCTAGCGGACGAGCTGCATCGCGCCCAACAAGCGGCGCGCGAGCACCGGCAGCATCGCCACGGCGATGCGCGGCTCTTGCTCGAGCAGCTCTGTGAACTCCTGCCGGCCGATCGCGAGGCACCGGACGTCTGTCAGCGCGCGCACGTGCGCGACCCGATGCGCGTCCGGGACGAGCAGAGTCAGCTCGCCGACGAACTCGCCCGGCCCGAGCTCGGCCTGGAACCCGCCCCGCGCCTCGACGACAACCGTGCCCTCCTCGACGACGTACATCCCGGAGCCGGCGTCGTCCGCGTGGACTAGCACTGTTCCCGCCGGACACTCGAGCTCGGCGACGAGCGCGGCGACCCGGGCGAGCGCGTCGTCTTTGAGGCCGGCGAACAGCGGGATCTCGCGCAGGCGGCCCAGGTCGACGGCTTGGCTCACGGCAGAGTTCATATCACGGTGCGCCGAGCACGGAACGCGGGCCTTGACTCGCCTTTGACCCGGTCGTGCTTGACTACGCGTGGGCACCCGAACGGAAGGAGGCCCATGGAAGAGGCACGCACGACACGTCGGGCACCGCTCCTCGTCGCGCTTGCGGGAGTCCTCCTGCTCGCCGCGGTGTGGGCGACGATGGCGCTCGCCGGCGGCTCGGGCTCGGCTGCGAAGCCGGCCAAGGCCCCAGCGGCACCGGCCCAATCCTCGAGCGATCAGACTGGGTACGCCGGCAAGTCCGGCGACCACGACTGCCCGTTCGAGGAAGGCACGTCGAACGACCTCTGACAGCGTGGAGCCCGGCTCCGGCCGGGCTCCGCGTCTCTCCCGGACCGTGACGGGTATGTTCGACCCGTGTTCGACCACGTCACGATCAGGGCCTCGGACCGTTCCGCCTCGGAGCGGTTCTACGAAACCGTCTTGCGCACTCTCGGGATCGAGCAGACGCACAGCGGCGACCACTTCGCCGAGTGGAACGACTTCTCGCTCGCTCAGGCGGACCCGGATCATCCGCCGACACGGCGGCTGCACATCGGTTTCGTAGCACCGTCTCGCGCGCACGTGGACGAGTTCTGGCGGGCCGGCACGGCGGCGGGTTACGAGGACGACGGCGCGCCTGGGCCGCGCCCGCAGTACAGCGAGGACTACTACGGCGCCTTCCTGCTCGATCCGGACGGGAACAGCGCCGAGGCGGTGCACCACGGGTCGCTCCGCGACCACGGCAATGTCGACCATCTCTGGATCCGCGTCTCCGACCTCGACGCGTCGACGCGCTTCTACGAGACGGTCGGACCGGCGGCCGGATTCCACGTCGGCAGCGAGCGTCCCGACCGAACGCAGTTCGCATGTGTCAGTGGCTCGTTCTCCGTCGTCGGCGCCGACACGCCGACCGAGAACATGCACATCGCGTTCGCCGCGCTCGACAACGAGACCGTTGATCGCTTCCACCGCGACGCGACGGAAGCCGGCTACCGCGACAACGGCCCACCGGGGCAGCGGCCGATCTACCACGAGGGCTACTACGGCGCCTTCGTGCTAGACCCCGACGGCAACAACGTCGAGGTCGTGAACCACAACCGCTAGTGCGGCTCCCGTCGCCGGCTGAGCATCCAGCCGCCGACCGGCAGCAGCAGCGCCGTCCAGAGCCACTGCCAGTTCCGGCCGACGAACCCGCTCAGGCGCTCGCGGAGCGGCACGCGGACTTCGAGCGTCCGTTCGAACGTCCGGACCGTGTAGAGGGACTCCTTCCCCTCGAGATCGAGGATCGCGGAGAGGGTCAGGTGCAGGCGCCGCGTCCCGGCCCTCGTCGGCTCGACCTCCCACTTCCACTCGGTGACGCCGGCTCCGCTGACCGGCTGGATCGGCAGGCGTGATCGCCTCGATCTTGAAGCCGGTTCCGGCGAGGTTGGCCTCCATCGCGTCCGACGCCTTGATCCGGGCGCCCTCGCGCCGGCCAAGCGCGGTGATCTGCTCCTGGAGCCGGCTGATCGAGCGTCTCCCCGACAGGAGCAGCTGGATCACCGCGGGCTCCTCCAGGCGGAGGGTCGACGGTGCGTTGAAAGCGGCGTTCGCCGCCGGCAACGCCTCGATGACTCGGTCGATCTCGAAGCCGCCGAGCTCCCCGCCGCCGCCGCCGCCGACACCCGCTGACGGTGGCCGCGACGTCGGTGGCATCGGCGCTCCGGTGACCGTGGGGAAGACCGTCGGTGTCCCACCGGACTGCGCCGGCGCGGCCGATTCCCCTGCATACTGCTCCGTGTCGGCGAGCACGAGAGCGAACGCCAAGCCGGCGGCGACGGCCACCGCCGCCGCCGACCCGAAGACCCATAACCGCCGTGCGCGCGACTTCCTCGTCGCGCCCCACATCGCTTCCATTGCCACCGGACGCCCTGGGGGGCACGTTTCTTCCAGATGTCAACACGGAACCAGCCTGCCGGCGCCATCGGTACGCTGTCAGCCCGCGGCCGTTCGCTTTCGTGCCCTTCTCTGTGACGCCGCCTTCCAAGGCGGGTGCCTGAGAGGACCCCGCGGTCCTCGACCACGAACGCACGCACTGGATGCGATGCGGAAGGAGGCAGCATGGGCGTCAAGGAAGAGAAGGTCGAGCTCGACGGCGAGATCCTGGAGGCGTACGGGGGCGGCAAGTTTCGGATCGCCTTCCCGAACGGGCACGAGGCGATCGGCTACACCTCGGGCAAGATGCGGCGCTATCGAATCCGGATGAGCCCCGGTGACAACGTCCGCGTCGAGCTTTCGCCGTACGACCCCACGCGCGGCCGTATCGTCTATCGCGAGCGCTGAGCCGTCCGGGCCGCGGCCCGACTAGAACGACGGCGCGGCTTTGCGCTCGAACACGCTCGCAGCCCAGTTCACGAGCCAGACGACGAACACGACCCCGACGTACGACCAGAACCCGTCGACCGTGAAGTCCGGGGCGATCCACTCCGCTAGCGCGACCATGGCGATGTTGATCAGGAGATAGAACAGGCCGAGCGTGATGATGATCAGCGGCAGCGTCACCAGCGCGAGCACGGGCTTCACGAACGCGTTGGCGACCGCCAGCACCGCGGCGCCGATCAGGAGAGCTCCCCAGCCGTCGATGACAACGCCGTCCCAGAGCTCGTCGGCAAGCCAGAGGGCCGCCACGTTGACCGCCCAGAGGATCGCGAGACGCGCGACCGTCATGGCTCGGCTCAGCCCGAGGTGAGTGTCGGCGTCGCCCTAGCGAGCTCGGGCGTCGCCGCCAGATGCTCGCGCTCGGCGTAGACGACGCTCGTGCCGGCGAGGAAGTCCTGCAAACCGCGTCTCCGGCTGTCGAACAGCATCGGCAGGAACCCTGCGAAGAACGGCACGATCGCGAGCAGCAGGCCGAGCAGGCGCACGACCGACCGGGCCACGGTCGGCGGGCGACCGTCGGGGCGAAGGACCCGCAGGCGCATGAGCCGCATCCCCGGTGTCTGACCCGCCGCCGACCAGCAGAGCACGAAGTACGTACCCGAGACGATCGTCCACCAGCAGGTGACCAGCGTCGCCGCCAGCCACTCCGGGCGCACTTCGCCGACGAGCGCCACCGCGAGGCTGGCGACGCCCGTGCCAGTCAGGAAGATGAGGAACGTCACGAACAGGTCGACCGCGAACGCGATTCCCCTCGTCGCGATCCCGGCATAGGGCACTGCTTCGACCGTCCCTGAACGTGGCCGTCGGCGGAAGACGAGCCGGTCGTCGGCGGGCTCGGCGCGGCTGCGGACGCCGCCGACCAGTTCCTCGGCGAGCGTCGCGCTCTGCCGCGTCAGCGCCGCTCGAACGGCCGGGCTCCCCGCGACCTGCTCGACCGTACGCTGGAACTCGGGGCTCTGGACCACGTGGTCGGCGAGGCGGCTGTCGATCGCCTCGGTCAGCAGCCGCTCCGTCAGCTGGTGCTCGAGCGCGGCTGTGAATGCCCGCTCGAACTCGGGCCGTGCCACGATCTCGGCCGCGAGCCGCTGCGCGAGCTGGTGCTCGGCGGCAGAACGGACGGCAGCCTCGGGGAGCGACCCGGCGAAGACCTGGTCGAGCGTCTCTTCCGCGCCCGACTCGAGCCGCCGCCGTGCGCGGGCCTCGGCCTCGCGGCCCTCCTCCTCGAGCCCGCTGCCCGTGCGCCGCAAGACGGTGCCGATCAGCGGAGCGCGAGCGACCACGCGCACCGGGAAGACGACGACGCGGCCCGCGGTCGCTCCCGCCCGCGCGCCGGTGACCAGCAATCCAAGCGCCACGTTGCGCGGCTTGTTCACGTTGTCCACGTCACGAGCTTGCCAGCAGGCGCGGCGATGCACAACACGTCCAGGGCCTGGACGCGTCAGTCGATGAGCTTGCGCGTCATCGCGGTGATTGCCACGCGCCACATGATCAGGCCGAAGACGGCGAGGAAGGCGATGCTGGCGAGGTCGGGCCAGCCTTCCCAGCCGAAGGCGGCGTGACGGACGAGCTGGACGCAGTGGTACAGCGGGTTGAGCTTCGAGAGGACCTGCGCCCACTCGGGCAGGGTCTCGATCGGGAAGAACGTCCCTGCCACCAGGAAGAGCGGCGTGAGCACGGCGCTGACGATGTAGTTGAAGTTCTCGAACGACTTGGAGAAGCCCGCGACGGCGATCCCGAACCCGGCCCAGCCGAAGCCGGAGATCCAGCCGATGAACGGCACGGCGAGCATGCCCCAGGCGGGATCGAGACCGAAGACGATCGCGACGAGCAGCGGCACGCAGCCGTAGACGCCAGCGCGCGTGGCGATCCAGACGGCCTCGGCGGTGACGAGCTCCTCCGTATCGACGGGCGCGGCGAGGATCGCGTCGTAGGTGCGCTGGAACTGGTACTTGACGAAAGTGCCGAACATCGCCGGGAAGGCGCTCGAGAAGAGCACGGCCGTCGCGACCGTCCCGGTGCCGACGAAGTCGACGTAGTCGTAGCCGCCGATCGTGCCGATCAGGGAGCCGAAGCCGAAGCCGAACGCGAGCAGGTAGATCGTCGGCTCGACCGTCGAGGAGAACGTGGACGAACGCCAGTACGAGGAGTAGTTGACGATCTCGCGCACGAGCACGCCGGTCAGGGCCGGCCGCTCGAGCCGGCCGAGCCGGTGCGGACGGGGTGGTGCCGTCGCCGTGGCCATCAGCCGATCTCCTCTCCGGTCAGGAGGACGAAGACGTCCTCGAGGTTCGCGGGCCGCCGCTCGCCCTCGAAGCCGTTGGCGCTCGCCCCGTCGACTCCGAGAATCGACACGCTCGTGCCGGTCCGGCGGGTGCGCAGCCCTGCTGCGCCGGCCTCGGTCCTCGACCTCGGCGAGCCGCGCCGGCGGCCCGTAGACCTCGAGCGCCTCCTCGCCGGCGTGCTCGGCCACGAGCGCCGCCGGCGATCCGGCGGCGACTGCCTTGCCGTGCGACATGATCAGAACCGAGTCCGCGAGCCGCTGCGCCTCCTCGATGTAGTGCGTCGACATGAGGATGGTCGTGCCCTCGCTGCGCAGCGCGTCGATCAGCGCCCACAGCTCCTGGCGCACCTGCGGATCGAGCCCGACGGTGGGCTCGTCGAGCAGCACGAGGCGCGGCCGGTGCACGAGCGCCCGTGCGATCAGCAGGCGTCGCCTCATGCCGCCGGAGAGCTTGTCGACACGTGAGTCGCGCCGGTCGACCAACTTGGCCATCTCGAGCGCGCGCTCGACTGCGGCGCCTCGCTCGGCGCGGCCGATCCGGTACAGGTGCGCGAAGACGAGCAGGTTCTGCTCCACCGTCAGAGTCACGTCGAGGTTGTCCAGCTGCGGCGAGACGCCGAGCTGCGCGCGGGCCTGCTTCGACTCGTCCGGAAGCCTGAACCCGAGCAGCTCGAGCTCACCCTCGTCGGCGATCGCCTGCCCCGTCAGGAGCCGCATCGTCGTCGACTTTCCGGCCCCGTTCGGACCGAGCAGGCCCACGCACGTCCCCTCCGGGACGTCGAGGTCGAGCCCATCGACCGCGGTGATCTCGCCGTAGCGCTTGACCACGCCGCGCAGCCGAATCGCAAGCTCGTTCACGTCATGCCGGCTCACCGAGCACCGAGAGGATGTTGCCAGCCGGATCCGTGAACCACGCGATCGTCGGGCCTCGTCCCTCGCCACCGCGGGCAATTCCCTTCTCGTCCTGGTCGAAGTCGTCGTAACGCTCGAAGGTGACGCCTGCCGCGGTGAGTTGGTCGACTGCCGCGTCGACGTCGTCCACCGGGAAGTTGAGGACGGTGAACGTCGCCGGCGAGTGATTCTCCTTGGGATAGACGAAGACGTCGGCGCCGCCGCCGAGGTGCAGCGCCAGGCCGCCCATCTCCTCGGTGACGTCGAGGCCGAGCGTCTCGCCGTAGAACTGCTTCGCGCGCGGAATGTCATCCGCCGAGAAGCCTGAAAATGCCTTGCTGTCCTTGAACATTTCGAGACTCCTTTCGGTTGTGTTCAGGCGGCCTCAGCTTCGGCCAACGACTCGCTCGCCCGCTCCGCATGCGCCGGCGCTGCCGACGGGCGCAGGAGTGCGACGCCGATCGCAGCGGCTGCGGCGGCAAAGAGGGCGCCGACGAGGAACGCCGCGTGATAGCCGCCGGCCAGCGCGACGAGCGGCCCGTCGCCGCCGGCGCTCAATGTCTCAGTCCGCGAGGCGGCGAGGCTGGCGAGGACGGCGAGGCCGAGCGCGCCGCCCATCATGAACGACGTGTTCACGACGCCCGAAGCGAGGCCCGCCTCGCGCTGCTCGACGTCGCTCATCGCAGCCAGCAGGACCGGGTTGAAGGCCATGCCCGCACCCAGGCCGAGCAGGATCATCGGCGGGAGCACGTCCACCACGAAGCTGCCGTCGACGGGCGCCCGTGCGAAGAGGAGGAGACCGACGGCTGCGATCGACAGCCCGACGCCCAGCGGCGGCCTGATCCCGAAGCGCATGACGAGCTTCGCGGAGAGGCCGACGGAGAGCGCGCCCATGACCAGGTTCCCCGGCAGGAAGGCGAGGCCGACCTGGAGTGGGCTGTAGCCGAGCACGAGCTGCAGGTAGAGGGCCGAGAGGAAGAACCACGCGAACATCGCGCCTGCCCAGAGCACGCCGACGACGTTCGCCACCGCGACGTTGCGCAGCCGGAACAGTCCGAGCGGCATCAACGGCGAGTCCACGCGCGACTCGATCACGAGGAAGGCCCCCAGCAGCACCGCGGCTGCACCGAGGAAGCCGAGCGTTCTCGCGGAGGTCCAGCCTTCCTGGTTTCCATTCACGATCGCGTAGACGGCCAGCATCAGCGAGGCGGTCACCGTGACCGCGCCTGCGACGTCGAGGCGTCCTGAAGCAAAGGGAATGCGCGCCGCCGGCACCAGCCTCAGCGTGAGCAGGATGACGAGGATCCCAACCGGGACGTTGACGAGGAAGATCCAGCTCCAGGTGAGCGCATCGGTGATGATCCCGCCGAGCAGGACGCCGATGCTGCCGCCGCCGGAGGCGACGAAGCCGAAGATCCCCATCGCCTTCGCCCGCTCCGCCGGCTCCGTGAAGAGCGTCATCATCAGCGAGAGCGCGACTGCCGAGACCACCGCTCCGCCGACACCCTGGACGGCCCTCGCCGCGACCAGGACACCCTGCGAGTCCGCGAGCCCACAGCCGACCGAGGCCAAGGTGAAGAGCGCGATGCCGGCCAGGAACAGCCGCCGGTGGCCGAAGAGGTCGCCGAGCCTGCCGCCGAGGAGCAGGAAGCCGCCGAAGGTGAGCAGGTAGGCGTTCACAACCCACGCGAGCGACGTCTCGCTGAAGCCGAGATCCTCCTGGATCGACGGCAACGCGACGCCCACGATCGTGACATCGAGCACGATCATCAGGTCGCCGAGGCAGAGGACGAGCAGTGCGAGCCAGCGGTTGCGGCCTTCCATGGTCATTTCAGAGCCTCCTCATGCATTGCAGTCGAGGAGTTGGACCGAGGCGTGCCGCGGAAGTCATCGGTTCAACCGCGATGAGTTTTCCGCTGCCCCGCGGTCTAAACCTGTGGACCTAGAGAGGAGTCCCGCTGTTGCCCCCTGCAGAGCCTAGACCGATCGTCTGCGACGTCGGTGTGCTGATCGACCCCGACGCCGCGACCGTCGACGCGCTCGCGCGCTTCCAACTCGTCGCGCGACGGGCGGGTCAACAGCTCCGGCTCGCCCATGCGTCGCCCGACCTGCAGCGGCTGCTCGCCTTCATGGGGCTCGCAGGCGTCTTACCCGTCGAGCCGGAGCGGAAGGCCGAAGAGCGGGAACACGGTCTCGGTGTCGAGGAAGAACGTGAAGTCGACGATGCGTCCTTCTGAGAGCTCGAGCACCTGGAGCGCCCACGGCTCGTAGCCGTCGCCGCTCTCGCTCGGCTTGTACTGCCCGAACGCGGGAGCGCCGTTCGCCGCCAACGTCGGGATCACGCGCGAGCCGTGGCAGCCGGCGCCGGGCCCGAACCACCAGCGGAGGATGTCGTCCCGCCCGCGTAGCCACATGTCGAACGGCGGCATCGACTGCGTCGCGTCCTCGTGGATCAGCGCGGTGAGCGCCTCCATGTCGTAGCGCTGGAACGCGTCGACGTAGCGGGCGAGCAGCTCGTCGTCCACCCCGTCCTCCGTGGACGACGTCTCGGCGACGCTCGTATTGCTCTCTTCGAGCGTCGCCCGCGCCCGCTGGAGCGCGCTGTTGACGGCCGCCACGCTCGTCTCGAGCAGCTCGGCGACCTCCGTCGCCTTCCAGCGCAGCACCTCGCACAGGATCAGCACCGCCCGCTGCCGGGGCGGCAGGTGCTGCAGGGCCGCGACGAACGCCAGCCTGATCGTCTCGCGCGCGACGGCGACGTCGGCCGGGTCGCCCTCCGGCACTACTCGGCCGTCCGGCACCGGCCCGATCCAGGTGACCTCGGGCAAGGTGTGGAGGCTCGACTCGACCGGCTCGCGCGCCGGCCCGAGGTCCATCGGGCGCGCGCGGCGCTCCCGCCCGCTCAACATGTCCAGGCAGACGTTCGTCGCGATCCGGTAGAGCCAGGAGCGCAGCGCCGCACGCCCCTCGAACCGGTCGTGGGCGCGCCAGGCACGTACCAGCGTCTCCTGGACGGCGTCCTCGGCCTCGAAGCTCGAGCCGAGCATGCGGTAGCAGTAGCCCGTCAGCTCGGTTCGGTACTGCTCCAGCTGCCGCTCGATCTCCCCTGCGCTGCGTGCCGTGGCGCGGTCTGTTTCGAGTTCGGGCATCCGGTGAACCATCGTACGCACCCGAGCGAATCCTGTGTCGAGAGCCCAATGAACTCCATGGCCCGTCAAGAGTTCCTCCGGCGCGCAGGCGCAGTGGTCGCCGGCGCAGCCCTCTGGAGCCCGGTGCCCACAGCACTCGCCGGTAGACGCTTCTCAGCGGCGGACGGGGTCGACTCGACAGTGCCGACGGCGTGGTTCGACCAGGCGCTCGAGCTCGTGCGCCGTACCCCCGGCTTCAGCCCACCGGTCGCTTCGCGTGCGCTCGCCTATGCCGGCGCGGCGCTGTACGAAGCGGTCGTCCCCGGCATGTCCGGGTTCCGTTCGCTCGCCGTCCTGCCGGGCGCCCCGAGAGCGTTTCCGGCAACGGGCAAGAACACCGCCTACGACTGGGCGGCAGCGGCCAACGCGTCGCTCGCGTCGATCCTTCGCAGCCTCTTCGCGACGGCCCCGGCCGCGAGCCTCGCAGGGCTCGACGCGTTGGAGACGTCCTTCGCCCGAGAGCTGGGAGCCGGGCTCCCGGCAGGCGTCTTCAAGCGCTCCGTCGCTCGTGGCCGTGAGACCGCCGCCGCCGTCTTCGAGTGGTCGAAGGGCGACGGCGGTCACGAGGGCTACCTGAGGAACTTCCCGCCGTACGCCCCGCCCGTCGGCGCCGGCCTCTGGGTGCCGACGCCGCCCGGGTTCCAGTCCGCGCTGCAGCCGTTCTGGGGACGCAACCGTTGCTTCGCGATCGCCGCGGGCACGGCGTTCCCGCCGGGCGACCACCCTCCCTACTCCGAGCAGCCGGGCTCGGCCTTCCGTCGAGAGGCGCTCGAGGTCTACACCACCGTCAACGGACGCACCGCCGAGCAGGACGCGATCGCCCGCTTCTGGTCCGACGACCCCGGCGCGACCGCGACGCCCCCCGGTCACTCGATCTCGATCACGACGCAGGTGCTCCGACGCGAGGACGCGAGCCTCGCGCGCGCCGCGGAGGCGTACGCGAAGGTCGGGATGGCTGTCTCGGACGCGTTCGTCGCCTGCTGGCAACAGAAGTACGTCTACAACCTGCTCCGGCCGGTGACCTACATCCAGCGCCTCGTCGACCCGAGCTGGCTCCCGCCGCTCGTGACGCCGCCGTTCCCGGAGTATCCGTCCGGGCACTCCGTCCAGTCCGGAGCCGCGTTCCAGGTGCTCACCGACCTGTTCGGCGACGGCTATGCCTTCGTCGACCACACGCACGACGACCGCGGCCTCGTACCACGCAGCTTCGACTCCTTCCTGGAGGCCGCCGACGAGGCGGCGATCTCCCGGCTCTACGGCGGCATCCACTACCGCGCCGCGATCGTCAACGGCGTCGCGCAAGGCCGCGCGATCGGCCGGCCGTCGACGCGCTTCCGCTGCGCCGCTAGACGCCCGCTCTATCGTGGCGTCGCCATCGCCGCTCGCCGCGACCAGGCCCGGGCGTTCGCCCTCTCGCTTCCCGCCGCCACGGAGGACTTCCCCTGGGGCGAGTCCGTCGCCAAGGTGAACCGGAAGGTGTTCGTCTTCCTCGGGCGGGACGCGCCGGAAGCCCGGGCGATGATGACGGTCAAGCTCGACGAGTCACACGGCCACGCGCTCTCGCTCGAGGGAGCGGAGAAGACCGGCTACGGGCTCGGCCGCTCGGGGTGGGTCAACGTCCCGCTCGACGCCGACGGCGTCACGCTCGACCTGGTGCACGACTGGATCGAGGAGAGCTACCGGATCGTCGCGCCGAAGCGGCTCGTCGCCGAGCTGGACGGCCGCGTCGAATGAAGGTGCTCGCCACGCGCCGCTACCCAGGCCCGGCCTTCGACGAGCTGGACGACGTCGAGGTGCGCCCGCTCGCCGAGCTCGACCGCCCGCGGCCCGACGTCGAGGGGCTCGTCGTCGCGAACGAGCCGGTGCCGCTCGAGCTCCTGCCGAGCCTCCGCGTCGTGGCGAACTTCGGCGTCGGCTACGACCGGGTCGGCGCCGCGGCCTGCGTCGAGCGCGGGGTCGCCGTGACGAACACCCCGGGTGTGCTCGACCAGGCGACGGCCGACCTCGCGTTCGCACTCGTCCTCGCAGCGAGGCGGCAGCTGGTCGAGGGCGACCGGCTCGTGCGCTCGGGTGGCTGGTCGGGCTCCTGGTCGGAAGGACGCCTCGCCGAGGAGGTCTCGGGCTCGACCCTCGGCATCGTCGGCCTCGGCCGGATCGGGGCCGCCGTCGCGCAACGCGCGCGCGGCTTCGACCTCCGCGTCCTCTACACGCAGCGCCGCCGTGTCGACACGGACCTGGCCGAGTTCCGCGATCTCGACGCGCTCCTCGCCGAGTCCGACATCGTCACCCTCCACGTTCCTCTGACCCCGGAGACGCGCGGTCTCCTCGACGCCCGTCGCCTGGCGCTGCTCCGCGACGGCGCCTGTCTCGTCAACACGGCCCGCGGCGAGATCGTCGACGAGCAGGCTCTTGTCGGCGAGCTCGTGTCGGGACGGATCCGGGCCGGGCTCGACGTCTTCGTCGACGAGCCGCACGTGCCGGCGGAGCTGCTCGAGCTGCCGAACGTCGTGCTCACGCCGCACCTCGGCAGCGCCACCCGCCAGACCCGGGAAGCGATGACGCGGCTCGTCGTCGACAACCTGCTCGCGGTCGAGCGCGGCAAGCCGCCGCTCACGCCCGTGCGGCTCTAGAACCGGTCCTCTGGTCGCTCTAGGCTGGGTCGACCGATGGCGGACGGGATCGAGTACCACCTCTGGCGGCAGCCGCTTCCCGGCGGAGAGGTGACGACCGTGTACGCGGTCCGCTACCCCGCCCGGTCGACAATGGCCCGCGTCGTCTACTTCCCCCGAACCGAGCATCTGGACGTGTGGTGCAGCGAGAACGGCGTCGAGGAGGGCGTCGTCGGCGGCTTCTTCCTGCGCGATCCGTACCGCCCGCTCGGCGAGGTGTGGATCGACGGGCAGCCTGTGCGGCACGAGCCCGTCGCCGACCCGTATGCGCAACGGCGCGGCACGGTCGTGGTCGACGACGGGTCGGTGCGCCTGCTCGAGCGGGCCGCTGCCCCGCCGACGCCCCGTAGGCGACCTCCTGCAGGCCGGGCCGCTGCTCGTCGACGGCGGGAAGGTCGTCTTCGACCGCGACGAGGACCGCGAGGGCTTCTCGGCCGGCGCCGGCCAGTTCGATTCGGACATCACGGACGGCCGCTACCCGCGTGCGGCGCTGGGGGTCTCGGACGAGTGGCTGATCGCGGTCGCGTGCGACGGGCGCCGCTCGAACGTCGACGGCGGCCTCTCCATGCTCGAGCTCTCCGAGGTGATGGTCGAGCTCGGCGCCGAGAGCGCGATCAACCTCGACGGCGGCGGCTCGACCACCCTCGTCCACCGCGGGCATCTCCTCAACCGCCCCTATTCGAGCCAGGACCAGCCCGCGCCCGCGTCACGCCGCGTCGTGAGCGCGTTAACGTTCCTGCCGCGGAGCTGACACCCTGGACGTCTTCGTCTCCACCGGACAACTCCCCCGGGCCGAGCTGGTCCGGGCACTCGTGGACGAGGCGCACGAGCGCTACGGATCCGACGATCGGGGCGAGACCTCGAGTGTGTATCCGGCGCTCGCGCGCGTCCCGCGCGAGCTCTTCGGCATCTGCGTGGTCGCGACGAGCGGCGACGAGTGCGCCGCGGGCGACGCCGAGGTCGAGTTCGCGATCATGAGCGTGGCCAAGCCGTTCGTGTTCGCGCTGGTGTGCCAGTCGCTCGGCCCGGACGAGATCCGGCGGAAGATCGGCGCCAACGCCACCGGCCTCCCGTTCAACTCGCTGACGGCGGTCGAGCGCGGCTCGGACGGGCGGACGAACCCGATGGTGAATGCGGGCGCGATCGCGACGACGAGCCTCGTCCCGGGAGCGACCGCGGACGCCAGGTGGCAGTTCGTCGAGGAAGGGCTGTCGCGGTTCGCCGGCCGGGCTCTCTCCGTGGACGACGAGGTGTTTGCATCCGCATCGGAGACCAACCACCGCAACCAGGGCATCGCCCGGCTGCTCCAGAGCTACGACCGGATCTACTGCGAGCCGGCCGACGCTGTCGACCGGTACACGCGGCAGAGCTCACTCGCCGTGAGCGCACGCGATCTCGCGGTGATGGGCGCCACCCTCGCCGACGGCGGCGTGAACCCACTCACCGGCGACCGCGTCGTCGACGAGGAGACCTGCCGCTACACCCTCGCCGTGATGGCGACCGCCGGACTGTACGAGACCTCCGGCGACTGGCTCTACGACATCGGGCTGCCGGGCAAGAGCGGGATCGGCGGCGGGATCGTCACTGTCTCCCCGGGGAAGGGCGGGCTGGGAACCTTCGCCCCGCTGCTCGACGCCGCCGGCAACAGCGTCAAGGGTCAGCTCGTCGCGAGGTTCCTCTCACAGAGGCTCGGCCTCGACGTGTTCGCGTCGACGCCGGCTGGAGGCTAGCGCCGGCCGAGCCGCTCGTCGACGAAGTCGAGCACGGCCGGGTGCGCAGGGTTGATCAGGTGACCGCCCTCGACCCATTCCACCCGGGCGGACGGCATCGCCTCGGCCATCAGCCTCGTCACCTCCGCGAACTCCGGTGAGGAGTCCTTCGCGCCGACGAGCAACGTCGGCCTGTCGATCGAGGCGAGCTGCTCCGCGCTCACGTCCAGGAGGCCGCCGCGCTCCTCGGCCACGATCGCCGGGCCGTTGGCCTTGAAGACCTGCCGCACGGGCTCGGGCGTCGCTTCCCAGCCTGCATCACCGAGAACGCCGCGCAGCATCGTCTCGCCGACGCTGCTCGCGTCGGCGTCGGCCGCGGCGAAGATCCGCTCGTGAAAGCCTGCTAGCCAGCCCCTGAACGCCTCGCTGAGCAGCAGCCCGCCGCCCTCCAGCAGCGCCAGCGCACGGACACGCTCCGGGTAGCGCAGCGCGAGGTCGACCGCGATCTCGCCGCCGTGGCTGCGGGCGATGACGATCGCCGGCGTCGCCGCGAGAGCGTCGATCAGCGCCGCGGCGTCGTCCGTTTGCATGTGCACGTCCGTGACGAACGGCTCCGGGCGCTCGCTGCGCGAGAAGCCGCGCCGGTCGTAGACGATCGCGCGGCCGCGCTTCCCCAGCTCGGCAGCCGCATCCCGCCAGAGCACGGACGAGCTCCCGGTCCCGTGGATGCACAGAATCGGCTCGCCGTCACCGTGCTCCTCGTAGTAGAGCGACACACCGTTGACGCGGATCTCGGACATGCGATGAGTATGCGACGGCCCCGCTGTCACGCGCATCGGTGGAACTACCCATCTCGCACCGGCTACTCGCCGGGGTCAGGCTCGCAGAGCAGCTCACTCAGGTCCGGCGGTGGGCCCGTAGGCGTTCCGCCGTGGACCGAGATGACGGCAACACGGTCGCCGTCCTCGCTGGCGCTGACGAGCGTCGCATAATCGAGGATGCCGCCGTCGTGACCCCAGAAGCGTCCACAACGCGTATCGATCGCGAAAAGCCCGAGCCCGGAAACGGGCGCACCTGGATGGGCATCGCCGGTCTGCTTCATCGCCGCGATGGACTCGCCGGACAGGAGTTGCCCGGAGAGCAGGGCGGAATAGAAGCGGGAGAGATCTCTGGGCGTTCGAGACGATGGCGCCCGCAGCCCACGGGACGTTCGGATTCTCGCCGCTGTCGTCGAGATCGGTCACGCGCCGCGTCTTCGGCAGCTCCGTCTCGTCGAGCTCGAGCGGCTGGAGGATCCGCTCCTCGAGCTCCCGCGCATACGAGTGCCCGGTCACCCTCTCGATCACGAGGCCGAGCGCGATGTAGTTCGTGTTCGAGTATCCCCAGTCGCTCCCTGGCGGGAAGACCAGCGGTTGCCTGGCGGCGAAACGCAGGGTGTCGATCGGCCGGATCGACGACGACCGGCTTGCCCGCTCCAACCACGCGGGGTACTCCGTGATATTTGCGAGGCCGGAGCGGTGGCCCAGGAGTTGGCGGATCGTTATCTCATCTCCCTTCGGAACCACGCCCGGCAGGTGGTCGGCAAGCGCGTCGCCGAGATCGAGGGCGCCCTCCTCCACGAGCTGAAGCACGATCGTCGCCGTGAACGTCTTCGTCACGCTCCCCACGCGAAAGCGCTGTGCCCCCGTCGGATGGTCCGTGCCCGCTGTGGCGACGTACTCCTCGCTGTCGTCCGAGACGAAGACGATCACACTCTGGGCTCCCGACCGTGCGATGTCTTGCGCCATGCGCTCGACCGGGGGAGGCGCGTCTCGACTCCTCGCCCCCGCATCCGGCGAGCACTGCGAGGGATGCCAGCAGCGTGAGGAGGACAGCTCGCATGAACTAGCGCAGCGCAGCGCCGAGCTCGAGGACCGTCGGGACGACCACGTCCACGTCCGCCGGCCCCGTACGCCAGTTGACGATGGCCGGACGGAAGGCAACCTTGCCCGCGTAGACGGTGGTCCCGAAGTAGACGCGCCCGTCCTCGAGCACGGCCTGGCCGAGGCGGCGATTCAGGTCGTCCAGCTGCTCCTCGGACATCCCGGCGGGGCGGTACCGGAAGCAGACGACGTTGAGCGCGACGTCGGCCAGCCGCTCCAGCTCGGGCGCGCCATCCACCTGGTCGGCCAGACGGTGGGCGAGCTCCATGTGACGCTCGATCATCGCCTGGTAGCCGTCGCGCCCGTAGGCTCGGAGCGTCGCCCAGACGGCCAGCGCGCGGGCTCGCCGAGACATCTCGGGCGCGAGACCGCTGAAGACGGGGCGGTCGGACTCGTCGCTGCCGAGGTACGCCGCCGACGCAGCGAACGTGTCGCGGTGCAGCGCCGGATCGTGGACGAAGGCCGCCGCGCTGTCGTAGGGGACGTTGAGCCACTTGTGCCCGTCGACGGCGACCGAGTGAGCCCGCTCCACGCCGCGCACGAGGTCGCGTGACGCGGGCGAGAGCGCAGCGAACAGGCCGAACGCACCGTCGACGTGGAGCCACGCGCCGTACTCCTCGGCGAGATCCGCCATCTCGGCGATCGGGTCGAACCCGCCCGAATTGACGTCGCCGGCGGTCGCGACCAGGATCGCCGGTGCGCCGTCGAGCCCGCGCAGCGCTTCTTCCAGCGCCACGCGGTCCAGACGGCCGGTCGCGTCCGCTGCGAACGTCCGCACCTGCGCGCGCCCGATCCCCAGCATCGCGAGCGCCTTGACCGCACTGATGTGCACCCAGCCGCTGCCGAGGACGGGCACCGGCGGCAGCCCGCCGAGACCCGCCTCCTCGACGTCCACACCGTGCTGCCCGCCCCACCAGCGCCGCGCGGCCGCGAGGCCGGTGAAGTTCGCCATCGTCGCGCCGCTCGTGAAGACGCCGCTCCACGCGGCGGGGAGCCCGAACAGCTCCTTGAGCCAGTCGAGCGAGATCTGCTCGAGCCGCATGGCGAACGGGGAGCTGACCCAGTTGAAGGCGATCTGGTCGAGCGCGCTCGTCAGCCAGTCGGCGGCGAGCGCCGCCGGCGTCCCGCCACCCATCACGAAGTGGAAGAAGCGAGGGCCGGCCGAGCGGGTCGCGCCCTCCGAGGCCGCGTCGATCAGCGCCCGGAGGGCCGCCAGCGAGCCTGCGCCGTCGTCGGGCAGCGCACCGCCAAGGCGCTCCGCGGGCTCGCCCGGCCCGGGCGGACGCACCGGAGCACCGTCCAGCTGCGCCAGATACCTCGTTGCTTCGTCGGCGACGAGGCGCAGCGACTCCTCCAGTGCGTCGCGGTCCAGGATCGGGTCGGCCACGGCCACGATGCTAGAACGGATGCGCGGACCGGCGACCGCGCGAGCCGGGGCGGGCCGTCAGCGGCGCACCTCGAGGACGATGTTGAACGGCGACTCGTATGCGTGGCGGATCGAGCTGAACCCCGCCTCGCGGAAGACGTCAGCCAGGCGGGTCGGCCCGGCCTGGGCTCCGAGCGCGAGCCCGACCTTCTCCGACCGCGAGTGCGGAACGCAGATCGCCGTCGAGCCCGAGTAGTACAGACGCCCGACCGGGCCGAGATTGTCGGGAACCGCGTCCCCGGCGAACGGCTCGACGACCATCACTGTCCCGTCGTCGGCGAGCGCCTCGTACGCACGCCGTGCCGCCCCGACAGGGTCGCCCAGGTCGTGGAGGCAGTCGAAGAAGCAGATCAGGTCGTAGTCCGAGCCCGCGTACGACGCGGCGTCCCCTCGCTGGAAGTCGACCCGCTCCGAGACTCCCGCCTCCTGGGCATTGGCGCGGGCGGCCTCGAGCGACTCCTCGTGCGTGTCGAAGCCGACGAAGCGAGAGCGCTCGAACGCCGAGGCCATCAGCACGGTCGAGTGCCCGTAGCCGCTGCCGACGTCGGCCACGCGCGCGCCCCGCTCCAGCTTCTCGACGACGCCGTCGAGCGACGGAAGCCACTCCGGGACGAGCGACGCCCGATACGCGTTCCGGTAGAAGATGGAGATGCCGCAGTAGAGCCGCTCGTCGTGCTCGCCCCAGGAGATGCCGTCCCCGGTGCGGAATGCCTCGAGCAGCCGCTCCTGGTCGAACCACAGCGAAGCCGGGATGTCGAATGTGGACGCCAGGAACGCCGGGCTCTCCTCGTCCGCGAGCACCGGCACGTACTCGGCCGGCAACTCGTACGTCTCCGACTCCTCGTGGTAGACGAGGTAGCCGCCGGCGACCTGCGAGTTGAGCCACTCGCGCACGTAGCGCTCCTCGCAGCCCGTCCGGGCTGCCAGCTCGTACGAGCTCACCGGGCCCTGACCGGCCAGCTCGCGGTACAGGCCGAGCCTGTGCCCGGTGCTGACCATGACGCCGCCGTAGCAGGCGGCCAGATCGGTGAGGGCAACCTCGAGGAACGCTTCTGTCGTTCTCGCTGCAACTGCCATTTCGACCTCCGTGTCCTGGTTTTGAACCGTCCAGATCACGATCGCCGCTGCAGCGCGCGAGCGGAAGTGTGAGTCTGGTCAAAATAGGTCCAGAGGTGCCAGAGGACGCCCGACGCAACCGTCGCGAGCCCCTACGGGTCTCGCTGCTCGTGCTGCCGGACGCGACGATCGGCGGCGTCACCGGCATGTTCGACACGCTCTCGTCCTTCCCGCTGCTCGGCACCTTCGACGACTCGGTGCCCAAGACGGCGCCGTTCACGGTCGAGCTCGTCGGCTCCTCCGCGGGCTCCTCGCCGACCGCAAGCGGGCTCCCCTTGTCCGTGCACCGGTCGGTGGAGGACGCGGACAAGACGGACATCGCGATCGTCCCCCCGTTGCTCGTCGCCGAAGGGACGTGGGTTCGCGGCCGCTACCCCGACCTGGTCGCCTGGCTCCAGCGCGTGCACGGGGAAGGAGCGCTCGTCTGCTCGGCCTGCTCCGGCGCTCTGCTGATCGCCGAGACGGGCCTCCTCTCCGGCAGGGAGACCACGATCCACCCGGCGTACGCCAGGACCTTCCGGAAGAACTTTCCCGACGTCCGGCTCCGCCTCGAAGAGACGCTCGTCGCAACGGGCGAGCGCGAGGAGCTCGTGAGCGCCGGCGCGTCCGCGTCCTGGCACGACCTCGCTCTCTACCTCGTCGCGCGCCACGTCGGCCCCACCGCCGCGCAGGCGCTGGCGAAGTTCATGGCCTTGCAGTGGCACACGGACGGCCAGGCGCCGTACGTGCCGTTCGACGCGCCGACGGACCACGGCGACGCGATCGTGCTGGCGGCGCAGGAGTGGCTGCGGACGGGCTACGCGGTCGCGGCGCCGGTCACCGAGCTGGTCGAGCGGTCCGGGTTGCCGGAGCGGACGTTCAAGCGCCGCTTCGCGCGGGCGACCGGCTACGCGCCGATCGCCTACGTCCAGCGCGTACGTGTCGAGGAGGCGAAACGGCGGCTCGAACGGACCTCCGAGCCCGTCGACGCGATCAGCTACGCCGTCGGGTACGAGGATCCAGCCTCCTTCCGCCGGCTGTTCAAGCGGATCACGGGCGTCCCGCCGGGCGCGTACCGGCGCAAGCTCCAGCTTCCGGCGTTCGCGCGTACCGCTCACGGGGAGCGCGCGTGATACGCGGCCTCCCGGTCTCAGGTGTCGGAGTCCGCCGTCGCCGCAGGGGCATATGATGATCGGCAATTACCGCCTCGCGAATGACGACCCAGACACGGAGCGGAGCCACCCTCGACCTTGCCAAGGCAACCAGCCTTGGCCGGCCGAGTGCGGCCCCCAGCTTGGTCTGGATCGCCCCACGAGCGCGCCTTTACCGATCAACCATCTAGGATCCGTCCGTGGCGAAACCGAGTCTCGAGCTGATCCGCTGTCCCGCTCTTCGCGGAGGCCGACGACCGCTTTCTCGAGCACCTGCCGCTGAGTTCATGGAGCGGACATACGCCGCCGGAGAGACACTCGCCGAGGAGGGTGGGTCCGGTCGGACCCTGATCGTCATCGAGACGGGAAGTGTCACGGTCACCGTCCACGGCAACGAGGTCGGAAAGCTCGGCGCCGGCGACGCCTTCGGCGAGATGGCGCTGATCGACAGGTCCGCGCGGAGCGCGACTGTCACGGCGGACACCGAAGTGCACGGCTACCAGCTGCCCGTGTGGAGCTTCCGCCCTCTGATCGAGAGCCACCCCGAGGTGGCGTGGCCTCTCCTGGAAGCACTGGCCCAGCGGGTCCGCGCGGCCGAAAGCCGCGGCGCGCAGGCCGAGTCGTAATTCAATCGGTCGGGCTGCGGTCTCGCCGGCGTTCCTAGTGGCCTCCTGTGGCTCGCAGGACTCGCCGAGCAACGAAAGGAGGAACGATGGAGAAGCGCACGCTTGGAGGCAACGAGCTGGAAGTGTCGGTGCTCGGGCTCGGCTGCATGGGCATGAGCCAGAGCTATCCGCCGTTTCCCGACCGGCAGGAGATGATCGCGCTGATCCGGGCGGCCGTCGAACGCGGCGTCACCTTCTTCGACACCGCGCAGGTGTACGGGCCGTTCACGAACGAGGATCTCGTCGGTGAGGCGCTCGAGCCCGTCCGCGATCAGGTCGTGATCGCCACGAAGTTCGGATTCGACCTCGGGCCGAGCCGCAGCGGCCCCGACAGTCACCCGGAGACGATCAAGCGCAGCGTCGAGGACTCGCTCAAGCGGCTGAGGACGGACACGATCGACCTGCTCTACCAGCACCGCGTCGACCGGAACGTCCCGATCGAGGACGTCGCCGGCACCGTCAAGGAGTTGATCGCCGCAGGGAAGGTGCGGCACTTCGGTCTTTCGGAGGCGGGCGTGCAGACGATCCGCCGCGCCCACGCCGTTCAGCCCGTTGCTGCCCTCCAGAGCGAGTACTCGCTCTGGTGGCGCGAGCCGGAGGCGGAGATCCTGCCCACGCTCGAGGAGCTCGGGATCGGCTTCGTGCCCTTCAGCCCGCTCGGCAAGGGCTTCTTGACCGGGAAGATCGACGAAGCCACGACGTTCGAGAGCTCCGACTTCCGCAACACGGTTCCGCGCTTCGACGCAGATGCGCGCAAGGTGAACAGGGCGTTTGTCGAGCTGCTCGAGCGCATCGCGGAGCGGAAGGGCGCGACGCCCGCGCAGATCGCGCTCGCCTGGGTCCTCGCCCAGAAGCCGTGGATCGTCCCGATTCCCGGCACCACGAAGCTGCACCGCCTCGAGGAGAACATCGCCGCAGCCGACATCGACCTCTCAGACGACGACCTGCAGGAGATCGAGACCGCTACTGCGCAGATCACTCCGGAGGGCGCCCGCTACGCGGAGGCCCAGCAGCAGATGATCGACCGCTGAGCCGGAGAAGGGGCTGAAAGCAACCGCATCTACGGCGCCGCGACGTCCGGATCGAGAAGTCCGCGACCCGAGGGCTAGGGCGAGCTCAGGCGGCGAACGTCTCGACGCGTTGCTACTTCCAGCGGCGACCCGACCCCACGATGTACTGGCCATAGCCGCGTAGTGCGGCTGCGGAAGTCAGCACCTGGTACGCGAACAGGTAGCCGAGGAAGCCGCGCTTGTCGGATTGCGGGTGGATGTCGAGAGTGCGAAAGACGTGGCGCGCTTGCCAGCGCTGCAGGAAGCCGAAGACCAGAAGCGTGATCGGAATGAGGAGCATCGACCACCAGCCGAAGATCAACGGGTAGCCGAAGAGGAAGAGGATGACGCCGGGGACCCAAAAGAAGATGACCCCGATGTCAAGGAAAGGAACGAGGTAGTCGATCCCGGCGACGAGCTTCGCGAGGACGCGGGGCTGTCTCGGAGGTGGATGCGTCCGAAGTCCTTCCAGCATCCCACGTCCCCAGCGAGAGCGCTGGCTCATGAGGGCACCGAGTCGCTCGGGGACGACTGTGAAGCCGAGTGCGACCGGCTCGTATTGCACAAGCCCTCGAGAACCCAGCATTGTCCAGGTGAGCACGATGTCTTCACCGATCGCATCCGGCCAACCGCCGACGGCCCGCAGGTCGCCGGTCCAGTAGGCGGAGAACGCTCCCTGAGCGACGAGCGCGGTGTTGTACGCCGCCTGCATTCGCTTGACGCCGTTGATCCCAAGCCGGTAGTCCCATTGCTGCATCCGGGTGACGAAGGTCGCCAGTGGGTTCTTAGCGACGAGTGCGGCAGCGCACGCGCAGACGTGCTGGCCCTGCGGTGCGCTCGTGAGACGAACCACGAGCCGCGTGAGTGACTGCGGCTGCAGATGGGTGTCGGCATCGACCGTTACGACGATCGGCGTCGTCACGGTCGCGAGGCTTGCGTTCAGCGCGTGGTGCTTGCCCTGCGTCGCTTCGAAAACACGTCGGTAGCGGAGCCCGAGCCGAGCACCCGCGGCGTCCGCGAGCAGCGCGGTGTCGTCCGTCGAGTTGTTGTCTGCGACAACGACCTCCACCCGACCTGCGTATGTGAGGTCGGCAATGTGATCGAGCGTGCGGACGATCGACTCGCTTTCGTTCCATGCCGCCACCAGGATCGTCACTGACGGCCACTCTCCCTCGGGCCAGTCGCCCCCGGGAGGCCCAAGCGGGAGTTCCTGGTATCGCGTGATCAGGAGCGTGAAGATCATGAACCCGATCACGAGGCCCGGGATGTAGGCGAGGAAGATCGGAATCACCCAGCCCATGACCGGGCCGATCGCGAGCTCAAGTTCATCTCTCCAGCTATCCGAGACCCAGATGCTGAACGCAACCCAGGCAATGGTCAGCGCGGATGCGATCGCGAAGCGAACGGTTGGCCGGAGCCCCGCGGCCGGAGCCTTGCGCCGCGTGAAACCGCCGAGTTGTCCGCGTGGCAGACGGAGAGATTCAAGATCGCCGTCAGCGACAGGGATCTCGTCATCGATCGGCGGCAGGTGCGACGACATGGCTGCGTCCTCAGGGGCGTCGTTCAAGGCTTGGCGAGGCTACCCGAGTCTGACGACGGCCTCCCGAATCCAGCTCCCGGGCGCAGGCGAGCGGCACCGGCTGGTTGATTGGCCATGAACGAAAAAGCGCCTCCCGTCCGCCTCCCAAACGACTCGTCCTCCTCACGGCGGTGGAGGGCTGGCCGTACACAACCGGGCTCGGCTACTCCGATGAATCCGCGCTTACCCGTTCGTCTCATGGGTAGACGCGACTCATAGCGAGCGCCCGTGACCAAAGGAGAATCGAGATGGGAAAGCTGATCGCGACCACGCAGGCCACCGTCGACGGCGTCGTAGACCCGGTCGGCGAGTGGGTGCAGGCGGACGGAGACCACGGCGACTACTCGTTCGAGCGTCAGGCGAGATCCAGCGGACTGGTGCTGGGCCGCAAGACCTACGAGGGGCTGGCGGGATATTGGCCGAGCGCGTCGGGCAAATGGGCGGACATGGTCAACCCGATGCGGAAGTACGTCGGGTCCAACACCCTGTCCGGAGATCTCGAGTGGAACGCGACCCTACTCGAGGGGCGCCTCGAGGACGCGATCCCGAAGCTGAAGGACGAGGTCGACGGTGACCTGTTCATGCACGGGAGCGGCGAGTTCGCGTACGCCCTCGCCGAGAAGGGCCTGATCGACGAGTACGAGGTCTACCTGAACCCGCTCGTCTGGGGCAAGGGAAACGTGCACGTGCTCGGCGACAGGGGCACCGTCCGGATGGAGCTCGACGACGTGAAGCGGTTCGACTCCGGAGTGGTCCTTCTCACCTATCTCCCGGCGTCTTGACCGCGCCAGTTGTTAGGCATCGGCCGCCTCGCGCCGGCTGAGCTCGTCTCCGGAAAGCGAAAACCCCCGACGCCACATGATGCGTCAGGGGCTCCGTTCATAGCGGAGGCGAGATCTGACGAAATCCCCTGACCTTCCGCCTGCTGCTGCGACCTCCGGTGTATGAGCCCGTTCGCGGGAGGTCAGGAGGCCGATTCCGCATTCCCAAGCCGTTTCACGTGCTGCTCGACCACCTCAAATCACCCCAGGTGGGTAGCAAAACGGGTAGCAAACGCTCCGCGCCAGGGTGGGTGTGACTTTTCGGGCGGACGCGGTCACGGGTCATCCAGCCGCGACTGTGCGCCGAAGGCGCGGATCACCGGATAATCCTCACGCGTCGTCGGCACGAGGCCGTGCTTCTCAAACAAGGCACTCGCGGGGCCGCCTTCCGCGAAGAATGCGCGGTACACCTCCTCGGAAGGGCACGTATCGAAGATAAGCAGCCCGTCAGGTGTTTTGGCGGCTGCGTGGAGCACGTGGTTCGACTCCGGAACCTCGGCCAGCGCCGCCAGGTAGCGCGCTTCCAGGTCGTCCGGATCCCCGACGAAACGCCAGACCGAACAATGCACCCGACCACCCTCCCAGAAGAGGAGCGAAGGCGTCAACCTTCGTCCCCCGGTCACGCGTCGCTGAACTCACGCGACCAGCACTCCGGGCAGAAAACCGCGACCTCGTCCGGCTCCACCTCCTCGAGCAGGTCGACGCCAAGCTCAGCCTTCCACCCTTCCCCGTCCTCGCTCGTCTCGCCGCGGTCGGTGCAGACCAGCCGCATTGGTCTCGACCCCTCCGCAGAGCCACCTCGACGGCTGGATCGTACGCCGTAATTGCTCGGCGCGGCGCGGATCTCCACGAATAGACCCAATCGTGTCCTCGCGGGCGAGAAGAGGGAAGTCGACCCTTCAGGTGGAGAGCTCGGTCTGCGGCCCGGGCTCTCCGAAGACGCTCCCGGCCTTCAGTCTCGAGACCCACTTCTCGCGCACAGCGTGTTTGCGCAGCGCGGCGCTGACCGAGCACCAATGGCTCGACCCGCCAATGGGTGCACAACTTCCCCTGCGGGCTAGGGGACGCACACGTTCACCTGGCACTGGTTCGGATCTTGCACCGATGTCGTTGCGCGTGGAGCCACGATTCAGACTGGCTCTGGACAATGGCGCGAGCTGCGGTTTCCTGCGACGGCCTACCGTCTAGCAAAGCCCGATGATCGACGGCCTGGAACGAGAAAAGCCCCGTGTTAGCGGGGCTTTTCGATAGCGGGGGCAGGATTTGAACCTGCGACCTCCGGGTTATGAGCCCGGCGAGCTACCTGACTGCTCCACCCCGCGTCGCGGCCATCATTGTAGCGAAGGTTTCGAGCGAATGCGGCGTTGCTAGCATCGCCGCAGTGGCTCTCTTCTGGCTTGCCTTCGCCGTTTCCGTGCTTTCGGTGCTCGCGTCTGCGGTCTTCGTGACGCTGCGCGGCGTCGAGGCGTTCCGCGCCTTCAAGCAGCTCGGCCGCCGCGCCGCGAGCGGGCTCGCCCGGATCGAGTCCGGGACCGCCGAGATCGAGCGACGCCTCTCGCTCGCCGAGCAGCGGGGTGCGCGGCTGGAGGACTCACTTGCGCGCCTGCGGAGGTCGCGGGCGGAGTTGACCGTGCTCACGGCCGCCCTCGACGAGGCCATCGGCCCGGCCCTTCGCGCTCGGGCAGCCGTGCGCAAGTGACGAAGCCGGCCAGGGGCGTGAGGAGAGTCGCCGCCGTCGACCTGGGGACGAACTCGACCCGTCTCCTCGTCGCAGACGTCAACGGCTCGGTCGACGAGGTCGTGAGGCGCCTGGCGATCACGCGGCTCGGCGAGGGCGTCGACGCACGGCGAAAGCTGCTCCCGCTGCCGATCGCGCGCGTCCGCAATGTGCTCTCCGACTACCGGCGCGAGCTGGAGTCGCTCGGCGCGACGCGCACGCTGTGCATCGGCACGAGCGCGGTGCGGGACGCAGAGAACGGCGAGGCCTTCCTCGGCGAGATCGAGTGGAGCTACGGCTTCACGACCCGTCTGCTCACCGGCGACGAGGAGGCGGAGCTGACGCTGCGCGGCGTCGGGGCGGTCGAGCCGGGCACGCTCGTCGTCGACGTCGGCGGCGGCTCGACGGAGCTCCAGGTCGTGGACGGCAGTCTTCGCGCCAGCCTCGACGTCGGCTGCGTGCGCATGACCGAGCGCTTCGGCGAGGACGTCGCCGCGATCAGGGAGCACGTACGCACCCTCCTGCCCGCGGCGCAGCCCGTCGCTGCCGTCGGCGTCGCGGGCACGGTGACGACGATCGCGGCGCTCGACCTCGGGCTCGCGGCGTACGACGCGGAGCGGATCCACGGCCACGTCGTCTCGGCTGCGGCGGTGGAGGCGCAGACAGCCCGTCTCGCGGGGCTGACGCTCGAGCAGCGGGAGCAGATCGTCGAGCCGGGCCGGGCGCCGGTGATCGTCGCCGGCGGCGCGATCCTCACCGAAGTGCTCTGCTCCTACGGCCTCGACGGGATAAGGGCCAGCGAGCGCGACATCCTGCACGGGGCCGCGCTCGCCGCGGCCGAGCTGCCCGAGCCCGAGGAGGGGGCCGCGCCTCCCGGCGCTTACACCTGCTGCTGACCGAGATGGACACCTCGCGTACATCGTGCGGAGGGAGGAGGAGCGCCGCCGCAAGCGCGCCCAGGAAGCCGAGCGGCCGCAGCGCGACTAGAGCTCGACCGGCTCGACCTGCTCGAGGGGCGGCTCGTCCTCCGCGAGCCGACGCTGCAGCACCGCGCGCGAGAGCACGCCGACGAGCCTGCCGTCCTCGAGCACGGGGACGCGCTTGAGGTCGTGCTCCTCGAGGAAGCGGAACGCCTCGTCCAGCGGGAGCTCGGAGTCGACCGTGTTCAACGGCACCTCGACGATCTCGCGCAGCGCGGTCGCGCGCGGGTCGCGGCCCGCCGCGACGATCTCGCGGACGAGCGTCTTTCTCGTGACGACGCCGAGCAACCTGCCGTCGTCTTCGCAGACGAAGACCGCCCGCACCTCAGGGCGGCTGAGCGCCTCGCCGGCCTCCTGCGCGCTGGCGCCGCCCACGAGCATGGGCGGATCGGCGACCATGGCGTCGCGGACGCGGTTCATGAGCCTCATTATGGATCGAGGCAGCGCTCGTCGAACCGCTGTTTGAGTACCGGGGGCGGGAGTCGAACCCGCACGGCCGCGAGGCCGGCCGATTTTAAGTCGGCTGCGTCTACCAGTTCCGCCACCCCGGCGCGGCCGCCGTTAGTTGCCGGGGGCTAAGAGCGAGGGGTCGAGCCGTTCCGGCCCCTTGTAGCGGTGCTCCTCGATGAAGGCCTCGAACGCGTCCTCGTCGAAGCCCGAGCAGGTCGCGAGCCAGCCGCGCTCGCCCTCGCTCGAGCCGGAGAGCGCCTCGGGCGCCGTCCAGGCGGAGAGCGTGAGCTTCGCCGCGTTCGTCGAGAGCGGCGAGATGATCAGGCCGTTGGGCTCGTCGAGGTTGGCGTACCAGTCCTTGAGCGCCGCGACCTCGGCCTCGGGGACGTCGGGGCCGTAGTGGATGACGACGCCGCCGTGCTCGAGGTTGTGTGTCGACTGCACGAGCGGGACCTCCTCGTCGTAGGAGCCCCAGACTGCGGTCTGCCCGTAGTGCGGCCCGCTCGTGGGCGGCGAGGAGTTCCAGTTCGGCTTCGTCTCGAGCGTCGGCACGTCCGAGTGGTCCGCCGCGTTCTCCTGGGCCGGGAAGCTCTGGAGCGTGCAGTCGGCGTCCTCGAGCGCGGCCCGCTCGTCCCCGCCTCCGCCGCCGCCGCCGGTGAGGAAGACGATCGCCACCACAGCGGCGGCCACTGCGAGGGCCGAACCGGCAAACAGGATGATCGTCCGGCGACGCCGCTCGGCGTCCGCGGCGCTCGCGACCGTGGCGCGGCGCTGCGGTCCCTGCGACCGTTTCGGCGGGTTGGGTACGTGGTCTTTCCTGGCCATTTGCCGGCGGCCACGTTAGCAGGAGGCGATCGCCGTCCCGTGCCGTCCGACAGGGTCTCTACCGTTCGTCGACCCTATGGTCGTCCTCGCCCTCATCCTGGGACTCGCGCTCGGCGCTCTCGTCGCGTGGGTCTACGCCGCGCGTCGCCTGCACGCCAGCGAACGCGACCTCGCCGGCACCCGAGCGGAGCTCGATGTCGAGCGGCGTTCATTCGATCAGAAGGTGGTCGACGCCGTCCGGGCGGCATCGGCAGACGCCTATAGCGCGAACAGCTCGGCCTTCCTCGAGATCGCGGAGTCCAAGTTGACCGGCTACGTGAGGCCGCTGAAAGAGTCACTGGAGAAGGTGGACGGCCAGGTCCGGACGCTGGAGCTCGCCCGGGAACGCGCGTACGGCGCGCTCGGCGAGCAGCTCTCGCAGCTGAGCGAGCGGACGGCGAGCCTCGCCACAGCCTTGCGGACCCCGCACGTGCGCGGCCGCTGGGGTGAGATCCAGCTGAAGCGCGTCGTCGAGCTTGCGGGAATGCTGCCGTACTGCGACTTCGAGGAGCAGGTCACCGCGTCGACGGACGACGGACGGCTGCGCCCAGACCTGATCGTCCGGCTTCCCGGCGGTAAGGCCGTGATCGTCGATGCGAAGGTCCCGCTCGCCGCCTACCTCGACTCGATCGAGGCAACCGACGACGCGGAGCGCGCACGCCACCTCGCGTCGCATGCCCGCCAGGTGCGCGAGCACATGACCAAGCTGAGCGCCAAGAGCTACTGGCAGCAGTTCGGCGACACGCCGGACTACGTCGTCATGTTCCTCCCCGACGAGGGATTCTTCCGCGCTGCTTGGGAGCAGGATCCGTCGCTCGTCGAGGCGGGAGTGCGTTCGCGAGTCCACGTCGCCTCGCCGACGACGCTGATCGTCCTGCTCCAGTCGATCGCGTACGGCTGGCAGCAGGAGAGCGTCGCCGAAGACGCTCGCGAGATCCAGAAGCTCGGTCGCGAGCTCTACGAGCGCGTCGCCGTCGTCGGCGGGCACCTGAACAAGATCGGCAGCAGCCTGAAAGGGGCGGTGGGAGCGTTCAACGACACCGTCGGCTCGCTGGAGAAGCGATTCCTGCCCACGGCGCGGAAGCTCGAGGGCTACGTCGTCTCGGACAAGGAGCTACCCGAGCTCGCGCCCGTCGCCGAGCAGCCCCAGGCGTTGCAGGCTCCCGAGATCGGCGAACAGTTGCGGGCAATCGACGCGGCTTAGAAGCGGAGGATCGCGCCGATCCCGTCGACCGGATCGAGGTCGCGGCGGCGCTCGACGGCGAGCAGATCGCCCCCGTGCGCGAGCGTCAAGCGGACGGCGAGGTCGAGACCGTCGTCGCGCAACTCCATCGTCGTCCCGTCCAGTGGGCATGTAGCCGCGTCGAGCGACGCTCGCCCGCACGAGGGGCAGCGGTAGGCATCGCGCTGCGCGCCCTGCTGGTGGAGCAGCAGCTCGACGCGCCCGTCCGACGCGGCCTCGAGCGTGTCCTCCCACCCAGCCGTGCCTCGCGCACCTTTGCCCGTCTCTTCGCGCCAACGGTCGATCGCCTGGCTCTCACGCTTCGCACGCCACTCCTCGAGCCACGGCGTGACGACGCCGTACAGCTCGGCTTCCGACGCGTGCGCCTCGGCATTCGTCCAGCCGATGATCGCCTCGGCGACCTCGCTGGAGAGCGTCTCGGCAAACTCCGCGCGCGTCTCCTCACCGCCGACGACGACGATCCGCGGACGGCCGTGCCGGCGGAACTGGTGCTCGAGCTCGTCGGCGACCGCCTTGTAGTGCTCGAGGTCGAGGTTGTCGAGGTGGCGCTGGAAGCGCGCCTGCGACCAGCCCCCCTGGTCGTGGCGGCCGGGTGTCTCCTCGGTCCTGTCGGCGATCTGCTCCAGACGGTCCGCACGGAGCGCGAGCACCCGGCCCCGCTCGCGGCCGACCACGGCGACGAGCGCCCCGTCGCCGCGCCCGAGAAACGGCACGAGGGGAGCGAGCAGGAAGTCGTCCGCGACGCGCACGGTGTCTGCGACGGACCAGGGAAGCGGGAGCACGCTCCAGACGTTGTCGAGCCCGGCGGCGAAGACGGCGAGCCCGCGCGCGCCGTTCCGGACGAACTCCGAGTCGAAATATCGCTCGAGGCGGTCGAAGTCGGTCTTCAAGCCGACCTTGACCTCATGAGCGAAGCCCGCGCGACTGATTCCGGAGGACTTCGCCGCAGCGTCGAGCAGCGAGCGCACGCGCGCAGCGGCCGCGCCCGCGGTCGGCGTGACGCTCGGATCGAGATCGAGGTAGAGGCTGATCGCACACCCGTGCTCGGCCCGGAAGCCGGAGAGCTCACGCAGGCCGTGGAGACTGACAGTCGTTGTCGTCATCTCGGTCCTTTCTGCCAGGCCTGCTCGATTCTAAGCCTTGTCCACGGTGCGGCAAGGAACACCCGCACGCTCCGATTCGTTCTCTATCGTGAGGGCGCACGCATGCGCCCAAGACGACCAGGGAAAGAGGAAAGCACGTGAGCGACGTTCGTGACGTGATCATCATCGGCGGCGGTCCCGCCGGGTACACCGCTGCGCTCTACGCAGCGCGCGCCAACATGCGCCCGCTCCTGATCGAGGGCTTCAACTGGGGCGGCCAGCTGATGATCACGAGCGAGGTCGAGAACTACCCCGGCTACCAGGACAGCGTCATGGGCCCACAGATGATGGCCGAGTTCCGCGCCCAGGCGGGCCGGTTCGGGACCGACTTTCTCACCGACGACGTCACCCGCGTCGATCTCTCCGAACGGCCCTTCAAGGTGTTCGTCGGCGACGACGAGTACCTGGCCCAGACGGTGATCGTCGCGACCGGGGCAACGGCCCGCCAGCTTGGGCTCGAGTCGGAGCGCGCCCTCCACGGACGGGGCGTCACGTACTGCGCGACCTGCGACGGCGCCTTCTACCGCGAGCGCGAGGTCGTCGTCGTCGGCGGCGGCGACTCGGCGATGGAGGAGGCGCTCTTCCTGACGAAGTTCGCGTCCAAGGTCACGATCGTGCACCGCCGCGACGAGTTCCGGGCCTCGCAGATCATGCTCGAGCGCGCCCGCGCCCACGAGAAGATCGAGCTCCTGACCCCGTTCGTGGTCGAGGAGGTGCTGGGCGTCGACGCCGGCAAGCTCACCGGCGTCCGCCTGCGCAACGTCGAGACGGACGAGACGCTCGACTTCCCGACCGACGGTCTCTTCGTCGCGATCGGACACGACCCGACGACGACGCTGTTCGTCGACTGGCTCGACCACGACGAGAACAGCTACCTGATCACGAAGGGCAAGTCGACCGAGACGAACATCCCCGGCGTCTTCGCCGCGGGCGACGTCCAGGACGACGTCTACCGGCAGGCCATCACCGCGGCCGGCTCCGGCTGCGCCGCCGCCCTGGACGCGGAGCGCTTCCTCGCCGAGTCCGAAGGGCATCCGGAGGCGGCGCTGACGGCCCCGCGCGAGCACACGGCGCGCGCGTAGGACTTCCTCGCGCTCCTGACGCGTCGCTCGCGGTACGTAGGCCGGTGGAACAGTACTGGTGGTACGGGCCGCCGGCTGGAGTGCCGCGAGCGACGCGAGGCTGCGCCGGAGGCCGGCTCCGCCGGCCGGGAGGCGCAGCCGGTCAGGGGCGCGAGGCCGGATCCGGCCGATCCTGGCGCTACCCTCGCGCGGTGAACGGCGGCGCGCGCTGGATCGACCTGCTCGACCCGAGCCGGGAGGAGTTGCTGGCGGCAAGCCCGGTCGACCTGCATCCGCGCGCGCTCGACCTCCTGCTCTCGATCGACGAGCACGAGCCGCGCCCGACGCTCGAGTCGCACGGGGACTACGTCTTCGGCGTTCTGCTCGTCCCAGTGCCGGCGCGGGATCAGGATTACGTCGTCCAGGAGGTCGACCTGGTGCTCACCCCGGAGGTCGCGCTCTCCGTGCGCAAGACACCGCCCGGCGGGGAGCCGTTCGACCTCGAGCCCGTCGAGGCTGCGAGCGACGCTCGGGTCGTGCCGTCGGCGGGCCAGATCGCCCACCATTTCGTCGACGCGGTCACCGAGCACTTCCTGAACGCCGTCGATGCGCTGAACGACGAGAGCGCGGAGATGGAGGACGGGATCGAGAGCTGGCCGGGCGAGCAGACGCGCAGGGAGCTGTCGGGGCTGCGTCGGAACGTCCTGACCGTCCGCCGCCTGCTGACGCCGACGCGCGATGCCGTGCGCCGCGTTGTCGACGGCCGCGTCGACGTGGGCGAGAATCTCGTCTTCGACCGGTCGCTCGAGCTCGACTTCGCCGATGCGTACGACAGGCTCCTGCGCGCGACCGAGTCGCTCGACGTCGCCCGTGAGCTGATCGCCGACGCGCGCGACTACCACCAGGCGAAGATCGCCCAGGACCAGAACGAGATCGTGAAGAAGCTCGCGGTCGTCGCCTCCCTCGTGCTCATCCCCACTTTCCTCGTCGGCGTCTACGGCCAGAACTTCGAGCACATGCCTGAGCTCGGCTGGAGGTTCGGCTACGCGTTCTCCTGGGGCGTGATCGCGCTGATCACGATCGGCCAGCTCGCCTTCTTCCGCTCGAAGAAGTGGATCTAGGCCTCGTCGGTACGCTGCTCGGGTGCCGTATTTCATCTGCCCGAACTGCAAGGACCGCTCGGTCGACCACGACGGGCGGCAGGGCCTTCTCCGCCAGTCGGTCTCCTGCGAACGCTGCGGTTTCGGGTTCCTCTTCGAGCTGCGAGACGACTACTACCCATCCCCCAACGCCGGATTCGTGGCCTGCGACCGGTCTGGGCGCATCCTCGCCGCCGGCCGCGGCGTCTTCGAGCTGACCGGCTACCGCGAGCGCGAGTTGATGGGGAAGGACATCGTCGACGCGTTCGGGCTCGACGGGTACGAGGACGGCAAGAGCCCGATCGCGCTTGCGCTCGAGTGGGGCGTCCGGCGCCTGGGCGAGCGGCTCGAGCTGCGCTCGCGTGCCGGCCAGGTCAAGCTGGTCACGGCCGACGTCTTCCCGGCCTACGATGAGGACGGCGGCCTCCTCGTCGCCCTCTCGCCTCGCTGAGCGGCGCGACCTTGCTCGAGAAGCGCATCGACATCCGCTGGCGCGACCTGGACGCGTACGGGCACGTCAACCAGGCCGTCTACCTCACCTTCGCGGAGGAGGTGCTCGACCACTGGTTCCGCCAGAAGCTGGGGTTGCACGCCGGCACGGTCTGGGACTACGTCGCCGCGCGGACGACGATCGAGTACCGCTCCGAGCTGAAGCTCGCGGACGTGCAGGTGGTCGGCTCGGCGTCGCTCGCCCGCCTGGGGACGAAGAGCGTGACCGCGACCGTGACGCTCGGCGCGCCCGACGGCCGCGTCGTCGCCGAGCTCGAGCTGGTAGTCGCGGTGATCGACGGCAAGGGCGGCGCTACCCGCCCGCTTACCGAGCAGGAACGCGAGGCGCTGGCGGCGCCGTAACGGCGACGCGGCTCGACGGACAGAGGTCGTTGACGACACAGGCCTCGCAGAGAGGCCGCCGAGCGTCGCAGACCCGCCGCCCGTGCCAGATCAGCAGGTGCGGGAAGCGGCCCCAGTCCGCGCGCGGGACGAGCTTGACCAGGTCGCGCTCGATCTTGACCGGATCCTCCTGTCTCGTCAGGCCCAGCCGTTGCGAGAGCCGGCGAACGTGCGTGTCGACGACGATTCCCTGCGGCGTCCCGAGCTCGGCCGCGACGACGTTGGCCGTCTTGCGCGCCACTCCCGGCAGCCGCAGGAGCTCCGGGATCGTCCGCGGCACCTCGCCGTCGAACTCCTCCAGGAGCACTCGCATCGTCCCTCGGATCGACCTCGTCTTCTGGCGGAAGAACCCTGTCGCGTAGACGTCGCGCTGGAGCTCTTCCTCCGGGACCGCGAGGTAGTCCTCGGGCGTCCGGTACTTCTCGAACAGGCGCTCGGTGACACGGTTCACGTTGACGTCAGTCGTCTGCGCCGAGAGCATCACCGAGACGAGCAGCTCGAGCGGCGTCCGGAAACTGAGCGCGATCCGCGCGTCGGCGTGCTCCGCCGCGAGACGCTCGACGATCGGACGGATCCGGTCGCGTCGCCGCCCGACGGGTCGCCTTGCCTCCCTGACGAAGCTACGTGGCAATGCTCTCGAAGTACGCCGACACCTCGTCGGGATCCTCCGGGTCCAGCAGCCAGCCGGCGATCTGGTCCGCGCTCGGGTACCCGCTCGTCCGGATCGCAGCCGCGGCCGCGTCGACTGCGTACGGCGTGTGCCGGAAATCGACGTCTTCGCCCTCCAGCAGCGCCCAGAACGCACCCTGCTTCCCCTCGTAGGGCATGCCGACGCTGCCGGCGTTGACGAAGCGGGTCCCGTCGATCAGGCGCTCGAACTGGACATGCGTGTGCCCGCCGACGACGAGGCGCTCCTCTACTCCGGCCAACGCGGCTCGAAAACGCTCGTCGGGGGAGACGCGCGTGAGGATCTCGTCGTCGTCGCGCGGGGAGCCGTGGCAGTAGAGGACGCCGCCGAGCGACACGGCATGCGGCAACGCGCCGAGAAACTCGATCGCCGGCGGGTCGAGTTTCCCGACGATCCACTCCCAGGTCCCCGCGGGAGCGCGCGACGACTCCCGGTCGGCGTTGCCGCGCACGAACACCGCGTCGAGGGCAACGAGCTTGTCGAGGCACTCGCGCGGAAACGGGCCCGCGACCACGTCACCGCCGCAGACGATCCGGTCGACCTCGAGCGACGCGACCTCGGCGAGCACGGCCTCGAGCGCCGGCAGGTTGCCGTGGACGTCGTGGAGGGCGGCAACGCGCATTAGGAGACCGCGGCGAGCTCGGGTGGACGGGAGCGCAGCTTCGGTCCCGCACAGACGACGTCGAGGGCAGGGCAGCCGGCGCAGACGAACTCGCTCGGCGTGGGCACGAACTCGCCGGCGCGGATCCGGCCGATCGCCTCGGAGAGCTCGGCCTCGAGCAACGGCACGTCCGCCCGCACGAACGTCGTCGAGACGACTGCATCGGGCAGCTCGAGGAAGTGGTACACGACCTCGACCTCCTCCGACCCGGCGCGGAAGCAGGCCAGCGCGTAGACGAGGCGCTGCAGACGGTAGTCCGCCTCGACGATCTCCTCGGGCGTCCCCTCGGCGAGCGCGTTCGTCTTGTAGTCGAGCACGAGCGCGCGCGGCCCGTCGCGGTGGAGCACGTCGAGGCGGCCGTGAAGGAGGACGCCGTCGTGCTCGAAGGCGAAGGGCCGCTCGGGTCGGGCGCCGGCGAGGGTCGCGATCCGGGCGGCGAGCGCCGAGCCGCAGTAGGAGCCGACGAACTCCTCGATCCGCGCCAGCTCCTCGTCCGTCACGGCGGGATACCAACCCCGCACCTGCCCGACGTCCGGCGGCGTGGGCGCGGCGAGGTCGACGAGCTCGAGCAGGCGGTGGACCGCGTCGCCGATCTCCGTCGCGGCGAGCCCTTGCCGGCCGGCGACTGTGCCGTGTGCGTCGGCAGCGCGCATCCCGGCGACGCGCTCGGCGTAGTAGCGGTAGGAGCAGCGCTCGAAGAGGGCGAGCGCGCTGTAGGAGAGACGGCGCACGTCGTGGTGCGGCGGCTCGGGCAGCACCTGAATCGGCGCGAGCACCGGCGCCAATGGCGGCAGCGGCGACACTTGATCGGGAACGAACAGCGCCAACTGACCCGCCTCGGTCTCTACCGTTGGCGGTGCATCGTCCAGCGAAACCGCGCCGGCGGTTTTGCCGGTGTCGAGGCGGACGAGCACGCGCGCGCCCTCGCGCTCGAGCTCGACGGGGCCGTCGGCCGCATGCTCGAGCTCGCTCTTGCAATCCAGCCGCCCCAGCACCCAGCCGATCGGCGTCCTCTCCTCGGAGCGCCGGCGTGAGTCGATCGAGCCGGAAACGATCAGCCGGTCGATCGCCCGCGTCATCGCGACGTAGTAGAGGCGCAGGCGCTCGGCCTCGTCCTCAGCCCGGCTCGCATCCTTGACGTGCTCGTAGCCGAGCACCCCGTGCCGCTTGCCGGTCACCGGGTCGGCGACGCGGAAGCCGAAGCGGCCGTCGGAGAGACAGAGGATCTCGTCGGCCCCAGGCACGCTGCGGTCCCGCCCCGCGTCGGCGACGACGACGACTTTGAACTCGAGCCCCTTGGCGGCGTGGATCGTCAGCAGCCGGACGGCGTCGGCACCCTCCTCGACGGCGACCGCGTCGCGCTCGGCGGCCCCGACCGCCTCCTGCTCCTCGACGAAGCGGACGAAGCCCTCGACGTCCGGGCCGCGCAGCTCCTCGTACGAGCGCGCGAGCCGGGCGAGCTTGCGCAGGTTGGCGTAGCGGCGTCGTCCGTCCCATTGCGCGAGGACGGCGAGGTCGTAATCGTGATCGGAGACGACTCTCTCGCAGAGCCGCTCGAGGGAGAGGCGTGCCGCTGCCTCGGTCAAGCGGTCGTAGCGCTGCCGGAAGGCGCGGAGGAGCCGCGCGTCGCGCTCGGCGAGGTCGTCCGGAAGCGATCGCTCGAGCCCGGTGAAGATGGGCCCGCGCGCAGCCCGCCGGAGGAGCAGCAACGCGTCGTTCGAGACCCCGACGAAGGGCGAGGCGAGCACCGTGACGAGCGCCTCGTCGTCGTAGCGGTTCTGGAGCAGGCGGAGGTACGAGAGCAGGTCGACTACCTGCTGCTGGCCGAAGTAGCCGCGCCCGGTCGCGCGGTACGTGGCCAGCCCCGCCTCGCGCAATTCCTCCTCGTACCACTCCGCGTCGGTACCGGCAGCGAAGAGGAGGACGATCTCCCCCGCGCTCGCGGCGCCGCTCTCGACCAGCTCCGCCACACGCCGCGCGACGTGGCGCGCCTCGCCGCGACGCCAGTGGATCCCGGTCTCCGCATAGGCCGCCTTGTCGGTCACGAGCAGCTCGACCGGCGTGCCGAAAACGGGATCGGGAAACTCGCCCGAGGCGGCGAGCGGCTGGAACTCCGCCCCGAATTCGGCTCCGAAGAGGTGATTGACGACCGACAGCACCTCGGGCCGCGAGCGGTAGTTGCGCGTCAGCGGCAGCAGCGTGCCTGCCTCCGCGCGCCGCTCGCGGAAGACGCGCACGTCGGCGTGGCGGAAGCCGTAGATCGACTGGAACTCGTCCCCGACGAAGAACCTCTCCGTGCCCGGCCCGGTCAGCAGGTCGATCAGCTCGCACTGGAGCCGGTTCGTGTCCTGGAACTCGTCGACCATGATCGAGCGGAAGCGGAGCTGCTCGCGGTCGCGGAGCGCCTCGCGCTCCCGGAGGAGGTCGCGGGCGCGAAGCTGCAAATCCTCGAAGTCGAGCGCCGACTCGGCGTCCTTGGCCGCCGTGTACGCGTCCGCGAAGCCGAGCAAGAGCTCCTGGAGCAGCTCGCGGTCGCGCAGCGCGAGCTCGTCGAGCGCCGCCTGCTCCACCGCCCTCCGCGCCTCCTCGTAGCTCGCCGCCCGCTCGCCGCGGGCGCGCAACCCGCTCAGGTCGAGCAGCCGCTCCGGCAGCGGCGGCTCCTGTGCGAGCACGAGCGCCTGCGTCGCGGCGGCCCGCGCAGCTTCGGTCGCGTCGCCGTCGGCTGCGAGCGCGCGCGCGGCATCGGCGAGCTCGGTCAGCCGCTGGTCCAGCTTGGGCCGCGCGCCGAGCTCGAGCAGGAGCTCGCGGCCTGCGGAGCGAAGCGTCTCGTAGACGGACGTCAGCATCCTGCGCAAGCCGGAGGCGCCGTACGTCGCCAACAGGCGCAACCGCTCGGGATCGTCGCTCGCGCAGAACGAGTTGAGCGCGGCGTCGAACGCCTCGCCCCGGACGACCCGCCCCTGACCCTCGTCCAGGATCCGGAAGCGGGGATCGAGGCCGGCCGCGAACGGGTGCGCCTTCAGCAGACGCAGACAGAAGCCGTGGATCGTCGAGATCCAGGCGCCGTCGAGCGAGCGGGCGAGATCGTGCCGGCCGAGCTCGCGCAGCCGTTGCCGGATCCGTCCCTTGAGCTCCCCGGCGGCCCGTTCGGTGTACGTGATCACGAGCATCGAGTCGACGTCCAACCCGCGCTCGCAGACCGCCTCGACGAAGCGCTCGACGAGCACGGTGGTCTTGCCGGTCCCGGCGCCCGCCGAGACGAACACCTGGCCGTGGGCCGCGATTGCCGCGGCCTGCTCGATGTTCAGCTCTCTCATGAACGCCTCACCCGGCACATGCGCCAGAGGTCGCACCAGGCCGGACAGCCGTCCGTCCCCTTCGGATCGTGGCGGACGTCGCCGACCCGAATCCGCTGCGCCAGGTTGCGCGCGAGGTCGCGGGCTCCCTCGACCTGCGCCCAGAACGCGTCCTCCTCGAGGTAGTCGTGCGCGACGAAGCCTGGGAGCGCATCGTCCTTCGCCTCGGCTCGGAGCAGGCCCCGCGCCCTCCGCTCCCCGGCGAGGGGCCGGTACAGGCCGCCGAGCGGCTCGATCCCGACGAGGTCGCGCAGCACGAGCATGTAGAGCGGGATCTGCAGCCGCAGCTCCTTCTCGATCTCCGCAGCGGAGTGGCCGGTCCGGCCGGACTTGTAGTCCTGGACGATCCCGCGCGCGCTCGCGGGATCGACGTCGATCCGGTCGATCTTCCCCGAGAGCACGAGCCCGTCGCCGAGGTCGAGGCCGCGCTGAAGCTCAGGAGCCGAGCGCTCGGAGCCGAACGCGACCTCGAACTTGCGAGGGACGAGCGGGATCGTCCCGCGCGCCTCGTCGCGAACAAGCTGCTCGAGGTCGCGGAGGAGCCCCTGCTCGAGCTCGCGCCGGTCGAGCTCCGCCATCTCGAGCTTCACGCCTTCGAGCGCGCCGGCGACGCACTCCGCGAGGAACGCGAGCGCCTCGTCGAGCTTGCTCTCCTCGACCCGATCGCTGCCGATCGCCCGTGGGAGACCGGCGTAGAACCGGTGCAGCGCCGTGTGCGCGACCGAGCCACGCAACATCGCGTCGACACGTCGGTCGATCTGTCGCGGCGAGATCACCCGCTCGAAGAACCACGCCGACGAGCAGTCGGCGAAGCGCTCGAGCTCCGTGACGTTGAATGGCGTTCTCGCCGACAGCTCGTCGAGCACCCGCGCGTGTCGCAGCCGGGTCTCGCGCGTGAACGCGCCGCGCGCCCGTTGCAGCCGTCGCCCCCAGCCGTTCGCCGCCGCGAGCGCCTCCGCCTGCTCGGGCTCCGCGACGGCGAGCAGCGCGAGCGCGCGCAAGCGCTCGCGCTCCGTAGGTGCCTCCTCGAGCCCCCAGGTCAGCTCCGAGAGCGGTCGGCGCCTCGTCCAGCGGCGCACGTCCTCCGGCTCGTAGAGCGCGACCACCTCGTCCCAGAACGGGCTCGGCTCGCGGGGGCTGCCTTCGTCGGTCGCAGCCTCGCGGACCAGCGTCAAGCGGCGGGTCGCGCGTGTGCACGCGGTGTAGAACAGGTAACGCTCGCGCTCGACGGGGTCGGGGCGGACAAGCCGCGCTCGCGCGTCCCGATCGAGCGCGCTCCGGGCCTCGTCGTCCAGGAAGGGGGACGGGTTGGAGCGGCGCGGCAGCGTGCCTTCCTCGAGGCCGAGCAGGAAGACAGCGTCGAAGTGGCGCGTCCGTGCGCGGGCGAGGTCGAGGACGGCGACGCGACCCCGCTCGAGGGCCGAGCCGATCCGTACCTCCGCGTGCTCGAGTGCCGCAAGCGCTTCGTCCTCGCTCAGCCCTTCTCCGAGCGCGCGCCAGCCGTCCAGCTCCTCCAGCAGGCGACGAACTGAGTCGTAGGCGCGCAGGTCGGCCCGGCTCGCGTCGCCGACCGGCGGCGCTTCGAGGCCGTGTGAGCCGCGCAGCATCGACGTCGCCAGCGCGCGCACGGCCTCGATCGGGCCGGACGCGCTGCGCAGTGCTTCGAGCGGCGGCAGCGGCCGGCCGTCGCGGAGCTTGACCGTCTCGGCCTCGACCGTCTCGTGCCCGGAGATGCCGCGTCCACGCAGCCTGCCCTCGAGGAAGTCGACGTGCGAGCGAGGGAAGCCGGAGTAGGGCGAGCGGAGATACGCGTAGAGCTCGCGGCGGCCGCCGCCTTGCCATTCGAAGCGGAGCAGCGCGAGAAGGGCCTGGCCGAACGGCGTCTGGCCCAGGCGGACCCGACCCTCGACGGCGAACGGGATCCCGGTCGTGCCGAGCACCGTCTCGAGCGGCGCGCGCCAGCGCTCGAGCGACGGGAGGACGAGAGCGATCTCCTCGAGCGGGACGCCGGCGGCAGCGAGCTCCCGGACCTCCTCCGCGACGAGCTCGAGCGCGCCGCGCGCGCCGGCACCCTCGAAGAAGCGGATCGCGCCCGAGAGCGCGGGCCCCGGAGGAGGCGAGTCGGTGAAGAGATGCCGCTCGAGATGGGAGAGCGCATCGAGACCGCCCCCGGGGGTCGGAGCGGAAAGCTCGGCGATTCGGCCACCCGCGAGCGCGGCCAAGTCCTCCTGCGTGCGCCGCAGCGAGGCGAAGGCCGTGCGGCCTGGCTCGTACGGGAGCGAGACGGTCACTTCCGCGCGGGCGGAAAGGGCCTCGAGCAACCCCCACTCCGCCCCTGTCAGGTCCTCGAACCCGTAGGCGAAGACGGGACGCCCGTCCCAGGCGCCGAGCTCGGACTGCAGACGCTCGACGGCGCGTCGCCGGAGCAAGTCGCTGTCCCACAGACCCAGCCGGTCGAGCTCGGCCCTGTAGGCGCCGTAGAGCGGCGCGAGCTCGCCCTCCAGATCGTTGGGGTCGACGAGGCCGGATTCCAGCTCGCCGAGCACGGCGAGCAGCGCGTCGGCGAAGCCCGCGAAGCGCGCCGAGCGGCCGAGCCCGTTCAGGGGCGTTCGCGCCAGCACGCGACGAGCGACGAGCGCCCGCTGCGCGTCGCCGGTGACCTGGCGGGCGTCGGCGTCCGCGAGCGCGAGCTCGCGGAAGACGTCGTCGAAGGTGCCGATCGACCCGTCGAGCAGCGCCCCCGTCCGGCGCAACAGGTCGCGCTCGATCCGGTCGACGTCCGTCCGGTTCGGGACGATCAGGACCGGGTCGCGGTCGATCGCCTCGAGGTAGCCGTCGAGAAGACGAGCGATCTTGCCGGCCTTCGCCGGCCCGACGACGAGGGCGAGACCCATCTACTCATCGTAGTCCCGGTCTCCGACGCCGTTTCGTACGAAATTTCGGCAAAGAGCGGGAAAGCGGCGTGCAGTCTACGTCGTCGCAGACTTCGGCCGGCGACCGCGCCGTGCGACCTGACGTCCGCCCATCTTCTCGGCCTCGGCGTCGGTGACGTCGAGCTCGCGCACGCCCTTCCGGGCATCGTGGAACGTGATTCGAATCGTCGCGCCTTTTCCGTCGGCGATCTCTGCGCCGGAGATGTCGGAGACGAGCACTGTCTTACGAGCCACAGTATTCCTCCTTGGAGAGCGGATCGAGCGGCGCAATCCTAGCGGAAAGGCGGACCGAAATCACGCTGCCTTGCGAATACGCCGGATTCGCCAGGACCGGAGCAGACTCAGGAGCGCCTGCTCCTCAGGGTCGAGCTCGATATCGCGCGCCTTGACAACGCGTAAATGACGCGGTCTGAAATCCTCGATCGTTCTGCCGTCGAGATACTGCTCGACCACGGCAGGACTGACGTACGACGTGCGAGCGACGGCCGGCGTGTTTCCGAGCCGCTCGCCGACCGTGCGCATGACGTTTGCAACCGTCCGTTTCGCCTCCGCGTCGCTCTCGGCGACGCCGTGCTCTGCGAGCGCGATCGCAGCCGTCAGCGTCCCGCCCCAGGTGCGGAAGTCCTTGGCCGTGAACTCGTCGTCCATGTGCTCGCGGATGTAGTCGTTCAGAACCGCGCCAGTGAGCACGCACGACCCGCCGTTCGAGGCGTACCGGAAGACGCGCGCGCCTCCCGGCTGAGCGAGCAGCTCCTTGATCGCGCCTGCCAGCTCCTCGTCGACGACCGTCGTTCGCACCTGGACGCGGTGCTTCGCCCGGAAGCGGAAGGTGACTCGATTGCCGCGCACGGTCACATGGCGGCGTGAGAGCGTCGTCACGCCGTGCGTACGCGAGGTCTGCGCGTAGCGGTCGGAGCCGACCCTGAACCACGCGAGGTTGATCACGCGCAATGCGACCGCGCATACGCGCTCGCGGTCATAGGTATCGAGCGCCATGTGCGTTGCCATCGCAGCCCGCATGTCCGGCAGCTTCTCCCCGAAGCGAACGAGGTTGTCGAACTTCGCCTGCTCCTGCCGCGCGCGGTATTCCGGGTGATAAAGGTACTGGCGCCGCCCCGCCCGGTCGACGCCGGTCGCTTGCAGCTTCGCGCCGGCGCGAGGCGAGATCCAGACGTCCTTCCACGCGGGCGGGATCACGAGCTGCTCGATCCGCGCGAGCTTCTCCGGATCCTCGATCCGGTTTCCGCGAGCGTCTACGTAGCGAAACCGCCCTTTCGACCCCGCGCGCCTCCAACCGCCCCGTCGCGCCACGCGTCGTGCCTACCCGATTCGCGCGAGTATCATCCGCCGCCGATGGACCCGCGAACGATCGTCGTGCTCGACGGGGATGACACCGGGCAGGAGCTGCTCGAAGAAGCGCTGCGCACGCTCGCTCCGGAGGTGATCGGGCTCGAGCTCGACTTCCCGCGCTTCGACCTCTCGCTCGCGCATCGGCGCGAGACGAAGAACGCGGTCGTGAACGAAGCGGCGCAGGCGATTCGCGAGCACGGTCTCGGTCTCAAAGCCGCGACCATCACGCCCGAGACCGCCGGGGACGTCGGCTCGCCGAACCGAATTCTGCGCGAGGAGATCGGCGGTCGAGTGATCGTCCGAACCGGCCGACGGATCCCGGGAGTCGTGCCGCTCGGCGGCGTCCACTCGCCGATCTCGGTCGTCCGCATGGCCGTCGGCGACGCGTACGGCGCAAAGGAATGGCGGGAGGGCGACGGCGAGGACGAGGTCGCGTTCCGGACGGAGCGAATCGAGCGGCGAATCTGCCGCTCGGTCGCCGAGTTCGCTTTTCGCCAGGCCGAGCGGACCGGCGCCAAGGTGTTCGGCGGCCCGAAGTACACGGTCAGCCCTGTCTACGAGGGGATGCTCAAGGAGGAGATGGACGCCGCCGCCGAGCGCCACCCCGAGGTCGCATACGAGCCGCAGTTGATCGACGCGACCTTCGCGCTCCTGATCGCGAGCACGGGCGCTCCGCTCGTGATCCCGACGCTGAACCGCGACGGCGACATCCTCTCCGACCTCGTCCTGCCGCTCTTCGGCTCGATCGCCGGCTCCGAGTCGCTGCTCGTCGCCTTCGACGACGACTACGTCCCGGACGCGCTGATGGCGGAGGCCGCGCACGGCACGGCGCCATCGCTCTTCGGCAAGGACGTGGCGAATCCGATGGCGATGATCCTCGCGGGCGCCGCGCTGCTCTCGCACGCCGACGAGGAGGCGCAGCAGGCGGGGCGGGCGATTCGCGAGGCGTGCCTCGAAGCCGTCGCCGAGGGCACCCGGACCGCCGACCTCGGCGGCCACGCGGGCACGCGCGAGTTCACCGACGAAGTGATCCGGCGAGTGATGTCCAAGCTCGAGGTGTGGGCGTCGCTCTAGAGGCTGAGGCTTGGCGGCTGCCGGCTCGCCTCCGTAGAGTTGGCTCGCCGTGAGGGTCGTCGTCCCGAGAGAGACCGCTGCCGGCGAGCGCCGCGTGGCGCTCGTTCCAGACGCGGTCGGCAAGCTCGTCGCCGCGGGGTTCTCGATCGCGGTCGAGCAGGAGGCGGGCACCGCGGCAAGCTTCCCCGACGAGGAGTACACGGCGGCCGGTGCAGACGTCGTCCCGCGCTCGGAGCTCTACACAGGGGCAGAGGGCGTGGCTCGAGTCGGCCGGCCGGAGGCGGAGGACATCGGCGAGCTCGCGCCGGGAACGGTGCTGATCGGCTTTCTCGCCCCGCTCACCGACCAGACAGGTATCGAGCGGCTCGCCGCCCGCGGGATCGTGGCGTTCGCGATGGAGTCGATCCCGCGGATCAGCCGAGCCCAGTCCATGGACGCGCTCTCCTCGCAAAGCACCGTCGCCGGCTACAAAGCCGCCGTGATCGCCGCCGACCGGCTCCCGCGGCTCTTTCCCTTGATGATGACGGCGGCAGGAACGGTCGCGCCTGCGAGGGTGCTGATCCTCGGGGCGGGCGTCGCCGGCCTTCAGGCGATCGCGACGACACGGCGCCTGGGAGCGGTCGTCTCCGGATTCGACGTGCGGCCGGTCGTCCGCGAGCAGGTGGAGAGCCTCGGCGCGTCCTTCCTCGACCTCGGCGTCGTCGGAGCGGAGACGGCGGGCGGCTACGCCGCGGAGCTGACCGCGGACGAGCAGGCGCACCAGCAGGCTGCGCTGGAGGAGCGGATCCCGGAGTTCGACGTCGTGATCACGACGGCGCTCGTCCCGGGCAGGCCGGCTCCCCGCCTGATTCCCGCCACCGCGGTCGAGCGGATGCACGCGGGCTCGGTGATCGTCGACCTCGCGGCCGAGATGGGCGGGAACTGCGAGCTGACCGAGCCGGGCGCCGAGGTCGAGCGGGGCGGCGTCACGATCGTCGGCTTCACCGATCTCCCCTCACGGTTGCCGTCCCACGCCAGCCAGCTCTATGCGCGCAACGTCTCGGCGCTGCTGCAGCACCTCGCGCCCGGAGGCACGCTCACGCTCGACTTCGACGACGAGATCACGGCGGGCGCGTGCGTGGCTCGACCGCAGGTGACCGCGTAGTGGACACCCGCGTCGTCGTGTCGCTCACGTTCCTGGGACGCCGCTCGCGGTGCGTAGGCCGGTGGAACAGTACGGACGTACGGGCCGCCGGCCGGAGTGCCGCGAGCGGCGTCAGCCTTTCGCGGAGCCCGGCTCCGCCGGGCGGGAGCGAAAGGCGGCCAGGGACGTGAGCGATACGGCGCTCGTCGTCGAGCTGACAATTCTGGTGCTGGCGATCTTCCTCGGGATCGAGGTGATCTCGAAGGTGCCGACGATGCTGCACACGCCGCTGATGTCGGGTACGAACGCGATCCACGGAATCGTCGTCGTCGGCGCGATCCTCGTCGCCGGCCGAGCGGGTGGCGACACGCTGACCCGGGTCGTGGGCTTCTGTGCAGTCGTGCTCGGGACCGCCAACGCCGTCGGGGGCTTCGTCGTCACCGACCGCATGCTCGAGATGTTCAAGGCCCGCAAGCCGCGGGAGCCCGACGCGTGAGCGAGACAACGACGAACCTGCTCTACCTGGTCACGATCGTGACGTTCATCCTTGCGCTCCGTTTTCTGTCCTCGCCAAAGCGCGCTCGGCAGGGCAATCTGCTCGGCGCCGGCGGCATGGCGCTGGCGATCGCGGTCACGCTCGCCCAGGACGGGCTCGAGAACTACGCCGGCATAGCAGTGGCGATGGCGATCGGCGCGGTGATCGGCGTCGTCGGCGCCCGCTCCGTGAAGATGACCGCGATGCCGCAGATGGTGGCGCTCTTCAACGGCGTCGGCGGCGGCGCGGTCGCGCTCATCGCGTTCGCGGAGTTCCACAACCTCGCCCCGGAGCCCGGAGGCCTCGACGGCGAGGAGTCGGTCGCGATCCTGCTCTCGGCGCTGATCGGGAGCATCTCCTTCTCTGGCTCGCTGATCGCCTTCGCCAAGCTGCAGGAGCTGCTCAGCGGCCGGCCGATCGTCTACTCCGGCCAGCAGTTCGTGAACGGCGCGGTGCTGCTCGTCGCGCTCGCATTCGGCGCGGCCATCGTCGCAGGGGCGGACAGCGATGTGCTCATCGTCGCGCTGATCGTTGCCGCACTCGCGTTCGGCGTCCTCTTCGTGCTCCCGATCGGGGGTGCGGACATGCCCGTCGTGATCTCGCTCCTGAACGCTTTTACCGGCCTCGCCGCCTCGGCCGCCGGCTTCCTCCTCCACAACAACGTGCTCATCGTCGCCGGAGCGCTCGTCGGCGCGTCGGGCACGCTGCTGACGCTGATGATGGGCCGCGCGATGAACCGCTCGATCGGCAACGTCCTCTTCGGCGCCTTCGGCGCGGTGCAGGCCGGCGGCGGCGCAGCGGCAGCCGACGACGGCCGCACGGTGCGCTCGACGACGGCCGAGGACCTCGCGATCATGCTTGCTTACGCGCGCAAGGTCGTCTTCGTCCCCGGCTACGGGCTCGCGGTCGCCCAGGCCCAGCACGACGTGCGCGCGCTCGCTGAGGTGCTCGAGAGCAAGGGCATCGACGTGCTCTACGGCATCCACCCCGTCGCCGGCCGGATGCCGGGGCACATGAACGTGCTTCTCGCCGAGGCGGACGTGCCCTACGACCAGCTGAAAGAGATGGACGAGATCAACCCGGAGCTGCCGCAGACGGACGTGGTCGTGATCCTCGGCGCCAACGACGTCGTCAATCCGGCCGCGCGCACCGACCCGGGCAGCCCGATCTACGGGATGCCGATCATCGAGGTCGACCGGGCGGCAAGCGTCGTGGTCGTCAAGCGCAGCCTCAGCCCCGGCTTCGCAGGAATCGACAACCCGCTCTTCTACGACCCGAAGACCTCGATGCTCTTCGCGGACGCGAAGAAGGCGCTCGAGGCCGTGGGCGCAGCCGTCAAGGCGCTGTAGTGCCGGCACTGTTCTTTGCCGCCCGCGACGTCGAGGTTGCGGTCCCGCCGACGCGCGCGTACGAGGCCGTGCGCGACGCGTTCGTGGCGCACGCTCGCGGCGAGTGGACGATGCAGCCGAAGCTCTACGTCACGAACTACCCGGCAGGCGACTTCCGCGCGATGCCCGCGCTCGGCGGTGGCCATGCGCTTCTGAAATGGGTGACGTCTTTTCCGCGCAACCCGGAGCGCGGGCTACCCACTGTGAGTGGCCTGGTCGTCCTTTCCCACGCCGAGACCGGTCTCGTCGAGGCGGTGATGGACGCGGCCGCGGTCACCGCCCTGCGCACGGGCGCAGCGGCGGCGCTCGCGGCGGAGACGCTCGGGGTCGCCGGCGGCTCTGCGGCCGTGATCGGCGTCGGCGTGAACGGGCGCGCGGCGGCGCGGACCCTCAAGGCGCTCGGCCGCATCGAGGTCGACCTCTGGGACATCGACGCGGAGCGCGCCCGAGCCGTCGCCGCGGCGCTCGGGACGGGTGTGGCGGAGAGCCTCGAGGCAGCGCTCGCCGCCGACGTGCTGGTCACCGTCACGCCGGGCAGCGAGATCGTGCTCGGAGAGGGCTCGCTGCGGCCGGGACAGCACGTCAGCCTGATGGGCGCCGACGGACCGGGAAAGGCCGAGATCGCGATCGGCGAGATCCGGCGCGGCCGCGTCTTCTGCGACGAGTGGGAGCAGGCGAGCCACGGCGGCGAGCTCGCCGCGGCAGTCGAGGCGGGCGCGATCGGGCGCGGAGACGTGACCGAGCTCGGCGCCGTCCTCATCGGCGAGGCCGAGGGCCGGCGCTCGCCCGACGAGATCACGCTCTTCGACTCGACCGGGCTCGCGATCCAGGACCTCGCGATTGCAATCGCGGCCTACGAGCGGGCGGGCGAGCTCGACCTGGTGCAGCTCGAGCTCTAGCGGGCGTCAGGCGACGAGACGCGCGGGCGTCATCCGCTCGAGCAGCGGATGGGGCTCGCCGAGGATCGCCTGCGCGACGAGGTCGCCGCACATCAGGCCGAGGACGTTTCCGTGGCCGGAGTAGCCACCGGCGACCCAGAGGCCGTCGCGACCGGGAGCGGGACCTACTACGGGCATCAGGTCGGGGACGAGCCCGAAGATCCCTGCCCAGCGATGCGTGATCCTCGGCCGACGGCCGAGCAGCGCCTCGACGAAGTCCTCGAGCGCACCCTGGATCCGCGGTGTCGTCTCCTCCGAGGCCGTGAACTCCGAGTCCATGTCCGCATCGCGGAACCCACCCACGATCAGGCGCCCCTCCTCGTTCTGGTGCCAGTAGTCGTACCCGTGACGACCGTAGTGCGGCATCGGGAAGAGCATCTCGTCGAGCGGCTCCGTCGCGATCATCTGCCCCCGTGTCGGGATGATCAGGCCCTCGAGCTCACCGAGCAGCCCGCTCGGATAGCCGTCGGTGGAGACGACGACCGTCTCGGCCTCGAGCGCGTCCAGGGCCTCGACACGGTCGTGCTCGCGAATCTCGACGCCGGCGTCCGCCGCCGCTGTCGCGAGTTGCCGGACGAGCCGCGCCGGCTGGAGGACACCGTCCGCCGGGTGGAAGAGCGCTCCCGGGAAGCGGCCGGCCAGAGGCTCCGACAGCTCCTCCCGCCATTCGGCGGCGAAGCCGTCCTCGCGTAGGGCCTCGTACTCGGCGCGGAGCTCGTCGCGCTCGTCCTCGCCGGCTAGGCGGAGGCTCCCGGTGCGGCGGAACGCGTCGCCTCCGAGCTCGGCCGTCCGGTCGACGTAGGCCTCGGTCAGGCGCCAGTAGTCCGCAGCCGCGCTGTGGCCGAGCCACTCTCGCGCGCTGTCGTATGCCATCGCCCCGCCGCGAAGGGCAAACCCGCCGTTGCGGCCGCTGGCGCCGGAGGCGACCGCGCGCGCCTCGTGGAGACGGACGCGCTTCCCGGCGCCGGCGAGCGTGAGGGCGCAAGAAATCCCGGTGATGCCACCGCCGACGATCTCGACATCTGGAGCCCCTGCCAGCTCGCGGGAAGCCAGGCTCGGCGCGGCCTCGGCGAGCCAATACGAGTCAGCCACGCGGCGATGCTAGAGGCTTGATGTGAAACCTGCACGGGCTGTGTGACCCCCTCAGACGCGGCGCCAGACCGTCTCGGCGCCCTTGCGCAGGCGGCCAGCCTGCGCCGCGGACGCCGAGCCGCTCTGGCTTGGTCTGAGGCGCCCTCACAGCGCGTCAATTCCACATCAAGCCTCTAGCTGGCAGCCCGAAAGACACCGTCCTCCTCTCGTACGGCTCCTGCCAGCTCGAGCTCGGTCAGCGCGACGGCAAGCTCTCCCGCGCTCAGTGCCGTCGCCCGCGCCAGCTCGTCGGCACCCGCAGCGCCGTCTCGGACCCGCTCGAGCACGCGCGCGGCCGTCTGGCCGAGCTCGGGCGTCACGGCTTCGGCAACCGTCAGCCCGTAGCTCTCGAGCACGTCCTGCGCGCACGTCAGCGGTGTCGCTCCCAGCCGCAAGAGCGCGTTCGCGCCCGCACTCAGTGCGCTCGTGATCTCGCCGGGGACGGCGAAGACCTCGCGACCCTCCTCGAGCGCGAAGTCGGCGGTGATCAGGGCGCCGCTGCGCTCCCGCGCCTCGACGACGACCGACGCCGCGCAGAGCCCGGCGACGATCCGGTTTCGGGCCGGGAAGCGCCACGGTGCCGGCTCGACGCCGGGCGCGTACTCGGAGACCACGAGCCCGGCGGCAGCTACTTGGCACGCGAGGTCGCGGTGGGCAGCGGGATAGTCGCGGTCGATCCCGCACCCGAGCACGGCGACCGTGGCTCCCCCGCCCTCGAGCGCACCGCGGTGCGCCTCGGCGTCGATTCCGCGAGCCAGGCCGCTGACCACCACGAGCCCGGCGGCCGCGAGCTCGCGTCCCAGACGCCGGGCAACCTGGCGACCATACGGTGAGCAGGCGCGCGCACCGACGATCGCGACGGCGGGACGCCCGAGCAACGCCTCCTCGGCTTGGCCGCGGAGGAAGAGACCCGGCGGCGGATCGTGGATCGCGTGCAGCAGCGGCGGAAACGCCGGGTCCGAGCGGGCGACGAACCGAAAACCGAGCCCGCGCAGGCGCTCGAGCTCGGCCCGCGCGTCGAACGCCGCCTTGAACGCCGCGAAACGGGCGCTGCGCGGCTCCCCGACGACGTGGGCGTCGCTGACGGCTGCAAATGAGGCCAGCGCGAGCTCGCTCACGCAGCGAGCTCCTTGGGAGAGCGGTAGGCGAGCGCCTCGGCCACGTGCTCGGGCAGCACGGCATCCGCGCCGGCGAGGGCGGCAGCCGTCCGGGCGACGCGGGCGACGCGGGCGCGTCCCCGGCCCGAGAGCGGCAGCCGCTCGACCGCGTGGCTCAACAGCTCGTCGGCCGCCTCCGTGCGGCGCAGCAGCGGCCCCGCAAGCCGGGATCGGCCTGCGGCGACGCGCTCTCGGACCGGCTCTGACGACTCCGACGGGCCGGCCGCTAGCTCCTCGGCGCGGGACCGCGGCACCGTCACCACGAGATCGAAGCGGTCGAGCAGCGCGCGCGAGAGCTTGTCGCGGAACGCGGCCAGCCGCTGCGGCGAGCAGGAGCACGAGGCGGCAGGGTCGCCCCGGCCGGCGCACGGACAAAGGTTCATCGTCGCAACCAGCTGGAACCGGGCCGGAAAGAGCGCCTGGCCGGCAACCCGCGCGACCGAGACGACACCGTCCTCCAGCGGCTGCCGCAGCGCCTCGAGCGCCGGCCGCTGGAACTCGGGGAGCTCGTCCAGGAGCAGGACGCCGTGATGGGCGAGGCTCGCCTCACCCGGTCGTGGGTTTGGTCCGCCGCCGACGATCGCCGCGACGGATGCGCTGTGATGAGGTGCCCGGAAGGGCCTGTGCACGAGCAACGGCCGCTCGAGCGGCAGCACACCGGCGACGGAGTGGATCCGCATCACCTCGAGAGCCTCGCGCGGCTCGAGCCGCGGCAGAATCGACGGCAGCCTGCGGCCGAGCATCGTCTTGCCGGTTCCCGGCGGGCCGGCGAGCAGCAGGTTGTGCCCGCCTGCTGCCGCCAGCTCGAGGGCTCGCCGCGCGCGCTCCTGCCCGCGGACGTCGGCGAGGTCGGGCTGCTCGGGCTCGGCCGCTTCCTCGTCCGGCGGCTCGGCCGGGGGCGGCCGGAGCTCGCCGCGCAGGTACGCCACGGCCTCGGCGAGGTGGCGGACCGGGATCGCCTCGATGCCGCCGAGCTCCGCCTCGCACGCCGATTCGGAGGCGCAGAGGATGCGGTCGATTCCCGCTCGCCGTGCTCCCTCGGCCACTGCGAAGACACCGCGTACCGGCCTGACCCGCCCGTCCAGCGCGAGCTCGCCGACGGCAGCGTGCTCCGCCAGGCGTTCGGCCGGCAGCTGCAGCGAAGCCGCAAGCACGGCGAGCGCGATCGAGAGGTCGAAGCCCGAGCCCTCCTTGCGGAGCCCGGCGGGAGCGAGGTTGACCGTGATCCGCTTCAGCGGCCACTCGAGCTGTGCGGAACCGATTCCGCTCCGCACCCGGTGCTTCGCCTCCGCACATGCGCGGTCTGCCAGGCCGACGATCGCGAACCCAGGCAGGCCGCTGTCGATGTGCGCCTCCACCTCGACCCGACGCGGCTCCAGTCCGACGAGCGCGTGGGTGACGGAGCGCGCGAGCACAGCTCCGACGCTAGGGAAGAACCTCCAACGAGTGTGTCACGTCTCTGTGCCGTTTCAGCGACAAACGAGGATCGACTCGAAGTACTCGCCTGCTCTGCGTCCCGTCCGCCGGTTCACGTGCCGCTCGAGCCGTTCGTCCAGTCGCAGCCCGGCTCGCTGCAGGATCTCGGGATACAACCCGCGCCGGTCGTTGACGACGATGCAGAGCGGCGCCCCCGGACGCAGCGCGGCGCGCGACCGCGCCAGCACCTCCGCGATCCCGTCGGCGTACTCCTCGACCGCGGCCTTGCTCGTCCCGCGCGCGGCCGTACCCAGCTCGCGCTCACGCCGGTCGTCGAGCCCGAGCAGCTCGTAGGCGTAGCGGTGCTGCTCGTGGTAGTCGATCAGACCGGGATACGGCGGCGAGGTGACGACGCCGTCGTAGGGGCCTCCGAGCTCGACTTCGCGCGCGTCGCCGTGCAGCACGACTGCTGCGCGCTTCGGGTCGCGCACGTCCGCGAACCGACGGATCCGCGCTGCTGTGTCGTCCAGGTAGCGGGCAAGGAACTTGTTCGCGCTCTCGACGGGACGGCACGTGCGCCGGTGCTTGTGACACCAGTATTCGCCGCGCTGGGGCGTCCGCGGGAAGTCGAGGTCGAAGTGCGTCGTCAGACGGGCCGAGCGCGCCGCGCGGGCGAGCACGACGCGAAGGACGTCGGCGCAGCCGTACTCCGGGATCAGGGCACGAAAGTGGAGCAGCTCGGCAGCGGCCTGCGGCGCGAACCACTCGCTCACGAACCCCTGCGGACGCTCCGCGGAGCTGCCGAGTCGTCCGCCGAGCTCCCGCAGGTCCGCATCGAGCTGCTCGTGCTCGTGCTCGCGCGTCTTGACCGTGCTGAGGAGCACGTTGAACGCCGCGATGTCGACGCCGACGGCGTCGTAGCCCGACTCCAGCGCCTGGACGAGCGTCGTCCCCGAGCCGGAGAACGGGTCGAGCACGCGTCCGCCGGGCCGGACGTACCGCTCGAGCAGCGCCTCGACGAGCTGCGGCACGAACTTGCCGAGATACGGGTGCAGCCTGTGGACGTGCTTCGTCCGCTCGCGCTCCGGAAGCTCGCGCTCGGACCACGACAGCGCGAGATCGAGCTCGCCGTAGAGCTCTGCCTGGGTGACGCCCACGGCTCGGATTTCGCCGCCTTGGTACGGTCGCCTGCATGTCAGTCGACTGGGACTGGGAGCGCGTCGTCTTCGACCACGTCAAGCTCACCGTCCGTGACGCGGCGGCGAGCGTCGCCTTCTACACGAAGCTGCTCGACCCGCTCGGGATCCCACCCCTCTGGGAGAGCGAGCGGGGCGCCCAGTTCGCGAACCTCGTCGTGATCGGCGACCCGAGGCCGGGTGGGCCGATCCACGTCGCCTTCGTCGCGAGGTCTCGAGAGGAGGTCGACGCCTTCCATCGCGCCGGGCTCGAGGCGGGCGGCCGCGACAACGGCGCCCCCGGCGTGCGTGAGCAGTACAGCTCGGACGAGGGCGGCGTCTATTACGCCGCGTTCGTGCTCGACCCCGACGGCAACAACGTCGAGGCTGTCAGGCGCGAGTTCTAGGCGACGTCGCGGCCGCGGGCGTCGAGGTCCTGCGGCTCCTCGGGGAGCTCGAGGGCGACGCCGCTCGAGCCCAGCGGGCGACGCGGCGGCCCGAGCGGAACGAGCGCCGGCTCCTCGTCGGGCGGGTCCGCAGCGGGCGGCTCCGGCGGCGCGAGCCCGAGAGCCCGCTTGACCCGCCGCCAGAAGCCGCCCCTGCGCATGACCGTCCTAGTAGTGGATCCCGTGCGCTGCGTCGAGCTCGCGCAGACGGCGGATCCGCTCCTCCATCGGCGGGTGCGTCGAGAAGAGCGCGCTCACGCCGCGCCCGCTGAGCGGGTTCGCGATGTAGAGCGACTCGGTCGCCGGGTTGACGTTCATCGGCACAGTCTCGACCCCGCGCTGGAGGGTCCCGAGCGCCTCGACCAACGGCCGGCCCTCGCCGAGGTACTGCGCGGCGGTCGCGTCCGCGAGGTACTCGCGCTGCCGCGAGACGGCGAGCTGGAGGATCATCGCGGCGAGCGGCGCGACGATGATCGCCGCGAGCGCGCCGACGATCCCGAGCGGGCCCGAGTCCTCGTCGTCCCCGCCCCCGAACAGCATCTGGAACTGGAGGATGTTGGCGATCGCGGCGATCGCGGCGCCGATCATCGCCGCGATCGTCATCACGAGGATGTCGCGGTTGGCGATGTGGCCCATCTCGTGCGCGAGCACGCCCTTGACCTGTTCGCGCGGGAGGTAGCGGAGCAATCCTTCGGTCACCGCGATGACCGCGTTCTTCGGGTTGCGCCCGGTGGCGAACGCGTTCGGCTGCTCCGACGGGATCAGGTAGACGGCAGGAGTCGGGACTCCGGCCTTACCGGCGAGCTCCTCGATCTCACGGTAGAGCTCGGGCGCCTCGCTCCGCTCGACGGGGCGGGCGTGGCTCGTCTTGAGCGCGAACTTCGCCGAGAACCAGTACATGACGAAGTTGAAGACGACGGCGATCCCGGCGAAGAGGATGATCCCGGTCGAGCCGCCGATCAGGCCGCCGAGCGCGACGAAGAGCGCGCCGAGCCCGGCGATGATGAGCCAGGTGCGGGCCTGGGTCGTGAACTTGGTACGTGTGATCGACATAAGTTTCTTGGAGTTCCTTTCCGGCTGAATGTTGTGCTGTCTCGGATTCAGCCGGAAGTTTCTCCCGCCCAGGCTCTGCCGATTCCGTGGCCGGCGCGCCCGGGCCGAAGCCGTCTTGACGAGCGCGCCCGTTGGGGGATAGTGCCTTCCGGCAAGCCGAATCGTAGCCTTCCGGGCGGCCGATGCGTGTTGCCGGAGAGTTAAACCGCGACTCGCTCCAGCGCGCGGCCGCGCACGGCCACAACCTCGAAGCGGCACTCGAGCTCACGGCAGGCCGCATTGCGGGCGAGCCACGCCTCCGCGGCGCGGTTCAGCCGGCGCAGCTTCTCGGCGTCGACCATCTCGAGCGGGTCGCCGAAACCCGTCCCGGACTTCCCCTTCACCTCGCAGAAGACGAGCTTGCGGCCACGGCGGACGATCAGGTCGAGCTCGTAGCCGCCCGCCCAGACATTCGTCCCGAGGATGCGATAGCCGCGCAGGCGGTAGTGGCGGGCGGCGCGGCGCTCCTCGTCAGTCCCACGTCGCGGCATACGCGAGCGCGTTGAAGGACAAACGGTGTTGCTCGCTCGGGCCGTGCTCCCGCACGGCGGCGGAGTGGCCGGGCGTGATGTAGCCGACGTGGCGCGAGAAGCCGTAGCGCGGGTAGAGGGCGTCCAGCCGCCGCATCACGCGGTCGCGCGTCACCTTCGCGACGATCGAAGCGGCCGCGATCGCCGCGCTCTTCGTGTCGCCGTCGACCACGGCGCGGTGCGCGGGCGCGGCCGGCCCGAGCCGGAACCCGTCGACGAGGCAGGCCTCGGCGGGCGGCGTCAGGTCGGCGAGGACGGAGCGGAGCGCCCAGAGGTTCGAGCGGTGCAGCCCGTTCCGGTCGATGTCGGTGCACGGGATGACGCGGACGCTGATCCGCGACGCGCAGCCGACCACTGCACGGAAGAGCTCCTCGCGCTCCTCCGGCGCGACCTGCTTGGAGTCGTTCAGGGACGCGAGCGGCCGCACCCGATGGTTGCGGAGGCACTCGTAGTCGAGCAGGACGCCCGCGACGACGAGCGGCCCCGCGAGCGAGCCGCGACCCGCCTCGTCGGCGCCCGCGACAAAGCGCGCACCGAGCCTGCGATCGAACGCGAGGAGCTTCTGACCGGTAGAGCGCGGCACGAGTCGAGGATAGAGGGCGCTGCCGCCGGAATCCGTCCCTGTGGATGAATCGTCACGCTCTTTGCACGATTCGATCGACGCGTGACGTCGCGCTCAGAAGCCCACCGTGCAGCCTGCGTCGCGCCGGTCGAGCGTCACCGTCGCGCGCCGCCGCTCCCGGTCGACGCGTACGGCGAACCAGTCGCAGCCACCATCGAGTCGGCGGACGGCGCAGGTGAACTCGTTCGTCTCTTCTTCCCGGAACCAGACCCCAGCGGCGCCCGTGCAGTGGACGTCCTCGGCGTCGTAGCCCGACGACGACCCGAGCGACCGGACGTGCGCCTGGACCTCCTCGCGCGCGGCCTCCTGCTGCGCGTCCTCGGCGGCGCAGCCGGCGACGACGAGCGCGAGCGCCGTCAGCGCTGCGGCGCTACGGCTTCTCGTCAGCGGGCGCGTCGTCCGACGAAGCGTCCGTCGGGGCCTCGTCCGCGTCGGCCTCGGCGGCGACCTCCTCGACCGCGGCCTCGGGCTCGGGCTCGGCAGCCTCCTCGGTCTCCGCAGCGGCAGCCTCTGCAGCGGCCTCAGCTTCTGCGGCCTCCGCCTGGGCGGCAGCCAGCGCCTCCGCCTCGGCCTTCGCCGCAGCGAGCTGGGCGGGCGTCTGGCGCAGCTCGCGCACGCGAGCCTTCTTGCCGACCTTCTCGCGCAGGTAGTAGAGCTTCGCGCGGTTGACGTCGCCGATCGCCGCGACCTCGATCTTCTCGATCTTGGGCGAGTGCACCGGGAACGTCCGCTCGACGCCGACGCCGAACGACTGCTTGCGGACGGTGAACGTCTCGCGCGCGCCGGAGCCCTGGCGCTTGATCACGATCCCCTCGAAGACCTGCACGCGCCGGCGCTGGCCCTCGATCACCTGGAAGTGGACCCGGACCGTGTCGCCCGCCTTGAAGCGGGGCACGTCCTTGCGCAGCTGACGCTGCTCGATGCTCTCGATGATCGTGCTCATGTCAAAGGGGGCCGCAAGCGACCGGCGGGCAATGGTAGCGAAAACTCAGCGAATCGAGATGCGGTTGGGAGGCCAGTAGGTCGCGAAGACCTTCCCGATCAGGTTGTCGCGCGGGACCGTCCCCCACTCGCGCGAGTCGCACGATTGCGAGCGGTTGTCGCCCATCATGAAGTACTGCCCCTCCGGGACCTGGAAGGTCTCGGGGCCGCGCGCGTCGCGGCGGCCGGGCCCGATGTACGGCTCGTCCAGCTTCTTCCCGTTGACGTACACGTAGCTGAGACCGCTTTCGGAGCGGAGCTCGATCCGCTCGCCCGGGAGCCCGATCAGCCTCTTGACGAACGTCCCTCCGGCACCGCAGCGCTGTTGCGCGGCCGGCGGCGTCTGGAAGACGACGATGTCGCCCCGCTCGGGATCCGTGAAGCGGTAGATGAAGCGGTTGGCGAGCACGCGGTCGGAGAAGCGCGCCTCGCAGCCGTTCGCCGGCTGCGCGCAATGGAGCGTCGTCTCCATCGAGGACGACGGGATCCGGTACGGGTTGACCACCCACGCCTTGATCGCGAGCACGATCGCGATCGCGCCGACGATCGTGACGACCCAGTCGATCGTGACCCGCAGCCCGTGCGGCAGGTTGCGAGTGAGCCGGTCGACCGGGTTGTGCGAGAAGCCGCGCGGCGGCGGCTCCGGCTCGGGCTCCGGCTGCGGCTCGGGCGGGACGACCGCCTCGCCCTTCTGCCAGCCCCAGCGGTCCGGCCCTTGCTCGCTCACAGCGCGCTCCGCTCGCGGCTCTGCGCGCGGCGCCACTGCTCGATCCGGCCGTGATCGCCCGAGCGCAGAACCTCCGGCACCTGCCAGCCGCGGAACTCGGCCGGGCGGGTGAAGTGCGGGTACTCGAGCCCACCGTCCAGCTCCGCCGAGAAGCTCTCGTGCTCGCCCGAGCCCTCCGCGAGCGCGCCGGGAAGGCGCCGGGCGATCGCGTCGAGGAGCACCATCGCCGGAAGCTCGCCGCCGGAGAGCACATACGGGCCGACGGACAGAGCGTCCGAGCAGAGCTGCGTCACGATCCGCTCGTCGAATCCCTCGAAGCGCGAGGAGAGAAGCGTCAGCGCCGACTCGGACGCGAGCTCTTCGACGACGGCCTGCGTCAGCGGGCGGCCCTGCGGCGTGAGCGCGATCACCCGCTGCTCCGGTGCGTCGCCGTAGACCGCGTCGAGCGCGGCTGCGACGACGTCGACGCGCAGCACCATGCCCGCGCCGCCGCCGTACGGCTCGTCGTCGACCTGGCCGGCGCGAAGCGGCGTCGTGTCGCGGTAGTTGAAGAGGCGCAGCTCCAGCTCGGTCCCGAGGACGGCGGCGAGCGGTCGCTGCTCGGTCATCCACGCGAACGCATGCGGAACCTGGGTGAAGATGTCGATTCTCAAAGCCCGCTCAGGTTACTCGCCGTCGGCGAAGCCCCGGGCGACGACGACTCGTCCGGCCGCGAGATCGACGTCGAGCACGCACGCCTCGACGAGCGGGAGCAACAGGCCGGAGTCGAGCACGATCACGTCGTTCGCCGGCGCGTTCTCGACGTCCGTGACGACGCCGAGCAGCCGACCGCCATCCTCTTCGACCGTGAGACCGACGAGCTGGAAGACGTAATACGCGTCCTCGTCCGGCTCGGGCAGCTCGTCACGCCGAACGGCGAGCGTGGCGCCGCGCTGAACCGATCGATCGAGCTTGATCACGGGGCGTCCCCCGGCGCCGCGCTTGGAGACGACGATCTCGGCGGGATCGCCGTCGACGAGCAGTCTCGCACCCCGCGCGAACCGCTCGGGCGACTCGCTCGCCTGCTCGACGAAGAAGGATCCGTCGACGCCGTGCGGCCGGCCGACCCGCCCGACCGTCACGTGATCACTCGACAATGTCGAGGATGACGCGGCGGCCCGAGCGCGCGGCGCTGGCGCGCACGATCGTGCGCAACGCCCGGGCGAGCCTGCCCTGGCGGCCGATCACCTTCCCCCGGTCCTCGGGTGCGACGTAGAGCTCGAGCACCGTCGCGTCCTCCCGTTCCACCTGCTCGACCCGCACGGCGTCGGGATTGTCGACCAGCTGGCGCGCGAGCCAGGCGAGGAGGTCAGCCACCGATGCCGGCGGCCTTGATCAGCTTCGCCACGGCGTCCGAGGGCTGCGCGCCCTTGCCCAGCCAGTCCTTCACCTTCGCCTCGTCGAGCTCGATCGTCGACGGCTCGGTCTGCGGGTTGTAGCGGCCGACGATCTCGATGAAGCGGCCATCGCGCGGCGAGCGCTGGTCGGCCACGACGACGCGGTAGATCGGGTTCTTCTTCGAGCCGACTCGCGTCAGCCTCATCCGTACTGCCATTTCGGTCTATCTCCTGCCTGTCTTGGTGAGTTGGCCGGGAAGTGTAGGCATCTTTCCCTTCCCCATCTGCTTCATCATCTTCTCCATCTGCTTGCGGGCAGAGAGGAGCTTGTTCACGTCCTGGATCGTCTGCCCGCAGCCGGCGGCGATCCGCTGGCGGCGCGAGCCGTCGATCAGGTGCGGCCTGCTTCGCTCCTGCGGAGTCATCGAGAGCACGATTGCCTCGACACGGGCGAGCTGGCGCTCGTCGAAGTCGACGTCCTTGAGCTGGTTGCCGAGCCCCGGGATCATCTTCATGACGCCCTGGAGCGGCCCCATCTTCTTCAGCATCTTCTGCGCGGAGAGGAAGTCGTCGAAGGTGAAGACACCGGCGCGCATCCGCGCCTCCATCGCCGCCTGCTCGTCCTCCTCGACCGCCGCCTCCGCCTTCTCGATCAGCGTCAACACGTCGCCCATACCGAGGATTCGCGACGCCATCCGGTCGGGGTGGAACTCCTCGAGCTGGTCGAGCTTCTCGCCGACGGAGACGTACTTGATCGGCCTGCCGGTGACCGCACGCACGGAGAGCGCCGCGCCGCCGCGCGCATCGCCGTCGAGCTTTGTGAGGATGACGCCGTCGAACGCGACGCGCTCCTGGAAGGCCTGGGCGACGTTGACGGCTTCCTGGCCGGTCATGGCGTCGAGCACGAGCAGGATGTTCGTCGGCTTCGCGGCGCTGCGGACGCGAGCAAGCTCGTCCATCAGCTCCTCGTCGATGTGCAGGCGCCCGGCGGTGTCGAGGATGACGACGTCTTGCCCGCTCGTCTGCGCGGCCTGGATCCCGTACTTGACGACCTCGACCGGGTCCTTTGTCTCCTTGCGGTAGACCGGGATCTGAAGCTGGCGGCCCAACTGCTCGAGCTGGTCGATCGCAGCCGGACGCTGCAGGTCGGCCGCGACGAGGGCTGGGTGCCTGCCGTCCTTGCGCAGGCGGAGCGCGAGCTTCGCGGACGCGGTCGTCTTGCCCGAGCCCTGGAGACCCGCGAGCAGGATCACCGTCGGCGGCTTCCCGAACGCGAGGCGCGAGTCGCCAGAGCCCATCAGCGCGGTCAGCTCCTCGTGCACGATCTTCACGACTTGCTGGCCGGCGTTCAGGCCCTTCAGCACCTCCTGGCCGGTGGCGCGCTCCCGCACCTGGGCGACGAAGTCCTTGACGACCTGGAAGTTGACGTCGGCCTCGAGCAGCGCGAGCCGGATCTCGCGCATCGCCTTCGAGATGGCCTCTTCGTCGAGGCGGCCCTTGCGGCTGAGGTCGCCCAGCGCGTGCTGGAGCTTGTCTGAAAGGGTGTCGAACACGGGCGGACAGTGTAGATACAGCGAAATCGACTCGAAGGAGGCGGCATGGCCAGCATCGCGAAGGTGATCACCGTCATCGGCAGCTCCCCCGACGGCTTCGCCGAGGCAGCTCAGGTAGCGGTGTCGGAGGCGGGGACGACCCTGCGCGGCATCCACGGCGCCCAGGTCATCTCGATGAGCTGCGACGTCACCGACGGCAAGATCACGAACTTCAAGACGACCGTGAACATCGCCTTCGAGGTCGAGCGCTAGCGGGAGGCCGCGAGGGACGCGGCCGTAGCGAACATGTGGGGTCCTGGCCCCGACAGGTCCGGAGCGGACACGTTGTGGCTCCAAGTCATGGCTCGGGGTGAGCACCGCGTGCACCTCGCGCGCCAGCGCCACCGTGCTCACCAGGGACGCGGCCGTTGCGGACATGTGGGGTCCTGGCCCCGACATGGCGGGAGCGGACACGGCCGACCGAGCTCGCGGCTAGCCGGAGACGAGGGCCTTGGCGAAGTCCTGCGGGTCGAATGGACGCAGGTCGTCGAGGCCCTCGCCGACACCGATCAGCTTCACCGGCAGGCCGAGCTCGTAGGCGATCGCGACCGCGATCCCGCCCTTGGCCGAGCCGTCGAGCTTCGTCAGCGCGACGCCGGTGACACCGGCCGCCTCGCCGAAGAGCCGTGCCTGCTGGAGCCCGTTCTGGCCGGTCGTGGCGTCGACGACGAGCAGCGTCTCGTGCGGGGCGCCCTCGAGGCGGCCCTCGATCACGCGCCGCACCTTGGCGAGCTCCTCCATCAGGTTCGACTGCGTGTGCAGGCGGCCGGCCGTGTCCACGATCGCGACGTCCTTGCCGCGGGCGCGAGCCGCCTCGACGGCGTCGTAGGCCACCGCCGCGGGATCGGCTCCCTGCGCCGCGCCGACGAAGTCCGCCTCGGCGCGCTCCGCCCAGATCTCGAGCTGCTCCTCGGCGGCCGCTCGCCACGTGTCGGCGGCGCCGAGGAGGACGCTGCGGTCGTGCTCGCGGAGCTTCTGCGCGAGCTTCCCGATCGTCGTCGTCTTGCCGGTGCCGTTGACGCCGACGACGAGGATCACGCTCGGGCGGTCCCGCAGGTTGAGCGTGCCCGGCTCGCCGAGCATCTCGGCGATCTCCTCCGCGAGCGCGGAGCCGAGGTCGCCGAGCTCGTTGCGCGCCTCCAGCCGCCGCACGAGCTCGGCCGTCGCGCGCACGCCGACGTCGCCGTGGATCAGCGCCTCCTCGAGCCGCTCCCAGTCTTCGTCGTTCCCGGGGTCGAAGGTCGCTGCGACGAGCTCTCCCGTCAGTGCCCGGCGACTCTTGCCGAGCGAGTCGCGCAGGCGGCCGAAGAATCCCTCGCGTTGCTCCGCCGTCTCCTGCGGCCCTTCCGCGTCGCCCAGCAGCTCTGACCAGCTTCTCGCCATAGGCGCGGAGGTTAGCCTGAGGACATGGTGACGTGGCAGCGGGTGGCAGAGCTCGCGCGGGAGCTGCCCGAGATCGAGGAGACGACCTCGTGGGGCAAGCCGTCGTTCGGGGTCCGCGGCAAGAAGTTCGCCGGCCTGAGCACGCGCCACGACGGCGCGATGTGGGCGCGATGCGACCGCGAAGAGCGGCCGCTGCTGGTCGCCTCGAACCCTGACGCCTACCGGCTGACGCCGCACTTCGAGGCCTCGCCGGCGTTCCTGCTCATCTGGCTCGAGCACATCGACGAGGACGAGGTGCGCGAGCGGCTGATCGACGCGTGGCTGATCCAGGCGCCGAAGCGGCTCGCGGCGCAGTACGAGTTCGACTGACGGCTAGCCCGCCAGCGCCACTGCCTCTTCGCGCGGGAGGCGGCGCGAGACGACCTCGCTGACGCCGTCGGCGCCCATGGTGACGCCGTAGAGCACGTCGGCGGCCTCCATCGTCCGCTTCTGGTGCGTGATCACGACGAACTGAGCGCGGTCGGCGTAGCGGCGGAGCAACTCGACGAAGCGGCCGATGTTGGCGTCGTCGAGCGCGGCCTCGACCTCGTCGAGCAGGTAGAACGGGCACGGCTTCGCGAGGAAGAGCGCGAAGAGGAACGAGATCGCGCCGAGCGCCTTCTCGCCCCCCGAGAGCATCCCGAGCCGCGTGATCTTCTTGCCGGCCGGGCGCAGCTCCACCTCCACCCCGCTCTCGCCGCCTTCCTCGTCGGGCTCGACGAGGCGGAGCCGGCCCTCGCCGCCGGGGAAGAGCGTCGCCGCCACCTCCGCGAAGTGCTCGGCGACGGCGTGGTAGGTGTCCGCGAAGCGGCGCTCGACCGTCTCGGCGAGCTCGTCGCGTAGGCGGCGCGAGCTCCTCGAGGCTCCGCTCGAGGTCCTCACGCTGGGTCGCGAGCTCGGCGAGCCGCTCCTTCTCCGCCTCGTACTCCTCCTGGGCCAGCGGGTTGACCTGGCCGAGCTGGATCCGGCGCTGCTCCAGGCGCTCGGCCCGGCTCGCGAGCTCTTCCCGGTCGTCGCCTTCGGCGGGCTCCGCCGCCGCATCCGCCAGCCGTCGGCGCGCGTCCGCTGCCTCCGCCTCGATCCGCGTCAGCTCGACCTCGATTCCGGTCGCGCGCTGCGCCGCTTCCTCGGCTCCCTGCCGTAGCTCGACCTCCGCGGCGCCGAGCTCGCGCAGCCGCGCACCGAGCTCGCCGGTGCGGGTCGCGCCCGCGTCGACGCGGGCGCGCAACGGCGCGTCGAGGCGGTCCGCGACGGTCGCCGCGGCGGCGAGTACCTCGTCGAGCCGCCCGGCCGCGGCGAGCACCCGGCCGACGAGGTCGGCGTCCAACGTCATGCGGCGCTGCCGGCCCTGGGCCGCGGCCGCCACACGTGCGGCTTCTGCAGCCTCGGAGGCCGCTCTCGAGCGGCGCTCTGCCTCCTCCGTGAGCTCCTGCGCGTCGCGTTCCACCTGCTCCCGCTCGGCCTCGTCGACCTGGAGCAGGCGGATCTGGCCCTGGCCGCCGAGGCGGACGCGCTCGAGCTCGGCGGCGGCGGCGCGCTCGTTCGCCCGCGCCGAGGCCTCGCGTGCCTCGTACTCGAGCCCGCCGATCCGCGCGAGCTCGTTTGCGAGCTCGCCCGCGCGCGCCGTGTCCTCCTCGGCGCGGGCGCGCAAGGGGTGCTCGAGCCGCGACGCGAACGCGACGGCGGCCAGGAGCGTCTCGTCGAGCCGGTCCGCGCCTGTGGAGATCCGCCGCAGCAGCGCGGGGTCGGCAGCGCGCGCCGCGCGCAGGTGTGCGACTCGAGCGTAAGCGGCCTCGGCCTGCTCGGCGGCCAAGGCGGCCTCGTCGGCTTTGGTCTCGGCGGCTTTCGCCTGGGCTGCCTGCTCGGCGATCTCGCTTTCGAGCTCCCGCTTCCGCGACTCCAGCCCGAGCAGGACCGCCTCGGCGGCCTCGCCGGCGAACCAGAGCTCGCCGCGCTGGGGGTCGTAGCCGAAGCCCTCTTCCGTGACGGACGGGACGCTCGCGGCGAGGAGAGAGTCGACCGAGACGACCGGCAGCTCGGCGACGCGCTCGGCCGGCCGCTTGCCCACGAGCACGGCCAGGCTGCCGAGCCCGGCTTCCCTGGCGTGCTGGAGCAACGCGAGGCCCGCAGGGGCGTCCTCGGCCACGACGGCCGCTGCTCGCCACCCAAGCGCCGCCGCCACGGCGCGCTCGGCTCCCGGCTCGACGTCCAGCAAGGAGAGCGCGAGCTCGGCTCCTTCGTCCGCGAGCGCGCGCGCCGCGGGGGGAATCCCTTCGCGCTCGGCAAGTGAACGCTCGAGCGCCGCCAAACGCTCCTTCGCCAGCTTCGCACGCTCGGAGAGGTCGTCGCGGACGTTCGCGGCCGCGCGCGCCGCGGCTGTCGCCTCGTTCGCAGCTGCCTCGAGCTGCGCCGGCGACGGGCCCGGACGTCTCGCGGCCGCCTCCGCCTCGGCCAGCTCGATCCGGACGCGGTCGCGCAACGCGGACAGGGACTCGGCCCGCATCGCGAGCCGCTCCCGTGCCGTGCCGAGCCGGTAGAGGGCAGCAGTCGCGCCCTCGTGGCCGCCGACCGCCTCCGCCACGCGCGCCTCGAGCTGCTGCCGTTCGCCCCGCAGCGCGTCGAGCTGCTCCTCGGCGCGCGCCGCGGCAGCGCGCTCGAGCGATGCCAGGCGCTCCTGGGCAGCGCGGGCCCGCTCGGCCGCAGAGCCGCTCGCGGCCGCCGCGTCGCGCGCCGCAGCGGTGGCGTCGCTCGCAGCTTGCTCGAGCCCGCGCATGGACTCGCTCGTGACGTCGCGTGCAGCCGACTCGGCCTCGCCGAGATCGTCACGCAGCCCGGCGAGCAGGCTCTCAGCCCCCTCTTGCCGCAGCGCGATCCGCTCCGTTGCCCCCTGCAAGCGGTAGAGCGCCTTCACCGCCGCCTCGCGCCTCCCGGCCGCGTCGGCCAGCTCCTCCTCCGCGGCGTGGCGCTCCGCGAGCAGCGCAGCGAGCTTCTCCTGCGCGCGGCGCCGACCGAGTCCGGCCGCCGACTTGCGCTCCTCGGCGGCGTCACGTCGGGCCGCAACCTCCTCGAGGTCGAGCTCCGCGATTCGCGCGCGCAGCGCCGCGATCTCGCCGACGAGCTTCTCGGCCCGTTCGGCCGCGGTGGCCTGCAGCGCGAGCGGGCGCAGCCGCTTGCGCACCTCCGCCTCGACGTCCCGCGCGCGCTCGACCTGGATCCCGACGCGGGCCAGCTTCAGCTCGGCACGGTGCTTGCGCCGCTTGAACTTGCCGAGCCCGGCCGCCTCCTCGACCAGCTCGCGCCGCTCCTCGGGCTTCGACGCGAGCACCGCCTCGACCTTGCCCTGGCTGACGATCGAGTGCATCGAGCCGCCTAGGCCGACGTCTGCGAGGAGCTCGACGAGGTCGGTGCGGCGCACGTGGGCGCGGTTGACGAGGTACTGCCCCTCGCCGCCGCGGTGCAGTCGCCGCGCGATCGAGACCTCGGAGAAGTCGAGCTCGCCGAAGCCGCCGTCCTCGTTGTCGAAGACGAGCTCGACCTCGCAGCTGTCGGCCGGTGTCCGTCCCTCGGCGCCGTTGAAGAGAACGTCGTCCGGCCGGTCGGCGCGCAGCTCGGACGGCGTCAGCGAGCCCGCGGCCCACACGATCGCGTCGGCGACGTTCGACTTGCCGGACCCGTTCGGGCCGACGACGACCGCGACGCCCGGCTCCAGAGTCAGCTCGAGCTGGTCCGGAAACGACTTGAACCCGCGCAGGCGGAGAGAGCGCAGATGCACGGGCGGAGGCTAGCGACGGCGACGGACGCCGCCGCCACACTCTCGCTCTGCGAGAGATCGCCCCGAGCGGAGAGACCCAGGCGATCTATCGCCGCCTACTCGGCTGAGAGCGCCTCGAGGGCCATCTTGGCGGCGGCCTGCTCGGCCTCCTTCTTCGTCCGGCCCGTGCCGGTGCCGAGCTCCTCGCCGTCGATCTGCGCGGCGCACGAGAAGTGCCTGTCGTGGGCGGGGCCCTCGACGTCGAGCACCGCATAGCTGACGGTGCGCCCCGTCCTCGCGAGGGCCTCCTGGAGCTCCGTCTTGTGGTCGACGTGCGTCGTGCGCGCGTACTCGATCCGGTCGGAGAACGCGGCCACGATCGCCCGCTCGATCGGCTCGTAGCCGTGCTCGAGGAAGAGCGCGGCGATCGCCGCCTCGAGCAGCGCGGCGGTGACGTTGCTGCTCTTGACGATCCGGCTCAGCTCGTCGCCTGCGAGCCCCTCGCCGGCAGCCTCGGCCAGGCGCTCGCCGAGCCGGAGCTCCCGAGCGACTGCGGCACAGCTCTGGCGCGAGACGACGTGCGAGCGGATCTTCGCCAGTCGACCTTCGGCAGCGTCCGGATAGCGCTGGTACAGCTCCTTCGCGATCGCGAGCTCCAGCACGCTGTCGCCGAGGAACTCCAGTCGCTCGTACGACGATGCCCGGTCGTCCGCCCAGGAGGTATGTGTGAAGACGTGCTCGATCCGGTCGCGCGGCAGGGCGTCGATCAGGCGCCCGAGCTCGGCCGGATCCCCGGTCGGCGCGCCGCTACTGGTGCGTCGAGACGTAGTCGACGGCCTGCCCCACGGTCGTGATCTTCTGAGCGTCCTCGTCCGAGATCTTGATCGCGAACTGGTCCTCGAGCTCCATGATCAGCTCGACGAGATCGAGCGAGTCCGCGTCCAGGTCCTCCTGGAACGACGCCTCCTCGGTGATCTCGGACTCCTCGACGCCGAGCTGCTCGGTCAGGACTTCCTTGACCCGCTCGAAGACTTCTTCACGCGACGCTGCCAATGCGACTCCTTGAATGGTTGGGGCGAGAGCGCGCCGATCATACAACCGTCGAACGGCGCTCGGGCAGGCGTGAGGCAAGGCGCCCGACGACGTCGTGCTCGACCCCGCGCGCGGCGAGCCGGATCGCGTTCGCGATCGCGGTGCGGGAGGAGTTCCCGTGTGCGATGACCGAGAGCCCGCGCAGGCCGAGCAGATACGCGCCGCCGTACGTGTCAGGGTCGAGCCGGTGGCGAAGGCGGCGTGCCGCCGGCCGGATCAGGAGCCCGCCGAGCTTGCCGCGCGGCGTCGCCGCGATCTCGGCCCGGAGCGCGTCCAGCACCGTCTTGATCGTGCCCTCGAGCAGCTTCAGCGCGACGTTCCCGGTGAAGCCGTCGCAGACGATCACGTCGGCCGCGCCGGCGAGCAGGTCGCGGCTCTCGGCGTTGCCCGCGAAGTCGAGCTCGGTCGCGGCGAGCAGCGCATGCGCCTCGAGCGTGAGCTGGTTCCCCTTCTCCGCCTCTTCCCCGATCGAGAGGAGGCGGACCTCCGGCCGCTCGAGGTCGAGGATCTCCGCGGCGAAGATCGCGCCCATGTACGCGAACTGGAGCAGGTGCTCTGCGCGGGCGTCGGCGTTCGCGCCGGAGTCGAGCAGCACGGACGGCCCCTTCTCCGTCGGGATCGGAACGGCGATCGCCGGTCGCAGGACGCCGGGCAGACGGCGAAGGTGAAGCAGGCCTGCGGCGAGCATCGCCCCCGTGTTCCCGGCGGAGACGACTGCGCCGGCGCCGCCCTCGGCGACTGCGAGGTGCGCCGCGACCAGCGACGAGCCCGGCTTCGAGCGCACCGCGTCGGCCGGCTTCTCGTGCATCTCGATCACCTCGGTCGTCTCGACCAGCTCGAGGCCGCCGGTCTCGATCCCGGCCGAGCCGAAGAGGACGACATCGATCCCGTCAGCAGCAGCGTCGAGCGCACCGGCGACGATCTCGTCGGGCGCACGGTCGCCGCCCATCGCGTCGACGGCGACGCGGGCCACGACGCTACGGAACGGGAGTGCGGAGCGGCTCGATCTCGCGGCCCTTGTACGTCTTGCACGTCGGGCAGACGCGGTGCGGCCGCTTGGGCTGATGGCAGGTCGGGCAGACGTTGACGCGCGGCGCTTCGATGCCGTGCTGCGCACGGCGCTTGTCGCGACGCGCTTTCGACGTTTTCTTCTTTGGGACTGCCATCAGCGGCTGCCGAGTATAGCTACAGGCCAAATGACCTGGTCGGAGCCAGGTTGGCGAGGAAGCGACGGTCGTGCGAGACGACGACGGCGGTTCCCTCGTAGGCCTGGAGCGCCGTTTCGAGCTGCTCGATCGCCTCGAGATCGAGGTGGTTCGTGGGCTCGTCCAGGACGAGACAGTTGACGCCGCGCGCCATCAGCTCGGCCAGGTGCGCCCGGGTGCGCTCGCCCGGCGACAGCGTCGAGCACGGCCGCTCGACTGCGTCGCTCCCGAGGTTGAACTTCGCGAGCAGCGTGCGCGCGTCGGCCGGGGTGAGGGCGGCGCGCGCCGTGAATGTGGCCAGCAGGTGCTCGCCTCCGTCGTAGACGCGCCGACGCTGGTCGAGCGCGCCGAGCACGGTTGCCCTTCCGACGACACGCCGGCCGGATGCGAGCGGCAGCTCCCCGAGCAGGAGCGCGAGCAACGTGGACTTGCCGCTCCCGTTTCGCCCCGTGATCGCGACACGCTCGCCGGGCGCAAGGTCGAGGTCGACCGGGCCGAGCCGGAAGCTGCCCCGCTCCGCGACGGCAGCCTCGAGCGAGACGACCGTGTCGCCCGGCCGCCGCGCGGCCGCGAGCGAGAGGTGCAGCTCCCAGGGCTCGTACGGCTTGTCGACGTGCTCCACTCGCTCGAGCGCCCGCTCCGCCTGTCGCACCTTGCTCGAGAGCGCGTGCGTGCCGCGCCGGTCGGCGCCGCCGGTCGCCTTCGCGAGGAAGCCGCCGCCCGCGCGAGCCTGGTTGCGGCGGGCGTGCAGCAACGCTTCCAGCTCGCGGCGCCGCTCCTGGGCTTGCGTGAACTCGGCGTACTGCTGTCGCCGCGCGCGGTCCCGGGATGCGGCGAAGTCGCTCCAGCCGCCGGCGAACTCGCGCACACGGCCCGTCCACGGGTCGAGCTCGGCGATTCGCGTCACCGTCCGGTCGAGGAAGGCCCGGTCGTGCGAGACGACGGCGATTCCGCCCTGGAAGCCGTCCACGAAGCGCTCGAGCCGGTCGAGGCCGTCGAAGTCGAGGTCGTTCGTCGGCTCGTCGAGCAGGAGCACGTCGTGGCGGGAGAGGAGGATCGCTGCCAGCGCCGCGCGAGCGGCCTCGCCGCCTGAGAGCGTCGCCGTCTCCTGCTGGAGCGAGACGGGAAGGCCGAGCTCGGCGCAGACAGTCCCCGCCCGCGCCTCGAGGTCGGCTCCGCCCAGCGCGAGAAAGCGCTCGAGCGCCGCCGCGTAGGCATCCGGGCTCCAATCGCCGGCGTGCCGCTCGACGTCTGCCTCCGCCGCCGCGACGCCGGTGCGCCGGGCCAGGTACGCGAGCAGTGTCTCGCCGGGACGCCGCTCGTGCTCCTGCGGCAGATAGCCGATCGTGAGCGTCGCGGGCGTCCGCTCGACGCGACCCTCGTCCGGCTCGTCGAGGCCGGCGGCGAGCCGCAGCAGCGTCGACTTGCCGGCACCGTTCGGGCCGACGAGGCCGAGCCGGGAACGCGGGCCGAGCGTCAGATCGACGCGGTCGAGCACGGTGTGGGCGCCGAAGGAGCGGACGACGCCGTGGAGCGAGACGCGCAAGGAACCTCCCAGAGGCCGTGAGAACGAGGACGGGCGCCGTGCGGGCGCCGGGAGCGAAGGTCTGTGTCTCGCCTAGTCCGTCATAGGAGGGCGCCGGAGCGCCGGCAGCCACTCTATCGGCTCGAAGGGACATGTCCCAGGGTCTGTCCCTCGGACACGTCTGCGCTGGGACCGGTCCGGGGTCAGACACCGGACCGGTCCGAAGCGGACGACGGGCCCTAGAGCCGGTCGCGGAGCTCTTCGAGCGCCGACCAGCGTGGGTCGGGCGTCTCGTCGTCGTGCGTGTGCGGCTCGACGTTCAGATCCTTGCCGCAGACCGGGCAGAGCCCGGCGCAGTCGGGCGCGTGCAGGATCTGGTCGGGCAGCGCAAGCGCGATCGCGTCGCGAGCCCACGACGAGAGCTCGAGCTGGTCGTCGGCGACGTACTCGCTCCGGAGCTCGGCCGCGTCACCCGCGGCGTCCGCGTGATACTCCCGCGCGTCGACGTGGACGTCGACGACGGCGTCCGCGAGACAGCGCATGCACGGCCCGTGAAGGCGAGCGTCGAAGGAGAGCCGGAGGTCGAGGCCGGTCGTCGCCTGGGCGACCGTCAGATCCGCGTCGACCTCCTGCGGAACCGGCAGGTATCGCTGCCCACCGAGCTCGAACGGCTCGAGCTCGACGGCGATCGAGTCGCGGTGCTCCTCGCCGGGGCGGAGGCGCAGCCGGCGGAGCGGGAAGCGGGTCACGCCGCCCCCTTAGAGGTAGCTCGGCTCGTCTTCCGGCTCGCGCGCCTCGAGCTCTCTCGGCCCGACGCCGGCGACGACGGTCTCCTGCGAGCGCTCGTGCAGCCGCTCGCGGCCGCGCTTGACCGCGGTGAGGAACTTGTCCAGGTTGACCTCGAGCGTCGAGAGGATCCCGTCTGCCCAGTCCTCCATCTCGAGCCGCGTCTCGCGTGCCTGCCGGCGCGAGTCGTCGACGATCTCCTGCGCCTGGCGCTCGGCCAGCTTGACGATCTCGGTCTGAGACGCCTCGCGCACCGCTTGCTCGCGCGCCTCGCCGAGGATCCGGTCGGTCTCGCGCTTCGCCTCGGCCAGCATCTCCTGCCGTTCCTTGACGATCCAGCGGGCCTGCTTGATCTCCTCGGGGATGGTCGCGCGCATCTGGTCGAGGATGTCGTAGATCTCCTCCCGGTCGATCCGGACCTGGTCCGTGAGCGGCACGGCCTTCGCGTTGTGCACGAGGTCGTCGAGCTTGTCGATCAGAACGAGGACGTCCATTTGGTCTCCGAAGTCTACTCCCTGGGGTTTTCCGGAGCACCGGGGCGGCCGTCCGGGAACATCTCCGCGAGACGGCGCGCAACGGCGTCCGGAACCAGCTGCTCCACCTTTCCGCCGAAGCTGGCGATCTCCTTCACGCCGCTCGAGGAGACGAAGCTGACCTGCGGGCTCGCCATCACGTAGACGGTCTCGATCTCCGGCGCGAGGTGCCGGTTGAGCTGGTTCATCTGGAACTCCCACTCGAAGTCGGAGATCACGCGCAGGCCCTTCACGATCGCCTTCGCGTCCCAGCGGCGGGCGAACTCGACCACGAGCTCGGAGAAGACGTCGACCTCGACGTTGTCGAGCTCTCCCAGCGCCTCCTTGAGGAAGCCGACACGCTCGTCGAGGTCGAAGAGCGGCGTCTTGTGCTGTGGCGTGCCGACGACGCCGACGACGACGCGATCGAAGATCGCGGACGCACGCGTGATCACGTCGACATGGCCGAGCGTGACTGGGTCGTACGAGCCGGGGCAGATAGCAGTGATCACGATGGATGCTCGAAGAGGGTGAGCCGCGCGGAACCGTACCGCCGCGAGGTGCGGATGGGAAGCGGCAGCGACGGCTCGACGCGCGCTCCCGTCTCGACGACGAGCAATCCGTCCGGAGCGAGCACGCGCGGCAGGTGCTCCGCCAGCTTCGGCTCGAGCTCCGCCCAGCGCTCGTAGGGCGGGTCGACGAGGACGAGGTCGTACGTGCTCGTCTCCTGCCGCAGCGTCCAGACCGCGTCGGCGCAGGTGACGCGGGCGCCGGTCAACCCGAGCTTCTCGAGGTTCTGCGAGATCGTCCGGCAGGCGGCCCGATCCGCCTCGACGAAGCTCACTCGCGCGGCGCCGCGCGAGAGCGCCTCGAGGCCCATCGCGCCCGACCCGGCGAACAGGTCGAGCACGCTCGCGCCGTCGACGGGCCCGATCAGGTTGTAGGCGGCCTCGCGCACGCGGTCGCCCGTCGGCCGCGTGTCCAGCCCCTTGGGCGCGGCGATCCGGGCGCCGCGGTGCGTGCCCGCGATGATCCGCATTGGATGCCGAGGACTCTAGGGCAGGCGGACGACGAGCTCGATGCTGCCGTCGACGTAGCGCCGCGAGAGCACATCCCCAAGACTGCGGACGAGCGCAAGAGCCGGCTCGTTTCCGTGGGCGACGAGCGCGCGGAAGCGGAGGATGCCCTCGCCGCGCGCCAGCCCGCGCAGCGCGTGCACGAGCTGCTTTCCGACGCCGCGTCCCTGCCATTCGTCGACCACCTCGAAGGCGATCTCGGCCTCGGGAGCGTCCCCGTCGCGGACGTAGCGGCCGATGCCGATCGTCAAGCCGGTGTCCCGGTCGATCGCAGCGACGGCTTCGTGGCCGGCGCGGTCGACGTCCACGAGCTGCCGTAACGTCGCTCTCGAGCAGGCGCGGCTTCGAGCCGAGGAAGCGCAGCCGACGGCTCCGTTCCGAGAGGCCGGCGAAGACTTCCAGCACCGCGCTTCGCTCTCCTGAGCGCAGCGGCCTGAGCACGATCGCATCCATGCCTCAGGCTCGCAGCCCGCACGGTCGCTGGACAATGCGGCGCCCCCGCTTCTCGAGGTACGGGTACCCGTACCGCCGCCTCGGAGCTACGACGCGCCGAGGTGCTCGGCGTCGCCGAGCAGCGCGTCGACCTCGGGCGCCAGCGCCTCGGGCGGAAGCGCGCGCGCCGCCTCCCGCGCGGCCTCGAGCAGCGCGCGGTCGTGCGTGATCCGCGCGAAGCGGAGGTCGGAGAGCCCGGACTGACGGGCGCCGAGGAGAGCGCCGCCGCCGCGGATCTCGAGATCGCGCTCGGCCAGCTCGAAGCCGTCGGTCGAGGCGACCATCGCTTCGAGCCGCTCCCGCGCGCTCTCGGTCAGCTCCTCCTTCGGCCCCGACACGAGCAGGCAGTACGACTGCTCCGCGCCGCGCCCCACGCGTCCGCGCAGCTGGTGCAGCTGGGCGAGGCCGAAGCGGTCCGCCTCCTGGACGATCATGATCGTCGCGTTGGGGACGTCGACGCCGACCTCGATCACGGTCGTCGCGACGAGCACGTCGAGCTCGCGCGCGTTGAAGCGCGCCATCAGCTCGCGCCGGTCGCCGGGCTTCAGGCGACCGTGCATGCAGCCGACGCGAAAGCCCTTCAGCTCGCCGGCGCGCAGCCGGTCGGCCTCCTGCTCGGCCGCCCGCGCGGTCGAGGTCGCCGACTCCTCGATCAGCGGACAGACGACGTAGGCCTGCCGCCCCTCGGCCAGATGAGCCCGCAGGCGGGTGTACGCCTCGGAGCTGCGCTCGTCGGTGACCCATGCGGTCACGACCGGCTTGCGCGTCGCGGGCGGCTTCGCGATCTCGCTGACCGAGAGATCGCCGTACACCGTGAGCGCGAGCGTGCGCGGGATCGGCGTGGCCGTCATGTGGAGCACGTGCGGGGCGCGGCCCTCTGCGAGCGCCGAGCGCTGCTCGACGCCGAAGCGGTGCTGCTCGTCGACGACTGCGACGGCGAGATCGCGCAGCTCGAAGCCCTCCTGGATCAGCGCGTGCGTGCCGACGACGACGTCGGCGTCCGTGGCCGCCTTCGACTTGACCGAGCCGGTGACGAGCGCGCAGCTGACGCCGAGCTCCGCGCAGATGCCCTCGATCGTGAGGAAGTGCTGCTCCGCGAGCGTCTCGGTCGGCGCCATCAGCGCGCCCTGGCGGCCCGCCTCGACCGCTCGCAGGAGGGCGTAGAGCGCCACGACGGTCTTGCCCGAGCCGACGTCGCCCTGCAGCAGCCGCTGCATCGGCGTCGTCCGCGCGAGGTCGCGGTCGAGCTCTGCGATCGCGACTTCCTGATGCTCGGTGAGCGTGAAGGGGAGCGCGGCGCGGTAGCGCTCGATCAGCTCGCCGGGGGCGGACAGCGCCGCTGCGACGAGGTGCTCGCGCTCGGCCATACGGCGTGCCAGCGCGAGCTGGAGGACGAGCAGCTCGTCGAACGCAAGCCTGCACCTCCCCTGCTCGGCCTCCTCGAGCGAGCGAGGCCGGTGGACGGCCACGACGGCATCGGCCCGAAGCGGGAGGCTGCGGGTCGCCTTGAGGGAGGCCGGGAGCGCGTCGGGATGGTCACGTGCATGTGCGAGCGCGGTCGTGACCAGCTCGCGAAGCTTCGCCGCCGAGACCTCCTCGCTCGCCGGATACACCGGTGCGAAGTCGGCGGTCGCAGTCCCCCCGTTCAGGTCGAAGGAGCGAACCGCGAAGCCGAACCGGTTCGGCTGTCCGCGGAGGCGCACACGTGTGCCCGGTGTCAGCTTGTCCTTCAGCCAGGGCTGGTTGAACCACGTTGCCGAGATCTGACCGCTCCCGTCCGACACCTGCGCGGTCAGGATCTGGAGCCGGCCACGACCGCGTCGCAGCGACGTCCGGAGCACGTCGCCCTCGATCAGGACCTCCTCGTCCCCGAAGAGGTCCGCGATCCGCTTCTGGGGCACGGGCCGCTCGTAGCGGCGCGGGCGGTGCTCGAGCAGGTCGCCGACGTGCTCGAGCCCGAGCTTCGCGAGGCGCCGCTTCAACGTCGGGCCGACTCCGGAGAGCGAGTCGAGGGGCGCCTCGAGGCGCTCCGGGCGAAAGCGGGCGCGGGTCGGCGTCCACCCCGCCTCGGGCGGGTCCACGGCGGCGAAACCGGGCTGGGGCCGGCTCATGCGGCGAGTATTGCAGGGGATCCGGCTAGCGCTCCTGGTACCAGAAGAAGCCGACGGTTCCGGGGCCGGCGTGCGTTCCCACCACCGCGCCGAGGCTCGAGACCAGCTTGATCTCAGCCTGCGGCCGCGAGGCGAGCACGATCTCGCGCAGCTGCTCGACGGTCTCCGCCGCTTCCGCGTGGGCGATGCCGACGCTGAGGCCGGGGCCGTCCTCCGTCGCCTCCTCGAACCGCTTGCGGAACTCGTCCAACGCCTTCTGGCGACCGCGCACGCGGGTGAGCGGAACGACCTCTCCCTCCGCGATCGTGAGGATCGGCTTGACGTTCAGGAGGCTGCCGGCGAGCGCGCGGGCACGGCCGATGCGACCGCCCTTGGCGAGGAACTCGAGCGTGTCGACCGTGAAGAGGAGGCCAGCGCCGGCCCGATAGCGCCCCGCGAGCGCCTCGATCTCCTCGTCCGTCGTTCCGCTCGCGAGCAGGTCCTGGACGGCGAGCGCGAGCATCCCGATCCCGACGGAGACCGAATCCGTGTCGATCAGGCGGATACGGTCGCCCTCGTCGGCTGCGGCCAGCGACGCGCTCTGGAACGTGCCCGAGAGCTTGGCGGAGATGTGGAGCGAATAGATGCGCGCGAAGCGGGAGAGCGCGTGGTAGGTCGAGACGAAGTCCTGTGGTGTCGGCTGCGAGGTGGTCGGCAGCTCGGGCGCGCCCTTCAGGCGCTCGTAGAAGCCTTGGGCATCGAGCTCGACGTAGTCGCGGAAGCTCTCCTCACCGAAGCGGACGTACAGCGGGACGACGCGCATGTTCGGGAAGCGGATCTGCGCGTCGGGGAAGTCGGCGGTCGAGTCGAGCACGATCGCCGTGTTCTCTTGCGTGAGGTTCACAGGGGTGACTCGCCGGCCCGGCGGATCGAGGCGACGATCTCCTCCAGCTCCTGGTCCTTGCGCAGGCACTCGACGGCACCCGCGGCTCGGAGTGCGTCGAGCTCGCGCGGGCTCGCCGAGGCCGTCAGGCAGACGACCGCCACCTCCGGGCACTCGCGGGTGAGGGCGGCCGTCGTCTCGACGCCGTCCATCCCGGGCAGGCGGAAATCCACGACCGCCACGTGCGGCTCGTGCTGCTTGCACGCGGCGACAGCACCCGTCCCCTCGCTGATCGCGCCGACGACGTCGATCCCCTCCTGCAGCTCCAGCAGAAGGATGAGCGCCTGCCGGAAGACGTCGTTGTCCTCGACGAGCAGGACGCGGACGGTCTGCGTCTCGGTCACCGCCTCCACACCGGGACCATACGACTACTCGGCCGAGAGCAAGAGCGGATAGTGCGGCTGGCCGCCCGGGTGCACGTCGAGCTCCACGCCCGGGTGCCGCTCCTGCAACAGCCGCAGCAGGCCGTCCAGCTCGGGCTCGTCCTCGCCCGTGAGCAGCGTCAGCACCTCACGCCCCCCGTCGAGCAGGCGCTCGGCGACGGCTGACGCGACCTCGTCGAAGTCGGGCGACGAGGCGACCGCAGCATCGTCCACGAGCCCGAGCCACGAACCCTTGCGCACCTCCACGCCGTCGAGCTCGACGTCGCGCGACGCTCGCGTCACCTCCCCCGTAGCGACCTGCTCGATCGCGTCGAGCATCGCGGCCTCGTTCTCGGCAGCGTCGAGCGAGGGCAGGTAGCGCACGATCGCGGCCAGCCCCGCCGGCACCGAGCGTGAGGGGAGCACGCGCACCGGCTTCTCCGCGAGCTTCGCGGCCTGCTCGGCCGAGAGGATCACGTTCGAGTTGTTGGGCAGCACGAGCACCTCGGTCGCGGGCGTCGACTCGATCGCGGCCAGGATGTCCGCCGTCGACGGATTCATCGTCTGTCCGCCCTCGATCACGCGCGCGGCGCCGTAGCTCTCGAACAGCCGGCGGTTCCCGGCGCCTGGTGCGACCACCACGACCCCCGTCTCGAGCGTGAGCTCGGGATCGGGCACGGAGTCGAGGAGACGCTCGCTCCGCTGCTCGGTCTGCTTGTGCATGTTCGCGATCTCGACGGCCTCGATCGTGCCGAGCCCGGTGCCGAACGCGAGTGCGCGTCCCGGCTCGTCCGTGTGGAGGTGGATCTTCAGCGCCGTCGAGTCGCCGACGACGAGGAGCGAGTCGCCGAGCCCGTCGAGCTCCGTCTCGAGCGTGTCCGCGTCGAGGCCCTCCCCCTCGATCACGAAGACGGTGCAGTAGCGGTACTGCGAGAGCTCCTGGTGGACCGCGTCGAAGCCGGCCTCGTGGGCGTCGGCGACGGGCGCGTCCGGGATCGGCTCGCCGGCGAGCGCGGCGGAGACGCCCCGGACGATCTCGAGCAGCCCGGCGCCGCCCGCGTCGACGACGCCGGCCTCGCGCAGCACGTCGAGCTGCTCGGGAGTCCGCGCGAGCGCCTCCTCGCCGCGCTCGACGAGCCGTTTCAGCAGCTCGGTCGGCTCGAGGGCGGCGTTCCTCGGATCCTCCGCCTCCTCGGCCAGCTCGCGGATGACGGACAGCATCGTCCCCTCCACCGGCCGCCGCACGGCCCGGTACGCGGCGTCGCTCGCGCTGCGAAAGGCACGGCGGATCGTCGCCGAGTCGAGCAGCCCGGCCTCGCCGAGCGCCTCAGCGGCGCCGCGCAGGATCTGCGAGAAGATCACGCCCGAGTTGCCGCGCGCGCCCATCAGCGCGGCGCGCGTCAGCTCCTTCGCGAGCGCGGGCCGGTCTTCGGCCGCCGAGGCCTCGAGCGCCTCCATGATCGCGCGCGCCGTCAGCGTCAGGTTCGTGCCGGTGTCGCCGTCGGGAACGGGATAGACGTTGAGGTCGTCGATCCGGCGCCGGTTCGCCTCCAGCGTCGTCAGCGCCGCGCGCCCCAGCTCCCGGGCGCGCTCGAGCTCGGCCACGCTCACGCGCTTCTCCGCACGTCTTCGATATGGACCTCGACGGCGGCGACGGTGAGCCCCGTCAGCCGCTCGACCTCGTAGGCGACACGCGAGCGGACGGTTGCCGCGACCTCGGCGAGGTTGAGCCCGTACTCGACGACGACGTGCAGGTCGAGCCGCAGCCCGTCCTGGTCCGCGGAGACGCCGATCCCCTGCGTCAGCTTGTCCCTGGTGAGCAGCCGCTTGATCCCCTTCGCGGCCATGCCGACGACGCCGTAGCACTCCGCCGCGGTGTGGCCGACGATCTGCGCGATCGCGTCCGGCGCGATCGTGATCCGGCCGAGCTCGGACTGCTCGGTGAACTGGTCCAGCTCCATCGCCGCGAGCTTAGACGGTGCGGATCAGCGAGAGGTTGCGGGCCTAGACGGCCTTCTGCACTTTGCCCGCCTTGAGGCAGCGGGTGCAGATGTAGGCGCGCGTGGCGACGCCGTCGAGCAGGACGCGCACGCGCTGGAGGTTCGGGTTGAAGCGGCGCTTCGTCGCCACCATGGAATGGCTCCGGTTGTTCCCGAACGACGGCTTCTTGCCACAGGATGCGCAGACCTTGGACACCGGCGGCGATGATAGCAGCCTAGTAACAGACTGTTACTAGGCGCACGGGGCCGCGGCTACCTTTAGCTCGTATGCGCCGTTTCCTCATCCTTGCCGTTCTCGCGGCGCTGTGCGCGCCGGCCGCAGGCGCCGCGCCCGAGCCGGTGCTGCGGATCATCTTCCCCGAGGGGACCTCGGTCCGTCAGATGGCGGACCAGGCCGCGCACGTGCGGCGCATCGCGATCGAGAAGCGGAACGTGACGCCCGCCTTGTCCGGGAAGGGGTATGCGGCCGCGGCCGCTCGCGCGCGACCGCCGCGTGCGTTCGCGCGCTTCCTGAAGCGGCGCAGCATCGAGGGGTTCCTCTTCCCGGCGGGCTACGAGTTCCTGCCGTCGTCCACCCCCGCGAGCCTGATCGCGCGGCAGATCGAGACCTTCGAGCAGCGCTGGAGGACACTCGATCTCGGCGGGGCCACGGCCGGCGGGCGAACGCCCTACGACGTGCTCACGATCGCCTCGCTCGTCGAGCGCGAAACGGCCGTCCCGGCGGAGCGCAGGCTCGTGGCGGCCGTGATCTCGAACCGCCTCGAACGCGGCATGCCGCTCGGGATCGACGCCTCGTTGCGATACGGCCTCGGCATCCAGGGCACGCGGCCGCTGACAGCTGCCCACCTGCGCAGCGACTCGCCGTACAACACGCATCGATTCGACGGCCTGCCGCCGACACCGATCACCAATCCGGGCCTCCCGTCGCTGCGTGCTGCAGCGAAGCCCGCCGCGGTCGACTACCTCTACTACGTCCGCAAGCCGGGGAGCCTCAGCCACTTCTTCACGGCCAGCGAGGCCGAGTTCTGCGCGAAGGCTCTGGAGTACGGCTACAAGGGCTGCTAGCGCTGCGCTGCGGCGGCACGGAGCTGCGAGAAGACGTCGGCCATCTCGAGGCCGGTCCGGACCGCCTCGGCGCCCTTCTCGAGCCGGTCGTCGGCCTGGTCGGCCTCCTCCAGCGTGAGCACGCCGAACGCGACCGGGATGCCGGTCTCGAGCGCGGCGAGCTGCAGTCCGGAAGCGGCCTCGCCCGCGACGAAGTCGAAGTGCGGGGTGTCACCCCGGATCACGCAGCCGAGCGCCACGATGCACGCGTAGCGCCGTGTCTTGGCGAGCGCCATCGCGGCGATCGGCAGCTCGAACGCGCCCGGAACGGGCATGACCGTGATCGCCTCGCGCGCGATTCCCGCCTCCTCCAGCTCGGCGAGCGCCCCTTCGAGCAGCTTCGAGGTGACCGCACCGTTGAAGCGGCTGACCACAATGCCGACCGCGCGACGGCCTCCCTTCGGCGCTCCCTCGAGCACGCCGTAGCCCTCCGGGACGAAGAACTCGCCCTCCACGTGCTCGGCGGGCGCCGCAGGCTCCTCGGCAACGGCCGCCTCCGCGTCCTCCGGCTCGTCGGCGGGCTCCACGTCGGGCTCTTCGACCTCGGGCTCCTCGACGTCGGGCTCGTCGGCCTCGTGCTCTTCGACCTGCACGGCGTCCGCTTCATCTTCGCCCGGCGGATCGGCCAGCTCCGGCCCTTCGGGCCAGGGATCGCGCTCGCTCACGCCTCGAGCTCCGGATCGAAGCGGAGATCCTGGTGGTGGAGTGTGTGGCCGAGCTTCTCCCGCTTCGCTTCGAGGTAGCGGCGGTTCTCGGCGTTCGGGGCGACCTCGATCGGCTCTTGTGCCACGACCTCGAGCCCGAAGCCGGCGATGCCCGAGATCTTCTTCGGGTTGTTCGTGAGCACGCGAATCGTCGAGAGGCCGAGGTCGGCGAGGATCTGGGATCCGATTCCGTACTCGCGGTGGTCGGCGGCGAAGCCGAGCCGCAGGTTCGCCTCGACCGTGTCGAGCCCCTGCTCCTGCAGCTCGTACGCCTTCAGCTTGCTCAGGAGGCCGATCCCGCGGCCCTCCTGCGCGAGATACAGCAGGACGCCCCTGCCCTCCTGGTCGATCCGGTGCAGAGCGAGCTCGAGCTGCTCGCCGCAGTCGCAGCGGAGCGAGTGGAAGACGTCACCGGTCAGGCACTCCGAGTGGACACGGACGAGCACGTCCTGCTCCCCTTCCACCTCGCCCTTGACGAGCGCGACGTGGTGCTTCCCGGTCAGCGTCTCGCGGAACGCGACGGCGGTGAACTCGCCGTGAGCCGTCGGCAGCCTGACCGACGTGACGCGCTCGACGAGCTTCTCGTGCCGGCGCCGGTACTCGATCAGGTCGGCGACGGTGATCATCTTCAGCCCGTGAGTCGCGCAGTACTCGACCAGATCGGGAACCCGGGCCATCGTCCCGTCGTCCTTCATGATCTCGCAGACGACTCCGGCGGGGATCAGCCCGGCGAGCCGGGCGAGGTCGACAGCCGCCTCCGTCTGGCCGGAACGCTGCAGGACGCCGCCGCGGCGCGCGCGGAGCGGGAAGATGTGGCCCGGCTGGACGAGGTCGCGCGGCCCGGAGGACGGGTCGACGGCGACCTGGATCGTGTGCGCGCGGTCGTGGGCCGAGATCCCGGTGGTGACACCTTCGCGCGCCTCGACGGTGACGGTGAACGCCGTTCCGAACGGCGTCTCGTTCTGGTCGGTCATCTGGCGCAGCCCGAGCTCGTCGCAGCGCTCCTCGGTGAGGCAGAGGCAGACGAGCCCGCGCGCGTGCGTGACCATGAAGTTGACGGCCTCGGGCGTCGCGAACTGGGCCGCGATCGTGAGGTCGCCCTCGTTCTCGCGGTTCTCGTCGTCGACGACGACCACGAAACGGCCGGCGCGGATCTCCTCGATCGCCTCCTCGACGGTCGCGAACGGGCTCTGGGTGCGGGGCTCTGCGGCCATCGTCACGGCCGCATCGTATCGGGGAGCAGTCGCTCGACGTACTTGGCGAGGACATCGGTTTCGAGGTTGACCTCGCTGCCCGCCGCGAGCTCCGACAGTGTCGTCACGGCGAGCGTGTGCGGGATCAGGGCCACCTCAAAGCCCGTTGTGTCGACGGCCGCGACGGTGAGCGAGACGCCGTCGACTGTGATCGAGCCCTTCTCGACGCAGTAGCGAAGGAGCGCGGCCGGCGCCTCGATCCGGACGCGGACGCCGTCGCCCTCCTCGGTCACCGCGGTGACTTGCCCGACGCCGTCGACGTGCCCTTGCACGTGATGGCCGCCGAGCGGGTCGCCCGCCCGCAGCGCCGGCTCGACGTTGACTCGCTCGCCGAACGGCTTGACGCGCTCCATCGTCTCCGGGACGACGTCGAAAGCGAGCCGGTCGCGCACCGCCTCGACGACCGTCAGGCAGACGCCGTCGACCGCGACGGAGTCGCCGAGCTCGGCGGGCGTCGAGGCCTCGACGACGAGCCTCCCGCCCTCGAAGGACGCGACCGTTCCGATTTCCCGCACGAGCCCCGTGAACATGAACTCAGGTTACGGCTCGCGCACGTACGCCTCGAGAAGGACGTCCTCGCCGACTTGACTGCTCGTCAGGCGCGCGAGGTCGAGCGGCAGGTCGAGAGCATCGACGAGCGAGGGACCGGAGCCCGCGAACGCCGGCGCGACGAAGAGGAGGAGCTTGTCCACGAAGCCCGCACGCAAGAAGCTCGTGGCGAGCGTCGGGCCGCCCTCGAGCAGGAGCGACTGGACGCCCTCGGCGGCGAGCGCGCGCAGCTCGTCCTCGAGCGGGCCGGAGCGGAGCTCGAGCTCGGAGCCGTCGGGAAGCGGGCCGCGACCGAAGGCGAGCCGGCGCGGCTGCCGCTTCGCCCCGACGCCGCGGGCGTCAAGGCCGGGGTTCTCGAGCCGGACGGTGCCCATGCCGACGGCGACCGCGTCGGACGCCGCCCGCAGCTCGTGCACCTGCAGGCGCGATGCCTCTCCCGAGACCCAGCGGCGACCCGGAACGGCGACGCGGCCGTCGAGCGTGACCGCGGCCTTGAAGGTGACGAACGGCCGCCCGAGCGTGACCCACGTGCGCCAGGCCTCGTTCTGGCGACGGGCGTCGAAGCTGTCCGTGTGCGCTACCTCGACGCCTGCCGTGCGCAGGCGCTCGAATCCGCCGGCAGCCTCCCGGTTCGGGTCGAGCGAGCCTGCGACGACGCGTGCGATCCCGGCGGCGAGGACGGCGTCGACGCACGGGGGCGTCGTGCCGTGGTGGGCGCACGGCTCCATCGTCACGTACAGCGTCGCGCCGCGAGCCCGCTCGCCGGCTGCGGCGAGCGCGATCACCTCGCCGTGACGCCCGGCCGTGCCCTCCTCGGTCGCTCCCTCGCCGACGATCTCACCGCCGGCCACGACGACGGCGCCGACGGTCGGCTTCGGATACGCGCGGTGGTGCGCATCCTCGGCAAGCTCGAGCGCCCGCTCGAGGCTCATGCGAGCGCGTCCACGAGGCCGCGGTAGGCGGCCGAGAGGTCGTCCGCGGCGAAGATGCCGCTCCCGACGACGAGTAGATCGGCGCCGGCGTCGCGGAGGCGCCGGACGTTCTCCGCCTTGACGCCGCCGTCCACCTGGACGCGGCACTCGACGAGGCCGCGCAGCCGCTCGATCCGCCCGTAGGCGTCCCCCATCAGCTCCTGCCCCGAATAGCCGGGGACGATCGACATGCAGAGGCAGAGGTCGGCGCCGAGGTTGGCGGCGTCCGCGGCGACCTCGACCGCCGTGCCCGGGTTGAAGGCGATGCCCGCGCCGAGGTCATGCGCCCGAGCCTGAGCCAGCACCGCCCCGACGTCGTCGACCGCCTCGACGTGGAACGTCACGCTGTCGCCGCCCGACGCGGCGATCTCCTCGAAATGGTGCACGGGATCGTCGACCATCAGGTGGCAGTCGATGCGTCCGTCGCGCTCGTGGATCAGCGGGGCGATCGAGCGCAGCACGACCGGCCCGATCGTCACCGGTGGGACAAAGTGACCGTCGCCGACGTCGAAGTGGAAGACCCGGGCGCCGCCGTCGAGGAGCTCCCGGATCTGCGCGCCGAGGTTCGCGAAATCCGCCGCGTAGAGCGACGGCTCGATCTCGACCGGACGAACGTCGCGCCACGCCACACGACGAATCCTAGGAGGACCGTGTGCTGCTAGGACTGTGCGCCGTGCGCCGCTTCCTCGGCAGGTTCTCGTTCCTGTCCGCGATCCTCCTGATCGTCGGGTTCGTGTACTTCACCTACCGGATCTCGAAGCCGGTGAGCAGCGCACAGAAAGCCGTGCTCGTGCACGGAACCGTCCGACCCGCAGCCACGCTCGGTCCGGACGCGCCGTTCATTCGCTACGTCGCGCTCCGGCGGGGAACGCCGAGCGCCGACGCCGAGCATCCGCTCGACGATGCGCAGACCGGCGACGACGGTTCCTTCGAGCTGTCCGCTGATGCGGGCGACGGGACGCGCTTCTCCGTGCTCGCGCGCATCGAGACGGCGCGTGAGGAGCTCTGGTGCGAGATCGTCGAGCTGCCGCCGGCCCAGTTCACCACCGACGAGACCTGGGTCGAGGCCGCCACGCAGAAGCCCCTCGCGCCGCTGCGGATCACCGTCGACCGGCGCACGCGCTGTGGCTAGACCCGCAGGCGGGCGACGAAGAAGCCACTCGTCCGGTGGACGTGTGGCAGCGTCTGCAGGAACTCTGGCCGCAGCGGGTGGCGAAACTGGTCCCACCCGTCGATCGGCTCGACCTCCAGCCCGCACGCGTCGACGACGCCTTCCCCTTCGTCCGAGTTGATCGTGCAGACCGAGTAGAGGATCGTCCCGCCGGGACGGACGCGCTCGACTGCGGCACGGAGCAGCTCGAGCTGGAGGCCGGGCAGCGGCTCCGAGCGCCAGCGCAGGTCGGGCCGGGACGCGAGCACGCCGAGCCCGGAGCAGGGAGCGTCGACGAGCGCGCGGTCGAAGCCGTCGAGCTCGGGCGGCAGTGCGCGGCCGTCGGCATGGATGACGTGCACGTTCGCGGCGCCAAGCCTGCGGACGTTCTCCTCGAGCTCCCGCGCCCTCGCGGCGTTCGCCTCCACCGCGACGACCTCGCCGGCGAGCATCGTCGCCTTGCCGCCGGGCGCTGCGCAGAGGTCGAGGACACGCTCCCCGGGTTGCGAGCCGACGCAGAGCCCGGCGAGCTGGGAACCGAGGCTCTGCGGCCAGATCTCCCCTTTTTGCAGCGCTTTTTCATCAACCCGATCAACCTCATATGCATTGGGCAGGTCCGTTGCGGACCCGTCCGGGGTCTGACCCCGGACATGTCTCACCACGGTGGGTGGCGGCTCGTTCTGCGCTCGCATCAGCGCGAGCGCGCCCTCCTCGCCGAGGTCGCGCCGCCAGACGTCCCAGACCCAGTCGGGGTAGGAGTGCTTGAGCGGCCCCTCCGGGAGACCGGCCAGCAGCGACTCGATCCCGTCCCCGACCCGCCGCAGCACCGCGTTCGTGAAAGGAACCGCGCGTTCGAGGCGCGCGCGGCGCACGAGCTCGACTGACTCGTTCACGGCCGCGTAGCGCGGCACGTTGTCGACGTAGCCGAGCTGGTAGGCGCCGAGCCGGAGCGCCGCCAGCACAGGCGCGTCGAGCTTCCGCACCGGCCGCTTGCCGAGCGTCTCGATCGCGTGGTCGAGCGTGCGCACGCGTTGCACCGAGCCGTAGGCGAGCCGCCGGGCGAGTCCGCGGTCGCGCTCGTCGAGCCCCGCGGAGGCCGAGCGAAGCGCCCGGTCGGCGTAGGCGTCCTCCTCGAAGACGCGCCGGAGCACGTCGTACGCCGCCAATCTGGCCGGCGAGACGCTCACGGCCGACGTGCGACGACGTGGAAGAGGTGCCAGCGCTTGGGCTTTCCGAGCGCCGTCTGACCGTCGTGCTCGACCTCGTCCAGGCGCTCCACGTCGAGCCCTTCGAGCAGCGTCTCGACCTCGCGCCGGGAGAGAAACGTCATGTCGCCGGCCTCCGACCACTCGTCGCGGTCGCCGAAGAACTGGCCGCAGAACCGCCCCCCGGGCACGAGCGAGGCCCGGATTCGCGGCCACACGCGCGCGAGCTCGTCGGGCGGGCAGAAGGGCAGCGAGAAGCTCGAGCTGACGAGCAGCGCCTCCGGCCAGACGGCCTCGCCGAAGCGAGCGACGACGGTCTCGAGTGCGCCGGCGCGCGACAGCGCATCCGGATGCTCGCGCAGGTGCGCGATTCCCTCTTCCTCTGCGTCGACCGCGACCACACGCCAGCCGCGGCGGAGCAGCTCGAGCGTGTCCCTGCCGGAACCACAGCCGAGATCGACGGCCGTCTCGGGCGCCCTGCCTTCCGCCTCGAACCGCGCGAGCGCCTGCAGCAGCGTCTCGCGCGGAGCCTTCCCGGCCGCCGCGTAGTACCGCGTCCAGGTGTCCTCGCTCAACGCAGGCCGCGCAGCCATTCGTCATAGCCCATCCGGCGGCCGCCTTCGGGCTGCACCTCGACCGGGACGAGCTCGCCGTCGTCGAGCCGCGCGCGCCAGACCGTGACGCGTCGGCCGTGCAGCTCGGCGCGCGCCCCGATGTGCGGCGAGAGCGCCCGGACGCGATTCAGGCTCTCCTCGGGGCGCGAGAAGTCGAGCTCGCGGTCGTCCGGCTCGATCTTCGCCGCATAGGTGGGCTCGCCCTCTTGGGGGCGGAACGTGGGCTCGGGCAACGCCTCGTCGAGCAGCTCGACCGCGAGCTCGGCTGCGCGCGCGTAGACGGAGCCCGCGTCGTCCTCGGGCCTGACGGGGAACGCGCGCTGCGCCGCGATCGGGCCCGCATCGAGCTCCTTCACAGTCTCGTGGATCGTCACGCCCGTCTCGGTGTCACCCGCGAGCAGCGCCCGTTCGACCGGCGCGGCGCCCCGCCAGCGCGGCAGAAGCGACGGGTGCACGTTGAGCCACAGACCGAGCTCGAGCAGGGACTCGGGGATCAGCAGCCCGTACGCCACGACCACGACCGTCTCCGCGGGCAGCGCGAGCTCCGCGGTCGGCCGCTCCGGCTGGAGGACGGGAATCCCGAGCCGCTCGGCGCTCACCTTCGCCGGCGGCGCGGCGAGCTTGCGCCCCCGCCCGGCCGGACGGTCCGGCCGCGTCAGCAGCGCGGCGACGTCGTACCGGCCGGCGAGCCGCTCGAGCACGTCCGCGCCGAAGGGCGCCGTGGCGGCCACGACCAGCTTCAAGAAGCGTGGCTCATCAGATCGACGTGCGTAGCGTGGCGAGCGCGTCGCGGCGCGACTCGTCGTCCGTCCGCTCGAGCATGAGCACGCCGTCGAGGTGGTCGAGCTCGTGCTGGACGACGCGGGCGTCCATGTCCTCGAGCTCGAGCCGGAGCGGTGCGCCGGCGAGGTCGCGCCCCTCGATCGTCACGGCAAGCGCGCGCTCGACCGGAACGAGCACGCCCTGGAGCGAGAGGCAACCCTCGTCGAGGACTTCGACGTCGCGCGAGCGCTTGGTGATCTCGGGATTGACGATCGCAGTCGCCTCCTCTTCCTCGTCCGCGTGGAAGACGAACAACCGCTGGAGAACGCCCACCTGCGTCGCTGCGAGCCCCACGCCCCGCGCGTCGTGCATCAGGTGGACCATCTTCTGGGCGAGCCGGGCGAGGTCGTCGTCGAAGGACTCCACCTCGCGCGCCCGCATTCGCAGCACGGCGTCCGGGTACTGGCGAATCTGCGCGAGCGCGAGACGGCGGCGCGCCTGCGCCTCGCGGTCGAGCGTCCGCTCTTCCTCGACCACGTCCTCGGGACGAACACCACCCTCCGCCGGCATCCGCGCGAGTGTAGTCAGAGCACGTGCCGTGCAGTCAGAGCGACTGCGGGTCGACGTCGACGACGGCGGTGACCCCCGCCCTCCGCATCGCCGGAGCCGCTGCGGCAAGCAGTTGCGCGGCCCGCGCCGCGAGCGAGCGCGGCCGGTCGGTCTTGGCGACGAGCTGGGCCCGGTGGCGTCCACGCAGCCGGAGGAGCGGCGCCGGCCCGAGCAAGTCGTCGCCGAGGCCTCGGCTCAGCTCGCGCAGGAGCCGCTCAGGAGCCGCTGCGTCCGGTCCGGAGGCGACGATCGAGAGCAGGTGGCGGAACGGCGGGTAGCCGAGCTCGCGCCGCCGGTCGAGCTCCTCGGCGAGGAAGCCGGCGACGTCGTGGCGTGCCGCGAAGCGGAGCGGTGTCGCGTCGGGCTGGAAGCTCTGGACGATCACCTTCCCCGGTGCGTCGCGCCCGCTCCGGCCGGCGAGCTGGGTCACGAGCTGGAACGTGCGCTCCTCGGCGCGGAAGTCAGGCAGCGCCAAGCCCGTGTCGGCGTCGACGACCGCGGCGAGCGAGACGCCCGGAAAGTGATGGCCCTTCGCGACCATCTGAGTGCCGACGAGGACGGCGCGGTCGGCAGCTGCGAACCGCTCCAGCGCCTCGTGCGGCGCGCCCCGCTTCGCGGCCGTGTCGGCGTCCAGCCGGATCCGCTCCAGCTCCGGCACGCGCCTGCGCAGCTCCGCCTCCAGACGCTGCGTCCCGGCGCCGATCCGCGCGAGCTCGGAGGAGCCGCACGCGGGGCAGGCCTCCGGGACGACCTCGGAGTAGCCGCAGTGGTGGCAGTGCAGGCGGGCATCGCCGTGCAGCGTGAGCGAGACGTCGCAGAGCCCGCAGCGGCGCGAGAGGCCGCACGCCCGGCAGTGGATCGCGGGTGCGAGCCCGCGCCGGTTGAGGAGCAGGATCGCCTTGCCGCCGTGCTCCGAGATCCGGCCCAGCTCGGCGAGCAGCGGGGCCGAGAGCGGGTAGCCGGCCTCGCGCCGCAGGTCGACGATCCGGACCGACGGCAGCGGCGCCCCCAGCCGCTCGCCGAGCTCGAGCCGCTCGAGCCGCTCCCAGCTCTCCGGCCGCGGCGTCGCGCTCCCGTAAACGGCGACGGCGCCCTCGAGCGCGGCGCGCTTGGCCGCGACCGTGCGGGCGTCGTAGCGCGGGTCGGACTCCTGCTTGTACGAGGCGTCGTGCTCCTCGTCGACGCAGATCAGGCCGAGCTGCGGCACGGGCGCGAAGACCGCGGAGCGCGCGCCCACGACGACCGGCGCCTCGCCCGAGACGATCCGCTCCCGCTCGTCGCGTCGCTCGGCGTCGGTGAGGCCCGAGTGGAGCACCGCGATCCGGTCGCCGAAGCGGGCCTGGAAGCGGCCGAGCGTCTGCGGCGTCAGCGCGATCTCCGGGACGAGCACGATCGCGCCGCGACCCCGCTCGAGCGCCGCAGCGCAGGCCTGGAGGTAGACCTCCGTCTTGCCGCTACCGGTCGCCCCGGCGAGCAGGAAGTGCGCTCCGTTCCCGGCGAGCGCCTCGACGATGCGGGCGACGGCATTCACCTGCGGCGGTGTCAGCTCGGCGGGCTCCGCCTCGCCGGCGAGCCCGGCTCCGGTGATCCGGCGCTCGCCGCGCCGTGCCCGAAGCTTCGGCGCGACGAGCTCGAGCGCGCGTGCCGGCGTCGAGCCGTAGTAGTCGGCGACCCAGAGCGCGAGGTCGACGAGGGCCGGCGGCAGCTCGTAGAGGACGCCCTCGATCGGTGCGGTCTTCACGCCGGCAGGCGCCTCGACGCCGGCCTCGACGACGACTCCGCGCGCAGCGGAGCGGCCGAAGCGGATCGAGACGACGGCGCCGACGCCGACGCCGTCCGGCACCTCGTACGTGAACGCCCGCGCGACCGACCGCGAGGAGATCAGCGGGTAGACGGACGCGAGCGGCACCCGCCGAGGCTAGCTGCGGGTTCGGGCTACAGTGCTCGTCGATGGCCGGCCACTCCGTCGACGAGTACCTGGAGACCATCTACTTCCTCGCCTTCCCGATCGGCGAGTATCGGCCGGACCCGCACTCGAACTCGTCGTCGGCGATCGCCTCCCGCGTCGCTGAGATGCTCGGCGTCTCGCGCGCGTCCGCCAGCGAGATGCTGAAGCGGCTCGAGGCCGAGGGCCTCGTCGAGCGCGGCGAGCACAAGGAGGCGATCCTCACCGAGACGGGCATCGAGCGCGCCGAGCGGGTCGTCCGCAAGCACCGGATCATCGAGCGGCTCCTGACCGACTTCATGGGCTACTCCGCCGGCGAGGCGCATATCCACGCCGACGAGCTCGGCGACACCTTCTCCGACGACATGGTCGAGCGGATCGAGGTGCGCCTCGGCAACCCCGACCGCTGCCCGCACGGCTGGCCTGTCGACCCCAAGTTCGAGCAGGCCGAGAACAAGGAGCTGGCGGCGCTGGCCGATCTCGAGACGGGCCGCGAGGCTGAGATCGTCCGCCTCGCCGAGCACGACGGCGAGCTCCTGCACTGGTTCTACGACGAGGGCTTCACGCCCGGCACGCGCGTCGTGATCCGCGAGCGGCAGCCCGCCGCGGCCCAGTTCAAGGTGCTGCTCGGCACCGACGACGAGCGCGCGATCGGCGAGAAGGCCGCGTCGGGCCTTTTCGTTCGCCCCTCCTAGAGCCGCTGCGCCAGCCGCGTCGCGTTCAGGTGGGCGATCGCCTCGATCGTGATCATCGGGTTGACGCCCGAGGCGGTCGGGAAGGTGGAGCCGTCGGCAACGACGAGGTTCCGCACGTCCCACGTCTCGCCGGTCGGACCTGCGGCCGACATCGTCGCCGAGCCGCCCATGCGGGCGGAGCCCATGATGTGGAACGAGTAGAGCGCGCCCCGCGCCGGCCCGAAGCGGAACGCGTCTGGAGGGAAGCCGCCGTCGAAGCGCTGTAGCCGCGCGTGCGCCGTGAAGATCTCGCGTGCCCCGGCAGCCTCCAGGATTCGCCCCGCGCCGTCGATGCCGGTCGCGAGGCGCCGCGCGTCGCGGTCCGCGAGCCGGTAGGTGACGATCGCCTCGCCGTTGCGGCCGATCCGGACCCGCCCCGCACCCCGGTCGCGCGGGAGGACACCGACCATCGCCAGCCGAGGGAGGGAGGACATCAGCCGCGCGTTCTCCGTTGCGCTCTCCCAAGGCACCGCCGAGGCGAGGAAGGCCGGGTGGACGGGGATCGTCTCGTACTTGATCCCGTACCCGTCGTCGAGCTCCCGGAAGTGGTCGGAGTAGAGCGCCTGCAGCGTCCCCTCCCACGGCCGGACCTCCTCGTCGAGGATCCCGAACACCGCAGTCGCGGGGTGGAGGCGGAGAGCGCCGCCGACGTTCGGGTTGCGCAGGCCCGAACGGAGCAGGAGCGCCGGCGTCTCGATCGCGCCCGCGGCCACGACGACCGCCCGGGAGCGAACCCGCACCTGCCCGGCGTCGACGCCGGCCGCCACTCCGTGCTGGACGTACACGCGCCACGCCCTTGCGCCGACGACGATCCGCGCACCGGCGGCCGCTGCGTCCTCGAGCCACGTTCGCAGCGTCGACTGCTTCGCGCCGAGCGGGCAGCCGTAACCGCAGGAGCCGCAGACCACTCCCTGCTCGCAACCCAGCACGTTCCGAGGCATCGCGTCGACGTGCCAGCCGAGCGCTTCGAGGCCGCGCCGCATCGCCTCTTCCCTGCTCGAAGGCCGGTTGTGCTCCGTGTTCACGCCGAGCCGCTCGCAGACCGCGTCGAGGCTCGAGCCGAGCTCCGCGGACGGGAACCCCAGGCCCTTCCACTCCTCCAGCACGTCGTCGGGAGTCCGAAACGAGGTCGTGTAGTTGACGACGGTGCCGCCGCCGAGGCAGGTGCCCGCGATCAGGCCGACGCCCTGGTCGTCGGTCGCCGACGCGCCGCCGCCGCGGTAGAGCCGCCGAAAGGCGGATCGCTCTGCACCGTCGAAGTCCCGCTCGGACCAGTACCCGCCCGCCTCGAGCACGACGACGTCGAGCCCGGCCGAGGCGAGCACGGAGGCCGCGACAGCGCCCCCCGCGCCGGAGCCGACGACGCAGACGTCGCACTCGAGCTCGAGCTCCCCGCGAGCGTGGATCGGTTCGAGCCGCGGTGCGGGCGCATCCTTCAGCGGCCCGCGCGGGCCGGGGTAGCCGATCTCCTCCCACCGGCCCGGGAGCATGTACGCGAAAGCGAGCGCCGCCTTGCGCAAGGCCTGGAAGCCCGTCCGCATCTGCGGCACGGGGCTGTCGCGCCAGCTGCGCAGCACCGCCTCGCGCCGTTCTCGAGAGAGACGCGAGTAGCCGGGCAGCCAGGTGCGCAGGAGCAGCAACAGCCGCTGCCGCTCCCGGGCGGTCAGGTCGTGCTCGATTGCGTCGAGGACGGCGTCCGGGACGCCCTGCTCGACGGCGCCGGGCGCGAACGTCTCGCAGATCGCGTCGAGCGAGCGCACCTCGCGACCCTATGCGGCAACGAACTGTCCGGTGTGCCTTCAGTCTCTTGTAAGGTCAACCTGACATTCGATGTAAGGAGGCTCTGATGGCTGCACCGACGAGCGCCGACGCGCTCCTGCGCGAGGCACACGAGCGGGGATACCGCTTCCCGCGCGGATTCGACGGGTTCACCGCCCGCGCCGGCTGGGAGACACCCGACGGGACGGGCGAGGGAGCGGTCGCCGTTCGCCCTGGGGAGGAGAACGCCGTCGAGACGAGCGAGCTCGACGACTGGGCCGAGCGCCAGCTCCGGTCGCTGATCGCGCACCGCTCCCCGCGCCCGTACGAGGAGGGCGACGGCGCGATCGAGAAGCGGGTGACCGACGACGCGCACGCGCTCGGCAGCCGGATCGAGCTCGACGACGCGATGCAGTCGTCGTACGTCGTCGGCGGCGGCCAGATCGCGGCGGTCACGCGCACGGCGCACGGCTCCACGTTCACGATCATCGTCCAGGGCCGCACGCCGGCGGGTGACGGCACCTCCGTCCCGACGACGTTCTCCGTCGCGTTCTGGGACGCAGACGGCGCGCTTGCCGCAAGCGAGGCCTACACGGACACGTACGCAGACCTCGACGGCGTGCTCGTCCCGTCCAGCCGGACGGTCGTCCGAGCCGACGGCGAGGGGATCAGCGTCCGGCGGCTCGTCCTCTCCGACCACGCTCCGATCCCCGTGGCGGTGACGTCGTGAAGACCCGGCTGCTGTGCACGGTCGCCTCGCTGATCGCGCTCGCGCTGGCCGGTGCCGGCGGAGCGGGCGCGCGCACCGACGCCAAGCCGGCGCCCGTGGAGTCCGCCCCGGTCCTCCCGACCCGCGTTCAGGACGTCAACGGCAAGACCGTCGTGATCCGGAACACCAGCCGGATCGTGCCGCTGAACGGCGACATCGCCGAGACGATCTTCACGCTCGGCCTCACGAGCCGCGTCGTGGGCGTCGACACGAGCGCGCTCTATCCGAAGCGGACCGTCGACGGCCTGCCGAAGATCGGCTACCAGCGGACCCTCTCGGCCGAGGGGATCCTCTCGCTGCGCCCGACGGTGGTGATCGGCTCGACCGAAGCCGGCCCGCCCACCGTGATCGAGCAGATCCGCGCCGCCGGCGTGCCGGTCCTGATCATCCCGGAGATCGTCACGCTGAACGCGGCGGCACGGAAGCTGCGCCTGCTCGGCACCGCCCTCGGCGTCCCCAAGCGCGGCGACAAGCTCGCCCGTCAGGTCGAGGGGCAGATCACGACCGCGAGGCGCGAGGCGAGCCGGACGACGGGGCGGCCCCGCGTCGCGTTCCTGTACCTCCGCGGCGCGCCCGTGCAGATGATCGGCGGCAAGAACACCCGCGCCGACACGATGATCAAGACCGCGGGCGGCATCGACGCCGGCTCCGAGCTCGGGATCGAGGGATATCGCCCGATCACGGCCGAGTCGCTCGTCGCGGCGCGCCCAGACGTGATCCTCGTCCCGAGCGCCGGGCTCCAGTCCGTCGGCGGGATCGAAGGCCTGCTCCGGATCCCAGGCGTCGCGCAAACACCCGCCGGACGCAACCGGAGGGTGCTCGACTACGACGACGCGCTCCTGCTCGGCCTCGGGCCGCGCACGGGCTCGGCGCTGCGGCAGCTCGTCCGCGGCCTGCACCCCGAGCTCGTCTAGCGGGATGGTCGAGGCGGTCGCGCACCGCGCCGCACCCGGCCGGCTCATCCGGCCGTTCGCGCTCGTCGTCGCGCTGATCGGCCTCGCGGCAGCATCGCTGCTCGTCGGAGTCGGTGTCGGAGCGGTCGCGATCGCGCCGGAGGACGCGATCGCGATCGTCCTCCGTCACCTCGGCCTCGACACCGGCGCCGCCGTCGATCCGCAGGACGACGCGATCCTGTGGGTGATCCGGCTGCCGCGTGTGCTCCTCGGCGCACTCGTCGGCGGCGCGCTGGCCGCCGCCGGCGCGGCGCTCCAGGGCGTCTTCCGGAACCCACTCGCCGACCCCGGCCTGATCGGGGTCGCGAGCGGAGCCTCGCTCGGCGCCGTCGCGGCAATCGTGCTCGGGCTGACGGCGGTCGTCCCGGGCGGGCTCCAGCTCTCGGCCTTCGTGGGCGGCGTCCTGGCGGCGCTCCTCGTCTACTCGCTCGCACGCTACGAGGGCCGCACCGAGACCGTGACGCTGATCCTGACCGGAGTTGCGGTGACGGCAATCGTTGGCGCCGCGATCGGCCTCCTGCTCGCGCGGGCGGACGACGCGGAGCTCCGAGACGTCGTCTTCTGGTCGCTCGGGAGCCTCGGCGGAGCGACGTGGCCGTTGGTCGGTGCGACCGCGCCCTTCGTCCTCGTCGGGGTCGCCGTCGCGTGGGCGCGCGCGCGGGAGCTCGACCTGATGGCGCTCGGCGAGCGCGAAGCCCGGAACCTCGGCGTCGACACCGAGCGCACGCGCATCATGCTCGTGCTCGGCGTCGCGCTCGCGACGGCTGCCGCCGTGGCCGCAGCCGGAGTCGTCGCCTTCGTGGGGCTCGTCGTGCCGCATCTCGTGCGGCTGGCCGCGGGGCCGGCGCACCGGATCGTCGTGCCGGCGAGCGCGCTGGCCGGCGCGGCTCTCGTCGTCTTCGCCGACGTCGCGGCCCGGACCGTCGCCGCCCCGGTCGAGCTCCCGCTCGGCGTGATCACGTCGCTCACGGGCGGCCCGTTCTTCCTCTGGCTCCTCTGGCGAACGCGCCGGGCGCACGGAGGCTGGGGATGAGCAGCGTCCTGCGCGGTGACGGGCTCGTTTTCGAGGTCGACGGCACAAGGCTCGTCGACGGCATCGACGTCGAACTCGCCGTCGGGGAGGTGCTCGCGCTGACCGGGCCGAACGGCGCCGGCAAGTCGACCTTGCTCCGCCTCCTCGCCGGCGAGCTCGACCCGACCCGAGGCGCTGTCGAGCTCTGCGGCCGGCCGCTCGCGAGGCTCGGGCACGGTGAACGGGCTCGGCTCCGTGCGGTCATGCCGCAGGAGACCGTGCTGCAGTTCGCGTTCACGGTCCGCGAGGTCGTCGAGATGGGACGCCATCCCCATCGCGGCGCGGGCGCCGAGCGCGACGGCGAGGCGGTCGAGAGCGCGATGCGGTGGACCGAAGTGCAGGAGCTCGAGGTACGGACGTTCCCCACACTCTCCGGCGGGGAGCGAAGCCGGACGACGCTCGCGCGCGTGCTCGCGCAGGAAGCGCCGATCCTGCTGCTGGACGAGCCCACTGCAGCGCTCGACATCCGCCATCAGGAGCGGGCGATGACGGTCGCCCGCTCCTTCGCCGACTCCGGCGGCGCGGTCGTCGCCGTCCTGCACGACCTCAATCTCGCCGCGGCCTACGCCGACCGAATCGCGCTTCTCGACGGGGGCCGGATCGCCGGGCTCGGCTCGCCCTGGGCGGTGCTGCGCGAGGACCTGCTCGGCAGCGTCTTCGGTCACCCGGTCACCGTCACGCGGAGCCCGTCGGGCGACGTGCCGCTCGTCGTGCCCGCGCGGCTCGACCGCGGAGCCGCGGAGCCTGAACCGCCCGAGCGCCCGGACGCGGCACGCGCGACGCGCCGCCGGCTGAGCGTCTCCCCGGTCTAGACGGTCGCCGGCTGCGAGAGGCCTGCGGCCTCACGGAGCGCGTCGGCCTTGTCGGTGCGCTCCCACGTGAAATCGCGGTCGTCGCGGCCGAAGTGGCCGTAGGCGGCCGTCTTCTCGTAGATCGGGCGGCGCAGGTCGAGGTCGCGCAGGATCGCGGCCGGGCGCAGGTCGAAGTGCTGGTGGACGAGCTCCTCGATCCGGGGCTGGGTGAGACCCTCGGCCTCGGTGCCGAAGGTGTCGACCAGCACCGAAAGCGGGTGGGCGACGCCGATCGCGTAGGCGACCTGGATCTGGCAGCGGTCGGCGAGACCGGCGGCGACGACGTTCTTCGCCACGTAGCGCGCCGCGTAGGCGGCCGAGCGGTCGACCTTCGTCGGGTCCTTGCCGGAGAAGGCGCCGCCGCCGTGCGGGGCGGCTCCGCCGTAGGTGTCGACGATGATCTTGCGGCCGGTCAGGCCGGTGTCGCCCATCGGGCCGCCGATCACGAACTTGCCGGTCGGGTTGACGTAGACGAAGTCCTTCTCCTCGAGCCGCCGCTCGTCGTAGAACGCATGCGGCAGGATCGGGTGGAGGACATGCTCGACCAGGTCGGGCTTGATCAGCGCCTCCGAGTCGAGGCCGTCACGGTGCTGCGTCGAGATGAGGATCCGCTCGATCTCGACGGGGCGCTGGTGCCCGTGCTCGTCGACTTCGTAGCGAATCGTCACCTGCGCCTTGCCGTCCGGTCGCAGGTACGGAAGCACGTCGGCCTTGCGCACCTCGGACAACCGCTTGGTGATCCTGTGCGCGAGCTGGATCGGGAGCGGCATCAGCTCCTCGGTCTCGCTCGAGGCGTAGCCGAACATCATCCCCTGGTCGCCGGCGCCGACCTTGTCGAGCGGGTCCTCGTCGCCGTGCTGGGCCTCGAACGAGTCGTCGACGCCCTGCGCGATGTCCGCCGACTGCTCGTCGATCGCGACCATGATCCCGCAGGTCTCGGCGTCGAAGCCGTACTTGGCGCGCGTGTAGCCGATCGAGGAGATCGTCTTGCGGACGAGCCGCGGGATGTCGACGTACGTCTCGGTCGTGATCTCGCCCGCGACGACGACCAGACCGGTCGTGATCAGCGTCTCGCAGGCGACGCGGCCGTTGACGTCGTCCGTGAGAACGGCGTCGAGAACGGCGTCCGAGACCTGGTCGGCGATCTTGTCGGGGTGCCCCTCGGTGACAGACTCCGAGGTGAACGAGAACTCGCGCGCAGCCATGGCTGCGCAGGGTACGACGGCGTGCGCGAGTACTGACCTTTGTCGAGGCCGCAAACCCTCGATGCTCTCGGCCGAGACCGCGTTCCGCTCCCGGGCCGAGGCTGGATCCACGCGGCGCGAGCGACCGCCTCTCCCCCGCTCGAGCGTCGCCGCCATCAGGCCCTCGTCCGCGTGCTCGAGGCCGAGCACGTGGCCGATCTCGTGCCGAAGGACGGAGACCAGATCCATCCGCGCCCAGCCCCAGCCCGCAGCGGTTGCGTCGACCGACGATCGAAGATCCGTAGGTCTGCGCGAGCATGAGGCCCGGCAGGTCGCCGATCGAAACCCTGATCGACGAGAGATCCGCGCCCGGCTCCGCCGCGAGCCACTCGGCGGACGCACGGGCGACGGCGTCGTCGAGCTCACCCGCGGTCAGCTCGGCAGCGACGCCGTCGTCGGGCGCCGAGGACGCCGTGAGCGCGCCGTCGTTGTCGAGAATCGTGACGACGCGCCGTTCCGTCGGCGATCGTCGCGCCGACGGCGCCGAGAGCACGACTGTGAACGTCTCGGTCGGCTCCGCGGTGCGGTTGTTGACGATGTTGACCGTGAAACGCTCGCGGTCGTCGCGCCGGCGGCGAACGTGACCGTCGCCGGTCTTCGCCTGGAAGTCGCTGCCGGCGAGCGCCGACCCGGCCACCGTCGAGGCGGTCACCGTCACCGCGCCCGCCGCGGGGGCCGACAGCCGCACGGTCATTGTCACCGTGGTCGTGCCGTTGTTCGCCTCGATGACGGTCAGGTCGTCGATCGACAGTTGCGCCACGTCGTTGTCGGCGATCGACGCGGTGCCGGCCGCAGGCGACCCGACGCTGTAGCCGGCGGCCGCCAGGACGGTGAGCACGACCGACTCGGCCGCCTCGACGATCGCGTCGTCGACGACCGTCACCGTCAACGTCACCGAGGTCTGGCCGACGGCCAGGGTGAGCGTCGACCCGTTCGCGGCGAGCGTGCCGGCGGACGGCGTCACCGTATAGTCGACGCCGAACACCGCCGAGCCGGTCCACTGGAGGCTCAACGTGAGCGCGGCCGCGCTGCTGCCGGACCGCGTGACCGTGAACGTGATCGTGTTCCCGCCGTCTCGCTGCCGGACGCATCCGTCGCAGCGACGGTGATGCTCGGCGGCGCGTCGTCGTTCAGGATCGTGACCGTCGCCGATGCGCGGTCGACGATGCGGCGCCGGCCGCGTTGCTGAGCCGCACCGTGAAGGTCTCGTTGCGCCTCGTTGCTCGTGTCGCCGACGATCGTGATCGCGACCGTCTTGGCGCTCTCGCCCGCAGCGAAGGTGACCGTCCCCGACGCGGCGACGTAGTCGCTGCCGGCGCGTGGCGCGTGCCGTTGGCCGTCGCCCAGCTCGACGCTCACCGGCGTCGAGCGCCGGGCCGGAGAGCGCGATCGTCACCGAGCACGGTCGAGCTGCCGGCGTTCCCCTCCGCGACCGAGACGTCCAGCACCGACAGCCTCGGCGACGGGACCCTCCCGTTCGCGTCGAGGTCGGACCCGCGCTCGTTGTAACCCTGGAGCTGGTTCTTGAGCGACTCGATCGTCGTCGGGTTCCCGGAGGCGATCGCGGCGTTCACGAGCGCGATCACCTCGGCGGCCGACAGCGGGTAGGCGACCCACGGGTGGATCGCGTTCAGCACGCGCCGCGATCGCGTGCCGCAGCAGCGCCTCGATGCCGCCGCCGCCGGTGCCCGAGCCCGTCGGCGAGGGTGAGATTCGCGTAGTCGGGCGGGAACCCGGCGAAGAGGCTCGAGACCGGCTGCAGCGGGTCGAGCACGAGCGTGCCGTCGCGTCGTCCGCGGCCACGCGACCGCGTTCTTCGTGTCGACGTTCGTCTTCCAGAAGCCCGGGCGTCTGGCCCTCGGCGCCGGTGCGGCCGAAGTAGCGGGCGGTGTCGCTCGGCGGTCACCGTCTGGCTGGTCCGCGGCTCGGTGGCCGGTCACGGTCGCGGTGTTCGTGTACGAGCCGGCCTGCACGATGAGCGTCGCGCGAGCGGAAGAGCCAGGTCTCGCCGAGGTCGAGCCAGCCGTCGTCGTTCGAGGTCGCCGCTCACGTAGACCGGCGCGGAAGTCGTCGCCGGCGCGGCCGGCGTGCCGTGGTCGTCGACGATCGCCGGTCGCCTTGTCGACCCGCACGCGGATGTTCCCGGTGTTGCGGACGAGGTAGGTGAAGACGGCCGTCCCGGTCGACGAACAGCTCCGGCGTCGAGCGGGCCGTTGGCGTCCTCGAGCGGCGTCGGCGCGAGCGGGTCCAGCGCGTTCGACGCGCCTTCGCGATCGTGATCCGTCGGGTCGGCGCCGAACGCGTACGCGACGTCGTCGTCGCGCACGTGCGACCGCCGGCCTGCCGAGCCGCCGGCGCGCGCGACGTTCACGTACAGGCCGGCCGGGATCGACGCCGGTGGCCTGGTACGTCCACGCCTCGTCCGGGTCGAGCAGGCCGTTGCCGTTCGCGTCGCCGCCGGTGAACGTCGGGCTGGAAGTCGTCGCCGAGTCAGGCCCGGCGTGCCGGCGTCGTCGGTCGACCACGACGTTCGCGATCGGCGTCGGGCGCCGTGCTGCGTGACGATGTACGTCCACGTACGACCGCGTCGCCCGCCGGACGAACGACCGCATCGGCCGGGCGTGTCGGCCGCCTGGCCGTTCGACCGCCTTCGTGATCACGATCCCGGGCGGCGTGCCGAAGATGTTGGCGACGTCGGTCGCCGTCACCTGGACGACGGGATGCACGCCGTGGAAGGCCGCGAACGCGGTCGCCGTGTTCGTGTACAGGCCGAGCGCGACGGTGTGCGTCGCCGACCGCTGGAAGAGCCATGCCTCGCCCGGATCGAGCAGCCCGTCGCGGTCGACGTCGCCGACGTTGAAGCCCGTCGGCGTCCACGACCGGGTCGGGGGCGAAGCCGACCGCGCCCGGCGACGCCGCCGTCGTCCTGGATCCCGATGACCTCGAGCGGCGCGTTGCCGGTGTTCCGCAGGAGGTAGCGTCCACGTGACGGCGTCGCCGACGGGCAGGATCACGCCGGGCGCGAAGTTCGGCGTCCTCGTACGCGGTCGGCGCCAGCGGGTTCGCCGGCGTTGACCGCCTTCACGAGCTCGAGCGGCGTCGTCGACGCCGAAGTGGAAGCTGCGCTCGCGCGCGCGTCAGCGTCGTCCCGTCGGGCGCCGTCGTCGTCAGCGTCACGACGTTGACGTACTGGCCCGGCGCGGCGGCGTAGGGGACGACGTCGGCCGAGGTGTAGAGCCACGTCTCGCCCGGGTCGAGCAGGCCGTTGCCGTTCATGTCGCCGTCGACGAGGCGCGGCGTGAAGTCGTCGCGCGGTCGCGGTGGTGCCCGCGTCGTCGCGCAGGCTCGATGGCGAGCGCGACGTTGCCCGTGTTCGTCGACCAGGTAGGTCCAGACGACCGGCGTGCCGACGGCGACGATCACGCCGGGCGCGGTGTCGGCGTCCTCGGCTCCGGTCGGGTGGTGCGGATCGGCCGCGTTCGTCGCCTTCTGCGACGTCGACGCTCGACGACCCAGCCGAAGACGCTCGCCGGATCGTCGTCGCAGTAGGTGGTGCCCTGCCGCGACCCCGCTGACGCGCGGCGACGTTCGTGACGAGGCCCTCGCCGGCCGTGACGCGTCGCGCGGTAGAGCCAGGTCTCGTTGCGGTCGAGGACGCCGTTGCGGTTGTTGTCGCCGCTGACGAGCGTCGGCGCTGAAGTCGTCAGCCGGGTTCCCCGGCGTGCCGTTGTCGTCCGACGACCGACGACGCCGGTCAGGTCGGCCGTCGTGCGCGACCACGTACGTGAACACGACCGTGGCGCCCGCGCGCGACCATGACCGGGCTGCGCCAGTCGTTGGCGTCCTCGGCCGACGGTCGGGCTCGCCGGGTTGGCGGCGTTGACGGCCTTGACGATCGTCACGAAGGCCGGGTCGTCCCGGTGTAATTGGCCGTGTCGGTCGCCGTCAGCGTGGCGCCCGAGGCGGTGTCGACGCCGGTCGCCGTGCCGATGTTCGTGTGGAGCCCGGCGAGCGCGGTCGCGGTCGCGCGGAAGATCCAGATCTCGCCGGGGTCGAGCAGGTTGTCCCTGTCGGCGTCGCCGACGTTGAAGCCGCCCGGCGACGTGACCGGGGTGACGCCGCGATCGGGTTGTCGGTGACGACCACGTCGCGCACCGGAGAGAGGCCGATCGGTGGAGACGGCGTAGGTGAAGGTCACGGTCGCTGCCGACCACGACGAGCGGCCCGGCGCGGTGTTCGCGTCCTCGAACGGCTGCGGATGCGCCGGGTCGAGCGCGTTGATCGCCTTCACGACCGCGAGCGCGGTCGGCCGGCCGGTCACGTAGGCGACGTCGCTCGCCGAGACCGGCGTGCCGCCCCGCGTCGCCGTCACGGTCGCGACGTTCACCGTCGTCCCGACGCGGCACCGTGGAGCGGGCGCCGGCGACGCCCTGCGAGGTGAACAGCCAGGTCTCGCCGAAGTCGAGCAGCCCGTTCGCGTTGGCGTCGCCGCTCGACGTAGAGCGGCGTGAAGTCGTCGGCCGAGCATCGCCCGGCGTGCCGTTGTCGTCGCGGACGGCGACGCCGGACAGCGGCGACGGCCGACTCGCCGTAGACGAGGTAGGTGTAGACGAGCGGCGCCCCGATCGGCAGCACCGCGCCCGGCGCGGCGTTCGCGTCGTCGCCGTTCGCGAGCTTGACGATGCGGATGCCGGTCGTGCCGAGGTAGTGCGCGCGTGTCGTCGGCGGCGACCGTCGTCGTGCCCGTCGGTCGCGGTGACCGAGCCCGACGTTCGCGTACTGGCCGAGCGACGGCGTGCCGAACGCGCGGTAGAGCCAGATCTCGCCCGGATCGAGCAGGCCGTCGCCGTCCGTGTCGCCCGCCGACGAAGGCGGGGTTGAAGTCGTCGCCGGCGACGTCGGGCGTGCCGTTGTCGTCGACGACGACGACGCCGCGAGCGCCGTCGCCGTCGTCGTTCGTGACGCGGTAGGTCCACTTGACCGGCGCGCCCGACCGCGAGCACCGGGCCGGTCGGCGCGTCGGCCTCCTCGGCGAGCGTCGGCGCGAGCTCGTCGACCGCGTTGACCGCCTTCTTGATCGCGATCGAGCCGATCGACGCTGCCGGCGTGGCGGTTCTCGGCGGTGTCGGCGGTCGTGCCGCCGTCTGCGGCGCGCGCCTCGACGGTGACGGTGTTCGTGTACAGGCCCGGCTCGCACGCTGTAGGTGACGACGCCCTGCGAGGTGTAGATCCAGGTCTCGCCGACGTCGAGCAGCCCGTTGCCGTTCGTGTCGCCGGAGACGAACACCGGGACGAAGTCGTCGCGTGCGGTCGGCCGCCGTGCCGAAGTCGTCGCCGATCCGCGTGATCTGCAGCGGCACGTTCGGCGTCTCGGCGGCGGCGACGGAGACGTTCGTGACCTCGTACGTCCAGTAGATCGCCGTGCCGGGCGGGAGCACGGGGCCGATGCCGGACTCGGCGCTGACGTGCTGGAGCGTGCCGTCGGTCGTCCAGAGGAGCTTCGCGATGTGGATCGAGCGGCGTGAAGTCGCAGCGGGCAGTGGAGGTTCTTGCCGCCGACGTCGTCGCGCTGGACGCCGCCGATGTTGCCCGGCTGCGGATCGCGCGGGCCGCCGGTCTGGTCCTGGTAGAGCGGCCGTCGCTCGGGCTCGACGAGCGCGATCTCGTCGAACGGCTCGAACGGCGTGAGCGTGACGTCGGCGCCGGCGGCGTAGGCGAGCGCGCGGATGAGGTCGCGCGTGTCGGGCTGAGAAGAGCCGGTTGACGGTCGGGTGCGCCGAACGGCGCGAACGGCACGACGTAGGTGTTGAACTCGCCGTGCCAGTCGAACATCCGGTCCTGCGCCGGTGTTGGCGATCAGCACGTCGCGGCCGGCGCCGCCGAAGGCGAAGTCGCCGTCGCGGAAGCGCTCGTCGTCCTCGGGCCGGTCGTTGAGCGCCGCCGTTGGTCTCGAGGTTGTCGTCGAGGTTGAGCAGGTCGTCGCCGAAGCCGCCGAACAGCCAGTCGTAGTCGGTGCCGCCGACGAGCCAGTCGTTGCCGTTGTCGCCGAAGATGCGGTCCTTGCCGTCCTCGGACTTGACGAGCTCGCCGCCGACGACGAGCGGCTCGCCGGTGGCCTCGTCGACGCGGTAGGCGTCGAAGTTGAGGAAGAAGCCGGGGATCTTCGACCACGGGTCGTCGGCGTCGTAGGCGGCGAACTTCGTCGTCGCCGGGTCGTAGCGCAGCGGGTCGGGGTCGACCTGCGGCGCCTCGTTGTAGAACTCGCGCAGCGCCTCGGCGCCGGAGATCGCGTCGTCGCCGGCGCCGCCGTGGAGGAAGTCGTCGCCGAGGCCGCCGTAGATGATGTCGGCGCCGCCGATCGTCCAGGCGGCGAGCACGACCTGCCTTCTTCAGCTCGCCCGGTGATGGCGACGAGCGCCGCCGGTGAACGGGCCGTGCGAGCTCGACGAGCTCCTCGACGTTCGCGGCCGTGAGCAGGTTCAGCGGCTCGGTCAGGCCGTTGCGGCTGGTGCAGGATGCTTGCCGTCGTCGCCGAGGACGCCGTCCTCGCCGGTGCCGCCGTAGATGCGGTCGTAGCCGGTGCCGCCGTAGATGTCGTCGTCCTGGCCCTCGCCGAAGAGGACGTCGTTGCCGGCCATGCCGTGGACGATGTCGTCGCCGTCCTCGCCGTGGATCAGGTCGGCGGCGCCGATGTCGGTCGGCGCGCCGCCCTGCGTGTAGTCGAGGAACGTGTACGCCCGCGGGATGATCCGCTCGGCGGCCGAGTAGTTGTCGTAGGTGAAGCGTGAGGAAGCGCGGCCGGCGCCGCGTGCCGACGAGGCGGAAGATGTTGCCGTTGTCGCCGAGGATCACGTCGGCGTCGCGGGCGTGGCCGTCCGGCCGATGTCGCCGAAGTCGTTGCGCACGAGCCGGTGCCGGCGCCGCCGAAGATCATGTCGGCGCCGTCGGGCCGCAGGTCCGGGCGTCGTCAGGCTGTAGAGGCTGCTCGAGCCGCCGATCAGGTCGTCCTGGCCGAGGCCGCCGAAGATCATGTCGTCGCCGCCGTTGCCCTCGATCTAGTCGCGCCGTCGCGGTCGATCCCGGCCCAGTCCTCGACCGACAGGCGCGTCGCGACGCACGTCGACGGTGATCGCGCCGGTGTCGTCGATCGCGAGCCGTCGCCCTGGATCCAGTCGTCGCCGAGCTGGCCGAAGATCACGTCGTCCTCGGCGCCGCCGGCGATGTACGTCGTCGCCGAACGTGCCGGCGGCTCGGCGTCGCGGAGTGGTCGAACAGCGTGACCGACGCGCTCCTCGTTCGCCGCGTTCGGATCGACCTGCGGCGCCGCGGTGACGAGCGCGTTGCCGAGCGGTGTCGTAGATCGCGTCGCCGGAGAGGACGCGGAACCGCGGGCTCGACGCGGCTGCCCGGTGCGGAGGATGTCGGCGTTGTCGCCGGCGATCCAGTCGTTGCCGGCGCCGCCGTCGATGAAGTCGCCGGCGTCGGAGCCGCCGGCGACGTTGTGGCCGCCGATCAGGTCGTCGTCGCCGTCGCCGCCGGTGATCCGGTCGGCGCCCTGGCCGCCGAGGACGATGTCGTCGCCGGCGTTGCCGCGGATCAGGTCGTCGCCGCCGCCCTGCGCCGCGCCGGTGTCGATCGACGTCCACGTGAACGGATGCGGGAACGGGAAGCTGAGCGGCAGCAGCGGCATGCCGATGTCGACGTCGGTCGTGCCCTCGTCCACGCGGCCGTAGTCGCCGAAGACGAGGTCGTTGCCCTCGTTGCCGGAGATGATGTCGCCGCCGCCGCCGCCGAGGATGATGTCGTTGCCGAGGTTGCCGGCGATCGTGTCGCCGGCGCCGTTCGCGGCCCCACGGTCTCGAGCGAGTCGATGCGCAGCGTCGTCTGGATCTTCTCCGGCCCGCGCCGGCCGCGAGTACCCGTCCGGGCCGACGCCGCTCCTCGACGTCCTGGTCGACGCGGCCGTGGTCACCGAAGATGACGTCCTCGCCGCCGTCGCCGACCAGCGTGTCGGCGCCCGCGACGAGGCCGTCGGCGTTCGGCGCGACGCTGCGCGTTGACCGTCGGGATCGTCAGCGTCGCGCCTGATCAGGTCGACGTTGACGCCGGAGTCGCCGTAGATCTGGTCGATCGCCGCCCTGGCCGGAGACGTGTCGTCGCCCGAGCCGCCGGCGAGGAAGTCGCCGGCCTGGCTGCCGATGATCGTGTCGTCGCCGCGCCGCCGTAGGCGGTCAGCCGACGTCAGGCGGGTCGCCGACTGCGACGCGTCGATCATGTCGTTGCCCGGCGAAGCGAACGTGTTCGCGAGCGGGAAGCCGGAACGTCGGGCTGTTCCGATCACGTCGGCGAACGGCTTCGGGCCGAAGTCGGCGACGAGAGCGCGGCCGGCTGCCCGCGTACCAGATGCCGTCCTGCGACGTGTCGCCGTAGACGACGAGCGGCGAATCGGGGCCGCCGCCGCCCGTGACCGTGATCGCGTCGCCGCCGCCGCCGCCGTGGACGAGCGTGAGGCCGCCGTGGAGCGCGACGACGCCGGTCGAGAGGTCGGCGCCGGCACGATCGTCCCGGTGACCGTCAGCGTGTCGCGCGCCGGCCCGAGCAGCACGTTGACGACCTCGAGCGTCGTCGCTGCCGGGTCGGTCGTCCAGATGCCGCCGTCTAGGCGAACGGCGCCGAAGGCAATGCCGCCGGGCAGGCTCGCCGACTCGCCGAACGCGGTCGGTCGCGAAGGTCAGCGGGCCGGCCGTGCCGAAGCCGGTCAGGCCGGTCGGACGTGAACGTTCCGGTTCCACCGATCGCGCGTGAGTCGTCGAAGACGTCGAGGATGTCGATCTGCCCCGACTCCGACGGCTGCGCGGCGACGCGAACAGCGCGGCGTTCTTCTCGGCCGGAAGCAGCAGCGCGATCCACAGCGACCGATCCGCGCCGGTCTCGCCGCCCTCGACGGCGAGCGGCCCGGCGAGCGCGGTGAGCAGGTGCGGCGCCTTCGGGAACGTCTTCTGCGAGACGACGTCCGGGAAGACGTCGCCGGTGACGTTGACCGACGTCGCTGCCGAGGTCGCCGATCACGCGCGTGCCGAGCCCGCCGCCGTCGACGACCACGTCGATCGTGTCGTCGCCCTCGAGCCCTCGACCTCGAGGACTCGACGTCGAGTAGCGGACGGTCAGGCCGGCGCCGTAGACGCCGGTCGCGTCGACGACGAGGTGGTCGGCGAACTCGGTGCCGAGCACGACGGTCTTGTCGAAGCCCGTGCCGCCGTCGATCGACACGGCGTCGTTGACGACGTACTGCACCTGCGTCGCCGCCGTCAGCTTCGGCATCGCGAGCGCGGCCTGCCTCGTCGCGCCACCGATCTGGCAGCGTCGCGTTGTTGACGTCGGTGCAGTCGCCGGTCGTCTCCGCGAGCGCGAAGGCGCGGACGGTGAAGAGGTCGTTGCCGCGTCGCCCTGCAGCGTGCAGCGGCGCCTTGTTCGCGTAGACGCTGAAGTCGTCGTCGCCGTCGCCGCCGCTCGCGATCAGCGGCGGCTGATGCCGGGCTCAGCCAGCCGCGCGTCGTCGCGACCGTCTGGAAGCGGTCGTTCGCCGCGACCGCGTCGCCGTCCCGCTTCGAGCCGTAGAGCTGGCCGATCTGGAAGGTGTCGTTGCCGGCGCCGCCGTCGAGCCGCACGGGCGCGCTCGTGTCGTCGGACGCGAACGTGTCGTTGCCGCCGAGGCCGTGGACGAACACGCCGCCGCCGACGTCGTCGAGCCCGGCGTCGTAGTTGACCCGCTGCACCTCGCTCGGCCGTGAGCACGCCGGGTCCGCGTTCGCCGCGCAGCGCGCGTCGGCGACGTCGTCGTGGAGGAGCGCGACGAACGCCGGCCGCGTCGACGTCTCGCCGAGATCGCGGTCGATGCGGCGCAGCAGGAAGACGTCGGCGCTCGCCTCGGTGCCGTACATGTCGAGCTTGTCGACGCCGCGACGGTGCCCGTGTCGAGGACGTTGACGACGTAGTAGCGCCGGTCGCCCTCGCTCCCGGTCGTGCGCACCTTGTAGATGTCGGAGTCGTGCTGGCCGTCGAGCATCAGCGTGTGCGGCGATCGTCTGCAGCTCGTCGACGAGCACGTAGTCCTGCCCGTCGGCCTCGTTCGTCGGACTGAGTCGTCGCTGCCGTAGACGCGCGTGACCGCGCCGAGGAGCGTCGAGTCGAACCTGAACGAGTCGGCGTCGGTGTTGCCGAAGATCCGCGTCAGCTCGGTCGGGTCGCCCTCGAAGCTGCCGCCGAGCGTGCCGCCGAAGACCATGATCGTGCCGCCGACGTCGTCGTTCGTGCCGGCCGGCGTGCCGTTCGGGTCGGGATCGTCCGGCCCCGGCGCGGCGGTGCTGCGGTGACGTCGCCGTGGATGAAGATCGTGCCGCCGGCGACGATCCCGGTGCCGGCCGGGGCGACGACGTCGTCGCCGACCCAGAGGGAGATGTCGCCCTTCGCCCAGATGCCGCTGCGGGCGTCGAGCGCGGCCGGAGTCGTGCCGAGGTTCTCCGCGATCGTGCGCAGCTCGTTCTCGTAGACGATCGCGGTCCCGCTCGTCAGCAGGACGAGGTCCTCGGTCGACGTGTTGTCACCTGCACCGGTCGGCGGGCCGCGCGTCCGGTTCGTGTCGGGCAGCGTCAGCCGGACGAGCCCTTCGGTCGAGATCGCCGCCAGGAGGATCAGCTCGTCCTCGGCTCTCCGTGAGCAGGATCGACGCCCGTCGCGGTCGCGTACACGCGCCCGGTGCCGCCGCTCGAGGAGTTGATCGCGAGGTCGCCGAGCCCGGAGCCGATGCCGCCGCCGATCGCGCCCAGGTCGATCCGCATCGCGACGACCTCCGGGGTCGCGTCGGCGTTCCCCGGCAGGATCGAGCCGGCGCGCGTCGAGAGCGCGACGTCCGTCGTCCCGGCGCCCGAGGTCCGGTGCGACTCGACCTCGCCGACGCGCAGGCTCCCGAGCGTCTCCGTCAGGAAGATGCCGAGCGCGGCGTCGGCGTTGACGACACCCGACTGCACGATCGCGTGGACGGAGTCGAGGAGGTTCGTCTCGAGGAAGTCGGCCTCGGTGCCGATCGCACCCTTCTCGACGGCGAGTTCGCCGCTTGAGGTCGATGTTCACGCCCTCGACGTCCGCGCGGGTCGGTGGCGCTCGCCTTCGATCTCGCCCGTCGCCGCGTCGAGGATCGAGGCAACCGCGGCCGTCAGCTTCACGTCGCTCGTGCGCGAGCGGACGATGCCGACGCGCATGTCACCGAGGACCTCCTTGAGCTCCACGCTGCCCTTGACGTTGACGTCGAGCCAGCCGGGTGTCACGTCCTTCAGGTTCGTGTAGCCGAAGATGCGGATCGTCGGGCCGACGTTGAGGTCGTCGGCGTCATCGCCCTGCGTGAGCCCCTCGGTGTCGCGCACGTCGATGTGGCGGCCGGCGATCAGGCCGGGCGACTCGGCGGCCGGCGTTGGCCGTCGCCGTCGAACATCACGAACTCGCCCGCTGCGCAGGTCGCCGCGGTAGCGCTTGAGGCCGGTCGTGAGGAAGTTCACGTTCGTGCGCGGCGAGCGGCACGTTGAGCAGCTGGAACTTGTAGAAGCCGTTGATCGGCGACTCGGCGGCCTCGCTGACGTACAGGGCCGGATCCCGCGTGTAGACGCCGCCCGTGCGGTTCGGGTCGTAGACGACCGGGATCCGTGCTGTCGGTGCCGCGGAAGTGCGAGTCGTGCGTCCTGCTTCGAGGACCAGAAGCCGCTCTCGTTCGTCGCGAGCACGTAGATGTCCGCCGCGCCGCCGCTGCCGGGCTGACGCGCGGTGTCGCGCAGCTCGAGGTCGAGGTCGCGGCCCGCCTCGACGCGGTCGATGAAGATCGTGAGCTCCGCGACCACGAACTGGCGGCGGTCGACGCCACGCAGGCTCAGGAAGACGTCGGTGCCCGCCTGGGCCAGCAGTCGTGAGACGCGCTCGCCCGTCGACGGGCCGCCGTTGTACGCCCGTAGGACGAAGGTGATCAGGTCGACCTTCAGCCGCGCCGACGACGAGCCGATCGAGCCCTCGACGGCATCGACGTCGAGCTGGTTGGTCTTCACCAGCCCGGTGCTGCTCGCCGTGATCGAGCCGTGCAGGTTGATGATCCGCGTCAGGCCGACCGGGTTGTTGATGACGCCGTCGAGCTCCAGGTCGAACGCGGTGGCGCTGCGCTGCTCGATGTCGACGTAGCTGGTGCCGGCCACGTGGCGCACGTCGAACTCGAGCTTCACGTTCCCCTTGAAGCCGGACGACGCGCGCCTTCAGCTCCACCAGCGGCTTGGAGCCGGTCGGGAGATAGTTGTTGACGACGTCGATGTTCGAGATCTTCAGCTTGTGCGGCGAGTAGTTGACGATCGTCACTTCGGGCAGCGTGTCGCGCCACTCGAAGATCGGCCACTCGTCGTCGGCCGCGCCCGGAATGCTCGTCCCGTTGGGCGCCACGTAGTCCTCGTTGACGATCGTGTCGTCGGCCTCCATCAGGATGTCGGCCCAGCCGGTGTTGACGATGTCGCCGACGTGGATCTCGCCGTCCTGCGTCGGCACGGCTGTCGACGCTGCGGCGTCACGAGGTCGCCGTTGGCGTCGAAGAGCTTGATCGCGTTGATCGCCTTGACCTTCCCGTCGCGTCGACCATCAGCAGCGGCGCGCCCTCGAGGCCACCGAGGATCGTGACGTTGGAGTCCCAGAGCACGTGCGCGGTGGCATCGCTGCTGTGATCCGTGTAGTGGAAGACCGACGAGGGCTCCTGGTTGTAGTTCCGGCCGATGTGGCCGTTGCGCGCGAAGACGTAGAGCGCCACCGGGTTCGTCGACTCGTTGGTATCCGCGTCGAACAGATCCCCGCCCGGTGACGTCGGCCCGTGCGCCGGCGACGATCAGCGCGCCCTTGTCGGCGTCGACCACGTCGTTCATCTCGTCCCGGCCGCGCGAGCAGCCCTCCTGCGGGAAGATGATCGCGACGGCGAGGTTGAAGACGTCGCGGTTGATGTCGAGGTTCCCGGTGTGACGCGCCTCGATGTCGACGCCGCGGAAGCCGGTGATCGTCGTCGTGCTGGACGCGCCGTTGAGGATCTTCACGATCGCGTCCGAGTAGACCGTGACGTTGGCGTCGGAGAACGCGTTCGCGTTGAGGATCCCGAACGCGCCCGCCTTCACCTTGGACTCGAAGTCGGCGCGCGAGACCTTGGCGTCGATGTCCACCGTATTGCCGGTGATCTGCGCGCCGCCGCCGATTGTGATCTTGCGCTCCGCGTGGTCGCCGCTGGAGCCGATGTGGACGCCGCGATCGTCGAAGGAGTCGTGGTCGGCGAACGCGGTCGCCGAGATCAGGCCGCCCACCCAGGCCTCGGCGCTCGTGTTGGCCGTCGTGCCGGAGTCGATGTGCAGGCGCACGGCGCCGCCCGCGACGAGCGAGGCGTCGGATCCGATGTCGATGTTGGTGTCGTTGTCGAGCTCCGCCCGCGTGCGAGCCTTCCTGACGGAGATGCCGATGTCGCCTCCGACGGCCCATGCCGAGGAGGAGATCGTGTGATCCGTGGTCGCCTCGATCGTCGCGTCGCCGCCCGCGATCACCGCGGTGCCCGAGGCCACGGTGGCGGTCGTCGGCGAATCACCGAGCTCCAGCTTGCTCTCGGCCTCGCCGACGCCGACGACGCCGCCGCTGGCCATGTTGGAGCTGACGGAGTACTCGAAGGCCGAGTCGCGGTCAGCACGAAGTTGCCGCCCGCGGAGATCGTCTTGGCCGCGACGAGCGCCGAGACGCTCGGCGTGCCCTTCAGCTCCGCGTACGGGAACGCGAACTGGAAGCCGCCGCCCGTGCCGCCCTGGGCGGTGGCGCCGGACTTGCCGTCGCCCGTCGCCGGCGCGACGGTGCTCAGCGCCTGTCCGGACGGAGCCAGGAGCTTGCCGCATCGTCGAGCACGCGGTGGTGAGGTTCGGGAACAGGGCCTGCGTCCTCGACTCGCCCGCCGGCACGGTCGGCGTCTGCAGGTCGACCTCGACGACGGTGATCTTGTGCGGGCCGGGGCGGTCGGCGCCGTCGAACGTGACGCCCGTGAGCGAGATGTTGTTCGGACGTCGACGGCGCTGACGTAGTAGGTCTGCCCGCTGACCAGGCCGCCGATCGAACGCTCGATGCGGTACTCGGATTCGTTGCCGATCGGGTCGTTGATCATCAAGAGGTTGATCGCCTGCTGCGGGATCGAGAAGTCGTCGTCGGGATCGTCGGGCGTGCCGTTGTTGTCGACGCAGGTGCCGACAGCCCGGCAGCGATCGACGGCGAGCTTGATCGTGAAGCCGTCGCCGGTCTTGATGACCCAATAGGTGCCGCCGCTCGCGAGGTTCGAGGATGGGTCGCCGGAGAGCACCGTCCAGCGGACGGCGTCGCCGGTGTTCAGCTGGCTGTAGACGGTCGAGCCGACCCAGATGTTGTCGAGGCCCTGGTTGTGCGCTCCCGGGGCGTGCTGGGTCACCGCAGGCGGGCCGGGCGAGGTCTGGATCACCACGTCCGGCGCGTTGACCGCGGCGCCGACGAAGTCCATGACCACCGGCGCCGTGTAGCTGACGGCGGTGCCGACGGCGATGCCGCTCACGTCGTTGAGCGTCAGCTGCGTGCTGCTGATCGCGGTGACGTTCTTCGACGTGTCGGTCGTGGCCGCCGCGAATGTGGACGTGAGCTGGATCGTCACGTCGTCGAGCACGCGCACGAAGAAGCGCTTCGCATGGTGACCGTGGCTGGGCCGCGGCCGGCAGCCGTTGGCGCTTGGCCTCCGCGCCGCTGAGAATCATCGAGCTGGCGTCGCGCGGGTCGTAGAAGATGCAGTCGCCGTCGACGAAGGAGTGCGGTGAGTCGAACGTGATCGTCTCGCGCAGCGGGTCGATGCCGGAGACGTCGAACAGCGAGCCGAGGCGGATCAGGTTCGTCCCCGCGTCGAGCACCGTGTAGACGCCGAGGTTGTGCAGGCCGCCGATGGTCGTGCTCCCCTGCGAGAACATGACCTTGTCGCCCTCGCGGACGCGGAGAAGTTGAAGCTCAGGGTGTCGCCGCTGGCGCTCCCGCCTGGATCAGATCGCTCGAGTTCCACCGTGCCCTCTTGGACAGCTCCGCCCTGACCTCCACGGAGCCGCCCGCGTAGATGACCGTCGAGCGGGCGCCGTCTCGGTCGGTCCGATGTGCGCGTCCACCTCGGTCGACCGTCGCCCGCGACCGGGAGCCGACCTTGATCACGCCGCCGCCGGACGCGTTGCCGGTGGCGTCGGCCTCGGCGCGGCCGGTGGCCGTGACGTGACGTCCCCGCCGACCGGGATCGGCGGCGTGGGATCGGTGTCGCCGATCGTCACGCTGTCGCCGATGTAGGCCTTCACCTTCGGCGAGCTGTGGCGTCGATCCCTCGTTCCGACGTTCGATGCGGCCGCCCGATCCGACGGTGACGTCCGCCTTCACCCGGGCGTCGGCGATGGTGGCATTGACGGTGACGCTGTTGGCCGTCGGGATCGAGGTGCCGTCGCCGATGTACGCCTGGATCGTGCTCGAGAGCTTCCCGTTGGACTTCAGGACACGAGACGTTGAGAACGCCGCCGCCGCCGCCCTCGGCGAAGGCAGTGACGACTGGTTGCCGTTGCGTCGAGGTTGACGTTGCCGGTTCGCCCGCGCGGATCACGGTCGTGCCGAGCCCGGGCGCGCCGATGTACGCCTCGACATCGGAGTCGATCTTCGCTTGTGCTCTCGCCGCCTGCGCCGGCAGCCAGCCCGATGTAGACGAAGAAGCGTGCGCCGTCGCTTGTCGGTGCTGAGTGCCTTCACCTTGAGGCAGCCCGTCTTGAGCTGGGCGCCCGAGGCGACATATGCGCGCGTCCCGATGCGGAGTCGCTGTCGGTCGCGGGAGCGATCTTGGCGTTGGCGAAGAAGGCGCTGATCGCGACGGCGCCGCCGGTGCCCCCCCGCGCGTCGGCGGTGTCCGCGTCGGGTTCGACCTCGCCTGAGGTCGCCGTCCGTGATGTCGATGGTGAGCGAGGCGCCGATGAAGGCTTCCACGCTGCCGGTCACCTTCGCCGTGGCCGTGCTCCCCGCAGCCGGCGAGCACGCCGACGGCGCCGACGACCGAGGTCGCCTCCACGTCCGACCGTGTCCGTCGTCTCGCCGCCGGTTGCGTCCGGACGCCCGGACGTGAGGCTCTTCGCCTTCAGCCACACGCCGTTCCCGATGTAGGCGCGGGTGTCCCTTCGAGCGAGGAGGTGACCTCGATTCCGCCGACGGCGATGCCTCCGCCCGAGCCGCCGGATGTGTCGCCGATGACGTTCTGGGTCGCGCCTGCCGCGGTCGATGTCGCCGGTCACGTCCACGTGGCGCGGGTTGGCCGGTGACGAGCCCGCGCAAGGCCGAGGCACGCGTCGTGTCACCGGTCGACTTCGCGGTCGCCGAGCCGCCCGAGCCGGCCAGCACGCCGATCGAGACGGTCAACAGCTCGACCTTGACGGTCGTGGCCCGCCTGCGATCATGTCGACCTCGCCGCCGCTGTTCGCGCCCCGACGGACGCCTTCGTCGCGCCGCTCGCCGTCGCCGTGACCAGGAGCACGACGACGCCGCCGCGCCGCCCGTGCCGCCTTTGGCGTCGGCCTTCGTGTTCGTCGTGGGGTCGCCGTGACCTCGACGCCCCGCCGGAGGTCACGGCCACGCCGTCTCCGATCGACGCCGAGACGGCGCCGCTGTCGGTCGCGTCGGAGGTCCCGCCGGCGCCGGCGAGCAGCGCGACCCCGGCGACGATCTCGGACTGGGCCGTCTGGTCTTGCCGGCCGTCGCCGTCCGATGCTCGTCACGCTCGACGCTGCCCGAGTTGAGCACGCGCTCCGCGCCGATCGAGGCGCTCGTCTCGAGGTCGTCGTGGCCTCGGCGAACATGACTGCGATTGCGAGCGAGGCCGCCGGCTCCGCCCTCGGACTTCGCGTGCGCTCGGGTCTTCGCGTCGGCGACACTGTGACGGCGCCGCCGGCCGAGACCCTCGCACCGTTGCCGAGCCGCCTTCGTGTGCCCGGCGACCTTGGCGGTCGCGTCAGCGCCCGCCGCCCGCGCTCAGCCTCGATCGAGATCGAGATCACGAACGTGTACGCGTCGGAGTCGGCGGTCTGAGGCGGCGATCTTCACCTCGCCGGCAATCGGCGGTCACCGTCGCGTCCGCCGACGTGCGCGTCGACCAGGCTCCGACCTGTCTCTGGTCGAGAGCCAGACGCCGATCGCGATCGCGGGCCCAACGGCAACGGCGACGGAGATGCAGCCTCGGTCTTCGCCCGTGGTCGAGTCGTCATTCGCCGAGACGAGCACCGTCGGCGTGCCCGCTGCGACGCCCGTTCCGGTGCCGGTGACCGTGCTCTTCCCCTGACGTATGCCGCCACCGTGTTCGCAACGGTGTTCTCGACATCGATGCCCGTACCCGAGCCGGCGAAGCCGACCGGCTTCTTCGGGTCGGGCACGAGCGCGACGGCCACTGCGACTGCGACGCCGAGCGCGACGCCGCGCCGCCGTGCCGAGGCGGAAGCGGTCGGAGGTCGCGCTGAGCTCCACGCGTCCGGACGCAGTCACGGTCGCCGCATTGTCGACGTAGGCCTTGACGATGTTCTGCATCGTGTTCGACGCGAGGCTGACGCCGATCGCGACCGCGATCGCCGGGCCCGCTGCCGGTGCTGACGGCGACTGCGAGGGAACCGGCGCCTGCATCCGCCCGGCCCGGGGACTTGTCCAGCGCCGTCACGACCACGTTGCCCGAGCGCGCCGTGACGGTGGCGCCGTCGACGTACGCCTTGATCTCGTCATCGAAGGTGTTCTTCGCCTCGGCGCCGCTTCCCGCCAGCGAGAGCGCGGGGCCCGAGCCGGTAGCGGCGGAGACCGCCACCGCGACGCCGACCGAGATCGCGTCGATGTCTCCGTTCGACTCGGCGGTCACGTCGACGGCCGCGCCGGAGACCTTCGTCGTGCTCCCCGTCACCGCAGCGGTGACGTTGCCGTCCAGCTTGTTGTCGACGAGCGCCACGGCCACCTGGATCGCGCCGCCCTTGCCGACGGAACCGCCGACCGACACGGCGACGTTCCGCGCGAAGACGATCTGCGTGTTCTTCGCCCTGACAGTCACCTTCGCGCCGGTGCCGCTCGCAGACGTTCGTCGTCGCGTCGCGCGTGCCGGAGCAGAGGTCCGCGCCGTTGCTGACGAGCGCCTCGACGTCGCTCTCGATGACATTCGTCATCAGCGACAGGGCGACACCGACCGAGATCGAGTAGCTGCCGGGAGCTGCGCGAGAACGTGAAGCTGATCGCGACCGAAACGTTGACGGCCTTGATCGACGCGTTCGACTCGGCGGTCACGTCGATCGCCCGGTCGCCGTGACGGTGCTCGCGTCGACCTTCGCCCGCACCGCGTTGCCGTTCGTCGTCGCCTTGCCGATCTCGTTCTTCGCGAAGGCGACGCCGATCGAGATCGACAGGTTGACGGTCGAGTTGGCGGCGACGGTGACGGCCAGGACGCCGCCACGGCGGTCGTGAGGATGTTGTCGCGCGGCTGTCGCCGGCTTCGGAGCGGTCGCGGTCACGCTGACGCGCGCCGCCGCTCGCGCTGACGGTCGAGCTCGCCTCGACGAGCGACTCGACGACGGTGTCGATCTTGTTGAGCGAGACGGCGCCCGTGCCCGCGCCGCTCAGCGAGAGCGTGCCGCTCTGGCCGTTCTGCACCTGGACGGCGATGCCGATCCCGACGGCGAGCGCGTCGATGGCGGGCGTGGCCGAGGTGGTGACCGACGAGCCGGTCTTCGACTTCACCGTCGCGCCGGTCACCTTCGCGCGGACGATGTTGCCGCGCGTCGCGTCCTGGCCGATCGCGTTCACGGCCACCGCGATGCCGATCGCGATCGAGAGATTGATCGTCGATCCGCTGACGCCGACGGAGACCGCGACGCCGATGGCCTTGGCGACGATCGTCGCGGCACCGCTGGCGGGCGTCGGCATCGTCGCCGAGACGGTGGCCGTGCCGTCCGTCGACTCGAGCGTCGCCCCGTTCCGGACGAGCGCCTCGACGATGTTGTCGATCTCGTTGCCCGAGCCCGTGCCTGCGCCGAAGAACGCCACGGCGAGCGTGCCGCCGCTCTGACCTGTGTCGATCGAGCCGCCGGCGGTGCCCGACAGGGAGAAGACCTCGATGCTCGGCCTCGAGAAGGCCGTCACGGACGCGTTCCCCTTCGCCTTCGCGACCGAGCCGTCGACGATCGCCCTCACGTCGTTCTCGATGTCGTTGATCGCGACGGTGATCCCGATGCCGGCCGCGAGCCGCACCGTGTTCGGGTTGTTGCTCGTGATCGTGATCGCGATCGAGAGCGCGCCGGCGTCGGCCTTGATCGTCGACGTGTCCTCGGCGGCGACGATCAGCGTGCCGTCCTGGGCTTCGACGTTCGACGACCCGGAGATCTGGCTGGTGATGTCGTTGGCGATGTCGTTCCCCGAGCCCGCTCCGGAGCCGGCGATCCCGCCCGAGACGCCGGCGCCGGCCAGGGTCAGCGCCTTGATCGTCGAGGTCGAGTTCGCCCTGACGAGGACGCCGTCGCCGGTTCCCTCGAGCTTGCCCTTCGCGAGCACGGTCGAGCCGGTGATCTTGGCGTCGACCGTGTTCGTGATGTCGTTCTTCGCGGCGGAGAGGCCGATCGCGAGGCTGAACATGCTGCTGTCCTTGGAGACGGCGAACGCGATCGCGACGCCGCCCGCGTCCGCCTCGATCGTCGACTGGTCGGTGGCCTCGACCCGGATTCCACCGCCCGCCTGGATGGCGGGCGCCGGCGTCGACGCGGAGCCGACGATCGAGGCCTCGATGTCGTTGTCGACGCTGTTGCCGGAGCCGGCGCCTGCGCCGGCGATCTGAATGTTCGTGCTCGGGGTGGCCGTCCCGGAGGGGCCGCTGCCCGAGATCGCGCCGGCGATCGTGACCGCCTTGATGGCGGTCGTCGAGTCGGCGTCGACCGTGATGTCGCCGGCGGCGTTCACCCGCGAGTCGCCGATCTGCGCGACGACGGTGTTGTCGACGTCGTTGACGGCGACCGACACGCCGACCGCGACCGAGAGCGAGCCGCGCGTCCCGCCCTTCGCGTTCTGGCCGAGGCTGATCGCGATCGCGAAGCCGCCGCCGTCGGCCTCGATGTCGGTGTCGTCCGTCGCGAGGAGCGCCACGTTGCCGCCGCCCGTCGTCGTGACGGTCCGAGCGCGTCAGCGTGGCGCGCGTGTTGCCGTCGAAGACGTTGACGGCGACCGCGCCGGCGATCGCGAGATCGAGGTTGAAGGTCGCGATCGAGACGTTCGTCGCGGCCGGCTTCGAGAAGCTGACGGAAGCGGCGACGACGATCGGACTGCGCGTGCGGCTCGGACGTCGCGGTGATCGAGAGCCCTGTCGCGTCGACGTTGGCCGAGTCGACGTGCGCGTCGGTCGTGTTGTCGATCACGTTGACGGCGACCGAGATCGTGAGAAGCAGCGTCAGGTCGATCCGGTCGTCCGGCGGCGTCGTCTGCGGCGGCGTCTCCGGGTTGTCGGGATAGCTCAGCGCGCCGCCGAGCACGAGCGAGAAGAGATCCCCGGTCGTCTTCGCGCTGACGCTCACGGGGCCGCTGACGTCGATCACGGCGTTCGCGGCGGGCACCGTGCCGTTGACCGGATCGAGCCGCCCGATGTAGGCGCGTGCGACGCGGGTCATGATGTTGATCCCGACCGAGATGCCGACGCCGACCTGCTCGCCGAGCACGAAGGCGCCGGCGATCGTGTACTTGTTGACGGTGTCGGTGGCGTCGACCTTCACCGCACCGCCCGTGACCGTCGCGCCCGCCTCGATGCCGGCCTGCGTCGTCGTCGTCAGCTTCGTCACGACGATGCTCGCGCTGAGCCCGAAGTCCGACGCCTTGCTGCCGGTGTAGGTGAGCCCGAGGCCCCACACGTCCTGCTCGGCCTGGACGGTGAGCCCGTCGCCGTCGTCGCCCGTGTGCACGAGCGCGCCCGAGAGGATCTCCGCGCGGGTCGTCGGCTGGCCGTCGATGCCCCTGATCTCGCTGTAGATGATCGCCGGGCCGATCCCCGCCTTGCCCGAGACGCCGGTCGGGTTGACGAAGGAGCTGAGGAAGTCCTTCGGCGACGCCGACTGGCCGATGAAGCGCTTCGAGAGCGCGTCCGCGCCGCCGTCGAACAGCGTCTGGAAGTTGAGGTTGAGCGCGGCGATGGCGCTCACGTCGATCGTCTGCACGAGCGTGCTCGCGTGGACGACGACCGACTGGTCGGGATCGCGGAACGCCGCGTCCTGGTTCAGCTTCGCGCCGGACTCGACGACCGCCTCCGACTCGATGCTGAAGAACGAGAGGGCGACCGTGCCGCCGAGGACGAATTCGTCGCTACCCGGATCGTCGGTGTCGCCGGCGAGCGACTGCGTCCAGACGTTGAAGAGGCCACTGGCGAGGCCGAGGGTGCCGTCGAGCATGAACGTGAACCCGTCGAGGCCCTGGTCCTTGAGCGTCTGCGCCGGGTTCATCGCGTTCTCGACGCTCGAGAGGAACGGGTACGCGACCGTCGACTCGACGCGGATCTCGTTCTTGGCATCGAGCTCGGCGCCGCCGGCGACCGTGGCGTGCGCGCGGCTCTCGTAGTCGCCGACCGCGACCGCGATCGCGATCTCGACGTCGCCCTTCTGCGTGATGTTGGAGGTGTCGTCGGCGCCGCTGCCGTTGCGCGTCGCCTCGGCCGTGGAGGCCATCTGCACGGCCTCCGAGATCTCCGCCAGCACCTGGATGTCACCGCCGGAGCGAAGGCTCGCGGTGGGGCCGATCCGTGCCTCGACCTCGTGGTCGAACACGTTGACGGCGACCGTGCCGGCGAGGTCGGCGCCGATCTCCCCCTTCGGGTTGCCCGGTGTATTGGGCTGCGGGCCGTAGAACGGCGTCGACCCGAGCTTCGTGGCGACGGCGTCGCGGAAGAAGTTGGCGATCGAGGAGCCGTTCCGCGCGAACGCGATGATCGTGGTCGTGTTGCCCTGGAGCGCCTGGGCGAGCACGTCGGACCACGGCTGCTCCTGGTCGCTCAGCTCGACGCCGGCGATGACGCGGTTGTCGCCCTCGAACGAGGCCTTGACGAGGATGCCGGGCTCGGTGTCGGGGGCGCTCAGGAACTGCTGGCCCGAGCCGACGCCGGTGAGGTCGACCCTCTGCCGCGAGCCGGGCCGCGAGCGACGAGCCGACGAGCCGGATGTGGTTCGCGTCGACCCGGACGACGTAGTAGCCGTGGGCGTTGTCGAGGCCCGACACGGGCGCGTCCGGGAACGTGACGGTTCCGAGAGAGATCGGCGTGTTCGGCGACTGGCTCTGGCTCTCGAAGCCGTGCAGCTGGATGGTGAGCGTCTGCGTCGGGTCGGTCGAGTAGAGCACGAGGTCGCCGGTCTGGAGGCCGTGATTCGTGATCTCGATCGTGTCGTCCTCGTTGTCGACCGTCGTCGACGGCGCGAACGACACGGTCTTCAGCACGTAGGCGAAGCCCTGGATGCCCGTCCCCGCGCCCGTGCCGCCGCTGCTCGTGTCGAACAGGATGAGCGCGTTCGGGGTGGCGCTCGTCGGGTCGACGAGGTTGACCTTGCCCGTACCGTCGAGGCGAACCTCGTACTCGTGGCCTGCGATGAGGTTCCCGATCGCGGTGGGGCTCTCCGGCTGGGTCGTGAGCGTGAAGTCACTCACCGCGCCTGCGGTGAGCTGGTTGCCCTCGACGAACGTGAGCACCCGGTCCGATATCGACGCGATCGTGAGGATCTTGCCGTCGCTGGCCGTGCCGGAGTTCGTGACCTTCACCTTCTGGCCGACGTAGAGCGGCCGTGCGGTGAAGTCCGGGTCGACCAAGCCGACCAGGCTGATCGAGTCGCCCGCCGGCGGACGCCGCGAACGTCGCCTGCCTCACGTCGAACGGGGTCGAGCCGCTCGCGCCGAGGTAGCGGATCCGCTGCCCGGTCGTGAAGCCCGAGACGTCGATCGTGAGGACGTTGCCGGCGCCGGCCGTGACCTTCGTCGAGTCGAACGTCGTCACGGCGAGCTGGTCGAGGGTGTGGGTCGACGCGGCGAGCACCTGCGTGTTGTCGAGGTCGATCGAGAGGCTCAGCGCCAGCGTGATGTCCTGCGTGATCGTCCCCGCCCCGGCCGACACGAAGACCACGCTCTCGACGATGTATTCGACGCCGTCCACGAGCCCGCCGATCACGGTGCCGCCGTTCGCGTGATAGACGAGGCGGTCGCCGCGGCGGAAGGCCCTGTCCTCAGCGACCGTCAGGCGAATGGTGTCGGCCGACACGCTGACCGCACCGGCCGCGCCCGCCTCGAAGGTGAAGACCGAGGCCGACGGATTGAGCGCCGTGACGTCGCCGTCGACGTGCGCCCAGATGTCGGCGTCGTCGACTGCGACGGCGATGGCGATCCCGAGGTTCCCGTTCTGGAACACCGCCGTCTCGGCGATCGTCTGGCCCGAGGCGCTCCCGGTCGCGAGGAGCTGCACGGAGCCGTTGGTCGAGGTCGCCGACGCCGTGGCGCCGAACGTGAGGTGCGCGACCTCCTTCGTCACGCCGATCACGACGGTGAGCGCGTAGTCGACGTTGTCGCCGACCGCGTCGCGCGAGTTGGCGCTCGCCCGGCCGCGAACGTCCGCTTCGGTCTCCGCTTTCGCCTCGATCGTGATGTCCCCGTCTGCCGTGATGACGACGTTGTCGCCCGGGCTGCCCGCGATCGTGACCGTGGAGGTCGCGTTCGCCTCGCCGTAGCCGACGACGATGAGGTAGGGGAGCACCTCGGCGAGCCCGTTGATGCCGAGCGCGGTGAAGGAGGCGTCGGACTCGGTCGTGGCGCTGATCGTGACGTCGCCCGACCCGTTGATCGTGGTCGAGCCGCCGATCGTGACAGTGGCCGCCGACCGCTGGATCTTCACCTGGCCCGAGATGTTGAGCTGCGCGATCGGGTTGAAGATGTCGGTGACGTTCTGGAGGGCTGTGAGCAGCTGCGTGCTGATGTTGTCCCAGTACTCGCCGGGATCCTGCCAGGCCGTCTGCGTCGCACCCAGGGCCGTGATCGAGATCGTGCCGCCGTCGATCGTCGCGCCCGTGATCGAGATGCTCGCGCTCCGGTCGTTGAAGATGATTGGGCTGAAGCCCGTGGCGATCGAGGCCGCGAGGTTCGGCGCGTCCTTCGCCTCGAGCGTGATGTCGCCGGCCGAGAACGCGCCCGTGGCCGTCGCCAGGATCTGCGAGCCGGCCGACAGCGTGATCGACTCGCCCTCGAGCTTGACCGCTCCGGCGTTCGCGGCTGCCTTGCGCGTGTCGATCACCGCGTTGGCGCCGACGGTGATCGTCTCGGCGCGGATCGTCAGCGAGGCCCCGTTGAGGGCGAGCGAGCCGTGGATCGTGATCAGGTCGCTTCCGTCGCCGCCGTCGATCGTCAGCGAGCCGGTCGGCGTCGCGAAGTCGGTCGTCTCGAAGCCGTTACCCGAGAGGCGGAGCCCGGTTCCGAAGGGCTCCAGCGTCGCCGTCGTGTCGCCGCCGGGAAGCGTGAACACGACGTCGGTGGTGCCGGTGGGGACGAGCACCGGCTCGAGCCCCGTGTAGCGGATCACGCGCCCGTCGGCGTCCAGCGTCCCGGAGCTGGCGTCGATCGGCGTCGAGACGAGCCGGCCGATGTGCCCTTCGAGGACGAGCGTGTCGTAGCCGTCGACGCCGCCGTCCACGGCGCCGGCGAGCGTGCCGGCCGACAGCACGACGAACGTGTCCTCGTTGTCCGCGGCGCCTTCGAGGTCCTCGATGCCGCTGAAGGAGACGCTGCCGACGGTTCCGGTGCCGGGGCCGGTGACGTTCCAGGTCAGGTCGCCGGCGGGCCGCGGATCCGGTCCGCGCCGCCGCGGCCGTCGATCCGGATCGGGACGGTGAGCTCGGGGACGCCGAGGCCGAGCTCGAACGTGTCGGCGTCTTCACTGCCGACGATCGCCAGCTGCAGCACCGACGCGAGCGCCCGGCTCTCGGTGACGCCGGCCACCGTCACGCCGAGCAGGCCGCCGGCGAGCGAGATCGTCACCTGGAGGCTCCCGTGAGGACGATCTCCCACACCGCAGCCGTCGCGGTGGCGGCCGCGGGCACAGGCGCGGCTGCGGCCGGAGCCGTCGCGCCGACGCAACCGTGTTGTCGGCTCCCGGCTCGAGGACGATGTCCCACGCTCCGGACGCGGCAGGCTCGTCGTCCGCACCGGGCTCCGACGCCGCCGGCTCGGTGCCGCTCGCCGCGGTCGAGTCGCTCGAGCTCCCGGTCGGGCTCGCGCCGGACGCGGCCGTCGCGGTCGCGAGCTCCGACGCCGCAGACGGGAGTGCTGATTCGGTCGAACCGACAAAAGCCACTTCGGTCGTGGGGACTGCGGAGGTCGGCGCGGCCGGCGCGGCCGGCTCGGCGCTGTCCGAGTCGCCCGCCGGCGCCTCGCCCGTCGGCGCCGCGCTCGTCTCGGTCGCCGACCCGGTCGAGGTGTCGCTCGCGCCCGAGGCGGTGGCCGAGGTTTCCGTGATCGTGGACGACGTCGCCGTCGGCGCGGAGCTCGTCGCTGCGGCCGATCCGGTCGAGCTCGTCGTCGCGGTCTCCTTGCTCGACTCACCGGAGGTGCTCGTGGAGGCGCTCGCGGACGGCGATGTCGCGGCGCTCGCAGCGGCGTCCGTCGCAGCCGAGGCCGTCGCGCTCGACTCCTCGGCTGCCGCGGTCGCTTCGTCGGCGGTCGGCGCGGTCTCTTCGTCCGTCGCCGCGGCGGCCGGCTCGGCTGCAGCGGCAGCGTCCGCCGGTGCGCTCGACGCGGCCGCGTCATCCGCGGTCGCCGTTGCCTGCGCGGGCGACTCCGTCGCGGCGGTCTCGTCCGCCGATCCGGCGACAGTCTCGGTCGATCCGGTTGTCGTCGGCGCGGAGCCCGTGCTCGCCTCCGGGGCCGCGGCCTCCGAGCTCTGCTGCGACGCGGACGAGTCGAGAGAGCTCGTGAGGCGGTACCCCTCGAGTGGGGCCGACGGCGTCTCGACGCCCTCGCCCGCCGGTGTGGTGGGCTGCTCGGCCTCCGGAGCTGCTGGAGCCGTGGGCGCCGCCGGCGTCGGGGTCGCGGCGGGAGCCGGCTCCGGAACGACGTCCGCCGCCTGTGACGGCGGCGGCGTTCCTCCGATCGTGTTGTCGACGACGGGGACGTTGGCGAAGGGATCCTTGGCCTCCTTCGCCGGCGCCTGCCCGGCGTCCGTGGCTGTTGTGGGTGTCAAGCGAGTAGGTGTTCTCGACGACCGGGACCTGGGCGCTGGTCGCCCTCGTCCCCGTCGCCGCCGGGGCGGTCGCGGGGACCGCGCGCCGCTGGCTCGGGACCGCCGCGTGACGCGGCTCGACTCCGGTGGTGGGCGCTGCCCGCGGCGCGTTCGCGGGCGCCGAGCGAAGCTTCGGCACGCCCAGCGACGGGAACGCGACCTGGGGCACGGCGAGCAACGGCAACGGGGTCGTCTGCTGCGCCGACCGCCGGCAGGCGGAGCGCCGCCACGAGCGGCGTCACGTAGAGGGAGCCGAAGCTGATCAGGCTGATCGCGACGAACCAGAAGCGCGCCTGCCGCTGCCTCAGGCGCGTCAAGCTGAGCGAGTCGAGTGGTGCGGCGGCGTGCGAAAGGCCCCAAACCCGAATACCTCCGCGTGCCCTCGTGAGAAGACTGACTGGCCCCAGGAAGTTCCCACAATCTGCTCGTACCTGTCAAGATCTCTTGTAAGCCGGGCTGCACACTCTTGTAAAGCAGGGCACCTCTGCCTTCAAAACCGTTGTCAACGAGCCCGTTCCAGCCACGCCTCAGGCTGCAGTCGAGGGTAAGACTTCTGGCTCAGGCGAGCTCGCGGTCGAGCCGTCTCCGCTCCCGTTCGACCGCGTTGCGCTGCGCTCCGATCGCCTTGAGCCGATCGTTGTACGCGACGACGGCGTCGCGCTCGGCGCGCGTCGCACCCCGAACCGCAGCGACCCGCGAGATCTCCGCCGAGAGGCGTCGGATGGCCGGCGCCCGCTGCTCGTCGATCGCGGTCCGAGCTCCGCGCTCAACGTTGCGAGTCCGCTGAAGACGCTTGATCTCGGCACGCCGCGCGGGCTCGAGCACGGGCGGAGCAGAGAGCCGCTCGAGCGACTCCGCGACCCGCTCGAGCGTCGCCGAATAGCGACCGAACGCACGCGCCTGCCCGGCCGGCGTCGTGGCCGCGGCGAGCTCGCGCCGGACGCGCTCACCGGCCGGAGCGAGGTCGCGCTGCGCATCGCTGAGCCGGGGCAGGTACTCCGCGAGCTGTGGTGAGCTCGCGCGCGAACGCCGACTGGAGCGCGAGCAGCCGCAGCAGCTCTTCGTGCAGCCGTGCCGCTCCGTCCGGGACCTCCAGCGCCTCGATCTGCTGGGTCACGACCGCGAGCGTCTGCTCGGCGTCCCGCAGCTCGGCGACCTGGCGCGCCGGCGCAGTCGGCGCGGCGCGGAAACTCGCGTAGGCTCGATTCACGCGCGAGAGCTCGCCGGCGAGCCCGCCCTGGATCCGGTTGACGCCGACGATGTAGCGAGCGACCTCGTCGCGCTCGCCGTCGCCGCCCGCCCCGGACGAGCGCACCTGCGCCGAGCGCCGCGAGCAGCAGCGCGGCGACGACGCCGGCGACGACCCAGAGCGCCTTAGCGGACGAGCTGAACCGTCGAGACGCTGCCATCGCCGTGTCGGAAGACGAGCTTGCACCAGACCCCGGTCCGGCGCGAAGTAGCTCGTCCGCGTGCCGCTCCCGAACCGGAAGCCCCGCTGCGTCAGGGTCGACTGGACGGCGAGCGCGCGGAACGTGCCCGCAGGCGTCCTTCACCGTCCGGACGCCGAGCACGCGCGTCGATCCCGGTCACGCCGAAGGTCGAGTAGTCGCGGCTCGGCACCTTCGACTCCCACGAGCCCGCCCGCCGCGGGATAGGCCGGCAGGATCGGATTGAAGCCGTAGACGAGCAGGTCGAATGGGGTCGTGAAGCGGCGCCGCTTGCTCGCCGGCAGGTTCCGCGGCCCGAGCGCCGGGAACTGCGCCAGCGAGGCCGACCTCGTCGCCGCCCAGATGTTCGTCACGCCGTCCCCGCGGCGGTGAACCCGTAGGCGCCCGCCACGCGAATCGGGCCGGAGAGGTGCTTGACCGAGACGCGCGCCGATGCGTTGACGACCTCGTCGACGGTGATCTGCTGGACCGACGCCTGCTTCATGTGCTTCGTGTTCGTCCAGCGGTACTTCGCGGTCGCGCCCTTGACGAGCGGGAAGAACCGGCGGTCGGACGGCGGCGGCTTCGCGACCTGGTTCGTGCTCGCGAGCACCGACGTCGTCACCGGGGCTTCGCTGCCCGCGTGCTCGAAGACGATCTTCACCGGGCCGACGCCGTAGACCCACCAGACGAACCGGACGCCGCGTGCCGTACGGATCGCCGAGCGCCCCTGCCTGGGTGACCTCGGACCGGACCTTCGCGGCGAGCACCGGCTGCGGGAACGCCGGCACGGAGACCCGCTCCACGCCGAGGTAGTCGGACGAGCTCGTCACGTCGCCCCGTGCCCCACCCGTGCTCGTCCAGCTCGCGGTCCGAAGGAGCGGCGCCGTGAGCACCGGGGCGCGCGTTCCCCAGATGAGGTTGTAGAACGTCCCGGCGAGGCTGTTCTGCAGCCGCCCGCCTCGGCGCAGAGGATCGGGAAGCTCGGCGGCGGCGGTGTGCTCGACCAGTCCGTGTTGACGAGCCCGGCGGTCGTCTCCTGGAACGCGACCGTCCCCTGGCTGACCTGGGCCGCCGGCGGATTGCCGAGCTCGAGCGTCGTCCACGCGAGCTCGAACGTCTTGCCCGCCTGCTCCTTGACCGTGACCTTCTCCTTCGTCGGCGTCGGGCTGTAGACGCTGTCGGTCCACTCGTAGGTCCACGTCGCGTCGGCCGGATGCGGCAGCCAGTCGTCGGCGAGTGCAGAGGGGGCGAGAGCGAGCGCGGTTAGCAGGGTGAGCGTGAGACGGCGCGACGCACGGGCGGAGGGTAGTCGCAAAACGGACCGGTTGCTATGGGCCGCGCGACCCAGGCACCGGGCTGCGGCGACCTACTCCGCCGTCGGCTCCCGCCGCATCAGATTGCCCACGAGCTCGTGCAGTGGCTCGCCGCCCAGCACCGCGCACACGCCCTCGGTGATCGGCACCTCGATCCCGAGCCGGTGCGAGAGGTCGCGCAGGACCGGCGCGGTCGTCAGCCCTTCGACCACCATCCCGATCTGTCGCACGGCCTCGCCGGGATCGGCACCCTGCGCGATCAGCTCTCCCGCACGACGGTTCCGTCCCGACTTCGACCAGCAGGTGACGACGAGGTCGCCCATCCCGGCGAGACCCGAGAACGTCTCCTCTCTGCCGCCCGCCGCGACCGCGAGCCGCGCCATCTCGGCCAGCCCGCGCGCGACGAGCGCCGCCTTGGCGTTGTCGCCCAGCCCGAGCCCGTCCGCGCCTCCGGCCGCGAGCGCGATCACGTTCTTCGCCGCGGCACAGAGCTCGACCCCGACCACGTCGTCGTTCACGTAGACGCGGAAGGTGACCGAGTTGATCTGTTCTTGGAGGTCGAGCGACAGGCTGTGGTCCTCACTCGAGATCACCGCCGCGGCCGGAAGGCCGGCGACGATCTCCTCGGCGATGTTCGGCCCGGAGAGGACGGCGACCGGCCGACGGCGCACGAGGGTCGAGAGCCGCTCGCCGGTGGCGGGGTCGAGCCCCTTCGTCAGCGAGAGGATCGGCGCCTCTCCGGGGAGAGACTCGACCACCGAGCCGAACACCGCGCTCGGCACCGCGACCACCACGAGCTCGGCCTCCTCGAGCGGCGCCTCCGCGATCGTCGTCGCCCGAACTCCGCGCAGGTCGGCCTTCGTCGAGTAGCGCGGGTTGCGGCCGGTCTCTGCGATCGCGCGCACCTGCTCGGGGTCGCGGCAGGCGAGCGTGACCTCGTGCTCGCGGTTGCGCAGCACGCCGGCGAACGCGGTCCCCCACGACCCTCCCCCGACTACGACGATGTTCACGAGCGCTTGACGAAATCGATCGAGACGGGCACGCCCGCGAGGCTAAACCGTTTCCGCAGCTCGTTTTCGATCCAGTAGGCGTAGTCGCGCGTGACGAGGCCCGGGTCGTTGACGTGGATCCGGATCCGCGGCGGCCGCGTCGAGACCTGCGCGCCGTAGAGCAGGTTGAGCCGCTTGCCGCGCTGCGAGGGCGGCTGGCGCGCCTGGCGCAGCTCGGCAAGCGCGTTGTTGAGCGCCGGCGTCGCGATCCGCCCCGTGTGCTTCTCGAACAGGCCGGCCGTGTAGTCGAGCAGCCGGTCGAGCCCGCGTCCGGTCTTCGCCGAGACCGCGATCAGCGGCGGCCGCTGGCGCAGGCGCGACTCGAGCCGCGGCCGCGCGTCCTCGATCGTGATCTCGGTCTTGTCCCACTTCGAGAGCACGACGAGCGTGGAGCAGCCCGCCTTGCGCGCGACGTCCGCGACCGCGAGGTCCTGGTCGACGATTCCCTCGCTCGCGTCGATCAGGACGAGCGCGACGTCGGCCCGCTCTGCCGCCTCGAGCGCGCGCAGCTCCGAGTAGTACTCGATCCCCTGCCGCTGCTTTCGCTTCCGGCGGAGCCCGGCAGTATCGACCAGGCGGAACGTGCGGTCGTCGCGGCGGAGGATCGTGTCGATCGCGTCCCGGGTCGTGCCGGGAACGTCGGAGACGATCACGCGCTCGCCGCCGACGAGCGCGTTCAGGAGCGACGACTTGCCCACGTTCGTCCGGCCGAGGATCGCGACGCGGATCGCCTCGTCGCCGACCTGTAGCTCACCCTCGCCCGGCAACCGGGCGACGATCTCGTCCAACAGGTCGCCGGTGCCGTGACCGTGCAGAGCGGACAGCGGAACAGGGTCGCCGAGGCCGAGCTTGTGGAACTCGACCGCGTCGAGGTCGCGCCGCGGGTCGTCGATCTTGTTCGCGAGCACGAGCACGGGCTTCTTCGAGGCGCGGAGCGTGACCGCGAGCTCCTCGTCGCCCGGCGTGATCCCGTGGCGGGCGTCGACGACGAAGAGGATGAGGTCGGCTTCCTCGATCGCCGTTCGCGCCTGCCTCGCGATCGAGGGACTGAAGGCGTCGGTGGCGAGGTCGTCGACGCCGCCGGTATCGATCAGGAGGAAGTGCTTGCCGTTCCAGTCGGCGACGAGCTCCTTGCGGTCGCGCGTCACCCCCGGCGTCTCGTGGACGACCGCCTGCCGCGTCTCCGTCAGGCGGTTGACAAGCGTCGACTTGCCCACGTTCGGAAAGCCGACGATCGCGACCGTGCCGATGATCTCCGGGGGCGTCTCGCTCATCGCGGCGGGGTCGCGTGCCGCGGCCGGCCGAGCGCGTGCATTTCGGCAAGCCAGTCGTGGAGGTCGTGGATGCGCTGCTCGATCTCGACCGAGGCTTCCCGATAGCCCTTCGCGCCCTTGGGCAGCCCCTCGAAGCGGAGCGGCTCGCCCCAGGCGACCGAGACCGGGTGGTAGTTGCCGGGATGCCACTCGAAGGAGCCGTGGATGGCGGCGGGCACGACGGGCACGTCCTCCTGCAGCGCGGCCATCGCGGCGCCGGGCTGCACGGGACCGGGCTTGCCGGAACGCTGGCGCGTCCCCTCGGCGAAGAGGCCGAGCGCGTGGCCCTCGCGGACGACCTCGCGCATCCGCCGGACCGCCTCGCGATCGGACTCGCCGCGGCGGACGGAGATGGTGCCGAAACTCCGGATCAGCTGTCCGAGCCCCGGCACGCGGTGGGCCTCGATCTTGGCGAGAAAATAGATCGTGCGCGGCGAGAACAGGCCGAACACAGGCGGGTCGATCCAGTGGAAGTGGTTGAACGCGAGCACGACGCCGCCGCTCGGAGGCACGCGCTCGACGCCGTAGTTCCGCAGCGGGGTCAGCAGCCGCACGACCGTGCCGATCGTGAGGCGGCCGGCAGCCCAGACGGCGTCGACGCTACTCATGCGCTCGTCGGACGAGCGTGCACGAGCTCCTCGATCCGAGCGACGACCTCGTCGACGTCGAGCGCGGTCGTGTCGATCTGGACCGCGTCCTCGGCAGGGCGCATGTTGATCGCGTCCCTCTCGTCGCGGAGCCGCAGGTCGGTTGCGAGTGCGTCCGAGCCGATCCCGGGACGCTCGGAGGAGCGACGTGAGGCGCGCACCGTCGCGTCGGCGATCAAGTACACCTTCACCTGCGCCTGCGGCGCGACGACCGTCCCGATATCGCGCCCTTCGATCACGACGTTCCCCACCTCCCCCAGAGCACGCTGCCGCTCGCGCATCACCTCGCGCACCTGGTGGTGCCGCGCGACGACCGGGACGAGCTTGTCGATGTCCGGCTTCCGGATCGAGGACGTGACGTCCCAGTCGTCGATGAAGACCCGGCCGGCCTCGTCGAAGACCACGGGATGCCGGGCCGCGAGCTCGGCGAGCTCCTCCGCCCGGTCGAGCGCGAGCCCCTCCCGGCGCGCGAGCCAGGTGAGGGCGCGGTACATCGCGCCGGTGTCGAGGTAGCGGAAGCCGAGCCGCTGGGCGAGAAGCCGCGCGACCGTGCTCTTGCCGGCCCCTGCGGGCCCGTCGATGGCGACGATCATCAGATTCCTTCAGGCGTTGGTGGCTCGGAGCGAGTCGATCAGGTCGAAGAAGCCGGGGAAGGATACCCCCGCCGCCGCGGCGCCCTCGACGTCGACGCCCTCGCGCGAGACGAGACCGGCGACGGCGCCGAGGATCGCGATCCGGTGGTCTCCGCGGGCGTCCAGCGAGCCGCCGCGGATTCGCGACGGGACGCCGCGGACCGTGAAGCCGTCGGGCGTCGCGCGAACGTGCGCACCGAGGCGGCGGAGGCCCTCCACCACCGCCTCGATCCGGTCCGTCTCCTTCGCGCGCAGCTCCGCCGCGCCGCGGAGGACGCTGTCACCGCGCGCGTGCACGGCGAGGAGCGCGAACAGCGGTAGCTCGTCGACGAGCCGCGGCACCTCGGCGGCATTGATCGTGGTTGCGACGAGCTGCGACGGCCGAACGTCGAGGTCGCCGGCGGGCTCGCCGCCGATGCGGCGCCGGTTGAAGACGGCGATCTGCGCCCCCATCCGCTCGAGCACGTCGAGGAGGCCGGTGCGCCGCGGGTTCAGGTTGACGCCGTGCACGGTCAGCTCGGATCCCGCGAGCAGGGTCGCCGCGACGAGCAACGGCGCGGCCGCGGAGAAGTCTCCCGGGATCTCGACGTCGCCGAGCTCGAGCCGCTCGACCGACCGGAGCGAGACGCTCCTCGGGCCGCGGCGCAACGGCACGCCGGCCTGTGCGAGCAGCGTCTCGGTGTGGTCGCGGGTCGGTGGCTGCTCGGTGACCGTGGTCTCGCCGCCGTCCGCGTAAAGACCGGCCAGGAGCACAGCGGACTTCACCTGCGCGCTCGCGACCGGCAGCTCGTACGAGATCGGCCGGAGCGGGCGGCCTTCGACCATGATCGGCGCGCGCCCGTCAGTCGTCTCGACGGCCGCTCCCATCAGCCGCAGCGGCTCGGCGATCCGCTCCATCGGACGGGAGCGAAGCGACTCGTCGCCCGTCAGCTCGAACCGCCCCTCCTGGCCGGCGAGCAGCCCCGGTAGCAGGCGCATCAGCGTGCCGGCGTTGCCGCAGTCGATCGGCTGCTCCGGCGGCTTCAGCCCGCGCAGCCCTGCGCCGAAGACGCGGAGCGTGCCGGCGTCTGCCTCGTAGACGCGCACGCCGAGCGCCCGGACGGCCGCGAGCGTCGACTCCGTGTCGCCGGAGCGGCCGAAGCCGGCGATCCGCGTCTCGCCGTCCGCGACCGCGCCGAGCAGAAGCGCGCGGTGGGAGAGCGACTTGTCCCCGGGAACCCCGACGTGGCCTCGCACCGCCGCCGTCGGCTCGAACTTCACGCCCCCGCGCCTGTGGAAAAAGAGTTGCGAAGAATTTGGCACAGAGACACGTCCGCGTGGGCCATGTCCGGGGACAGTCCCCGGACCGGTCCCGCGGAGACGCGGCGGGAAAGGCCGGTGGTCACGGGCTCTCCTCCTCGAGCACGGGGGCGACGACGACGCCGTAGCCCTGCTGCTCCAGAAGCGCCGCGGCGCGCTCGGCTTCCTGCTCGCCCTCGACGAGGATGGCGAGCGTGCCGCCGCGCTCGCTCGAGAGGTGCTGCAGGTCGAAGTCGGCGATGTTGATCCGCTCCGCGCCGAGCGCCTGCGCGATCCCCGCGATCACGCCCGGCCGGTCGGGCACGTGGACGCGCAACCGCTGCAGCGCGCCCGCGTCCTCGTACGCCGTCTCGAGCAGCCGGCGCCGGTTGGACGAGGCCTCTCCGATCCAGCGCGCGAGGAAGCCCGCGTCGCCGGCGGCGAGCGCGGCCTCCACCTGCTCGACGCGGCGCCGGTGCTCGGCGAGCGAGGCGGCGAGCGCCTCGCGGTTCTCGAGGAAGATGTCCACCCAGATGCGCGGGTTGGCACCCGCCACCCGCGTCATGTCGCGCAGGGAGCCTCCGGCGGCGGCCAGTGGCTCGTGACCGTCCACCCGGGCTCCTCCCGCCTGGTTCAGGAGCACGTTCGCGAGCGCGTGCGGGAGGTGACTCGTCACTGCGACGAGCCGATCGTGTGCCTCGGGGTCGATCGCGACCGGCACCGCCCCGAGCGCCGAGACGAAGCCGTGCAGCACCCGGTAGCGATCCGGCTCGGTCGCAGCCACCGGCGTCAGGAACCACGTTGCGCCGTCGAACAGCTCGGCCGTCGCCCACTCGGGGCCGCGCGCCTCGGAGCCGCAGATCGGATGGCCGCCGACGAAGCGGCCGATACCCGCGGCGGCCGCACAGACGCCGCCCTTGGTCGAGCCGACGTCGGTGACCGTGCACCCCGGGGCGCTGGCGTCGAGGACGGCGCGGACCTGGGCGGGAAGTGCGGTCACCGGAGCCGCGACGACCGCGAGCTCCACTCCCTCGAGCGCCGCCGCGAGACTCGCGGCGGGCTCGACCGCACCACGCTCGGCCGCGGTCGTCAGGTGTGCGGGATCGGGGTCCCAGCCCGTCACGCGGTCGGCTCCTGCGCGCCGTGCCGCGAGCCCGACCGAGGCGCCGATCAGCCCCGTCCCGACGATCGCAAGCGGCGGCGTCACCCGATCGTCTTGCCGAGCAGCGAGGCGAGCGCCCTGATCTCGTGCGCGAAGTCCGCGAACTCGCTCGCCGGGATCTGCTGCGGGCCGTCGCAGAGCGCCTCCTCGGGGCGCGGATGCACCTCGACGATGATCCCGTCCGCGCCTGCGGCGACGGCGGCGCGCGCGAGCGGGAGGACGAGGTCGCGCTTGCCCGCCGCATGCGAGGGGTCGACGATCACGGGCAGGTGCGTCTCGTGCTTCAGCACGGGGATCGCGGACAGATCGAGCGTGTAGCGCGTCGAGCGCTCGAAGGTCTTGATCCCGCGCTCGCAGAGGATCACCTGCGCGTTGCCTTCTTTGACAACGTACTCGGCCGCCATCAGGAGCTCCTCGATCGAGGCCGACGGGCCGCGCTTGAGCAGCACCGGCTTGGGCGCGCGGCCGACCTCGGAGAGGAGGTTGAAGTTCTGCATGTTGCGCGCCCCGATCTGAATCACGTCCGCCGTCCCGACGACCGCGTCGACGTCACGCGGGTCCATCAGCTCGGTGACGAGCGGGAGCCCGGTCTCGTCGCGCGCCTCGGCGAGGATCGCCAGGCCCTCGACGCCGAGCCCCTGGAACGCGTACGGCGAGGTGCGCGGCTTGAACGCGCCGCCGCGCAACATCGTCACGCCCTGGTCGGCGACAACGCGGGCAGTCTCGAGCGTCTGCTCGCGCGTCTCGACCGTGCACGGCCCCGCGATGAAGCCGAAGTAGGCGTCGCCGAGCCGGCGCCCGCGCGCCTCGATCACGGTCGGGTCGCGCCGGAGCTCGCGCGAGACGAGCTTGTACGGCTTCAGGATCGGCAGCACCTGCTCGACGCCCGGAAACCCCTCGAGCGGCAGGGTCGCCAGCAGCTCGCGCTCGCCGATCGCGCCGATCACGGTCGCGTCGCGGCCGTGGCTGACGTGCGCGCTCGCGCCCGCCTCCTCGAGGCGCGCGACAACCTCGTCCACCTGGTCGGAGGTGGCCTGCGCGCCCATCACGATCAGAAGCTCGGGAGAGCCGACGGCAGCCATCCGGTGAGTGTAGGTAGAAAGAAAACCGCAATGCGCGTCTTCTCCGGCATCCAGCCCACGGGTGACAAGCACCTCGGCAATCTGATCGGCGGCTTCCGCCAGTACGCCGCCACGCAGGAACGCGGCGAGGCCTTCTTCTGCATCGTCGACCTCCACTCGATCAGCGTCGAGTACGACCCCGCCGACTTCCGCGAGAAGACGCTCGATCTGGCAGCAATCCTGTTCGCGACCGGCCTCGACCCCGAGCGCTCGACCGTCTTCGCGCAGAGCCACGTGCCGGCGCACGCCGAGGCGGCATGGCTGCTCGGCTCGGTCACGAGCTTCGGCCAGCTGGGCCGGATGACGCAGTTCAAGGACAAGTCCGACCGCCGCGAATTCGTCTCGTCCGCACTCTTTACCTATCCGGTGCTGATGGCGGGCGACATCCTGCTCTATCAGACCGACATCGTCCCGATCGGCGACGACCAACGGCAGCATCTCGAGCTGACCCGCGACATCGCCCAGCGCTTCAACTCGCGCTTCGGCGAGACGTTCAAGCTGCCCGACGGCGTCTATCCGGAAGTCGGCGCGCGGATCATGGACCTGCAGGAGCCGACGAACAAGATGTCGACCACCGACGGGACGCCGCAGGGAACGGTGAAGCTGCTCGACGAGCCGGACGTGATCCGGAAGAAGTTCCGCTCCGCGGTGACCGACTCGGGCTCGGAGGTGCGGCGCGCGGCCGACAAGCCGGGCGTGACGAACCTGATCGACATCATGTCCTCGCTCACCGGCGAGGCGCCTGAGGCGATCGAGGCGCGATACGACGGCGCCGGCTACGGCCAGTTCAAGACGGACGTCGGCGAGGCCGTCGTCGAGGCGGTCGTGCCGGTGCAGGAGCGCTACCGCGAGCTGCGCGCCGACGCGCCCGAGCTGCAGCGACTGCTCGCGCGCGGCGCCGAGAAGGCGCGCAAGGCCTCCGAGCCGACCCTGGAGGCGATGTTCGACCGGATGGGCTTCGTCAAGAGCGCGGCCGGCCGCTTCTTCGGAGCCGCTCGACCTCGTTCGCTGTGAGCTCCCGCCACTCCCCCGGCGCGAGGCCGTCGACGCCGAGCCCCGCGTAGACGCTCCGGTGCAGGCGCCGCACGCGGTGGCCGACGGCCTCGCACATGCGCCGCACCTGGCGGTTGCGGCCCTCGTGCAGGACGAGCTCGAAGCGGGCTGCGCCGAGGCGGCGCACCCGGGCGGGTGAGGTGACGCCGTCCTCCAGCTCGACCCCGGCCGCGAGCCGGTGGAGCGCCTCGTCGGTCGGCTCCCGCCACGTCTCGACCTCGTACACCTTCTCCACGCCGTAGCGCGGGTGCGCCAGCCGGTGCGCGAGCGGGCCGTCGTTCGTGAGCAGAAGCGCGCCGGTGGTGTCGACGTCGAGCCGCCCGACCGGAACGACGCGCGACTCGTGCCCGACGAGCGAGACGACGGTCGGCCGGCCCTGCGGGTCGCTCGCCGTCGTGACGACGCCGGCAGGCTTGTGGAGGAGCGCGTAGCCGAGCGCCTGCTGCTCGACTCGCTCTCCGTCCACCTCGACGACGTCGCGCGGCTCGACGAAGGTGTTCAGCTCGCCCCGGGCGCCGTTCACCCGCACCCGGCCGGCCTTGATCAGCTCGTCCGCCTTGCGACGCGAGGCGACGCCGGCGCGCGCCAGGTACGCGTTCAGCCTCACAGCTGGAGTTTCGCGATCTTGCGGCCGCGAAGCGGACGCCTTCAGGGATTTTGCGCGCTTCGGATCCGCGAGAGCGGATTCGGAGCTTGCGCTACTGGATAGTCTGCCGCGCGATGCGCGACCGTTCAGCCGACCTCGACCGGCTCGCCGACCTGCTCGTCGGCTTCGGCGCCAACCTCCAGCCCGGCCAGATCCTCGGCGTCACGGCCTACCTCGGCATGGAGGACGCCGCGCGCGCCGTGGCGCACGCCGCGTACCGGCGAGGGGCGAAGTACGTCGACGTCTTCTGGTGGGACCTGTTCGTCAAGCGTGCCCGGCTCGAGCTCGCGGCCGAGGAGACGCTCGAGTACGTCCCGCCCTGGATCGGGCAACGGATGGACTGGCTCTCGGACGAGCGTGCCGCGCGCGTCTCGCTGACCGGGACGAGCACCTCGGCTTTCGACGGGCTCGATCCGGCGCGGATGGGCCGCGACCTGATGCCCTACGTCTCGGCGGTGCCGCGCGTCATCAACGCACGGACGACGAACTGGACGGCCGGGCCTTCGCCGAATCCCGGCTGGGCGCAGCGTGTGCACCCGGAGCTCGAGCCGGAGGCGGCGCTCGACAAGCTCTGGGACGAGATCGTCCACGTCCTCCGGCTCGACGACGGCGACCCGGTCGCGGCCTGGCAGAAGCGGATGCAGACGATCGTGGCCAGTGCGGACCGGCTGACCGAGCGACGCTTCGACGCCGTTCACCTGAAGGGTCCGGGAACCGACCTGACGATCGGCCTGATGCCGAGCTCGAAGTGGCTCGGCGCCTACTTCACGACGGAGGAGGGGCTGAACCACTACCCGAACCTCCCGACCGAGGAAGTCTTCACGACGCCGGACCCGGAGCGTGTCGACGGCCACGTCGCCGCGACGATGCCGCTCGAGCTCTACGGCTCGCACATGAGCGGGATCCGCATCGAGTTCGAGCGCGGGCGCGCGGTCAAGGCCGACGCCGACGAAGGTGCCGACGCGCTCCGGGCCACGATCGCCAAGGACGACGGCGCCTCACGGCTCGGCGAGATCGCGCTCGTGGACAAGGAGGGCCGGATCGGCCCGCTCGGCACCGTCTTCTACGACACGCTCCTGGACGAGAACGCCGCCAGCCACATTGCGCTCGGAAACGCGTACACCTTCCCGGTCGAGGACGAGGCCGAGCGCGGACGCGTGAACAAGAGCGGCATCCACGTCGACTTCATGATCGGCTCGAACGAGGTCGACGTGGACGGAGTCACCCGCGACGGCGACCGCGTGCCCGTGCTCCGCGGCGGCGCGTGGCAGATCTAGTCCGGATCGTCCCGTACGACCCGGCCTGGCCGGAGCTCTTCGAGGCGGAGCGCGAGCTGCTCGAGCCGGTGCTCGCGCCCTGGCTCGCCGGCGACCTCCACCACGTCGGCAGCACGAGCGTCCCCGGCCTCGCCGCGAAGCCCGTGATCGACATCGTCGGCGACGTGCGGAGCCTTGAGGAGAGCCGCGCCGCGATCGAGCCGTTGCAGACGCTTTCGTACTGGTGGGCGCCGTACCAGGAGGAGCACATGAACTGGTTCTGCAAGCCGTCGCCGGAGCACCGCACCCACCATCTGCACCTCGTCGTCCCGGGCTCGCAGGCCTGGCGCGAGGAGCTCGCGTTCCGGGACACGCTCCGCGCCGAGCCCGAGACCGCGCGTGCCTACGAGGAGTTGAAGCGGCGGCTCGCCGACGAGCATGCCCACGACCGTGAGGGCTACACCGTGGCCAAGACCGAGTTCATTGAGAGCGTGCTCGCGCGAGTACTGCCCTCGTAACAGACTGTTACAAGGCTTGGCCGAGCCGCACCGGTTCCGCGCTGCGCCTAGTAACAGACTGTTACTAGGCGCTCGTCACGCCGTCTTGCCGACGGCGACGGTCTGGAGGCGTTCCCGGATCTCCTCGGTCGAGGTCCCTAGGTCGTCGAGCCGCGGCAGCGCCGCAACGCTCTCCAGGCCGAAGACGCGCTCGAACAGGGCGCTCGTCCGGTAGCGAACCGCTCCGCCCGCGCCGTCGTCGCGGCCGGCCTCGGCGATCAGTCCGCGCTCGAGCAGGCCCGCGACGGCCGAGTCGGCGGCGACGCCCCGGATGCGGGCGATCTCCGGCCGACTGCACGGGCCGAGGTACGCGACGATCGCGAGCGTCTCGAGAGCCGCCTGCGAAAGCCCGCGCTCGACCGGTCGCTCGAACAGGCGCCCACAGGCCGTCCGCTGCCTCGCGCGAGGCTCGGAACGCGTACCCGCCCGCGACGTGCTCGAGCACGATCCCGCTCCGGCCCTCACGAAACCGCTCCGAGAGCAGCCCGAGCGCGAGCTCGACACGCTCGGAGTCGTCCGCCGCGGCTTCCGCGAGCTCGTCCGCGGAGAGCGGCGCCGACGCGACGACGAGCAGCGCCTCGACCGTGCGCGCGAGCTGGTCGAGCGGGTTCGCGGTGATCAGGCGGAGCGGGCGATCCATTCGCTTCCCCTTTCGCTGTCGGGACGGGAAACCCTTATCGGGCTGAACGGCGCGGCCTGCTCCAGCGCGACCTCGCCGGTCTTGCGCAGCTCGAGCAGCGCGAGGAACGCGACCGCCTGCTCGACCCGCGAGAGAGAGCCGACCTCGGCGTCGAAGTCGAAGCGGCTCCGGCGGCGGAGCACGGCGCGAAAGCGCTCGAGGAACTGCGCCACGGGCGGGAAGCGGAGCGACATGTGCGCGAGCGACACCTGCGGCGGCGGCTCCGCGAGCACGCGCAGCACGGCGGCGAGCTGCGCCGGGTCCTGGGGCGCAAGCCTGCGCTCGGGCCGGGGCGCGAGCGGCGCGGGGCCGGTGCGGAAGTAGCGGTCGCGCTCCCCGGCCAGCCGCTCGGCGAGCCAGCCGGCGGCCTCCTTCATCCGCCGGTACTCCGCGAGGCGGCGTGCGAGCTCCTCGGCGGCCTCCTCCGGCTCGAGCTCGGCGAGCTCGGCCTCTTCGTCCGGGAAGAGCGCGCGCGCCTTCAGCTCGAGCAGCGCCGCGATCAGGACGAGGAACTCGCCGCATGCCTCGAGATCGAGCTCTTCCCGTTCCGCCAGCCGCTGCACGAACGCGACCACGATCGCGGCCATGTCGACGTCTGCCGGCTCCAGCTCCTCCCGCAGGAGCAGCGTGAGGAGCAGGTCGAAAGGGCCCTCGAACGCGTCGAGGTCGAGCTCGAGCTCGCGCACCAGCATGCGCGCGAGGCTAGCGGCGAGGTCGGACGCGGCCGCGCGGGACGGCCATCGTCCGCGGCGCTTCCGGGGCAGGCTCACGGCGACGGTGGCGTCGACCGCGGAACAGCTGCCACCAGACGAAGAAGGCGAGGGACGCGACGAAGAGGATCGCGGAAACCCAGGCGTTCACGCGCCAGCCGGCGATCTCCTCGGACGGGTCGACTCGCAGCGTCTCGAGATAGAAGCGGAAGCCGGTGTAGAGGGCGACGTAGAGGGCGAAGAGCGCCGGAGGCCGGAACGTGAAGCGGCGATCGAGCAGGAGCAGCAAGCCGGCGGCAGCGAGGCACCAGAGCCCCTCGTAGAGGAACGTCGGGTGGAAGGTCTCGTTGAAGAGGAAGTCGTCGGGGCGACGCGCGGCGTCGATCTCGAGCCCCCAGGGACGGTCGGTCGGCTCGCCGAAGAGCTCCTGGTTCCACCAGTTGCCGACGCGGCCGATCGCCTGCGCGACGAGGAGACCCGGCGCCGCGGCATCGAGCAGCGCAGTCACGCTCGCACCGGCCCGTTTCGCGACGATCCCACCGACGAGCACGCCGCCGGCGATCCCGCCCCAGATCCCGAGCCCGCCCTCCCAGACCGCGAACGGCCCCCACCACTCGTCGGGCACCTCGTCCCAGCTCGTGGCGAGGTGGTAGAGGCGCGCGCCGACGATGCCGGCGCCGACGCCCCACACCGCGACACGGAAGATCAGGTCCCAGTCGCCGCCACGGGCGACCCACCGCTTCCCGGTGATGAAGATGCACGCGGCGATGCCGAGGAGCAGCATCAGGCCGTACATATGGATCGTGATCGGCCCGAGCTCGAGCGTGCCGGACGATGGGGACGGGATCGACGCGAGGAAGGTCAAGGCAGAGCGCATTCTGCCCATGAACCCAGACGGTCGTTCGTCAAAGTGGCTTCGCGCTCTGGCGCTGCGGGGCGAGCCGGGCGGAGCCGGGCTTCGCCCGGCGGGAGCCCGGCGGTCGGTGCGTCAGAGGAGAATCTTCAGGGCCAGGTCGGGGGTACAGCCGTTGCGGAGCAGGTCGATCGCGTCGTGCAGGTCGACGTCGCCACGGCTCGCCAAGAGCGCGGCGGCCGTTGGCTCGTAGCCTGCGCGCTCGAGCTCGGCCGCTCGCCAGCGCTCGATCTTGTCTTGCTCGGTGTCGTTGGTGGTCAGCTCTGCCGCGGACATCGTGTCCTCCGCTCGTGTGTGTACCGATACTTCGTCCGAACGAGACGGAAGGTTGTCCCCCTGAAAGGTGATTGCCGTGAAGCTTCGGTAAGCGTTCTGCAAGGACGCTGCGGCAGAAGCGCCCGGGAGCCCGCGCAACCGCGCGGACTCCCTGCAGGCACCGATCACACGTCGACGATCTGGACCGGCTTGAAGCTGTGCACCCGGGCGCAGTCCGTCACCGGAAAGCCGTCGTACACGCCTAGCGAGTAGCGGCCCGCCCGCGGGAAGACGACCCGCGCGCGGTAGGAGCCGACGCGAGCGGTCGGCTTTGCCTGGAAGCGGAAGAGCCGCCCCGAGGCGTTGCGAATTCGCACCTCCGGCCTGGCATCGGACATCGGCGTCCGGCCGTGCTGGAGGACGCGGACCGTGACGAGCCACGGCTTCCCGGCCGCGTGCCCGGACTTCAACATCGGGTCGAGGCCGACGGTGGCCATACAGCCCGCCTGCGCGGCGCCGCCGAAGGCGAGCGCGGCGATCACGGTGGCGACGAACGTGAAGAGCTTCATGCGGCCCTCCTCATGTCGACGACAGGAGTCGGCCCGTGGCGGCGGCGGTAGGCGATCGTCGCCGCGGCAAGCGCGACCGAGAGCGCGAGCGCAGCCGCAAGGCCGAGCGGCACCGACGGGAACGAGCGCCCCGGTGCGCCGATCTCGACCGGCTTGAACGTGTGCGTCTGGCTGAAGTCGTCCCAGACCTGGTACGACCACGTGCCGGCGGTCGGGAAGACCACGTCGGCGCGATAGACACCGGGCTTGCCGGTCGGCGTACCCGTGAACGAGCGCGCGTCGCCGTCACCGTTGACGATCGTGAGCACCGGTGCGATCCCCTCGAGCGGCGTCTGCCCGTGCTGGAGCACGGTCATGTCGACCGCCCAGGTTTCGCCGGGCGGCGTGCCGGTCGGGAGCGAGCTGAGGCCGACGGTCGCCCAGCCCCCGGCACTCGCGGCCGGGACGGCGACGGCGGCGATCGCGAGCACGAGCAGGAGCTTCTTCATGCGGACCTCCGAGTCGGGTGACACTGCTGTTACACCGCCCGGCGGGAAATGGGTCCCCTACTCGACCGACTCCGCCAGCTCGAGCGCCTCGTCGCGAGTCATGTCGCCTTCGAGCCGGAGCAGGTACGGACCGCGGTTCCAGAGCAGGACCGTGCCGGCGAGGAACGTCGGCTCGTCCTGCACCCTGTAGTCCGGGCCGAGGAACATCACGTAGTGATCGTCGCCGGAGACGAAGAGGCCGCGCTCGCCGCCGACCTCGACCTCCTCGACGCGGGTGCCGCGGGCGCCGACCTTCTTCACGAAGCCGTCCCAGACAGCGCCGCGCAGCTGCGAGAGGACGAGCCTAGGCTGCTCCACCGGGCCGTAGACGAGCGACGCCATGCCGTTGTCGCGCACGAAGACCGCGTCCGGCTCGCCGAGGTCGAGGAGCTCGAAGCCGACACGCTGCTCGGCCTCGGAGCGGCTGACGCGCTCGCCGAAGTCCGGTGCCTGCACGTCGGCCGGCGGCAGCGTCTCGACCAGCTCCACCGTCGCCCCCTTCAGGCGGAAGAGCTCCAGGAAGGCGCTGCGCGCGCCCGGCGAGAGCGCCAGGACGGCGCCGAGCGCCGCCAGCAGGACCGCGAGGCCGATCGCGAGCGGGCGCAGCAGCGGACGGCGGGCGGGCACGCGCTCGAAGGCGAGCTCGAAGCTCGGCGTCTCCGGCCAGTCGATCTCGCCTTGGAGCGACGTCAGGCGGAGCTCGAGCTCGGTCACGTTCTCTCCTCCAGCTCGGCGCGGAGTCGCTCGAGCGCGCGGGCGGTGCGGGACTTGACCGTGCCGCGGCGCAGCGACAGCACCTCGGCGGTCTCCTCCTCGCCGAGGTCGAGCAGGTACCGGCACGAGAGCACGAGCCGGTCGTCCTCGCGCAGCCGCTCGAGCGCCCCGAGCAGCTCGGCCCGCTGCTCCGCGACCAGCAGGCTCCCCTCAGGGGACGGAGCCGCGCCCCCCGAGGGAAGCTCGTGCACCGCCCGCAGCGCGAGCCCCTCGCGACGGCCCTCCGCCCGGCGGCGGTTGCGCGCCTCGTTGGCGACGATCGCGAGCAGCCAGGGTCGCAGCGGCGCGCCGCGCCGGAAGCGGGGCAGCGCGCGCCAGGCCTTCGTCAGCGCCAGCTGAGCGGCATCCTCGGCGTCGGCGGCGTTGCGGGTGATCAGGTACGCGGTGCGGAAGGCGATCTCCTCGTGCTCTCGGACGAGCGCGGCGAAGGCGCCGGCGTCTCCGCCGCGGGCGCGCTCGACGAGCTCGTCCTCTCTCGGTGGTCGGCTCACCACTCGTGGGTGATACACCACGTGCAGGCACCGGGTTCCCGCGCGTTTGTGTGACCGCGGCTACGGCTGTCACAATCGTGTGGACGCAGTCAGCCGATTGCGCTGCCGAGGAGAGGGATGACTGAGGTTCGGACGACGGCTTCGACCATCACTCCGGGGCTGGTGTTCGACAACCCGGAGGCCTATATCTCGCGCGATCGGCGGCGGGCGCTCGCCGAGGGCAGGGAGCTGCCCGACCGTGTTCGCGGAGCGGCGTTGTTCGCCGACATCTCCGGGTTCACGCCGCTGACGGAGGCGCTCGCCGCAGAGCTCGGGCCGCAGCGCGGCGCCGAAGAGCTGACGGCGTGCCTGAATCTCGTCTTCCACGCCGTCGTCGACGAGCTCCACGGCTTCGGCGGCGACGTCATCTACTTCAGCGGCGACGCGATCACCTGCTGGCTCGACGGCGACGACGGGTCGCGCGCCACCGCGTGCGCGCTCGCGATGCAGGCGACGCTGGCGCGCGTCGGCGAGATCGTGACGCCGTCTGGGACGACCGTCCGGCTGGCGATGAAGGTCGCGGTCGCGGTGGGTGCAGCCCGGCGCTTCGTCGTCGGCGACCCCGAGATCCAGCTGATCGACGTGCTCGCCGGAAGCCTCGTCGACCGGCTCTCTGCAGCGGAGCACGTCGCAAAGCAGAACGAGGTCGTGCTCGAGCAGTCTGCGCTCGACGCGCTCGGCGACCGGGCCGAGCTCGGAGAGCTGCGCGTCGACGCCGAGAGCGGGCGGATGAACGGCGTGGTCACTGCGCTGGCCGACCCCCCTGCCGCCGTCGCCGACCGAGAGCCAGAGGAGCTCCTGGACGAAGAGCAGGTGCGGCCGTGGATCTTGCCGGTCGTCTACGAGCGGCTGCGCACCGGTCGCGGCGAGTTCCTCGCCGAGCTGCGGCCCGGAATCCCCGTCTTCATGCACTTCGCCGGGATCGACTACGACGAGGACGACGATGCGGCCGCGAAGCTCGACGACTTCGTCCGCCGCGTCCAGCGCGTCTGCGCGGACTACGGCGGCAACGTCGTCCAGATCACGATCGGCGACAAGGGGGCGTACCTCTACGCCGTCTTCGGCTCACCGCACGCACACGAGGACGACGGGGCCCGTGCCGCGGCCGCCGCGCTCGAGCTGCTCGCGCTCGAGCCGCTCACGACCGTGACGGAGCTGACGATCGGGATCGCCAGCGGCCGCCTCCGCAGCGGCACGTACGGCCATGCGATGCGGCGCACGTTCGTCTGTCTCGGCGACGCAGTCAACCTCGCGGCCCGCCTGATGTCCGCGGCGCCGCCCGGGCACGTGTACGTCGCCGAGACCGCGAAAGAGCTGACCGGCGAAGGCTTCAGCTGGGAACAGCTCCCGGACCTGAGGTTGAAGGGGAAGGCCGAGCCGGTCGCCGCCTACTCCCTCACCGGCCGGAGCGGGCGCGGCTCGCGGCGTGCCACCCGCTACGCGCTCGAGATCGTCGGGCGCGAGGCCGAGCTCCAAGCGCTCTCGGCCGCGCTCGATCGCACGGTCGAGCAGGGCGGGAGCGTCGTGGGCATCTCCGCCGATGCCGGCGTGGGCAAATCGCGCCTCGTCGCAGAATTCGTCCGCGCCGTCCGTGCCGGGGGCGGCTACGTCGCCTTCGGCGAGTGCCCGGCCTTCGGCACGCACGCGGACTACGTCGTCTGGCAGGAGGTCTGGCGCAGCCTGCTGCGCGTCGACGAGCAGCTAACCGAGGAGGAGCAACGACTGGCGCTCGAGCGGGAGCTGGCGGCCATCGACCCGGCCTTCGTTCCCCGGGCGCCGCTGCTCGGCCCATTGCTTGGAATCCCGATTCCCGACTCGGATCTCACCGGCTCGTTCGACGCCAAGCTCCGCAAGACGTCGCTGGAAGCGCTCCTGGCCGACTGCCTCCGCGCTCGCGCCGCCGAGGAGCTGCTCGTGATCGTGGTCGAGGACTGCCACTGGATCGGCCCGCTCTCGCGCGACCTGCTCGAGTCGCTCGCGCGAGCGGCGGCGGACCTGCCCGTGCTCTTCGTGCTCGCCTACCGACCGGCCGCCGAGCCGGGCGGTGGGTTGGAGCTCGAGCGACTGCCCCAATTCACGGAGCTCGTCCTCGGCGAGCTGGAGCCGAGCGACTCGGAGCTCTTGATCCGGTCGAAGCTCGCTCAGCTCTTCGGCGCGGGAGAAGTGGCGTCTCCGGAGCTCGTCGAGCTCGTCACCGCCCGCTCCGAGGGCAACCCGTTCTACGTGGAGGAGCTGCTCAACTACATCCACGGTCGCGGCGTCGATCCGAAGGATGCTGCGGCGCTCGGCGAGCTCGAGCTGCCGGAAAGCCTGCACAGCCTGATCCTGAGCCGCGTCGACACGCTCGGAGAAGCGCCGCGCCGCACGCTCAAGGTCGCCGCCGTGGTCGGACGGTCGTTCCAGGCCGGGGCGCTCCCGGGCATCTATCCGGAGCTTGGATCGTCGGAGGAGGTTGGCGCGCACCTCGCCACGCTGCGCTCGCACGACCTGATCACGCTCGACCGCGAGGCCGAGCAGGCCTACCTCTTCAAGCACGCCGTCACCCAGGAGGTGGCGTACGAGAGCATGCCGTTCGCGACCCGCGCGATGCTGCACGAGCGCACCGGGAGCTACATCGAGGAGACCGAGGCCGACGCGATCGAGCTCCAGCTCGACGTGCTCGCCCACCACTACTGGCACAGCGAGAACCTGGAGAAGCAGCGCGAGTACCTCGTCAGAGCCGGAGAGGCGGCGGAGGCGACGGTACGCGAACACGGCCGCGATCGACTATCTCGAGCGGGCCGCGCCGCTCGTCCTGGAGGAGCAGCGGGTCGACGTGCTCCTGAAGCTCGGCAAGGTCGTCGCGCACGTCGGCGACTGGGGCCGCGCCGAGCAGGTCGACCGCGAGGCACTGGCGCACGCGGAGATGCAGGGCGATGCACGGTCACGCGCGTGGTGCGAGACGGAGCTCGCGGAAGTGGCACGGAAGCAGGGGCGCTACGACGACGCGCTCAGCCTGCTCGACCAGGCCGCCCAGACCTTCGAGTCGGCCGGCGACGACGGCGGCCTCGGCCAGGTTCACCACCTCAAGGGCACGCTCGCCGCTCAGCAGGGCGAGTACGCGAGGGCGGTCGAGAGCTACGAGGCGAGCCTGGAGATCCGGGAGCGGCTCGACGACAAGGCCGGCATGGCGGCCATCCACTCGAACCTCGGCATCGTCGCCGAGTACGGCGGCGACTACGGCGCGGCGCGCGAGTACCACGAGCAGGCGTTGGGGCTGCGCGCCCAGCTCGACGATCGCCGGGCGATCGCCGTCTCGATGACGAACCTCGGCACGATCGCCGTCTTCGAGCACGAGTTCGAGGAGGCGCGGGAGTGCTTCGAGGATGCGATGCGGTTGAGCCGCGAGGTCGGCGACGCCTGGATGGTCGCGAACAGCGACAACAACCTCGGCAACGCGACGCGAGAGCTCGGCGACTACGACGCGGCGCAGCGGCACTACGCGGAGAGCCTTCGCGCCTATCGCGAGTACGACGACAAGTGGGCACTCGCGTTCCTCGTCGAGGACGTCGCGCAGCTCGCGGCGCTGTGCGGTGACTCCGAGCGCGCCTTCGAGCTCGTCGGAGCCGCCGACTCGCTGCGCGAGGAGATCGGCTCGCCGCGCGCCCCGGGCCAGGAGGAGGAGCTGGAGCGGCACCTGGCGACGGCGCGTGCCACGCTGGGAGACTCTGCCGAAGCGGCACGGGCGCGGGGGCAGTCGTTGCTGCTTCCCGAGACGTTCGCGCAGGCCCTGAGCGCCTGCGGCGCGACGGTGTAGCGCCTCCGGGACGCACCTGTCGGTACCTCCCACTCCCTACGCGAACCTTGCATTCTCGTAGGCAAGTTCGTAGTGTCGGCGGCAACGGGTTCGCAGTCGACTGCGGCAGAGGGTGAGGGTGATGAGTCGGAAGGTCCTATTTGCGCTGATCGTGTGCGCCGCCAGCCTGGTGCCGGCGCACGGCGCGCTGGCGGCGAGCATCACGCTGACTCCCGAAGCCGACACGTTCGTGCGCGCGTCGACACCGACCACGGCGCAGGGCCTGAAGACCTCCTTCGACGTCCACGGCGGCGCGTCGTCGTACGGCTGTGGAACCGGGCCGTCGGTCGGCCTTCTGCGCTTCGACCTCTCGTCGATCCCCGCCGGCGCGACGATCACGGGCGCGACGCTGCGGTTGACGAGCTTCACCGGCTTCGCCTTCGACGGTGATCCCGACCACTACGCGAGCTTCATTCCGGACGACTCGTGGGCGGAAAGCACCGTGACGTGGAGCACACGGCCCGCCGACGGCCTCGTGCCGCAGGTCCCGCCGGCGGAATGGCGGCTGTTCGGCAGCCCGCTGAGCACGGCGGCGGCCAATCTCGGCTCCGCCTCCGCGTTCGAGAGCGTGGGCTGCTCGGGCACGACGCCGCCGAGGAACCGCGACTTCGGCTCACCGAATCTCGCCACGCGAGTGGGCGCCGAGCGCGCCGGTGACCGCAAGCTCTCCGTCGAGGTGTTCACGATCCCCTGCGGGACGCCGTTCACCGTCGTCTGCCAGAACGGGCAGCTGGAGCAGTCCTACTTCCTCCGCTACTACAGCAAGGAACACTCGATCCTGAAGGCGCCGCGGCTGACCGTGGACTACACCACGCTCACGCTCGCCACGCCCAGCCTCTTCCGCGTCGTCTCGACCGGCACGGGTGCCGTCGTGCTCGGGCGTGTCGACGGCGCCTCGAGCATCCCGCTGACGCTCTCCGCTTCGACCGCCTCGACGTGCACGGCAGGGGTCCTCCCCGGCGGCGGCACGCCGACGGGCGGTCCCGTCGCCGCCACCACCGATCCCGAGGGCTACTTCTCCGCGACCGTCCCCGGGGTGACCTCGGGCGACTTCGTCACCGTGCGCGTCGCCTCCCCCGTCGCGACGGCCAGCTCGGCCTGCCTCGTCAGCTCGGGCGACAACGACTTCTGGCCGAAGGCGCTTGCCCTCCCCGGCTCGAATGCGACCGCGCGGGACTTCGTCGACTCGCCCGGCAAGGCACGTTGGTACAAGTTCGACGTCACGCCCGGCCAGCGCATCCAGGTCGGGCTCTCCGGGCTGCCGGCCGACTACGACCTGGCCGTGTTCAAGGACATCGGCAAGGCGTTCGAGGCCCAGCTCGTCCCGGCGAATGCCGCCGCCTTGACCAAGCTGAGCGCGGAGTACGCGCCGTCCGTCTTTTCCCCCTCCGTCTTCTCGCCCTCGGTCTTCAGCCCGTCGGTGTTCAGCCCTGACGCGTACAGCCCCTCCGTCTTCTCCCCGTCCGTCTTCAGCCCGAGCGTCTTCAGCCCGTCGGTCTTCTCGCCCTCGGTCTTCTCGCCCTCGGTCTTCAGCCCCAGCGTCTTCAGCCCGTCGGTGTTCTCACCGTCCGTCTTCAGCCCGAGCGTCTTCAGCCCGTCGGTGTTCTCACCGTCGGTCTTCAGCCCGAGCGTCTTCAGCCCCGAGGAGATCGCCCAGGCGTTCTCGAGCGCACAGACGCGGAGCATCATCGGCGTCTCGGCGACACCGGGCACGGGCGACGAGTCGGTCGTCGTCAACTCCTGGTCCAACGACGGCAGCTTCTACGTCCGGGTCAGCGGCCGAGGCGGCGCCTTCGACACGGGCAGCCAGTTCAGCGTGTCCGTCTCGAAGGGCGCGACGACGTGCGTCGGCGTCACAGACACCACGCTGACACCGCGGACCGCCGCGCCCGGCGCGGGGATCCGGACCGTGATCCTCACCGACTCTTCGGAGCTCGCGCTCGGCGCGACGGTTCCGGGAGGCGGCACGCTAGGGAGCAAGCTCGCCTCGTTCGCAGCCAGGCCCGAGATCGCCGGGGTCGTCGTCGACGTCGCGGGCGACGCCCGTGTCACCGCGCTGAAGCAGCAGGCGACGAGCAACTCAGCGTGCCCGTTCGCACAGAACCTCGTCGCCGAGGAGATCAAGGGCATCGTCGACTCCTACCGCCCCGCAAACCCCGGGCTCCGGTACGTCGTCATCGCCGGCGGGGACGACGCGATCCCGTTCTTCCGCTACCCCGACCAGAGCCTGCTCGGTCAGGAGTCGGGTTACGTCCCGCCGGTCGAGAGCGACTCGGCGTCCGAGGCAAGCCTGCGGAACGACTTCGTCCTCAGCCAGGACACCTACGGCGCCGGCACGCAGATCTCGCTGCGCACGACCGACTTCCCGGTGCCCGGGCTCGCCGTCGGCCGTCTCGTCGAGACCCCGGCGGAGGTCGCAGGACTGATCGACGCGTACACGCAGGCCGGCGGCGTCGTCGCGCCGGGCTCGTCGCTCGTGACCGGGTACGACTTCCTCGCAGACGCGGCCGAGGCGGTCCGCACCGAGCTCCAGGCGGGCACGGGCGCCGCCGCCGACCTGCTGGTCACGCCGGCCAACAAGTCACCGCAGGATCCCGCGTCCTGGACCGCGGCTCAGCTGTCGACGAAGTTGCTCGGCAGCCGCCACGACGTGATCTTCCTCGCCGGCCACTTCAGCGCCAACAGCGCGCTCGCGGCGGACTTCACGACGAGCCTCCTCACCACCGAGCTGGCAGCCTCGCCGGTCAACCTCGTCAACACGATCGTCTTCAGCGCCGGGTGCCACTCCGGGTACAACCTCGTCGACGACGACGCCGTGACGGGTGTGACGGAGCCGCTCGACTGGGCGCAGGCGTTCGCTCGCAAGCGCGCCACGCTGATCGCGGGAACCGGCTACCAGTACGGCGACACCGATTTCCTGGAGTACAGCGAGCGGCTGTACCGCAACTTCGCCCGCCAGCTGCGCGCCGGCACGGGACCCGTGTCGGTCGGCGAGGCGCTCGTTCGGGCCAAGCTCGAGTATCTGGCCTCGACGCCTGACCTCCGCGGCCTGCACGAGAAGGCGCTGCTCGAGGCGGCAGTGTTCGGCCTGCCGATGCTCGGCGTGAACATGCCCGCCGGGCGCGGCGCGCCGCCGGGTAACGGAGGCGCGATCACGCCCGTCCCGGTCGGCTCGGGGCCCGCCGCCACGCTGGGTCTCCGCACCTTCGATCTGGCGGTGGTGCCGAGCCTGACGACGAACACCGCGACGCTGACGAACGTGCAGGACAGCTCACTGGTGACTGCGACGTGGCTCTCCGGGCCTGACGGCATCGTGACGAACCCCGCCGAGCCGGCGCTGCCGCTCGCCGTCCAGAACGTGACGCCGACGGATGCGAACATCGTCCTCCGCGGCGTCGGTTTCCGCGGCGGCACGTTCACCGACTCGACGGTCGTGCCCCTCACGGGCGCGCCGACGACGGAGCTGCGCGGCGTCCACGCGCCGTTCGTGTCGCCCGTGTTCTTCCCGATGCGGCTGGCGACCGTCAACTACTTCGGCGCGCTCGGCGGCTCCGGGGGCACGAAGTTGCTCGTCACACCGGCACAGCACCGTATCGCCGACGCCGCGCTGGGGACGAGCACGCTGCGTCGGTACACGAGCCTCGACATGCGACTCTTCTACAGCGGCAACCTGACCGGCGCCGCCCTTTCCGACGCACCCTCGATCGTCGGCGTCGTGGCCGAGGCGGTGCCGGGCGGGCTCGACTTCACCGCGGAGGTGGTCGGCGATCCGAAGGCGGCGATCCACACAGTCTGGGTCACCCACACGACCGGCAACGGCACGTGGTCGTCGCTCGACCTCGTGCAGCAGAGCGACTCTCGGTTCTGGAAGGCGCATCTCCCCGGCGGAGCTGCCAACGTCGAGTTCGTCATTCAGGCTGCCAACGGCCTCGGGCTCGTCTCGCTCGACGACAACCGCGGCGCCTACTACCGGCTCGGCGGGGCTCAGCAGGCTCCGACGACGCTGACGCTCGCTTCTCCACCGGCAAGCGGCACGTTCGGCGACAGCCCGACGGTCACGGCCACCCTGACCGACGGCGGAGGCGGCGCACTTGCAGGCAAGACGGTGACGATCTCGATCGGCGGCTCGGCGCGCGTCGGCACGACTGGAGCCGACGGGCGCGTCGTGCTCCCCGTGCCTCTCGTCACCGCACCGGGCAATCACCAGCTCGTGGCGTCGTTCTGGGGAGACGCCGCGCACCTGCCGTCCTCGGACTCCGAGCCCTTCGCGATCGGCAAGGCGCAAACGAGCCTGTCCGCCTTCACGCAGCTCCCGCCCGTCGGCGGCAGCGGCGCCCCGGGGATCGGCACGACGCTGACCGCAGCGGTCGGCGGAAAGCAGCAACCCTTGCTCCAGCTGACGGTGACGTTCACGCTCACGGGGCCCGGCGGGACGAAGACCTTCTCCACGATCACCGACTACCTCGGGAGGGCGTCCGTCCAGCCGGGCGCGCTCGCAGCCGGCACCTACACCGTGAGCGCGTCCTTCGCCGGGGACGTCACCTATACGCCGGCGAGTCGAACCGGGACGCAACTCGTCTTGACGTTCAGCGGCTTCTTCCCGCCCGTCGACAACCCGCCGACGCTGAACGTCGTCAACGCGGGCCGGGCGATTCCCGTCAAGTTCGACCTCGGCGGCAATCTTGGTCTCGCGATCTTCGCTCCCGGCTATCCACGGGTCGTCACGATCGCCTGCGGCACGGGCACACCGACCGACGAGATCGAGACGACGGTCACGGTCAGCGGCAGCGGCCTGACCTTCGACAACGCCGCCGGTAAGTACCAGTACAACTGGAAGACCGACAAGAGCTGGAAGGGCTGTCGCCGGCTCGAGCTGCAATTCGTCGACGGCAGCGTCCGCTTCGCCGACTTCAAGTTCAAGTAGCCGCTCGATAGGATCGGCTCGTGCGACTGCGCAAGGACGCGAAGCTCGAGGTGTTGAAGCGGGTCCCGCTCTTCGCCGGCTGTAGCAAGCAGGAGCTGGCGGCGATCGCCACTCTCACCGACGAGCTCGCCTTTCCGGAGGGGAAGACTCTGATTCGCGAGGGCGAGCGGGGACACGAGTTCTTCGCGCTCATCGACGGCGAGGTGGACGTGAAGGCGAAGGGCCGCAGAGCGAAGCATCTGGAGGCCGGCGAGTTCTTCGGCGAGATGGCGCTCGTCTCGTCGCGGCCGCGGAACGCGACGGTGACGACCACGACGCCCGTCCGGGTGCTCGTCCTCCACGAGAGCGCCTTCCGTAAGCTGCTCCACGACTCGCCGAAGATCCAGTTGAAGGTGCTGCAGACGCTGGCGGACCGCGCCGCCGAGAACGCAGCTCTGTAGGAGCCGCGCCCCTTCCATGATGCTGTCTAGCTTCTGGGTCGCGAGCACCAAGCGAGAGGCCGCACGCGTCCGCGGCGCAGGCAGGTTGCCTGCGCAAGGGCGCGGGTGGACTCTCGCGCAGCGTGATCGCGGGCCAGAAGCGGGCGTGCATTGCTGGAAGGGGCGCTAGTGCCCCGCGCCGTCGGGATCAACCACATCGCCCTCGAGGTCGGGTCGATCGACGAGGCGCTCGCGTTCTACGGCGGCCTCTTCGAGCTGGAGCTGCGCGGTCGGATTCGAGGGATGGCATTCGTCGACATGGGCGACCAGTTCGTCGCGCTCGCCGAGGGCCGGACCCAGGGTCCGGACCGGCACCGTCACTTCGGGCTCGTCGTCGACGACCGCGACGCCGTGCTGGCCGCGGCACGCGAGGCGGGCGCCGAGGTCTTCGGCGGCAACTCCTTCCTCGACCCGTGGGGCAACCACGTGCAAGTGGTTGCCTACGCCGACGTCCAGTTCTCGAAGACGCCCGAGATCCTGCGTGGGATGGGCCTCGAGCTCGAGAAGTCCGACTCGGCGCGGCGCGAGCTCCGCGACAAGGGTCTTTCCTGACCGAGCTGCACGAGCAAGACATCGCGGCCCTGCTCGTGCTGCTCGTCGCGGGCACCGCGCTGCTCGTGCTCGTACCGAGGGTCAACATCCCCTATCCGATCCTGCTCGTGCTCGGCGGGCTCGCGCTCGGGTTCGTCCCGGGGATGCCCGACATCGAGCTGCCGCCCGAGCTCGTGCTCATCGGCGTGCTGCCTCCGCTCCTCTACGGGGCCGCGTTCTTCACCTCGCTCCGCGACCTGCGCGCGAACGTGCGACCGGTGGGGCTGCTCGCCGTCGGGCTCGTGCTGCTGACCATGGTCGCGGTCGCGGTGGTCGCACACGCGATCGTGCCGGAGCTGCCCTGGTCGGCGGCGTTCGTGCTCGGGGCGATCGTCTCGCCGACCGACCCGATCGCGGCGGCGGCGATCATGCGGCGGCTGGGCGTGCCGCGCCGGGTCGTCTCGATCGTCGAGGGCGAGAGCCTCGTCAACGACGGGACCGCGCTCGTCGCGTACCGCTTCGCTGTTGTCGCGGTCGTCACCGGCACGTTCACGCTCTGGGAGGCGGGGATCTCCTTCGTGCTCAACGTCGCCGGCGGCGTCGTGGTCGGCGTCGCGGTCGGCTGGATCGTCCGCCAGGTGCGACGCCGGCTCGAGTATCCGCCCGCAGAGGTGACGATCTCGTTGCTCACCGGCTATTTCGCCTACCTGCCTGCCGAGCTGATCGGCGTCTCGGCCGTGATCGCGGCGGTGACGGCCGGGATCTACCTGGGCTGGCACACGCCCGAGCTGACGAACGCCGAGGTGCGCCTGCTCGGAGAGTCGACCTGGCAGATCGTGACCTTCGTGCTGAACGCGCTCCTCTTCACGATGATCGGGTTGCAGCTGCCCGTGATCCTCGACGACCTCGATGCCTACTCTGCGGGCGAGCTGCTCTGGTGGGCGCTCGCCGTGTCGCTGACCGTCGTCCTCGTCCGCTGGCTCTGGGTGTTTCCAGCCGCCTGGCTGCCCCGGCGGCTCTTCCGCCGGATCCGCGAGCGGGACCCGATGCCTCCACGCGCACAACTGGCGCTGATCTCGTGGTCGGGGATGCGCGGCGCGGTCTCGCTCGCAGCCGCGCTTGCGATCCCGCTCAGCACCGAGGCGGGGGAGCCGTTCCCCGGCCGCAGCCTGATCCTCTTCCTCACTTTTGCGGTCATCCTCGTCACGCTCGTCGCGCAGGGGCTCACGCTGCCCGCCGTGATTCGCGTGCTGCAGCTCGAGGACGACGCCGCCGAGGAACAGCGCGAGGAGGCACGCGCGCGCATCGACGCGGCGACGGCGGCACTCGCGCGTCTGGACGAGCTCGTCGACGAGGACTGGGTCCGCCCCGCCACGGTCGACCGGATCCGCGGCAGCTACGGCTTCCGCCGCGACCGCTTCTCCGCACGCTTCGACGACCGTGACGACGGCGCGATCGAGGAACAGTCGATCGCCTACCAGCGGTTGCGCCGGGAGCTGCTCGCCGCCGAGCGGGACGCCGTGCTCGAGCTTCGCCGTGCGGGCGCGATCTCCGACGACGTGATGCGCCGTGTCTCGCGCGACCTCGACCTCGAGGAGGCGCGACTCGACGCGTAGGAGAGGTCACTGGCCGTTCGAGACATGTCGGGGCCAGGACCCCACAGGACCGCCTCGGACGCGTCCTGGTCAGACTCAGCGGGCTGGGGACACGGGCCAGCCAGCATGTAGCGCGGAGGCCGGCGCGCTCGTTCCGGACACGTCGGGGCCAGGACCCACCACGTCCCTCGCGGACATCGCAGGTTACCCACCCTCGGTGCCCAGCTGGGCTAGCGGCGCAGCAGCGCGAGCTCGGCGCGGAAGGCTGCAAGGGAGGGCTTCCGCTCGCCCTCGCGGAGATCAGCCCCGACTGCCACCGCGCCGGATCGCCTTCGTCACAGAGGAGGAACCAGAAGATCCTGTGACCTAACCCGCTCGAACTCGACCCCGGCGCGCCGTATGCACGGCGTCGCGCACGCCGTACGATCAAGACGCGATGCCTACTGCGGTGATAGGGCGGGACGCCGAGCTCGCCGCCCTCAGGGACTTCCTGGCCGGGATCTCCGACGGCGCAACCGCGTTCCTCCTCGAGGGCGACGCGGGCATGGGCAAGACGACGCTCTGGTCTGCCGGCGTGGCCGACGCCGAGGAACGAGGTCTGCGGGTCCTGCGCGCGCTTCCGGCGGAGAGCGAGACCGAGCTGTCGTTCGCGGGGCTCGGCGATCTTCTCGATCCCGTCCTCGCAGACGTGCTCGACGTGCTCGTCCCCGCACAGAGGCGCGCGCTCTCCCGCGCGCTCGTTCTCGACGACGAGGACGGGCCCCCGCCCGATCCGCACGCCGTCGGAGTAGCGGTGCTCAACGTCCTGCGGGCCGTGAGCGCCGAGCAACAGCTGCTCGTCGCAATCGACGACGCGCAGTGGCTCGACGCAGCGTCGGCCGGCGCGGTCGGATACGCGGCGCGACGACTTCGAGGCGAGCACGTCGGCCTCTTGCTCTCTCGTCGCGCGTCGGCGGAGAGCACTGTCGCTGCCGACATCCGACGCAGCCTGCCGCCGGAGCGGGTTCACACGCTCGAGGTCGGGCCGCTCGACCTCGGGTCCTTGCACGCGGTCGTCCGCGTGCACCTCGACCTCGCCGTGCCGCGCCCGCTGCTGGCGGAGGTCCACCAGGCATCGGGCGGCAATCCGTTCTTCGCGCTCGAGATCGCCCGCACGCTGAAAAGCGGCGACGCGATCGTCGAGGCGGGGCAGCTGCTGCCGGTGCCCGAGTCGCTCCACGATCTCGTCCAGGCAAGACTCGAGGCGCTCACGCCCGAGAGCCGTGACTTCCTGCTCGCCGCGGCGGCGCACGCTCATCCGACGACGACGATCGTGGAGGCGGCCACCGGAGTCGATCGGCACGTCAGGTCTCGTCCCCGCTGTCCGGGCCGGCATCGTCGAGGTCGACCGCGACCGGATCCGTTTCACTCACCCCTTGCTGGCCGCTGGTGCGTACGACGTCGCCGACTTCGTGCGCCGCAAGGAGATCCATGCCCGGCTGGCGGAGCTCCTCGAGGATCCGGAGGCCCGCGCGTGGCAGCTCGCCGCCTCGGTCGACGAGCCGGACGAGTCGGTGGCCGCCGCGCTCGAGGATGCGGCCGGCTACGCACGCACACGTGGAGCCCCGCGACCCGCGGCCCTTCTCCTCGACCGCGCCCGGCAGCTGACGCCGCTCGATCGACGACCAGATGAGGTTCGGCGGGCGGTCGAGGCGGCATTCCTCCACTTCGAGGCCGGCGACTCGCGTCGAGCCGAGACCCAGCTTCGCGAGGTGATCGCACCGCTCGAGCCCGGCCCGGAACTGGCGCGGGCGCTCGTCGTGCTCGCGCGCATCCGCCTCTACGAAGCGCCCGACGAGGCCAGGGAGCTCTTTGAGCGGGTCGTCGACCTGGCAGGTGCCGATCGTCAGACACTGGCTCTCGCCCACGAAGGAGTCGCGGCCTGCAGCCTCTGGAGGTTCGAGCGGTTCGACGACGCAGTACGGCACGCCGACATCGCATTGTCGCTCGCCGTCGAGATGGGCGATCTGGCGCTCGCGGCCGATGTGCAGATGACGCGACTGGGTGCGGTGTCGTTGCTCGGGCGGGCAACGACGGCCGCGACGGCGGAGGAGGCGCTCGCCCTCCAGGCAGCGGCGGCAGGCGTTCGCGTTCTGGACCAGCCGCTCTGCTCGCTCGCTGAGTATTGGACCTGGATCGGCGCGCACGACGAAGCGCGTGCCGCTCTCACGGATCTCTTGCGCAGCGCCGACGAGCTGGGTGACGAGAGCGCGCGGCCCTGGCTCCTCCTCCTCCTCGGCGAGCTCGAGCTGCTGCTCGGTAACGCCGAGACGGGCCTCGCGCTCGCTCGCCAGGGACGTGAGGCCGCCGAGCAGACGGATTTGCTCCTGTTCACGTTGCGCGCACGCGCGCTCGAGAGTCTCGCTCAGGCACAACGCGGTCGGCCTGAAGCCGCCCGGGAGGCTGCGGCGGACGTCATCGAGACCGCCTCGGACCGTTTCGTGGTCCTCGTCGCATCCGCCGCTCTGGGACTCCTTGCCCTCTCGCTCGAGCGGCCAGGCGAAGTCGTCGAGCACCTGGCGTCGCAGACCGCGGTCGTCCGGCAAGAAGGGATCGTCGAGCCCGGAGCGACCCGATTCGTCGTCGACCACATCGAGGCGCTCGTCGAGCTCGGACGACCCCTCGAGGCGCGCGAGCTCCTGGACTGGTACGAAGGGAACGCCCGCCGGCTCGAGCGCGTCTCGGCGCTCGCCAACTGCGCGCGCTGCCGGGGACTCCTCGCCGCGCAGGCGGGCGAGCTCGATGCCGCGCTGGCCGCGTTCGCGACGGCGCTCGACCGGCACGCGCAGGTCGAGCTCCCGCTCGATCGCGGTCGTACTCTGCTCGCCCTCGGCGCGACGCAGCGGCGACTGAAGCGGCGACGCGAAGCGCGCGTCGACGCTCGAGGAAGCGCTCGCCGTCTTCGAGGGGATCGGCGCGGCGCTCTGGGCCGAGCGCTGCCCGAGCCGAGCTGAAGCGCATCAGCGGGCGCGCGGCGTCTCCCGGCGCGCTCACGCCTGCAGAGGACCGTGTCGCTGCGCTCGTCGCGCTCGGCAGGACGAACAAGGAGGTCGCCGCAGCGCTCTTCCTCTCCGATCGCACGGTCGAGGGACATCTCGGCCGCATCTTCGGGAAGCTCGGGATCCGCCAACGCGCCGAGGTCGCGGGGGCGCTTCAAACACGGGGGATCGCACCGCCAAACACAGGGGATGCGCCCGCTTCATTGGAGCCGTCCGCGTCGTAGCTTCGATTCGGGTGGTCATGAGGCCACCACGAGCGGAGGAGAAGGAGCGATGACCCGGACGATCTCACTTATCACCGCCACTGTAGGAGCGGCACTCCTGTTCGCCGTCCCGGCCTTGGCCGACGACTGGGCCTCCGACCGGCGCAGCGACGCGGTCGGGTACCTCAGTCCGGACAGCGCCGATCGCGCGGCCGCGCTCGGGCAGGAGCAGCTCGCGCGCATGCTCGACGCGCGCGAGGAGTCCCAGATCGCGAAGCTCGACGCGCAGCTCGCGTCGGCGCCGTCTCCCGACGTGGTCGTGACTGCGACGAGCTCGGGGCGGGCCATCGACCTTCGGCAGGTCGGTCTCGGCTTCGGGATCGGCGTCTTGCTGGCGATCGGACTCTCCCTCGCAATCCGGTTCACCAGGGTTCACCGGCTCGCGCACTGAGTCCGGGTCGCGCCTATCCGGTGACGACGAGACCGCCCCGAGAGGGGCGGTCTCGCTGTGCCGGCCAGGCGAGCCCGGTTACTGGATCGCGTCGGCGCCGAGGAGCGTGCGCGCCTCGGTGAGGAAGTCCGTGTCGATCGCGACCCTGTAGGCCGGGCCGAGCGCAAGCGTCTTCGGGCCGAGCGACGTCTCGAGCGCGACGAACACCGGCGACTCGCCTGGGTAGCCCTTGACGAGGTGAACGAGATCGCGGATCAGGCCCGCACGCGCCGAGCGGGCGTCGACCCTGAAGCGGATCTCGGTCCGCTCCGGCACGGCCTCGAACGCGGTCACCTCCGACGCGATCAGCTTCGTCTCCCCCTGCTGCTTGTGGTCGACGCGACCCTTGATCACGAGGATCCGGTCGGCCGTGCAGAGCTCTCGCGCCTGCGCATAGGTCGAGTTGAAGACGACGACCTCGCCGCCGCCGGTCGGATCGTCGAGACCGAGGAAGACCATCGGCTCGCCCTTCTTCGTCGTCAGCTGCTTCACGGCCGAGACGATTCCGCCGACGGTGACCACCTCACCGTCGCGGCGGCGCTCGAGCTCGGCGAGCGTGCAGTCGGTCTTGCGGCGAAGCTGATCGCGCACCGCGTGGAGCGGGTGCTCCGAGACGTAGAGGCCGAGCGTCTCCTTCTCCAGCTTCAGCAGCTCCGGCTTCTCGAACTCCCCGCTCGGGATCGGGGGATGGTGCTTCGGCGCGTCCGCCTCCTCCTCGCTACCGCCCAGGTCGAAGATGGACGCCTGCCCGCGCAGGCGGTCGTCGGCCTGCTTCTGTCCCCAGGCAAGCGCCTGCTCGAGCACGCCGAGCATTCCCATTCGGGTCGCGCCCGTCGAGTCGAGCGCGCCGCACTTGACGAGCGCCTCGAGCGCGCGCTTGTTCACGACCTGCGGGTCGACACGCTCGGTGAAGTCCCAGATCGACTCGAACGCGTCACCGTCGTCGCGCGCCCGGATGATCGCCCGCGCCGCGGTCTCCCCCACGCTCTTGACCGCGTTCAGGCCGAAGCGGATCTTCCCCTCGACGACCGCGAAGTCGGTCTGCGACGAGTTGGCGTCGGGAGGGAGCACCTCGATACCGAGCTCGTCGCACGCGTTCACGTACAGCGGCACCCGGTCCTTCGTGTTCATGACCGAGCTGATGAGCGCCGCCATGTACTCGCAGGGGTGGTTCGCGCGCAGCCAGGCGGTGCGGTAGGCGATCAGCGCGTAGCAGGCCGCGTGCGACTTGTTGAAGGAGTAGTCCTGCGACTTCTCGATGTCGTCCCAGAGCTGGCGCGCCACCTGCTCCGACGTGTCGTTCGCGATGCAGCCGCTGATGAACTTGTCCTTCAGCGACGCCATCAGCTTGTGGATCTTCTTCCCGATCGCCTTGCGCAGGTCGTCCGCTTCCATCGGCTCGAAGCCGGCGATCTGCTTCGCGATCTCCATCGACTGCTCCTGGTAGATGGAGATCCCGTACGTCCTGCCGGTGATCGCCTTCAGCCGCGGGTCGATGTACGTGACCTGCTCGGTGCCGGCCTTCCGCTTCGCGTAGTTCGGGATGTACTGCATCGGGCCCGGCCGGTAGAGGGCGACGAGCGCGATCAGGTCCTCGAAGACGGTCGGCTTCACCTGCCGCAGCGCCTCGCGCATGCCCGACGACTCGAACTGGAAGACGCCCATCGCCTCCCCGCGCGCGAGCATCGCGTACGTCCTCGCGTCGTCGAGCGGAATCGTGGTCATGTCGATGCCGCCGACGAGCTCGACCGCCTTGTCGATCACGTCGAGGTTGCGCAGGCCGAGGAAGTCCATCTTCAGCAGGCCGAGCGCCTCGACGTCGCCCATCTTCAGCTGCGTCACGACCTCCTGGTCGGCGCCCTTCTGCTGCAGCGGGATCACGTCGATCAGCGGCTGCGCCCCGATCACGACCCCAGCGGCGTGGATCGAGTCGGCGCGCGTCAGCCCCTCGAGCGGCAGCGCCAGGTCGACGATCTCCTTCGCGACCGGATCGGAGTCGTACGCGACCTTCAGATCCTGCCCAGGCTTCAGCGCCTGCTCGAGCGTCTGACCCGGGCCCTCTGGGACGAGCTTCGCGAGCCGGTCGACGGTGCCGTACGGGATCTCGAGCACGCGGCCCGCGTCGCGCAGCGCCGCGCGGGCGGCCATGGTCGAGAAGGTGATGATCTGGGCGACGCGGTCGCGCCCGTACTTCTCGGCGACGTAGTTGATCACCCGCTCGCGGCCCTCGACCGCGAAGTCGATGTCGATGTCGGGCATCGACTTGCGGCCCGGGTTGAGGAAGCGCTCGAAGAGCAGGTCGTACCGGATCGGGTCGATGTCCGTGATCTCGAGCGCGTAGGCGGCGAGCGAGCCGGCGGCCGAGCCGCGGCCGGGGCCGACGCCGATCCCGTTCACCTTCGCGAAGTGGATGAAGTCCCAGACGATCAGGAAGTAGTCGGCGAAGCCCATCTCCTTGATCGTCTTCAGCTCGAACTGCAGCCGCTCGTGCAGCTCGGGCGTCACCTTGTCGTAGCGGCGCGCGAGCCCCTGCTCGCAGAGCTCGACGAGATACTCGAACGCGTCGCGGCCGTTCGGGGTCGGGAACGCCGGCAAGAGGATCTTCCCCAGCTCGAGCTCGACGCTGCAGCGCTCGGCGACCTCGAGCGTCCGCCGCAGCGCCTCCTCGTGACCGGGGAAGTCGAGCGCCATCTCCGCCTGGGACTTGAAGTAGAACTCGTTTGTGTCGAAGCGCCAGTGGTTCGGGTTCTTGAGCGAGTCGCCCGACTGGATGCAGAGGAGCGCCTCGTGGCTGGCGGCATCCTCGGCCCGGAGGTAGTGGACGTCGCCGGTGGCGACGAGCGGCAGCTTCGCCTCGGCCGCGAGCTTCACGAGCTCCGGGTTGACGCGCTGCTGCACGTCGAGGCCGGCGTTCTGGAGCTCGACGTAGGTGCTCTCGGGCCCGAAGATCTGCGCCAGCCGGTCGAGGTCGGTGCGCGCGTCGGCCGGCCGGCTCTCCTCGAGCGCCTTGCAGACGCGGCCGGAGAGGCAGCCCGAGAGCGCGACGACGCCCTTCGAGTACGTCTCGAGCAGCTCCCAGTCGACGCGAGGCTTCCCGTAGTAGCCCTCGAGGTAGCCGAGCGAGGAGAGCTTGATCAGGTTCCCGTAGCCCTCGTTCGACTCGGCCAGGAGCGTGAGGTGCGCGTAGCCGCGCGTACGCGCGCGGCGGTCGTCGGCGACGTAGACCTCGCAGCCGACGATCGGCTTGATCCCATGCCTCGCCGCCTCTCGGTGCAGCTCGACCGCGCCGGCGAGCGAGCCGTGGTCCGTGAGCGTGACTGCAGGCATCTCGAGCTCGGCCGCTCGGGCCGCGAGCGCGGGGATCCGGCACGCCCCGTCGAGGATCGAGTACTCGCTGTGGACGTGCAGGTGTACGAAGTCGGCGCTCACGGCCGGGCCATTCTACGAGGGCGGTCCGACGGCCCCCCAAACCGCACTGACCCGCGCCTCCAGGAGGGTACGGGGAGGCGAAGGTCAGCGCTGGTGGAGCAACCCGCAGGCGGCGGGCTCGCGCAGGCGCGTCACGCGCCGCGCTGCGAGGCGCTCCTGCTCGCGGCGTGCGTAGGTCGCCGCGAACCGGATGGGGCGAGGCTAGAGCACACGCGAGTACTCGATCGCCCAGAGGGTCGTCCACGTCTCGCCGCCGTCGACGGAGCGCTGCCAGCTCCAGTCGAGCGAGCGCGGCCGGATGTTCTCCCAGCGCATCCGGAAGACGGCCGGGGTGCCGTCGACTTCGCCGTTTCGCCGCAGCTCCATGAGGCCGTTCTCGAAGCCGCCGGCGAAGTCGAGGTACCCGCCTTCGCTGTCGACCCACGTCTGCTTCCAGCACTGCGCCTCCCGGTCGTAGACGGAGAAGCTGAGCCCCTGGAAGTCGAGCGAGGGCCGACCGTCGAAGTTCTCCACCAGGACGCAGCCGCCCAGGTCTGCGTAGATGGAGTTCGTGCCTCGGTGCTCGAGGCCGTCCTTGTGCCAGGTGCAATCCCAGTCGCCGAGCCAGAAGTCGAACTGCCGTGCGGGATCGACCTCCGTCGTCATCGGCTCCACGAGGGCGGCGCTCATGTGAGCTACTACGCGCCCGGTGCAAACGGGTTAGGCGGTTAACCGAAGCGCAACACGGGCGCAATCGGAATTTCTCGGGCAGCCGGCGATTCGCGGGTACGGGACCGATGAGTCTCGGCGGCTGGGACAGTCGAGTGAGACAGATGACCCCAAACGTCAGGAGGAGTGCACATGCCTGCACCAACACTCGTCGTCGGCGCCCCGTGCTGGATCGACCTGTACAGCTCGGACACCGCCAAGGCGACGGAGTTCTACGGAAAGCTCTTCGGCTGGACGACCGAGTCCGCCGGGCCTGAGTTCCACGGCTACTTCACGTTCCTGAAGGACGGGAAGCACGTCGGGGGCTGCATGCACAACGACGGCCAGCAGGGCTACCCCGACTCCTGGACCGTCTACCTGATGACGGACGACGTCGATCGCACCGTCAAGGACGACGGCGGCGAAGGGAGGCCAGGTCCAGCTCGAGCCGATGGACGTCGGCCAGAACGGCCGGATGGCGATGGTCGCCGACCCCGGCCAGGCCGTGGTCGGCGTCTGGCAGCCGGGGACCCAGAAGGGGTTCGATGCGCGGAACGAGACCGGCACCGCAAGCTGGTTCGAGCTCCACACGCGCGAGTACGACGCGAGCGTCGGCTTCTACCGCGACGTGTTCGGCTGGGACGACCCACACGATGAGCGACACACCCGAGTTCCGCTACACGACGCTCGGCGAGGGCGACGACGCGCTCGCGGGGATCTACGACGCGGCGAACGACATGCCGGAGGGCACGCCGTCGGCCTGGTCCGTGTACTTCGGCGTCGAGGACGTCGATGCCGCGCTCGAGCAGATCGAGAAGCTCGGCGGGAAGGTCGTCCGGCCGGCCGAGGACACGCCGTACGGACGCCTCGCAAGCGCCGCTGATCCGACCGGCACGCAGTTCAAGCTGGTCACCGACAACACCTGAGTGGTCGAGGGGGCCGCGCATCGCGCGGCCCCCTCACTCCCGACTTCTTCTACTTCTTCGCGCCCTTCTAGCTGCCGGAGAGCTCCGGTGGCAGGGCCTGGTCGGGCTTCGAGTAGTCGCAGACTCCGCTCGGGAAGATCTGCTTCAGCCGCTCGACCTCGGCGGCCGTCGGCGCCCACGAGCCATAGAGGCCCTTGTCGAGCGCCGCCTCCACCGGCTGGAGCGCGCACTGGAAGACGCCGCCCTCGATCGGGCCGCCGGCGACGATCCGCGAGGTCTCGAACGTCTCGAACTGCGCTGCGCAGGCCCCCTTCGGGCCATCGTCGAGGATCCCGTTCCAGACACTGTCGCCGCTCGCGAGCTGCGAGCCGTTCGTGGCGAAGCAGGAGTCGACCGCCGCCGCCGGCTTGTTCTCGCCGACGCTCTTCTCCGGATGCGCCTTGATGTTCGCGAGCCACTCGTCGAGCACGAGGAACGCCTGCGGCGTCTGGTCGAACTGCGGCGTGCCCGGCCGGGCGTCGGTGAACCAGATCACCTGGTTCGAGGCGTCCCCGTCGTAGTTGAGCAGCCGCTGCCGCGCCGCGAACGACTGGTGCGAGTTGTGCATGTCGAGCCGGTGCTCGAGGTAGTGGCGCCAGTCGATCACCGGGATGTCGAGCTTGCCCCGGAAGACCATCCCGGAGCGGTACGCCGCGTACCCGGCCTCGCGATTGCCCTCACGCCGCTCCGCAGGCGTCGCACCGCCGTCCGGCGAGAGCTTCATGTTCCGCGAGCTCCACACGTCGGGCAGTTGCGTCGCGCAGAGCGCCGCGATGAACGGGCAGCCCTCCTGGACCATGTCCTTCGAGTCCTTCCAGGAGCCGATGTTCGCGTTGGCGTCGAGGAACTGCTCCGGCGTGATCGCACCGCTCGTGAGCGCCTCGAGCCCGTACTGGACGCCCCTGTTGTCCCACGGCGAGCGCGCGAAGCCGGTCTCGTCCTTGCCGTAGATGTTCACGAGGTCGCCCCAGTGCGTCCACTCGACTGGGCCGTGGACAGCCGGGTCGTACCCGGGTGCCGTGCCGAAGTGCGGGTTGAGCGCGAGTGGCGAGAGGCCGCGCCAGCCGTTGATGCACTCCGTCGAGCCCGGCGTCGGCATGTACGGCATCACCGCCGCGTACGGGTTCGGCATGGTGGCCGACGCGTTGAGCCCCTGCAGCAGCGACCGGTTCACCCACGTCCGCCAGATCGAGAGCGGATTGGCGAGCACCTTCGAGTCGTACCAGCGCTCGATCAGCTCGCAGTCGCCGACGTGGATCGTCTGCGTGACCATGTCCGGGTACGAGTACTGCGGCACGCCGCCGTCGAACAGACCCGGATGGTTCTGGCCGTAGACGTACTGCTGGATCGCGCCGCCGGAGCCGCCGACGCCGATCGTGTACTCCGGCTCCGCATACGCCGAGACGAACCGGTCCTTGACCATGATCGCCGTCTCACCGCCGAGCTGGAGGTTGTAGTGCGTGTTCGTGCGGGTGCCGCTCGAGTAGAGGACGGCGTAGCCCATCGACAGGCCGGCAAAGTGGCGCATGTCGCCGCCCGATGCCGCCCCCTGGTAGTGGCCGATCGCGACGCCGCCGGAGAGGCTGAAGAGCGCCTTCTTGTTCCAGGCGGAGAGGTCGGGCGTCGCCGTCTGTGACGCGGGCGACAGCATCATGATCGAGTACATGAAACGGTTGATCACCCCGCGCTCCCAGCGGAGGATCATGGGCACGGTCTTGCCGTCCATGGTCGTCGTCTGCCGGATCGACCCCGCAGGCGGTGGCGCAGCCGGGTCGTACGGCAGGAACTGGTTCGCCGCGTTCACGTAGACGAAGGAGACGACCGTCGGCGTCTCGCACGTCGGCGACTGCGGAATCGGCGGCAGACCCATCCCGGCCGAGTTCCCCGTGGAGGAGCAGAGGAACGGTGTCTGATGCGGGCCGGAGAAGATCGGGCCCTGGAGCGGGTTGTTCACGAGCGTCAGCTCGTCGTAGTGCTTCTTGCCCTTGGCCTTCGGGATGCGACCTCGCGACGATCGTGCTCTCGCCGAGCGGGAGCCCGGTGACGACGCCTTCGAGCTGGTTTCCCCCCTCCGAGTCGGGCCCGAAGACGGAGGTCACGTCGGCGCCGTTCAGCGTGACCTGAACGTCGTCGGCGGCGGTCTCCGCGGGCACGGCGACCTCGATCCGCGCGTCGCCGCCCGACACGTACTCCGCCGGGCTCGAGACGACGTTGACTTCGAGGTTGCCCTTCGCGAGCGCCGCAGGAACCGCGGCGAGCGCTGCTACAGCCACGACGAGCGTGACAAGTCGTTTCATTCCTCTCCCCTTTCAATCCTCGGTGAACCTCATGGACTATCGCACGTTCCGCGGGCGATGTGGGAGGAGCAAGAGGAGCGCGAGCGGCGCTGCGAGCAGTGGCCACAGCGCGACGTCCAGGCCCCAGCGCTCGGCCAGCAGCGCGATTCCGAGCGGCAGCACTGCGTTCAGCGGGAAGAGCGCGCCGACGGTGAGCACGAGGCCGCTGCCGCCTCCGAGCGCGCCGTACAGGCGCGCCTGCAGCACCGAGTACCAGCCGGCGTCGACGAGCGCGATCGCGGCGACGAGGAGGAGCTTCGCCTCGACGGCCGGGACGAGCAGGAAGCCGACGAAGAGCACGGCGCTGGCCGCCGCGCTCGCACGCAGGTAGCGCAGCCCGTCGACCCGCGCGAGCAGCGGGATCATCGCAGCGGCGCCGGCGAGCCCCGCGCCGGTCCAGACGGCGACCGCGAGACCGCCGATCGCGACCGACGTCCCCGCCTCGTCGACGAGGTAGAGCGCGAGGAAGCCGAGGAGGACGTCGCCGAGGAGGTCCGAGAGCTCGAGCAGGAAGAGCCAGCGGAAGACCTCGCGGCGCGTGATCGCGCTCAGCGCCCCTCGGAGGGAGAGGCGCTCGGCGTCGTGCCCGTCGTCCGGAGCGCGCCGCACCGCGGCGACGAGTACGAGCGCGAGGACGGCGAAGCCGACGAAGAGCACACGCCAGTCGAGGCCGGCGAAGGCGAATCCCGCGAGGAGCAGCGGGCCGAGCACGGCTCCGACCGCGCCGGCAAAGGTCCAGCGCGTCATGTTGTGCTCGCGCCGCTCCGGCTGGAGATCCATCAGCGCGGCCTGGGAGAGCGAGACGAACGCGCCCGAGGCGGGATAGAGGAGCGAGAACGCTACGAGGAGCACCCAGAACGACGGCGCTACGGCGGCGAGCGCAAGCGCCGCGGCGAAGACGAGACCCCCGCCGAGCACGAGGACGCGACGACGCCAGGTCACCGATGCGACGCCGAGCACCGGCTCGACGACGAGCGAGACGAGGCTCGGGACCGAGAGCAAGAGCCCGATCTCGGCGTACGAGAGCGAGAGGTCGTCGCGGAGGAGCGGCCACGCGGCCTCGCGGGCGCCGAAGACGAGCTCGTCGAGCAGCTCGATCGCGAGCAGCGCCGCGACGGCGCCGCCGAGCGACCTACGGGCTAGGAGTTACCAGGGAGGATGCGTACCCATGATCTCATCCTACGGAGTCGCGACAGGGCGCTGCGGCCAGCCACTCTTAGCGTGATGGAGACGCTCCTCTCCCCTTCGCGCCTACGGCTCGCAGCCGTCGTCTTCGTCGTCGCCTGGTTTCTCGTTCCGGGGTTGCGCAACTGGATCCCGGTCTGGCTCCCCTTCCTCAGCCTCGCGGCGCTCGAGCTGAGCTTTCTCGTCGGCGCCTGGCGCGAGCGCGGCACAGCGCCGCCCCGGCGCCGACAAGGCCCGCAGGAGGGGGACATCGACGATCTCGGCGGCGAGGAGTGGCTCGAGCCGGTCCTCGTCGAGGTCGACGGGCAGCAGGTCTGGCTGCCGACACTCGACGAGGACGCAGAGGAGGACGCCGAGCCACGCGAGCGGCCGGCGTCGCGACCGCTACCGCGGCCCGGCCTCAGGCTCCGGACGATCGTCGTGGCTGCGCTCGCCGTCCTGGCGATCGCCCTGTTCGTCCTGCCGGACCGCGGCTGGGACAGCCTCGACGAGGCCGAGCAGGCGGGCACCGAGGCGCGGCTCTCCGGCGAGGCGGCCCGGATCGCCGGCCACGTTGCCCGCGTTCACTGCGACGCCGAGGGCGAGGCGGTCGGGATCGTCCAGCACGCCGACGGGCTGGCCGAGGTCGGGGGCACGAACGCCTTCTTGACGCCCGAGATCTGCTTCCGGCTGCACCGGTTGACCGACGGCGACGAGGGCCCGTTCAGCCAGACCGCGCGCGCGATCGCCGTGCTCGCGCACGAGGCGTGGCACCTCCGCGGCGCCTCGGACGAGGGCGTCGTCAACTGCTACGCGTTCCAGAGCGGCGTCGTGCTCGGGCAGCGGCTCGGGCTCTCGGAGCGGACCGCGGCCAGGATGATGCGCCAGCAGCTCGCCGACAACGCGACGCTCGCCCGCTCTGCGCCCGACTACCTCGTGCCGAGCGAGTGCCGCGACGGCGGCCGCCTCGACCTCAATCCGGGCAGCGACCGGTTTCCATGAGGTATGTCCGAAACGGCCAGCTTGATATGCCTAGTGATCCCGCTAAGGTATGCCTGTGATCAGACGCACGTCACTCAACCTCGAATTCGACCTCGTTGCAGAGGCGCGCGAGGTCCTGGACACGAACGGAACCACAGAGACCGTCCACCGCGCGCTGGAGGAAGTCGTCCGCGACGCGCGACTGCATCGGCTGGCCGACGAGCGGTTCGAAGATCTGGCTGGCGATGCACTGAGACGGCTGCGCGGTCGTAGCTGACTGCGACCTAGCCGGAGTCAGGCGCGGTCGGGCGTCGCGGCGAAGGCCGTCAGCGCGTCGATCGGGACGACCTCGAGCGCGCGGGCGTGCGTCGCGCCGAGCACGACCGGCGGCGCGTAACCGGCGCGATGCGCCTCGAGCCACCGCTCCGCGCACACGCACCAGCGGTCGCCGGGCGCGAGCCCTTCGAACCCCCACTCCGGCCGCGGCGTGGAGAGGTCGTTCCCGGCCTGCTTGCTGAAGGCGAGAAACTCCTCCGTCATCACGGCGCAGACCGTGTGCGACCCTACGTCCTCGGGCCCGGTCGCACAGCAGCCGTCGCGGAAGAATCCGGTCAGCGGCGCGCTCGAGCACGGCAGGAGCTCGCCGCCGACGACGTTCACGTCCGGGTCGCGGCTCATCGAACGAAGCGTAACGTAGGTACTCTGTGGTCTCGTGATCTCCGGCCTCTTTCGACTGACCCTCCCAACTGAGGCTGCGATGAAGATCGCCGCACGCGACTGCCGCGCGAGAGCATTCACGGTCGAGCTGTCGGATGAGCCCGGCGACTGGCACGTGCTGGCCCGGCGGAGGGATCTCTTCCCCGCGAGCGAGTGCGACCGCTACGCCGGCCGCCTGCGCGTGATCGCCGTCGAGCACGACGGCACCTACGACGGGTTCATGCAGGACGAGCCCGCTTCGTTGACGTCCTAGACGCGCTGCGACATCGATGAGCCTGAGCGGCGCCGGCGTCGCCGCTGGCCGCTCGGGCCGGACGGCTTCGGCTTCGTCGCGACCGACATCCCGGAGGCGACGAACTGCTCGCCGTGGCCGAGGCGCGTGGCGAGTCGGCCGACGTCATTGCGCTGATCCGGCAGCACGAGCGTGACGCCGGTGCCGCTGCGCCCGGCGCGGCCCGTGCGACCGACGCGGTGGACGTAGTCGTTGTCGCCCTGCGGCGGGTCGAAGTTGATCACGTGCGTGATGTCGTCGACGTCGAGGCCGCGGGCGGCGACGTCGGTGGCGACGAGCGTCGACACGCGGCCCGACTCGAACTGCGCCAGCGCGCGCTCGCGCTGGTTCTGCGAGAGGTTGCCGTGCATCGCGACCGCCTTGATCCGGTGCTGCCGCTCGAGCTTGCGCGCAAGCTTGTCGGCGCCGTGCTTCGTCCGCACGAACACGAGCGCGAGCCCGCGGTCGACGGCGAGCTGCTCGACGAGGCGGTCGAGCTTGTCCTCGTGCGTGACCGGGACGAACGCGTGCTCCACCTCGCCCCGCTGCGCGGCTGCCGGCAGCTCCGCCCGAACGTGCGACGGGGTGACGGTATAGGCGCGCGCCAGCTCCGCGACGGCGCCGTCGAAGGTGGCCGAGAAGAGCATCGTCTGACGGTTCGTCGGCACGGTGCGCAGGATCCGGTCGACCTGCGGCTTGAAGCCCATGTCGAGCATCCGGTCGGCCTCGTCGAGGACGAGGACGCGGACGTCGGCGAGGGAGACGGCACGCCGCTCCATCAGGTCGTGCAGCCTGCCCGGTGTCGCGACGAGGACGTGCGCGTCGCGCGCCTTCTTGATCTGCGCCGCGATCGGGGCGCCGCCGTAGACGGTCTCCACGCGCAGGCCCTTGGCCTTGGCGAGCGGACGCAGGTCGGCGGCGACCTGGCCGGCGAGCTCGCGGGTCGGCACGAGGACGAGTGCCCCCGGCCGCGCGGTCGAGCCGGCCGTCCGCTCGACGAGCGGCAGGCCGAAGGCGAGCGTCTTGCCGGAGCCGGTCGGCGACTCGGCGAGAACGTCGAGGCCTGCCAGCGCGTCCGGCAGGACGAGGCTCTGAATGGCGAAAGGATGAGTGATGCCGGCCGCCTCGAGCGCCCGAATGACGGGCGCGCTGACGCCGAGCTCCTGGAATGACTGTGACACGTGTTCGACTCCTTTTGAGGACGAGCAGGTTCGAGACGCAACTGACCTCGAACAACCCAAAAAGGAGGAACGAGAAGCTAGATCTCCACGGAACCGGTCGGCTCCGTGCGACCACGGTAGCAGCAGACGGCCGCAGTCTTATGCGGGGATGCCGCGAGCGACCGCGAGCGACTAGGTCTCGACGATGCGGCCCTGCGTCTTCGCCGCGAGCTTCTTCGCGGCGCGCTTCTCCTTCAGCGACATCGCCGGCTTCTTCTTCACCATGTGCTTTGGCTTCTGCGCACCCTTCATGGCACGAAGTCTTGCAGAGCGGCAGGAAGGAGGCCAGTCCTTACGCGGTGGCGACGCGAGCGACCGCCTCGATCTCGACGAGGATTCCGGCCGGCAGGCTGACGCCGACCGTCGACCGCGCCGGGTACGGCTCCTCGAAATACTCGCGGTAGGCCTCGTTGAAGGCCGGGAAGTTGGCGAGGTCGGTGAGAAACGCGTTCACCTTGATCACGTCCGCGAGATCGCAGCCGGCCGCCCGCAAGCACGTGCGGATGTTCTCCAGCGCCTGCCGGCACTGGCCCGCGACGTCTTCGGCCGCGAGCTGCCCCGACTCGTCGAACCCGACCTGCCCGGCGGTGAAGACGAGATCGCCGCTGACGACGACGGGGGAGTACGGCGCCGCCGGCCGCGCCAGACCCTCGGGTTGGATCGCGTTCCTCATCGCTCACCTCACCTTTCCACGTGCCGCAGTGGGCAGCGTCTCGACGATCTCTCCGCCGCGGTGCAGCACGATCTCGTCGTGCAGGTTCGCGGCCGTGCACGCATGGTTGGGGACGATCGTGACACGGTCGCCGATCTCGGGCGGAGGCTCGCAGCGGCTGACCTCGACGTAGCCGTGCTCCTCGTTGAGCGCGTACACCTCCGCGTCCGGGTACTCGACCAGCAGGCCGTGACCCGTCACGCCGATCGCCGGATCCGACGTGAGCGTCTTCGACCCCGCGTCGATGATCGCCCGCTCTCGCGTCGGCCGGCTGACGACCGTAGCGACGATGCGCAGCGCACAGTCCTCGAGCGGCATCGAGCCGTTTGCGATGCAGGCGCGGTCGCCGTAGACGTACGTGCCCACGCGGAGCTCGTCGACGACACCGAGCTCGTGCGTTCGCCCGGCCGTCGGCGTGCCGCCGCCGCTGACCCGCTCGACCGAGAGCCCACGCGCCTCGATCGCCTCGCGGGCGGCCCGGAGCCACGGCGCCGTCTCGGGCAGCGACGGGTAGGTCATCAGCCCGGCGAAGCGCAAACCGTCGAGCCCGTCGACGAGCTCGGCCAGTGCGGCCGCCTCGTCCGGGCTCTGGACGCCGGTCCGGCCCAGGCCCGTGTCGCACTCGACCAGGAAGTCGACCTCGACCCCGTGCCGGGCGAGCACCGGGGACAGGCCCTCCGCGACCGCGGCCGAGTCGCCGACGACGGTCATCTTCACGCGCTCCGCCAGCGCGGCGAGCCGCTCGGCCTTCGCCTCGCCGACGAGCGGGAACGAGAGCAGGATGTCCTCGAAGCCCGCGTCGGCCATGACCTCGGCTTCGCCGAGCTTCTGGCAGGTGATCCCGACCGCTCCAGCGTCGAGCTGCAGCCGGGCGAGCTCGGGCAGCTTGTGGGTCTTGATGTGCGGGCGCAGCGCGACGCCGTGCTCGTCGCAGTACGCCTGCATCCGGGCGACGTTCCGCTCGATCGCGTCGAGGTCGGCGGTCAGCACCGGCGTCTCGAGATCGGACAGCTTCATCAGGCGCTCACATGCGTCGAGACGGCGTCTCGCAGGGCCGCCGTCGCGCGTGCGGCCTGAGCTGCGATCCACTCGAGCTCGGTGTCGGACCGCGGCGCCTCGCGGCCGACGAGCTCGCTGCCGAGCGCGATCGCGGTCGCACCGGCGTCGAGGTAGGCCTGGACCTCGTCGATCCGGACGCCGCCCGTGGGGATGAGCGCGACCGTGGGGAACGGGCCGCGCAGGGCGCGCAGGTACGAAGGCCCGCCGCACGACGCCGGGAAGAGCTTCATCACCCGCGCACCGGCGGCCGTCGCGGCCAGGATCTCGGTCGCCGTGAAGACGCCCGGCACGGGCTCGATCCCGAGCGTGAGCGCAGTCTCGATCACCTCGGGGACGAGCCCTGGGCTGACGACGAAGCGGGCGCCCGCCGCCGCCGACGCACGCACCTGCTCGGCGTCCACGACGGTGCCGACACCCACCGTCCTTCCGTCCCCGGCAGCGTCGGCGACCGCTTCGAGCGCGCCGGGCGTGTCCATCGTCACCTCGACCTGCTCGATCCCGCCGCGGACGAGCGCCGCCATCGCGCCCGACACGTCTCCGCCCTCGTGGAAACGCACGATCCCGACCAGCGAGCCGGAGCCGAGCACGGTTGTCTCGAGCATCGGCCGACGCTATCTCAGGCGAAGTTGTAATGCAAGCATGTTGTCATTACAGTATCCCCGGCCGTGAGCGAAGCATCTACAGCGCCCCAGAGCGCCACAGAGATCGCGGGGACGATCGACAAGGCGTCGCCGGTCCCGTTCTACTACCAGCTCCGCCAGCTGCTCGAACGGGCGGTCGCCGACGGCGTGCTCGCCGCCGGCGAGCAGATCCCGACGGAGGCCTCGCTGTGCGAGCGCTACGACGTCAGCCGGACGGTGGTCCGGCAGGCGCTCTCCGACCTCGAGCGAACCGGCCTCGTCACCCGGCTCAAGGGCAAGGGGACGTTCGTCGCGGAGCCGAAGGTCTCGGAGTTCGTCGCGCAGTCGCTGACGAGCCTGCACGAGGACCTGAGCGCCCGAGGCGAGCGGCTGACGACGAAGGTGCTGCGGCTCGAGGTGGAGCCCGTGTCGCCGCACGTCGCCCCGATGCTCGAGCTGCAGGAGCCGGAGCCGATCGTGCTGCTGGAGCGGTTGCGGTTCCTGCGCGGCGAGCCGCTCGTCGTCACGACCGCCTACATGCCTCACTCGATCTGCGCCCCGATCCTCGAGCTCGACATGAGCGATCGCTCCCTCTTCGAGACCTACGAGCAGGAGCTCGGGCTCAAGCTCCACCGCGGCACGCGGGCGATCGAAGCGCGCGCGGCGACCGGCGAGCTGGCTCAGCACCTCGGCCTCAACGAAGGAGCGCCCGTGCTCGCCTTCACCGGGGTCACCTACCTCGACGACGGCCGCCCGATCGAGTACTTCGTCGGCCTGCACCGGGGAGATCGCAGCCGCTTCGAGACGGAGCTGTTTCGCCCTTCCGGAACAGCGGACCTCGCCGCCGCCCGCGCCGCACACGTCGCCAGCTGATGGGCCACGCCCTCGAGCTCGGGCTGATCGGCTCGGCCTGGCACGGGACCTCGCTCGGAGTGCTCGAGGGGATCGCCAAGACGAAGGAGATCGGCTTCGACGCCTACGACGTCTTCGAGGACCCGCTGACGACGAGCGACGACGAGCGCCGCGCGATCAAGGAGACGTGCGAGGAGCTCGGGCTGCCGATCCGCTCCGCCGTCTGCATCGCACTCGGCCTCGTCGACTTCGTGCCCGCCGTGCGCCGGTTCACGCTCGACCGCTGCAAGGCGTACATCGACCAGCAGGCGTACTTCGGCGGCCGCAACGTGCTGCTCGTCGCCGGCGAGTACTACTGCGACCTGCAGGTGTTCTCGAAGGAGCAGATCTTCGGGCTCGTCGCGGAGAACCTCCGCGAGCTCGCCGAGCACGCGGAGGCACGGGGAATCGAGCTGGTGATCGAGCTCGAGCCGTTCGAGCACGCCGTGGCCAACGGCGTGCACGAGCTCGCCCGCCTGATCCGCGCGGTCGACCACCCCGCCGTCAAGGCGAACGCCGACGTCTCGCACCTGCACCTCTCCGGGGCGTCGTTCGACGACGTCGCGGTGCTGACGGGGATGATCGGGCACGTGCACGTCTCCGACTGCGACGGCAAGGTGCACGGCGACCTGCCGCCCGGCCGCGGCGTCACGCCGATCAAGGAGTATCTGCAGGCGATCCTCGACACCGGCTTCACCGGCACCGTGTCGGTCGAGCTCGAGCGGGTGCCGGAGCCCGACCGCATGGTCGAGCTCGTCGAGGAGTCGTATCGGGAGACCGCGCGCATCCTCGCGGAGCTCGGGGCACGCGACCCAGTGGCGTGGCCGGTCCCTTCGACCTGACCGGCCGCCGCGCGCTCGTCACGGGCGGCGGCGGGGGGATCGGGCGCGGGCTCGCGCGGGCGCTCGTCGACGCCGGCGCGAGCGTGGCCGTGCTCGGCCGCTCGCAGAGCGCCGAGGAGGCGGCCGCCGAGCTGGGCGGCATCGCCGTGCGGGCGGACCTCGCCGATCGCGAGGACCTGCGCCGCGGCTTCGACGAGGCGGTCGAGGGGCTGGGCGGGCTCGAGATCCTCGTCAACTCCCACGGCATCGGGAGGGCCGCCGACGCAACCGAGCACTCGCTCGACGACTGGAGCGAGGTGATCGAGGTCAACCTGACGGCGACCTTCGAGCTCTGTCAGCTCGCCGGCCGGATCATGGTCGAGCAGGGCAAGGGCAAGATCGTCAACATCGCGTCGGTGCTCAGCTTCCAGGGCGGGCTCCGCGTCTCGTCGTACGCGGCGAGCAAGGGCGGCGTCTCGCAGCTGACGATGGCGCTCGCGAACGAGTGGGCGCCGCACGGCGTCAACGTGAACGCGATCGCCCCGGGCTACGTCAAGACGGCGCTGAACGCGCGCATCTGGCGCGACGACCCCGAGCGGACGGAGCAGATCAGCGTCCGCATCCCCGCCGGCCGCTGGGGCGAGCCCGCCGACATGGGCGGCGCGGTCGTCTTCCTCTGCTCCGCCGCGTCCGACTACGTGCACGGCGTGACGCTGCCGGTCGACGGCGGCTGGCTCGCCCGCTAGATGGACTCGTCGATCTTCTGCTTCGCGACCGACCTCGCGGACGAGGGGATCGAGACCGTGCTGGACAACGCCGAGCGCCGAGGCGGCCTCGGCGGCGTCACCGTCGCCGCGGCGTACCACGAGGGCCGCGACGTCTTCCCGCACAACCCCGTGCGCAAGGTGCGGTTCCTCGAGAGCGGCGCCGTCTTCTTCCCGCCCGGACCGGCGCTCCGTGCGGCGCGGCTGCAGCCGCCCGTGAGCGAGGCGGCGCACGTGCTGCCCGAGGTCGTCGCCGCCGCCGACCGGCGCGGCCTGGCCGTGCGGGCGTGGACGGTCTTCCTCCACAACGGCGCGCTCGCCGCGGCGCACCCCGAGTGCGCACCCGAGAACGCGTTCGGCGACCGCTACGTGACCGAGCTCTGTCCCGCGAACCCGGACGCCCGCGCCTATGCCCGCGCGCTCGCCGCCGACATCGCCGCGCTCGGCGTCGCCGGCATCTGCTCGGAGGCGCTCCACTACCTCGGCCTCGAGCACGGCTACGCGCACGAGCGCTACTTCGTCCCGCTCGGGCCGCGTACGCGCTACCTGCTCGGCCTGTGCTTCTGCGAGCACTGTCTCGCCGCGGCGCGTGCCGCGGGTGTCGATGGAGAGGCTGTGCGTCGCGGCGCGCGCGAGGCGATCGAGCGCGCGTTCTCGGGCGACGACCCGGGCGGCGAGCCCGAGCGGGACGAGTACGCGCGCGTGCGGGAGCAGGTGGTCGCCTCGCTCGTCGCCGAGGTGGCCGAGGCGGCCGGCGAGACGCCGTTCGAGTTCATCGAGCTCTCGGGCGCGGTCAAGGGCTACGCCGACGGCCGGCCGACAGGCGCCCCGGCGCCCTCGATCGCGTGGCAGCTCGGCGTCGACGTCGACGCCGTCGCCGGCGCCTGCGACGGGATCGAGGCGATCGGCTACGCGGCCGACCCGGAGCGGATCCGCGGCGACCTCGAGGCCTACGGCGACGCCGCGGTCTCCGTCATCTTCCGCCCGTCGACCCCGGACTGCGACTCGGCCGAGGACCTGCGCGTGAAGGTCGACCTCGCCCGCGAGCGCGGCCTACGCCGCGTGGACTTCTACCACTACGGCCTCATGCGGCTGGACGCGCTGGACTGGATACACGCCGCCCTGACGCCCTGAGCGCGCGCCCGGGCAGCGCGTCGGTGCGCCGCCCGTCGTCGACCACGACGACGCCGTTCACGAGGACGTACGGAATCCCGTCGGGGAGCCGCCGCGGCTCCTCGTAGGTCGCCGTGTCGCGGATCGTTTCGGGATCGATGCACGTGACGTCGGCGGCCATACCGGGCCGGAGCAGGCCGCGGTCGGCGAAAGCCGAGCCGCTGCGCGGGCAGCGAGGTCATCTTCCGCACCGCCTGCTCCCAGGTCGAGGATCCCGAGCTCGCGCACGTAGACGGCGAAGTAGCGCGGGAACGTGCCCCAGCCGCGCGGGTGCGGCCGGTCGCCGACGAGGATGCCGTCGCTGCCCGCGGTGTGCGACCAGTGCGTCATCGTCGTGCGCACGTTCTCCTCGTTGCCTGTGTGGGCAATGCACGAGACGCCCAGGTTCCGCTCGACGAGCAGCTCGCAGACGTAGTCGATCGGCCGTTCGCCCGCCGCCGCCGCGGACTCGGTGACAGGACGTCCGTCGACCACGATCACGGACCAGTCGATCGGGATCTCGTGGAAGCCGTCCGAGCCCTCGTCCTCGAGCTCGGCGCGCAGCCGCTCCCGCAGCGCGGGGTCCCGCAGCCGCTCGATCGTCGCCGCGCTGCCGCCGACGTGCATCCAGCTCGGCAGGAACGCGTGCAGGTACGTGTTGCCGGCGAGATACGGATACGTGTCGAGCGTGACCTCGATCCCGTCGTCCCGCGCCTGATCGATCAGCGCGAGCAGCTCCGGCGCCCTGCCCTTGTTGATCGGGTAGCCGAGGTGCGCGTGCGCGAGGTGGAGCGGCACTCCGGAGCGGCGTGCGATCTCGATGCAGTCGGCGTACGCCTCCAGCGCGCGCCGGCCGTAGTTGCGGTGGTGCGGCGTGTAGTAGCCGCCGTACTCGCGGACGACCTCGAGGAGCGCGACGAGCTCGTCGTCGTCGGCGTACATCCCGGGCGTGTACGTGAGCCCCGTCGAGAGGCCGACCGCGCCCTGCTCGAGCGCCTCGGCGAGCAGCCGCTTCATGTGCGCGAGCTCGTCGGCGGTGGGCGGACGATCCTCGTAGCCCATCGCGCACATCCGGATCGTCCCGTGCGGCGCGAGATAGGCGGCGTTGATCGCGATCCCGTCGGCGTCGAGCCGGTCGAGGTACTCGCCGACCGTGCGCCAGCTCCAGTCGAAGCCCGGCGGGTCGTCGTTCCAGCCGGCGAGCTGGCCGCGCAGCTGCTCGAGCACGTCGTCGGTGACGGGCGCGTAGCTGAGGCCGTCCTGGCCCAGCACGTCGAGCGTGACGCCCTGGCACACCTTCGCCTCGTGCGCCGGGTTCGCGAGCAGCTGCAGGTCGGAGTGGGTGTGCATGTCGACGAAGCCGGGACAGACGAAGAGGCCGTCCGCGTCGATCACGCGCTCGGCGGGCTCGTCGTCCAGCCGGCCGACGGCTGCGATCCGGCCGCCCGCGATGCCGACGTCGGCGCGGTACCACGGGTTGCCGGCGCCGTCGATCACACGCCCGCCGCGGATCAGCACGTCGAGCACAGCGCCTAGTCCTCGTCGTCGGGCGAGAAGTTCGCGACGAGCTCGCGCGCCATCTGCGCGTTGCCGGCGAGCAGGCCGCCGTCGACGCGCAGCACCTCGCCGGTGATCCACGCGGCGTCGTCGGAGGCGAGGAACACCGCAGCGTTCGCGACGTCCTCCGGCTCGCCCACCCGGCGCAGCGGATACCAGCGGACGAGCCGCTCGAAGATCGCCGGCTCCTTGTCGACGCGCTCCTGCCAGAGCGGCGTCCGGATCGTGCCGGGCGCGATCGCGACGACGCGAATCCCGTGCTTGCCGTAGCGCGTGGCCATGCTGCGCGTGAGGTTGATCAGGCCGGCCTTCGCCGCGCTGTAGGGCTCGTTCGCGAAGAACGCCATCCCGTTCACGGAGACGATGTTCACGATCACGCCCGAGCCGCGCTCGATCATCCCGGGCAGGACGGCCTTCGAGCACAGGAACGCCGACTTGAGGTTGAGCTCGACGTCGGTGTCCCACTCCTCCTCCGAGATCTCGAGCACGTCGTCGGCCATACCGCCGCCCGCGTTGTTGACGAGCACGTCGATCGCGCCGCCCGCCTCGACCATGCGGGCGACGTCCGCGGCGACGGTGACGTCCGCCTGCACCGCCGTCCCTCCGATCTCCTCGGCCACTTCCTCGGCCCGCTCGCCGACGACATCGGCGACCACGACCGCCGCACCCTCGGCGGCGAAGCGCAGGCACGTCGCCCGGCCGATGCCCGAGCCCCCGCCGGTCACGATCGCCCGTTTCCCCTCGAGACGACTCATCCCTTCAGCGCTCCTTCCTGCAGCCCGCGCATGTACCAGCGGTTCACGATGATGAACGCGATCAGGCCGGGCAGGATCGCGACCACGAACATCGCCGCCATCGTCGGCCACAGCCACTGTCCGAAGCCCGCGTTCGCCGACGCGATCACCACCGTCAGCGTCCGCTTGTCCTGGTCGTTTGTGAGCGTGTTCGCGAGCAGCCACTCGCCCCACGCCGCGATGAAGTTGGTGAGCATGACGACGATGACGCCGTTACGGACGAGCGGCAGCATGATCCGGCGCAGGATCATGAACGAGCTCGCGCCGTCGACGCGCGCGGACTCCGGGAGCTCCCGCGGGATCGTCTCGAAGACGCCGCGCATGATGAAGATGCTCACCGCGAGCGCGAGCGTCTGGTACGGGAGTATCAGCCCCCACGTCGAGTTGATCAGCCCGAGCCGGTCCTGGATCTCCCAGATCGAGATCAGGCCGGTGACGCGGCTCGGCACGAAGAGCGAGCCGACGAGGATCGCGAGCACGACCGCCTTGCCCGGCGTCGGCAGGTGGACGAGCCCGTAGCCGGCGAGCACCGCGATCGTCGTCGTGATCAGCATCGTCGCCAGCGTGAGAATCACGCTGTTCTGGATGTTCTGCGGCAGCGTGTCGATCGCGGTCAGCGCCGTGCGGTAGGAGCTGAAATCGAAGTCGTTCGGCCAGATGTGGTTCGTGTACGCGTCCGGCAGCGACTTGATCGAGAGCAGGAACACCCAGAAGATCGGGAAGAGGATCACCAGGCAGAGGAGGAGCAGGATGCCGTGCTTGGCGATCGAGCCCCACCGGATGCGCGAGCGGCGCCGCGCCGGCCGGCGGCGCGTGGCGGCGATCGTCTCTGTCTCGACTCGCGTCGCCACCGTCAGTCCTTGTTCCTGAAGGCGTAGAAGAGCCAGAGCACGACCGCGAGCATCCCGATCGTGCCGATCCAGCCGATCGCCGCCGCATAGCCGCGGTTCTGGTCACCGACCTGGAAGGCCGTGTCCCACATGTACACCGTCCAGGTGTAGGTCGGCTTCGAGCGGTCGAAGCCTCCGGTGAGGATGTACTCGTCGATCAGCGCGTACGCCGTGCCGAAGCGGAGCACGACGAGCACGAGCAGGATCGGCCGCAGCCGCGCGAACGTGATCTTCCAGAAGATGCGCCACTCGCTCGCGCCGTCGACGCGCGCCGACTCGTACAGCTCCTTCGGGATCGTCGAGAGGCCGGCGAGGTAGAACATCGTGTGGAAGCCGAGCCCCCACCACCACTCCATCAGCGCGAGCGAGAGGAAGGTGGTGTTCGTCGAGCCGAGCCAGGTCGGTTGGTTCGTCAGGTCGTACACGCCGAGGACGTCGACCAGGAAGTAGTTGATCGGCCCGATCCCGTTCGAGTACATCCACACCCAGAGGATGAAGATGAGCGGGCCCGGGATCATCGCCGGGATGAGCAGGATCAGCCGGTAGGCCGTCGCGATCTTCTGGTTGCGCACGCGGTCGACGAGCACCGCCGTCACCATCGGCAGGAAGACCATCCCCGGCAGGAAGACCGCGGTGAAGATCGCCGCGTTCACCAGGCCGTCGCGCACGAGCGGGTCCCTCAGCGCGTTCGCGTAGTTCTCGAGCCCGATCCACTTCGCCGACTCGGGCGAGTCGTCGAGCAGGAAGCTGAAGTTCGTGAACGAGATCCACAGCGCCCGCACGATCGGCCACAGCTGCCAGCCGATGAAGAAGACGAGCGCCGGGATCAGGTACGGCCACGTCCGCGCGAAGCGCGTCGTCGACCGCCAGAGCGTATGAGCAGGAGACGGCGGCCGGGCGGTGACTGCTCTGCTAGCCACCGCCCGTCACCCTAGGAGGGAACACTGGCTCCGGGGAGGGGTTAGCCCCCGCCCCGCTGCTTCTTCACCTCGGCCAGCACGAGGGCCTTCGCCTTCGCGAGTGCCCGCTTCGGGTTGCTCTCGTCGCCCTTCAGGTACGCCTCCCACGCCGGCTTGCCGATCACGAACTGGTTCAGCCCGAACGTGTGCGTGCGGATCGCCTTGCTCGTCGCGAGCTCCTTGCGAACCGTGAACGCCCAGTCGGCCATCCAGGGCGGCGGGTTGGCCACCCACTTCTTCCAGTGCGACTGATACGGCGACAGCTGGCCGGACGCGCCGCGCACGTCCTTGCCGAGCGCGTGCTGCCAGATGCGGGTGTCGTAGGTCAGGAACCGCATGTAGTCCGCAGCCATCTTCTTGTTCTCGCCGTACTTGAACAGGGCCGCGCCCGTGTTCCAGAACACGGTGCCGCCACCGCTCCTCGCCTTCGGCAGCCCGGCGATGGTTAGCACCTTCGGGTCGGGCCACGTGCCGGCGAAGCGCGTGGGAGCGTTCTGGTACTTGATGTAGTAGGCCGCCTGACGTGCGGCGAACGCTTCTTCGTCGGGCGTCGTGTTGACGCCGCCGTCGACCTTGCCCTCCTCGAGGATGTTCTTCGGCGCGACCTCCATCAGCCGCTTCATGATCTCGAGCGCATTTACGGCCGCGTCGCTCGTGAAGTCGAACAGACCGGCCGGCGTGTACACGTTCGTGTTGAACGTGTGTGCGATCGGCGCGAGCGAGCGCCAGCCGTGAGCGTCGAACACGGCACCGTACGGCGCCGCCTTCGAGCTGACGACCTTCCTCGCGTTCGCGATGAACCCGTCCCACGTCTTCGGGGCCTGGTTCGGATTGAGACCCGCCTTCTCGACGAGGTCGCCGTTCGACGCCTGGATGATGATGTCGAGCAGGAAGGGGAACGACCAGATGTGGCCCTGGTACGTCGCTTCCTGCCGGATCGACGGGATCAGGTCCGTGAGCACCGACTTCGAGATGTACTTGTCCCACGGCTCGATCGCCCCGGAGGCGATCAGCGAGGCCATCTCGACGAACGGCGTCATGCCGACATAGACGTCCCAGGTGCTCTTCTTCTTCTTCGCCTCTGCGACGAACCGGTCGATCCCGAAGCCCTGCGACCGGCGCGATCTTCGCGTCGAGCTTGTGCGTCTTCGCGTAGTCCTTGTTGATCTTGGCCGGGATGTCGGGGTACAGCCCGTAGATCCACTGGTAGAAGGTCGGCGTCAGCGACCGCGCCTCCAGCCCCGCCAGCGCGGTTCCCGCGCCGAAGACCGCGGAGAGGCCGTAGATCCCTGCGCCCGCGGCAGCGCCTCGCTTGAGTACGTCCGAACGCGTCAGTCCAGCCTCGAGCTCTTCGGCGAGGAGCTCGTCCATCTCGTCTCTACTCATCCTCTGCTCCCTTCAACGAGGCCGAAAGCGAGGCGAACGTACCATGGCCGGACGATGTAATGCAAGTATGTTGTAATGACAACTTCGCGGGTGCATACTCCTCCCTCGTGAGCCCTTCGAACGCCGGCACCGCGTCCGTCACCTTCGACCGGGTGACCAAGGTCTACGACAGCGTCACCGCCCTCGACGACTTCTCGCTCGACGTCGCGGCGGGTGAGTTCATGGTGCTCGTCGGCCCCTCGGGCTGCGGCAAGACGACGGCTCTGCGGATGGTCGCCGGCCTCGAGGAGATCACCGCCGGTGAGATCGCGATCGGGGACGAGACCGTCAACGACCTCGACTCGCGCCGCCGCGACGTCGCGATGGTCTTCCAGAACTACGCCCTCTATCCGCACATGACGGTGTTCGACAACATCGCCTTCGGCCTGCGCGCGCGGCGGGCGCCGAAGAAGGAGATCAAGCGTCGCGTCGAGAGCGCGAGCCGCGCGCTCGGCCTGTACGAGCTGCTCGGGCGCAAGCCCCGTCAGCTCTCCGGGGGCCAGCGGCAGCGCGTCGCGATGGGGCGCGCGATCGTGCGCGAGCCGCGGGTCTTCCTGATGGACGAGCCGCTGTCGAACCTCGACGCACGCCTGCGCGTGCAGATGCGCGCGGAGGTGGCCCGCGTGCAGCGCGAGCTGGGCGTGACGACGATCTACGTCACGCACGACCAGGTGGAGGCGATGACGATGGGCGACCGCGTCGCCGTGATCCGAGGCGGCGTGCTCCAGCAGACCGGCGACCCGCAGGTGGTGTTCGACCGGCCCGCGAACCTCTTCGTCGCGAGCTTCATCGGGAGCCCGCCGATGAACCTCGTGGAGGCGCAGGTCGCGGAGAACGGGGACGCCCTCGCCGTTCGGGTCGGCGAGCAGGAGATCGCCGTCCCTGCCGAGATGGTCGCGGAGCGACCCGGCCTGCGCGCGTACCTCGGGCGCACGATCGGCCTTGGGATCCGGCCGGAGCACCTGCGTGAGTCGAACGGCGACGGCCGGGCGCAGCTGCGCGGCACCGTGCGTGCGACGGAGGCGCTCGGCTCCGAGTTCCTCGTCCACCTCGAGGTGGCGGCCGAGCCGGTGCTCACCGAGGAGGTGCGCGAGGTCGCGGGCGACGTCGACGCGGCGGAGCTCCAGCGGCTGGAGTCGGAGGCGGTCGAGCGGCGCACGGTCCTGATCGCGCGGCTCGAGACGCAGCGCCGGCCCGCCTTCGACGAGCCGATGGAGGTCGGCGTCGACACGCGGCGGCTCCACTTCTTCGACCTCGAGAGCGGGATCGCGATCTACGACCTGGCGTGAAGGTCCTCACCGTCGGCGAGTCGATGGCGCTGCTCGACCCGCTGGAGGACGGCGAGCTGCGCCTCGGGATGCCGCTGACGCTGCGGTTCGCGGGCGCCGAGTCGAACTTCGCGATCGCGCTCGCCCGGCTCGGCGTCGACGTGGCGTGGGTCTCGAGGCTCGGCCGCGATCCGTTCGGCGACCTGATCCTCGAGGCTGTTGCAGGTGAGGGCGTAGACACGCGCTGGGTGCAGCGCGACGACGCCCCCACAGGCGTCTTCTGCAAGTGGCGCTCGGACGGAGGGACGAAGGTCACCTACCGCCGGGCCGGCTCAGCGGCCTCGCGGCTCGGGGTCGGCGACGTGCCGGACGAGGCGCTCGACGGCGTGCAGGTCGTGCACCTGACCGGGATCACGATGGCGATCTCGGAGACTGCCCGCGAGCTCGTCCTCGACGTGGCGCGGCGGGCGAAGGAGCGAGGCGCGACGGTCGTCTTCGACCCCAACTTCCGCCCCGCGCTGCCGGACACGCCCGAGGCTGCAGCCGCGCGGCAGCGAGCCGTGCTCGAGCACGTCGACTGGTACCTCTGCGGCGAGGGCGAGGCCGAGCTCCTCTGGCCCGGGGACGAGATCCCGGTCCCGTCGGTGATCCGGGTCGGCGCCCGCGGCGCGATCGTCGACGGCGTCGAGGTGCCGCCGCCGAGAGCCGCGGCCGTGGTCGACGAGGTCGGCGCGGGCGATGCGTTCGCTGCCGGGTTCGTCTACGGCCTGCTCGAGGGGTGGAGCCCGACGGAGTGCGCGAGAGCCGGCAACGTCATCGCCGCCGGTGCGCTGGCCGGGACGGGCGACTGGGAGACGCTGCCGCACCTCGAGGACGTGCGCGCCGATCTCGTCCAACCCGGAACGGCCGTGATGGATCGGTAACGGATCTCTCGATTTGCAAGAGGCATTTCGAGAAAATACTTGACAGCGACGTCACAACCCGGCACACTATTTGGCTCGTAGCTGGGCACCTCGCTCGGCTCCAGCGGGAAGGAGGTCAGAATGAGATACGCAGACATCACTAGCGTCAGCTGGCCTCTCGCGTTCTCGGCGTAGACTGCCGGCCCCGCAAGCCCTTGCATTGCTGAGAGGCTCACGGCCTACTCGGCAAGAAATCTAGTCGTAAATGCGTGCTCGCCCATGCTTGGGTTAGCGCGATCAGTAAGCCCGCAGGGCATTGCTTAGTCGTTCCTGCAATTCGACGAGGAAAGGAAGCATCACGGTGAGCAACGAGTCGATTGCACTCGCGTACTCAGGACAGCCCGAACACCACGTCGCACCGGAAAGGAGGAACCACCATGCTGCACTTCGAGGAATTCCGCCAGCAGGCCCATGACCGCGGACAACGGCTTCGGCGCCAAGCAGAGGCTGAGCGCCTTGCCGAGCAGGTGCTCGGCCAGCGGCAGCGACGCAGACGACTGTTGGCTCTGCCGGCCACGTTCGGACTGCTGGTGCGGGGTCGCCCGGCACGCCGGGCATGAGGGCACTCGCGCATAAGTTCGTTGGCGTCAGACCGCACTCGATCGCCGCGTGCCTGAGTCTTGACGAGACCACTCGTCGGCCCAGGTACGCGGCGACCCACTTGAATTCAACCTGCAAATACCGGAGAAATCACCGCGACTTTCTCCGCACAGGCGTTTCAGCAGCTGTTCAGCGAAACCGCTCGATCGTCTCCCTGACGCCCTCCTCGAGGGATGGCTGCTCCAACGGCCCGATCAGCGCTTCGAGCGCCTGCGCTTCGAGCTCGGCCGGGAACGGGAGGGGCGCGTCCTCCCACGCGATCCGCGTGACGGCCTCGGGAACCGCGGCTTTGATCGCGGCCACGACCTCCCCCATCGAGGCGCTGACTCCCGGAAAGTTCGCCACTACCGCGCCCGTTGGAGCGGCGGCAGCGCGGACGAAGGCACGCCCGACGACGGGCGCGTAGTCGTACTGGGCGACGCCGCCGTAGCCGATCAGGAAGCCTTCGCCCCGCGCGGCGGCCGCCATCGCCTGTGTCGGTCCGGAGGTCAGCCCCTGGTCGCGGCCCGGTCCGTAGACGGTGTAGGGCCTGATCCCGATCGAGGGCACGCCCCAGTCGTCCCAGTAGAGACGCGCCGTGCCCTCGTTGGCGAGCTTGAAGACGCCGTAGAGGGTCTCGGGCGCGCCGCCGCCGCTCTCGGGCGCCGGCGAGGGGTCGCTCCGGCCGTAGACGGCGGCCGAGCTCGCATAGGCGAGTCCGGGAATGCTGTCCAGCCGCTGCCTCACGGCTTCGAACACGTTGACCGTACCGACAACATTGACGCGCGCGCCGAGCACCGGGTCGGCACGGCAGAAGGGAACCTGGAGCGCAGCGAGGTGGACGACGCGCGTGATCGCGTGCTCGTCGAGCGCGCGCCCGAGCGCGTCGAGGTCGGTGACGTCGCCGCGCACGAGCGTCAGCTGCTCGAGCTCTTCCGGCGACAGGACGAGCTCGAGGCGGTGCATCGCGTCCCCGAGGTCGTAGCCGACGGGCTCGTCGCCCTCGTCGAGCACCGCCTTCACCGCCCAGGCGCCGACGCACCCGAGCGCGCCGGTGATCAGCACGCGCTCAGCCACGGTCGACATCAGCGCGCGCGAGCGCATCCGCGGCCGACTCGAAGCTGACGAGCCGCCGCACGAGCGCGTTGTAGCGGCCGTGGGCCGAGTCCGAATCCTCAGCGGCGAGCAGGTCGTACAGCCGGTGCTCTGCATCGTCGTACGGCTCCGGCACGTCGATCCCCGCACGACGCAGCCGCGGCGCCCCGATCGAGACGAGCAGCGACTCCTGCGACTCGACCCCTCGAGCGAGGTCGTCGAGACCCGCGAGAACCAGCTCGTGGCCGGGAAGCGACGCCAGCTCCATGGGAAATACCGGCGCCTTGTCGTCCCTGAGCTCCGGCTCGATCCAGTTCTCCGGCGCGAGGAACTCCTTCCGACTAGCCTGCCACGCCCGATACCGCTTCAGCCAGTTCCACTCCACGGTCCGACCATACCGCCGGACGGAGGCCGTCAGTCAAGCAACTCGGACCTCGCGAACGCCGCAGCGAGCCGACGATCGGCCGTGACGAGTGGCGCGCCGATCGAGTCCGCGAGCGCGGCATACGTGCCGTCGTAGGCGGAGAGGCCGAGCTCGAGGGCCGCGCGAAGCGCAGCCCGTGCGAGCTCCGGCCCGTGCAGCTGGAGCGGCAGGATTCCGAGAGCATCGAGCGCGCTCACTCCGTCCTCCACGGTGAGCGCGCCCGCTCGAACGTAGCCCAGGAGGGCATTCGCGACCTCGCTGAAGACGAGCACCGGCGTGTGCGCTTCGACCGTGCCTTGGTCGACGGCCGCCACCGATGGGACGTTCGCCGTGGTGTTCGACGTACAACGCCTGACCCACGCACAGGAACCGTGCCGCCCCGAGTTCGTCGCACGAAGTGTCCCGGACGAAGAGGGATCCGGCGGCGTCTACCCCAGCTTCCCCGATCCCGATCTCGACGCCGCGTCGCCCGGCGGTGGTGGACCGGGGCCGGGGGCAGCTGCTGCTTCTATGTGCGGCTGAAGGCAGGTTCTCAGGGCAGTTGTCGATTCACTGCGACCTGGGCCGTGGCAGCAATCGCTATGCCGGTAAGCAGCACAATTGGCACGCGCAGAGGTTGCGGCCACGGGCCGCGGTCGATGTCCGATGCGGCGCGTGCATCGAGGGCTGGGAGAAGTGCCGAGGCCAGCTGAAATCGACCAACCCCAAAGTTGCTGCTTCCCGGTATGGCGCTGAGGTTTCGCGGGTCGCCGCCACCCAATGGGACCACGGTGACCCAGTACGTTCCGGGGTCAGGGTCGGTGTCGGTGAGCTTGCTTTCCGTGAGCACCGCCACCTCGTCGGATGCGGTCCAACCCAGCACCTGGTTGCTGCCGGCGCATCCACCTGCAGCGGGTCGGGTATTCGACGGGCCTGCCCCGTGGCGTCGGCGAAGGAGATTTCCGTACGGTCGCCGACGCAAGGACGAACAAGCTCAGGGTAGCGACAGGTATCTACTTCTGTGGTGGCCAACAAAAATCCGTCAGGTGACCACGCGGCGGGTCCGTCAAGCTCGCCCCCCGGCGCCTGGACGACGCGTGGTGAATCACCGACGAGGCTGACCACCTCGAGGGTTCCGCCGAGGAGGCCATGCTGGAGCGCCAGCTCCGTACCGTCCGGACTGAACGCGGGAGCTTGACGTTTGATGCACCGGGCAGCGCTTCGGCGATTCCGGTTTGCGGGTCGAGCAGGCCAACGTCACCAGTGATCGGGAAGCCGCCATACGGATTGGTGGGTTCGGCGCTGAACTGGTACGCAACCTGTTTTCCATCCGCGGACCAGGCAAGCGGCACAATACTGCGCCCGGCTGGCAGCGGATACAACGTGCTGTCGCCGGTCCGCAGGTCCACTACCGCAAGGTCAGCTCCTCCGGTGTCATGGTCACCGACGGCGACATGGGTGCCCTGAGGGGACAGGAGCATCGGCGCCGGGTCTCCCTGGGATTCCGAACCGCCTCGGTGCTCGGCTTCGTCCAAGCGTCGATACACGTCCCCGTCCGCACCGACGACTATGGCCTGTGGGAAATCGAGGAACTCCACACCAAACCCGTGCTGGAAGAGCGCGACCGCACGACCAGGTGGAGAGGCGGACACGCTCCTCCGGTGAGTATACGAGTAACCGGCCATCCGGTCCGGGATCGTCGCTGGTCCAGACGCGGGCTGAGCAGCATCCCCGGGGAGAAACGTGACTGCTAGGACCAGCAAGGCCGCTGCTGCGCCGATTATCGTCGGCGGCCGCCACGCGGGCGCCATCCACGGAAGATACACCGGGTGTGCGCTCTACGTACGGTCGCGATCTTCTCCATGGAGAGGCGGCTGTCGCCACGCACCCAGC
>CAWKNQ010000013.1:0-571734 GCA_963850995.1 uncultured Gaiellaceae bacterium | reverse complement strand
CTGGATGTGGTGAAGGCGGCCCGGCCCTCTTGACGAGGCATTGCTCCTCGTCGCAGCCGTCCCGCTCGTGAGGTTCTACCGGGGACCGCTGGCGGAGGCGTGGAGCCGCGCCGAGGCGGGCACGATCACTCGCCGCTTGTCGGCTTCGCCGTGACCGCGACTCCTCCGAAGACGGCGAAGCCGTCGAGCGTCAGGGTTGGTGCGTGCGCTGCCTCGGGCTCGGGAACGCGTGCGTCAGCGCCTCCCGCGATGGCTTTCATCCTCGACCGGACGCGCCAGCCCTCCGGAACTGTGACGGCTATCCCTCCGTTGAGCGCGTGCAGGTCGAGGTGGGCGCCGTCTGACGACAGCCTTGCTGCACGCAGGTCCACCGAGATTCCGCCGAACCAGGCGAGCATCGACCCTCCCCGGAAGGCCGAGGCGCGGCTCTCGAGCTCGATGCCGTCGAAGATCGCGACGAGCGCGACCTCGTCGCTGTCGGCGTCACCGCGGGAGCGCAGGACGCGCTTCATGATCGCCGCCGCGGCCATCACTCCGGCCCAGAAGCCGATCAGCGCCGGTCCAATCGCTCGCAGCAACCTCACCGATCCAGGGTACTCGTGACGAGCGGAGACTCCCAGGATTGCCGCTGGGACGAACGGAGCGTTCTAACGGTCTCGCACGAGACCGACGAGCACTGACAGCACAGGCTCGCCCCTCGCCGGCAGCGCGGCGAGAGAAACGGCCGCAAGCTCCAGCTCAGCGAGCGTCACACGATCGGCCTCGAGCGCGAATCGCGCCAGCCAGCGCACCGCCGCCTTGTCGAACTTGGGATCCCCGGCGCTGGCGTAGAGCGCCGTCAGCGCGAGCGCGTCCTGCAGGGTGAGGTAGCCGGCCTCGTGCGCGGCGCTCTCGGCGAGGATGAGGCTCTCCCGTTCGATCGCCCTTCGGAAACGAGTCAGCGGAGAGGCTTGTGCGGGCACGAACAGATGTTCGCAAGGCGGCGGAGGCGGCGCTAGTCGAGTAGTCAGGACCGCCCGAATAGCCGCGACAACCCGTTTCGCACGCCCCCGTCCACCCGGTGCAGTCCGATCCATACAACGTTTCACGAGCACGCCGGGCGCGACGGCCGATGAAGGATCCGACCGTGCTAGAGGGTGATCCGCTGCTTCACGTAGCGCCCGACGCGTTCACACCGCTGACCCGTTCGAGGTCGCACGGAAGGAACCCAGCCCGTTAGGGCCAGGCGGACGCGTTCCGGTTCAAATCGAGCGAGCCGCCGTTGCGGCAGGCGCGAGATTTGTACGCGGGATCGTTATACGCGTACAGGTTGGTCCACGTGTAAACCGCCAGTCCTGCCGCGTACATCTTCGATGCCCCGAGCATCCTTGCCAGCGGACGGATGCGCTGCAACGCGTAACACTCGGTCACGGCCTCGTTGCGAGTCCCGGCGACGTGCTGCGTCTCATGGGCCAGCACTCCAAGCGCGCTCGCGAGACTAGTGCGTCCATTCGTGTCGGGGCGCGGACGCGACTTCAAGTAGACGAACTGAACGAGGGTATGACACACATGCGGTGCCAGGTGGGCGCGGTTACCCAGCGCGAAGCCGACGATCCAGATGTGATCCTCGTACTCGGGTTCGACCTCCGGCCAATCGTCGCCCGACCAACAGCGGACTTCCACAGGCCGCCCTGCGATCTTCGACGCCGCAGAACTCAACCGTGGCTCAATCCGGCTCACGGCCGTTCGGCCGCCGCGCACCGGCAACGGCCGATCCTCTGACGCCGCCGCGAACGCGGCTGCGGCACCCGAGACGAGCACCGCAACCGCGAAGCCGACAAGTACTTTGCGCTTCACCTATCTCCGGCGGGAGCGCTCACGCCGGCGCCGCCACTGCGGCCACGCACGCCACAGCCACACAGATGTAACGGCGGCGCTTGATACGAAGCAGAGTCACTGAATCGTCTAACGCGCCTCTCATACGGTGCTCATCGTCGCACACGGGCTCGCCCGATCTGCTCGACCGCCAGAGAGCGCCGACGAAGGTCCCTCCCTACTTACCCCGTGCTAGTGCTTGAACCGGGGGTAGCACCGCCCGCGCTTTCCTGACGTTGGCGGCATCCATGACACACGGAGCCATGCGGTTTCCGTGTGACCGAATGAAAGAAAGGCCCATACGGGATTCGAACCCGTGCCGCCGCCGTGAGAGGGCGGTGTCCTAGGCCACTAGACGAATGGGCCGTGGCGCGGGCGCCAGTCTAGCGGACGAGTCCGGCAGATCGCTTTACCAAGCCCTTGCCTTCGCCTGGCCGGCTGCTGGGGAGGCCGCGGGCATCCTCGACTCGTGAACCAAACGAGGAGGAATCGACGATGACGAAGCTTCTGATCGGCCTACTCGGCGGAGCCGTGCTCGCCACGGGCGGCTACGCCGCCGCATCAGGGCTCGACGACGCCCAGCCGGCCCGCACCGTGTCGCTGCCCGGGGCGACGACCTCGGACGACACGGGGCTGACGACGGGCGCTACGACGACGACGACCACCGGCACGACGACGACCGTCGAAGACGACATCGTCGTCGGCACCGCGCCGGTCGGGACCGGCACGGTCGACATCTCCGGCCCCTGCGACGAGGCCGAGCACGCAACGGACCCGCGCTGCACCGGCGCCGGCGGAGGCGAGCTCGAAGACGACGACAACTCGGGCCCCGGTTCCGACGACCACGACAACAACGACGACGTCGACGACCGCTCCGGCTCGAACTCGGGCTCGGATCACGACGACGACTAGGAGACGACGATGAAACACACGAAGCTCGCCCTGCTGACCCTGCTCGCGCTCGTCGCGTGCGCCGCCTCGCTCGCGGCGGTCGCGCACAGCGCCTCGGTCGCGCAGGCTGTACGCGTCACAGAGACGAGCAACGCAATCAGCTTCGCGGCGAAGCCGCGAGCGGGGACGGTCAGGCTTCAGGTTCGCAACGCGTCCGACGACGCCCACGACTTCTGGCTCCGCGGCGGCGGCAAGACCTGGAAGACGCGCGTCCTCGGGGAGGGACGCACCGCCAGCCTCACCGTGACGCTGAAGAAGGGCGTCCGCTACGCCTTCTGGTGCTCGATCTCGGACCACCGTCAGGACGGGATGAGCGGCAGCTTCGTCGCCCGCTGACAAGCGTCCGTACCCGCCCTGCGCCCTCCGGCGCGGTGCGGGCGGGCACACTTCCCCCCAATGGCGCTTGCGAGGCGGACGATCCTGCTGGTCGAGGACGAGGAGTCGATCACGACGCCCCTCGCCGAGGCGCTGGAGCGAGACGGCTTCCACGCGGAGATCGCCCACACCGTCGCCGACGCGCTCGAGCTCGGGCGTTCCGCCCGCCCCGACCTCGTCCTGCTCGACCTGATGCTCCCGGACGGCTCCGGTCTCGACGTCTGCCGCGAGCTCCGCGCCGCCTCGAACGTCCCGATCATCATCCTGTCGGCCCGCGGCGAGGAGGCGGACCGCGTCGTCGGCCTCGAGCTCGGCGCCGACGACTACGTCGTCAAGCCGTTCAGCGCGCGCGAGGTGATCGCGCGCATCCGGGCTGTGCTCCGGCGTGCGCAAGCGCCCGGCAGCGCGGCGGCCGACGGCCCGATCGAGATCGGCGCCGTCCGGCTCGACCCGGCGCGGCGGACCGTCACGTTCGACGGCGCGCCGCTCGAGCTCGCCCGCAAGGAGTTCGACCTGCTCGCGCTCTTGATGCGGGAGGCGGGAGCGGTCGTGTCGCGGGAGCGGCTGATCGACGAGGTCTGGGACACGAACTGGTTCGGCTCCACGAAGACACTCGACGTGCACGTGAGCGCGATTCGCAAGAAGCTCGACGACGACGCCTCAGCCTCCCGCTACATCCACACCGTCCGCGGCGTCGGGTTCCGCTTCGCCTCGCCGGAGGAGCTGCGTTGAGCCTGCGGCTCCGCCTGCTCGCCGCCTTCGCCTACGTGCTCGTCCTCGTCCTGATCGCGCTCGAGATCCCGCTCGTGCTCAGCCTCTCGAGCCGTGTCAACAACGAGGTGCGCTCGCAGGCTGCCTCGCAGGCACAGGTGGTTGCGGCGGCTGCGTCGGCACGCCTCGACGAGCCGGCGCAGCTTCAACGCGTGGTCGAGCAGGCGGGCAGCGACCTCGGCGCCCGCGTGGTCGTGGTCGGCGAGGAACGGCGGCTTGCTGGCGGATTCGGCCGGCGGTGGGCTGCGCGACCAGTCCTACGCGAATCGTCCCGAGATCGCCGCTGCGCTCGCGGGCCAAGCCGACCAGGGGACGCGGCGGAGCGAGACGCTCGGCGACGAGCTGCTCTACACCGCAGTGCCGATCCTCGACGAGGGTCGCACGATCGGCGCGGTGCGCGTGACGCAGAGCAACGCAGCCGTCTCCGAGCGCGTCCGCCGGAACGTGCTCGTCGTCGTCGGTGTCGGCCTCGCCGCGCTCGCGTTCGGGCTGGGGCTGGCCTGGGTGCTCGCCGGCTCGCTCGCGCGGCCCTTGCGGGCGCTCGCACAGACCGCTCGCCGCGTCGAGGACGGCGAGCTGGATGCACGCGCCGAAGTGACCGGTGCGAGCGAGCAGCAGGAGGTCGCGCTCGCCTTCAACGACATGACCGAGCGGCTCGGCCAGGCGCTCGAGGCGCAGCGCGAGTTCGTCGGCAACGCGTCACATCAGCTGCGCACGCCGCTGACCGGGCTGCGCCTCCGGATCGAGGCGGCGGAGGTGAAGTCGGGCGATCCCGCCGTCCAGCACGAGCTCCGGCTCGCAGAGGCGGAGGTCGAGCGGCTGACCCGCCTCCTGAATGCGCTGCTCACGCTCGCCCGCGACGGAGAGCGCCCGGTCGTCCGCACGCCGATCTCGCTGCGGAGCGCTGCCGAGGCCGCGTACGAGCGCTGGCTTCCGCGTGCCGAGTCGAGCGGTCACGCGCTCGCGCTCGACGGAAACGGCGATGCGCTGGTACGCGCGGGCGACGAAGACGTCGCGATCGCGCTGGACAACCTGATCGAGAACGCGCTCGTGTACGCACCGGCGGGGACGACGGTAACGGTCGCCTGGGACGAGAATGGGCGACTCGCCGTCCTCGACGAAGGCCCCGGAGTCCCCTCCGGCGAGGAGCGTCAGGTCTTCGAGCGGTTCCGCCGCGGCCGCACTGACTTGCCCGGGACGGGGCTCGGGCTTGCGATCGTCGAGACGCTCGCGCGCCGCTGGGGCGGGTCGGCCTCGATCCGGTCGCGCGCCGAGGGCGGCGCCCGCGCCGAGGTCGTCCTGCCGAAGGCGGGGACGCCGTGATCCGGACGGTTTTCCTCGGCCTGCTCGGGCTCGCGCTCGCCGTCGCGGTCGGCTTCGGCGTCCACCTGCTCACGCGGGACACGATCTCGCTTCCCGTGGTGCGGCTCGAGCCCGCGCCGGCGCTCGCGCCGCCGGCTGCGACGACGACCGTGCGCACGACCACCGTGCAGGCGACGACGGAGACGGATTCGCAATCCGAGACAGAGCCAGAGACCGAGACCGAGACGGAGACGGACGACAACTCCGGGCGGGGCCGAAACCGGGGCCGCGGCCGCTCGGGCGGGGACGACGACGACTGATCCGTAGGATCAACCCGTGCTGAAGCTGTACCGCATTCCCTACTCGACCAACGTCGAGCGCGTCGCGCTGGCGCTCGCACACAAGGGGATCGGGGTCGAATCTGTGCAGCTCGACCCGGACGACCGGAGCGAGGTCGTGCGCGTGAGCGGCCAGGAGCTCGTGCCGGTGCTGGTCGACGGCGAGCGCGTCCTCTCTGACTCGCCGGTGATCCTCGCGCACCTCGAGGAGCGGTTCCCCGAGCCGCCGCTCTACCCGGCCGACCCGGCGCGGCGTGCCGAGGTCCAGCTCTTCCTCGACTGGTTCAACCAGCTCTGGAAGCGCCCGCCGAACCTGATCTTCGTCGAGGAGCAGAAGCCCGAGCCGGACCGCGCGCGGATCGCCGAGCTCGAGGCGCGGATCGCGGGCTCACTGCCGGTGTTCGAGAGCCTCCTCACGGGCCGCGACTACCTCTTCGGCGACGACCTCAGCGTCGCCGACGTCACCGCGTTCCCGTTTCTCAAGTACGCGACCGTGTGGGACGAAGGGGACGAGCATCGGTTCCACGAGATCGTGCGCGACGCGATGCGCCTGGACGGCCGCTTTCCGCGGCTCGAGGCCTGGATCCACCGCATGAACAAGCTTCCGCGCGCCTAAGCGCCTTTCTACGGGAAGAAACCCGGTTGCGCTCCCGTCCTGTAGTCGGATACGAGGGAGAAAGGAGCACGAACATGTACCCGACTTTTCTGGACGAGTTCGCGCGGTACCACCAGGCGGACAAGCTCCGCGAGGCCGAGCGCGCACGACTCGCCCACGAGGTGAGGATGGCGTCCGACCGGCCCCGCAGGCGCTTCCGGCTGTGGCGCAGGAGCACGTCTCCGGCGTACCCGAAGCCTGCCTACGAGCGCTAGTCGCTAGCGGGCGGCGGATGCCGCGACGGCGCGCTTCGCCGCCGTCGTCGCGGCCTCCGCGAGCCGCTGCGCGTGCGCGACGCGCTCGTCGCCGGGGACGGAGACGAGGTTCGTGGCGACGAGCCCCGCGGCCGCCCGCGCGGCCGCCTCCGCCAGCAGCGCGGCGGCGCAGGCGTCGTCGGCGCCGCCGTGGACCGCGTGCTGCGCCGCCTCGAGGCCGAGTAGCGCGACGTCGTAGGCGCACTCGGCGATCGAGAGCGGCAGCTCGGCCGCCGTGTCGAGCGCCTTGCCGATTGCCTCGTCGCGCCCGCCGTCCTCCGCAGCGCCCTCGATCATGGCCAACGCCTCCAGGTAGGCCTCCTCGTTCGCCTCGGCCAGCTTCTCGACTCTCCCACGTAGAGCCTGCGCCTGGGCGGACACGCCTCTTCCCTCCGGCCACTCCTGTGACCGACGGGCGGCCGAGGCGATCAGCCCTGCCGCCATCGCGGTGACGACACCGGAGACGGCGCCTGCGCCGGGAGCCGCGGCAGGCCCGGCGATCTCGTCGAGGACGGTGCGCAGGTCGCGGTCGTACAGACCCATCGGCGGAACTCTATTCCCAATCGAGCTCGGCCAGGCGTGCACGAACCGCAGCAGACAGGGTCCGCGGTTCGTAGCCGGCCGACATGAGCGCCGCCTCGAGGTCGGCAACGAGGAGGACGCGGAACTCCGCGTCCACTCGCGCACGCTCCACGATCTCGTCGAGCTGGAGGCGTGCCTCGGGCAGCTCCTTCGCGGCCTGCATCCAGCCCGCGGGGGCGGGCGGGAGCATGCCGAGAAGCTCGCCGAGGCGCTCCTCGTCGTGTGGCGGGTGGCTCACGATTCTCCAGACGGGCTCGGGTCGGGTTTTCTTCCCTCGAGTTTCTCACGCAATTTTGCGAGACAGCGCGAGATCCGGCTCGCGATCGTCCCGGCCGGGAGGTCGAGGGCCTCGCCGATCACGCGGTAGCTCTCGTCGCGGGCGAAGAAGCGGTCGAGAATCTCGCGGCAGTTCGGCGTCAGGGCGTGCAGGCCTTCGTGCACGTCGAGCGCCTCGTCGAGCTGCTCGATCGCGGCGTCGAGCGCTTCGGCCTGCGGCTCGTCGCTCGGCTGCTCGCGCGCGCCGGCGCGAAGGCGGTCGACGCACGCGTTGCGCGTCAGCTGGGCGATCCACGGCCGGATCGCCGCGTCCTCACGGAGCGAGTCGAGCCGCTCGAACGTTCTCGCGAACACGTCCTGGAAGACGTCTTCGGCGTCGTGCTCGGCCAACCGGTAGGCCCGCACGGCGATCGCGTAGACATAGCGCGAGAAGCGCTCGACGAGCTCGTTCCACGCCCCCGGGTCCCCCATCCGGCAGCGTTCGACGAGCTGGGCGTCGGTGAGCTCGATCGTCATGGGCGCACCGACAATTCAAGCGCGATCCGTCGCCAAAGGGAAGAAAGGCGCCGCTCCGTCCGTCTGGGGTGCAAGGAAGGGGTCGTGACGGAGGAGGAAGACGATGCTTCGCAGAAGGACTCGCTGGTTCCGCCGCCTCGCTGCAGGACTCGCATTCGCGACGCTCGCCGCTCCGGCGGCGGCCAAGGTCGACGAGGGTAGTGGTGGCAACGCGGCAGCCGCCACGAAGGTGATCTCGTACCTGAGCCACGGCATGACGACGTCGTCCGCTGCACAGGTCGTCGGAAACGACGACGCGCTGACCCACCGGCAGATCGAGGAGCTCGCAACGTCGCGGGCCATCGGCAACGGTGATGCAATCACCCATCGACAGATCGTAGAGCTCTCGACTCAGGCGATCGGCAACGGCGACGCGCTCACTCATCGGCAGATGGAGGAGCTCGCGACGTTGCAGGCCACGCAGTTCATTCCCGGCGTGACCGACTTCCCGAAGGCAGTCGCAGTCGAGGCGCCGACGGTGATCAACTACCTGAGCCAGGGCTTGACTGCCGCAGACGCGCTCGATCCGCTCTCCGGCATCCCGCTGAGCGCGGGGATCCCGGTGGCCGGTGCGGAGGTCATCCCGGGCGACCCGAGCTTCGGCACCTTCCCGGAGGAGCCGATGTCGCTGGCGACCCTGGGTGAGCTCGTCAAGTCAGGTCGGCCCGAGGCAGTGGTTCGGCCGGACGACCAGGCAGATCGGTTCGCCATCTCGAAGGTGGGCGCGCCGGCGACGGCGGCCGGCACCGATTCGGGCCTCTCCTGGGACGGCGCGATGATGGTCGGGATCGGGACGCTCGTGGTCGTCCTGGCGCTCGGCCTCGGGTTCGGCTATGTCCGCCGCCCGAGGCTCGCAGGACTCTAGTTCGCGGGGGCAGCGACGCAAGCGGGCTCTTCGGAGCCCGCTTTGCGTTGGTCCGGGAAGCGGGCAGCGTTGGGCAGGTAGCGAAGCGGGCTCGCAAGGGCCCCGCTTCGCGCGCTATTCCGCCTCGCGTGCGTCGAGCCGCTGCTCGAAGAGCGCGCGCAGCTCCTCGCCGGTGGCGAGCACCTCCGTGTAGCGCGCGCGGCGAGGTGGGAGCTTGACGATCCGCACGTCCTTGCTCCGCGCGCCGTGGCAGCGTGCATACGCCGCTGCTTCGTCGAGCGGCTGGAGGGCGGAACGGCGGCCCAGGCGCATCGAGACGAAGTATGGCCGTTCTCGGCCGGGCCGTCAGGAACCGCGCCGGTCGTCGATCCGCTGCGCTTTGCCGAGCGAGCGCTCGAGCGCCCGCGGCGCGGTCACCTCAGCCGTGATCGTGACACCGACGAGGCTCTTCACGAGCGACTCGAGCCGGTCGCCGAGCTGCTGCTGCTCCGCAGCCGACAGCCCGTCCTCGCGCGCCTCGACCCGCACCGTCAGCTCGTCCATGCGGGCCGGCCGGGTGAGGACGCAGACGTAGTGCGGCGTCAGCCCGTCGATCCTGAGGATCTGCTCCTCGATCTGGGTCGGGAAGACGTTGACGCCGCGCACGATCATCATGTCGTCGGTGCGGCCGGTGACCTTCTCCATGCGGCGGAACGCCGGGTGCGCCGTACCGGGCGCGAGCCGCGTCAGGTCTCCAGTGCGGTAGCGGACGACTGGCATGGCTTCCTTCGTCAGCGACGTGAAGACGAGCTCGCCCCGCTCGCCGTCGGGCAGGCGCTCTCCCGTCGCGGGGTCGACGATCTCGGGGTAGAAGTGGTCCTCCCAGACGTGCAGGCCGTCCTTCGTCCGGACCGACTCCTGGGAAACGCCGGGGCCGATCACCTCGGAGAGGCCGTAGATGTCGACGGCGTCCATGGCACAGCGTTGCTCGATCTCGCGTCGCATCTCGTCGGTCCACGGCTCCGCGCCGAAGATCCCGATCTCGAGTGAGGTCGCGGCGGGATCGATGCCCTGCCGCTCCATCTCGTCGACGATCGCCAGGAAGTAGGACGGCGTGACCATGATGATCCGCGGCTCGAAGTCGACGATCAGCTGCACCTGCCGCTCCGTCAGCCCGCCCGAGACAGGGACGACCGTGCAGCCGAGCCGCTCGGCGCCGTAGTGCGCGCCCAGCCCGCCCGTGAAGAGCCCATACCCGTACGCGACGTGGACGACATCGCCCGCCCTCCCGCCGGCGGTCTCGATCGATCGGGCGACGACCTCCGCCCACGTGTCGAGGTCCCGCTGCGTGTAGCCGACCACCGTCGGCCGTCCCGTCGTCCCCGACGACGCGTGGATCCGGACGACCTGCTCGCGCGGCACGGCGAACATGCCGAACGGGTAGTTGGCGCGGAGGTCCTCCTTCGTGGTGAAGGGGAAGCGCCCCAGGTCGTCGACCGTCCGGAGCCCGTCAGGGTGCACGCCGGCCGCGTCGAAGGCGCGTCGGTAGTGCGCCACGCGGGTGTAGGCGCGCGCCAGCGTCTCGCGAAGCCGTTCGAGCTGCAGCGCGGCCAGGCGCTCGGCGGTGACCTCGCTCACCAATCGTCTACCTACATGGGCTCGGCTTGGCCCGCTTGCACTCGCCCCAGGTGGTGATGTCCTGGACGAAGTCGTTGAACGTGACCGTGACACGGTGCTCGGACGAGCGCCAGTTCGGCACGCTGATCGTCTGCAGCCTGCTCGTGTCTCCTCGAGGGGCGTTGACGAACGAGACGGTGCCGTCGGTGGGCTCGGCCGCCGGCATGAACACGTCGACCCCGGTCTGGAACGCCTGCGTCGGGAAGAAGGGAAGCAGGTCGAGAGTCGAGTCACCGGGCGAGGCCGCCGCGTCATGGACGTGGATGCCGATCACGCCGTTGCTCGTCACCTTGGTCAGGGCGTTGACGGCAGGCTGATCGCCGCGACTCGCACTGCTCGTGCCGATCTCGAGGACGTCGTTCTGCCCGGTCGGATGCGTCGCCCACCACTCCTTCTGGCGGACGACGGTGGCCGCCGTGTGGTTGTCGCTCAGGTTGGTGTTGGCGATGATCTGCGAGCCCGGCGGCGCGAGGTTCATGCGCACCAGGTTGCTGCTGCGCAACCACGGCTGGAAGTAGAAGTGATGGGTGAGGAAGCCCGCACGGATCACGTTGAGCTCGTACTGCTGCTGTCCGTTGACCGTGACGGGACCCCAGCTGCCGTCGTCCGCCACCGTGAGACTCGCGTCGGGCTCCGCGTCCTTCCGCGAGCCGGTCTTCGCGTCGAGCTCCCAGACCTCCACCGTCGCTCCTGCTGCGCCGACGTTCTGCGGGAACTCCACCGCGCGACCCGAGATCTCGACCTGGCCGGGCGGCTCGGGGAGCACGAGGGTCGTCTCCGGCTCCTCGCCGGTGAAGAACTCGTACTGGGCGGCGAACGACTCGGCGGACGTCGCCGTCTGCACGTGCGTCTGCGGGGTGAGGCGCACGTTCTGTCCTCCGACGTTGCCCGTCAGGTTGGTCCCCTGCCAGATCCCCATGCAGTCCAGGGTCGGGCTCGCGACGCCGCAGCTCGGGTTGCTCGAGCCGTCAATCCCGACGTACTTGGCGATCTTGGCGGCGCGACCGGTGTCGCCGAGGTAGGTGTTCGACACGAACGTGCCGAGCGAGTGGCCGACCAGGTACACCTGCTCGACGCCGAGCTCCGTCCGGAGGGCGTCGATAAAGGCGTCGAGCCGCGCGACAACCTGCGCGAACGTGTTCGTCACAAACGAGGAGTCGTACTCGAACGCGTGAACGAGGCTCGCCGGGTAGCCGTTCCCGTCGAAGCGTCTCGCCTGCGTCTCGTACTGCGCTGCCGACCCCGCTCCGCCGTGCACGAAGACGATCGGTGCGAGCTCCGGCTCCTGCGCGTTTGCCGCCGTCGAGCCGACGAGCAGCATCGCCGATGCGAGCACTCCGACGAGGACCGACAGCAAGCGCAGTGACTTCGATCCTGTCCGTTCCATCTCCGACCTCCCTCTGGGCAGCTGCGGGCGCCGAAGACTATCCCGTGTCGGAGCGGGAGCGGGTTAGGCTTCCGCCGATGGTTCCGGAGGCGCCGCTCGAGCAGACGGAGGCAGGAGTCGTGCCGAAGGGTGACGGCTGGTTCGTCCTGAACGCGAAGGATGCGCGCTGGTACCACGCGGAGGGTCGGGCTGCGCTCTGCGACCTCGAGGGCGACACGGAGTTCCCGCAGCTCGGGATCTACGTCGACGTGCTTGGGCCGGGCGAGGCGATGGCGATGTACCACTGGGAGGCCGACCAGGAGGACTTTCTCGTGCTCTCGGGCGAGGCGCTCCTGATCGTGGAGGGCGAGGAGCGGCCGCTGCGGGCGTGGGACTTCGTGCACTGCCCGCCCGAGACGAAGCACGTCATCGTCGGCGCGGGAGGCGGGCCCTGCGTCGTGGTGGCGCTCGGCGCCCGCGACCGCTCGGTCGACAGCCCCGACTGGGGCGGCTATACCGTCGACGCCGCCGCGCTGCGACACGGGGCCGGCGTCGAGCAGGAGACGAACGAGGCGAAGGAGGCCTACGCCCACCTGACCCGCCGGCAGCCGACCCGTTACCGCCCGGAGTGGCTGGGCTAGAGCCTGGCCCCAGAGGCCGGAATCGGCTTGCTACTGCGAGAATAGGATAGACCTCCTGCAAACGGTGGGGTCGTGACTCACGCCGTGACTCAGTCGGGCGGTTCGTCGGGCCTGCGCGGCGCAGGGGTGGCAGTCTTGTCTCGATGGAGTACGCCTACACGAGCCTCGTCGTCGAGGACGTTAAGTCCGCTGCCGCCTTCTACGAGCGAGCGTTCGACTTCACGCTCGACCACGCGCACGACGAGTGGGACTACGCCGAACTCAGGACTGGACTCACCCGCATCTCACTAGTCGCACCATCGTTGGTGGAGGCGCACCTTCCCATCGCGGTTCGCGTGAACAAGGCCGACGAGATGCCAGCCGGTATTGAGTTAACCCTCGTTGCCGATGACGTCGATGCCGCTTTCGACCGAGCTGTCGAAGCTGGCGCAGCAGTTGTCGTAGCGCCGACGGAGAAGCCGTGGGGTCGGGCTGCCTACGTGCGCGATCCGCACGGCGTCCTGATTCAGCTAGCAACGCGCTAGTAGCTCGCGGGCAGCCTCAGGCCACCGCCGCAACAAGCGGGAGGGGCGCAGCGGGGCCTGCCGGAACGCATCCCGGACATGCGATGATCGTGCGAACAACCCGACTGCGGCAACGGATCAGGAGGAGGAGACGAGCGGTCCCCTGCGCAAGCAGGCTCACCCCATCGGAGAGCGCGCGCTCGAGCCGGTCGGCGAGCTCGTCGGCCCCGGCAGCCCGACCTCGCCTCGCGCGGCCTAGCGCGGCGATCGTCTCGAGGCCGACGGCTACGGCGTGTCGGGCGCTGGCGGCGGTTGATCCCTGAACACGGCCTCGGCCGCGCGGCTGGGGAGGGGTTTCTCGGCCACCCCTCCCGTCCCGCGGGCAGCGCTGTCGCGGAAGGTCAGCCAGAACCCGGTGACGAAGAGCCACACGGGCAGAAGGATGAACCCGAAGAACCCCACTGGGGTGAGCAGGCTCGCTCCGATGACGACGGTTGCCCACGCGAGCCACTTGGGCAGCATCGCGTTCCGGAGCGCGCCGAGCCCGGTGGCGAGAAGGAGGGCGGCGAACGCGGCGTTCCACGCGAGCCAGTCGTAGGAATGCAACTGGTTCAGTGCGTAGACCGCCTGCCGGTTGCCGTCCTTCGCGGCGTTCGTCATCGCCGCCTCGAGCATCCCGACCAGGAGGAACGTTCCGGCCGCGAGCAATGCGCCGCCGAATGCGACCAGGCCGTGCCCGGAGTCCTCGCTCCCGAAGGACAGCCGCCGCCTGAGGCCGGCACCGAAGAAGATCAGGAGGAGCCCCATCAGGGGCGTCAAGAGCAGGGCGACGATCTGGTGGCGCCCTCGGTCGTCCTGCCAGTACGAGAACGTCGCTGCCACATCGGTTTCGCTTGGTGGGTCGTTGCGGAACACGAGTAGGCCGGTGAGGAAGAGCAGCGCGGCGAGCATCCCTGCGAGCGGTTGGAACCGAGAGAAGCGGTCAGCCGGCATTCGCGACCGACCATCTCTGATCCGGCGTCGCTCAACAACCGGTCAACGGGATAGGTTCACGCCCACAGCCCCCCTCAGGGTGGATACTGAGTCTCCAGGTGCGGCGGTCCTCGAAGGCGTTAAGCCCCCGCGACGCGGCAAACGTCCGGAACGTGGCGGCGAGGGGAGTAGCCCTCACCACGAGGTCATCGAGCTGACGCCGAGCGTGGCCTGCGGCGGTCCTGAGTCACGGACCGGTCGTGACTCAAATCCGTGTCTCAGAGCCCCGAAAACTGCCTCTTTAATGGTCTTGCAACTGCGGGACTAGGATTCGAACCTAGACTACTCGGTCCAGAGCCGAGCGTCCTACCATTAGACGATCCCGCACCGTTGGGTTCGGGGCAGTTTAGCCGCTCAGGTTTCGAGCCGGTACACGGAAACGAGGCTCTTCTCGGCCTCCGTGTCGATGTGCGCGATCACCTCGACGTAGGGCTCCAGGCCGGAGCCGCGCAGCTTCGCCTTCAAGAGGCCGTCGACCTGGAAGAGCCCGGAGGAGTTGTTCATCACGATCTCGATCTTGACCGGCCGCTCGTCGCCGTCCGCGATCGAGACGTCCTCGATCGCCGCGGCCGAGAGCGAGTGCATCGAGACGCGGCCCTTCTCGAACGGGATCCGCGAGCGCCCCTCGGCCATGTCGAGCGCGTCCGCGACGCGCAGGATCCCGGCCTCGAGCGCGAGCGGCTGCCCGTCCGCGCGGTGGCTCGTGATCGCCTGCAGCACCTCGGACACGATCACAGTCAGATCCGGCTCCTCGTAGAGCCCGTCCAGCAGCTCGCGCATCTTCGGCTCGGCGAGGAAGAGGGAGAAGTCCTCATGGCCGTGCCGGTGCACCGACATGCCGACGCAGTGGAAGAGGGCGGCGAGCGCGACGATCACCTCCGCGTCGTCCTGCTCGAGCCCGAAGTCGCGTACCGCGGAGGGCTCTACCTTGTGCTTCGTCAGCTGGCGCAGGAGCTTGAGCGCGATGTTGGCGACGATCTGGATGTGCACCCACGAGTGATCGTTGATCTCGAGCCGTACCACCGCGTTCACGTTGGAGACGTGCCACCAGCCCTTGAGCTGCTTGTCCGCGTTGACGCGCTCGAGCAGCTTGCGCAGCTTCCGGTTGCCGCGGACCGGGAGGTTGATGTGCATCTTCTCGACGGCCTGCGCCGGCGACAGGCGCGTCTCGCGCACGGCCTCCTCCGAGACCGGCGCCTCGATCCGCTCCTCCGTGGTCGGGTCGAGGTCACTCATGTCCGCTCCACGACGCTCCGCGCGAACTTGTCGTGCAGCGCCTGGTTGCGCCGGTCGTGCAACGGCCAGAGGTGGTCGATGATCCCGGGCACGGTGAAGAGCGCCCACAGGAAGGCCGTCGAGAGCCAGCGCGTGAACGCCCGTGAGTAGCCGATCGGGGCGCGGTCGTCCGCTCCGACGACTTTGATCCGGAGCGCCATCTTCCCGAACGTTTGGTTGCGAGAGCCGATCATGGCGGTGTCGTAGATCGCCTCCGGCACGACGAAGAGCAGCAGTACGAGCAGCGTGTCCCCGGCGAGGATACGGTCGTTCAGCTCCGCCGGCCCGACGCCCGCGATACCGACGGTGGCGAGGACGATCGCAGCGAGGAGGGCGCCGTCGAGGAGCAGCGCTGCGAGCCGTCGGCCCCAGCTCGCCAGCTCCTGGGCGCCGTTGCTCATGCCCGGAACCCTACGTCAGGCAACCTCGTCGGCCCAGTCGCCGTACAGGCTCGTGTAGAGGCCGCGGCGCGCGATCAGCTCCTCGTGAGTGCCCTGCTCCACGACGCGGCCGTGCTCGAGCACGACGATTACGCCGGCGTCCCGGATCGTCGAGAGCCGGTGGGCGATCACGAACGACGTGCGCCCGGCGAGCAGCCGCCGCAGCGCGCGGTCGATCTGGCGCTCGGTGCCGATGTCGACGGACGAGGTGGCCTCGTCGAGGATGAGGATGCGGGGGTCGGCCAGCAGCGCCCGCGCGAAGGCGACGAGCTGGCGCTGGCCGAGAGAGAGCCGGGTGCCGCGCTCGCCGAGATGCGTCTGGTAGCCGTCCTCGAGCTCGACGATGAACGCGTGTGCGCCGACGGCCGCGGCGGCCGCCTCGATCTCGTCGGGTGTCGCGTCCGGACGGCCGAAGGCGATGTTCTCCGCGACGGTGCCGCCGAAGAGGAAGCCTTCCTGAGGGACGATGCCGAGCTGCCGCCGGAGCGAATGCTGCGTCACCTCGCGCAGGTCGTGGCCGTCGATCGAGATCGCCCCCTCGGTCGGGTCGTAGAAGCGGGCGAGCAGCTTCGCGATCGTCGACTTTCCGGCGCCGGTGTGGCCGACGAGCGCGACCGTCGTGCCCGCGCGGACGTCGAGGTCGAGCCCGTGCAGGACCTCCGGAAACTCCGGCCCGTACCCGAACCGGACCCCCTCGAAGCGCACGTGCCCCTCGATCCGCGGCAGCTCGATCGCCCCCGGCCTGTCGACGACGCTGGGCTTCTCGTCCAGCACGCCGACGATCTTGTCCAGCGCCGCGATCGCGGAGAGGAACGTGTTGTAGAGCTGCGAGAGCACCTGGATCGGGTCGAAGAAGTTGCCCAGGTAGAGCGCGAAGGCGAAGAGCGTTCCGGTGCTCATGTCGCCGTGGTAGACGAGCCAGCCGCCGTAGCCGAAGACGATCGCGGTCGCCGCCGAGCTGAGCAGGTCGACGGCCGGGAAGTAGATGCCGTTCAGGACGACCGTCTCGTAGTTGGCGCCGCGGTAGCGGTCGTTCACGCTCTGAAACGCGCGCTCCTGCACCGGCTCCCGCGTGAACGACTGGACGACGCGCATCCCGGCGATGTCCTCGGCGAGCGTCGCGGTGACGAGCCCGAGCCGCTCGCGCACCCGGCGATAGGCGCGGTTGGAGCGGCTTCGGAACCAGGCCGTCACGAAGGCCATCGGCACGAGCACCGTCAGCGTCGCCAGCGCGAGCTTGACGTCGAGGAGGAAGAGCACGATGGCGGTGCCGAGCAGGAGAAGGGTGTTCTGGATCAGGCTGGTGACGCCGTCGGTGACGAGCTGGTCGAGCGCCTCGACGTCGTTCGTGATCCGGCTGATGATCACACCGGCGCGGTTGCGCTCGTAGAAGCCGAGCGAGAGTCGCTGGAGGTGCGCGAAGAGCTTGTTGCGCAGGTCGGCGAGGACTCGCTCGCCGGTCCAGCCGGTCAGATACGTATTCGCGGACGAGAGAGCGAGCGCCGCCAGCGCGGCGACGACGAAGAGGCCGACGATCCAGGTCAGACGGCCCAGGTCTCCCTCCGCGATCCCCTCGTCGATCGCGAGCTTCGCCAGGTACGGGGGCGCGAGCGCGACGAGCGTGTACGTGAGCAGCGTCGCGATCGCGAGCGCCGTGCGGCTCTTGTACGGGAGCGTCAGTCGCGCGAGCAGCCCGATCCGCCGTCGCGTCCGTCGCCACGACCAGTCCTGCACCTCGCCTCCGCGCTCCTCGGAGAGATGGCCGCCCGGCTGCCAGACTTTCATGCGGTCTCCTTGAGGAGCCCCTGGAGCAGGCCGTGCTCGTGGATCTCCTGGTAGACGGCGTTCGTCGCGAGCAGCTCGGCGTGGGTGCCGCGGGCGGCGAGGCGCCCGTGGTCGAGGACGACGACCTCGTCCGCGAGCGCGATCGTCGAGAGGCGGTGGGCGATGATGATCGTCGTGCGGTCGCGCATCGCCTCGGCGAGGCCGGCCCGGATCTGCGCTTCCGTCGTCGCGTCGACCGAGGCCGTCGCGTCGTCGAGGATCAGGATGCGCGGGTCGATCACGAGTGCCCTTGCGATCGCGAGCCGCTGGCGCTGACCACCCGAGAGCGTGATCCCGCGCTCGCCGATCACGGTCTCGTAGCCCTGCGGCAGCTCTTCCACGAACTCGTGCGCCTGTGCGGCCCGTGCCGCCCGCTCGACCTGCGCGTCGGTGGCGTCGAGCACGCCGAAGGCGATGTTCTCGCGCACGGTCGCGGAGAAGAGGAACGGATCCTGTGAGATGACGCCGATCTCGCGGCGGAGCGAGCGTCGCGTGACGTCGCGGACGTCGACGCCGTCTACGAGCACGCGGCCCTCGCTCGCGTCGTAGAAGCGCGGCACGAGCGCGGCGAGCGTCGTCTTGCCCGAGCCCGTATGGCCGATCAGCGCGACCGTCCGGCCAGGCGCGAGCTCGAGGTCGACGTTCTCGAGCACCGGCCGGCCGGACGCGTAGGCAAACGTGACGCGCTCGAAGCGGATCGCGCCGTGCCCGTCGGGCAGCGCGACCGCGCCCGGCCGGTCCTCGACGCCCTCTGGCTCGTCCATGATCTCGAAGATCCGCTCGCCCGAGGCCGTCGCGCGCTGCGCCTGCCCGATCCACATGCCCAGACTGCGGAGCGGCACGATCAGCATCGCCAGCAGCAGGTTGAAGAGGAAGAACTGGCCCAGCGTCAGCGAGCCCGAGACCACCATGCGGCCGGCCACCAGCAGCACCGCGGCCTGCGCGAGCAGCGGCAGAAACGAGAGGAGCGGCACGTAGATCGCCCGCTGCCGGAAGGCCCGAACGGTCTCCGCGAAGACGCCGCCGGATGCCCGCTCGAACTCGGCCTGGCGCGGCTCCTCCTGTGCGAACGCCTTGACCACGTGGACGCCGACGATCGACTCCTCGGCCACCGTCGCCACCTCGCCGAGGCGCTGTTGCACGTCGCGGAGGATGGGGTGCGCGACGTGGCTGTAGCGGTAGGCGACCGCCACGACCACAGGCGTGATCGCGAGCGCGATCAGCGCGAGCCGCCACTCGACGACCAGGAGCACGACCGTGACCGAGACAATTGTCAGGACGTGCTGGAAGAAGAAGATGAGACCGAAGCCCAGGAAGAAGCGCACGGACTGCAGGTCGACCGTCGCGCGCGACATCAGCTGGCCGGTCTGGTGGCGGTCGTAGAAGCCGAACGAGAGCCGCAGCAGGTGGGAGTAGAGCCCCTCCCGCATGTCCTTCTCGATCCCGAGTGCCTGCCGGCCGGAGATCAGGCGGCGCCCGACCATGAACGCCGCCTTGAGGACGCCGGCGAGGAGGATTCCCGCCACCATCCACGCGAGCGTCTCCGTGCCGCGCCCGGCCTCGATCCCGTCGATCGCCTCGGCGACGAGCACGACGATCGCGATCGCCGCCGCCTGGGAGAGAACGGCGAGGACGGTCGAGACGAGCAGTGACCAGCGGTACGGCCGCAGGAAGCCGAGCAGCCTGACGAAAGTGCGGCGGTAGGGGACGTCGCTCACCGATGAAATCTAGCTGCGCAGCTGCTTGCCCCCGGGTAGCCGCGTCGTCCAGGATGGAGCGGTGGAAGGCGTTCCGCCAGACGTTTTCGGGGAGGACTACCTCTACTTCTACGAGAGCTTTCTCGACGACGATCTGTCCGAAGCCCAGGCGGCCATGCTCTGGACGACGTTGAGTCTGTCGGAAGGCTCAGAAGTCCTCGACGTTCCGTGCGGGCACGGCCGGATCGCGAACCGGCTGGCGGCGCGCGGCGCGCGCGTCACGGGCCTCGACGCCGACCCGTTCTTCCTCGAACGGGCGCGGGCGGACGCGGCCGAGCGCGGCGTGGAGGTCGAGTACGTGCAGGGAGACATGCGGGAGCTGCCGTGGACGGAGCGCTTCGACGCCGTCGTCAACTGGTTCACGTCCTTCGGCTACTTCGACGACGAGGGGAACAAGGCCTGGCTGGAGGCCGCGCGGCGCACGCTCAAGCCCGGCGGACGGCTGGTGATCGACGTCCACAGCCGTGACGTCTTCATGCGCAACCGCGTGCCTGCCGCCGTGTCCGAGCGCGACGGCGACCTCATCGTGGATCGGTTCCGGTTCGACGTCGAGACGGGCCGGGAAGAGACGGAGCGCTGGGTCGTCCGCGGTGGGCGCGTCCGGAAGACGGTCTACTCCGTTCGCTTCTACACGTTCACGGAGCTGCGTGACCTGCTGCTCGACGCCGGCTTCGCGTCGGTCGAAGCCGTCGGCCACGACGGGCAGCCGCTGACGCTCGAGACCCGGCGGATGGTCGTCATCGCGACTCGCTGAGCCGTCCGAGCTCTCGGCGGACATGGGTGAGCGCCTTGCCGAGCCGCGCTCGGTTCGCCGGGTCGTTGAGCCAGCCGCTCGCTCCGGAGGGATGGGGGAGCGGGATCACGATCGCGTCTCCGCGCGTGTAGCTCTTGCCGATCGCGTCGGTCAGCGTTCCCAGCCCGAGCAGGCGGCGAAGCGCGAGGCCGCCGACCGTGACGATCAGGCGCCGGCTGCAGCAGCGCCAGCTCCCAGTCGCGCCAGAACGTGCACAGGTCCTGCTCGCGCGGCGTCGGTGTCCGGTCGCCGCGGCCCGACGCGGGACGGCCCGGGTAGCAGCGGGTGACGGAGCCGCAGTAGAAGTGCTCGTACAGCTCGTCGCCCTCGAGCGCGAGCCAGCGTCGCAGCGTCTGGCCGGCGCGGCCCCGCCACGGCAGCCGCTCCTCACCCTCGACGATCCCCGGAGCCTGCCCGTAGAGGTACGCGCGCTGGCCGCGGAACGGCGCCCGCACGGGCCAGGACTCGAGCGGGTAACCGGCCTCGACGCACGCGCGGCAGCGGGCGTTGTCGCGCTGCAGCGACGCCAGCGAGCGATACGAGCTTCTTCCGGACCGTCACGCGTGGACGGCGACGAACCAGCGACCCGCGTGGAGGACGTCGGCGCCGCCGAGCTCCTCGACGAGCTCCTCCGGCCTGAAGTAGCGCTTGTAGACCTGCCAGCGCGAGCCGTCGTTCAGGACCCGCTCCTGCCACTCGACCGGCTCGACATCGTCGCGCAAGGCCGAGTCGACGACGACGAGCTCCGGCGCGACCCGGCGGGCCTCCGCAAGGAAGGCCACGCGCTCGGGCTCCTCGAGGTGGCCGTAGAAGTGGCCGGTGAAGACACGCTCGAAGGCGCCGTCGGCGAACGGGAGCGGAAACGCGTCGGCGCTGGACGAACCGGAAGCCTGGGCAGCGCTTCGAGGCGAGCTCGAGCATCGCTGCACTCTGGTCGAGCCCGGTCACCTCGCCGCGCAGGTACCGGGTTAGGAAGCCCGTGCCGCACGCGACGTCGAGTGTCCGCGCCGGCTCGAGCCCGGCGAGCGTCGTGAGCAGCGTCTCGCGCTCACGCTCCCAGTCCGGACGGTCGCGCTGCTCGAACAGGCCCCCGCCGAGCCACCAGTCGTCGTACTCCGACGCGCGGGCCTCGTAATACGCCTTCACCCTCGTACAGTACGGCCCGATGCTGGAGGCGGTGCCGAACTTCTCCGAGGGCCGCGACGAGGCCGTGCTCGACGAGCTGCGGACGGCGTTGTCGGCGCCCGCGCGATTGCTCGACGTGCACGTCGACGCCGACCACCACCGCTCCGTCTTCACCCTCGTCGCCGAGCCGGCCGAGCTCGTCGAGACGCTGCTCGCGGGGATCGCCTACGCGCGCGACCGGATCGACCTGCGCCGGCACGAGGGCGCGCATCCGCGTATCGGCGTCGCCGACGTCGTCCCCGTGGTGCCGATCAAGCCTGCCGACATGGAGCTCGCGACCGAGACGGCACGCACGCTCGCCCGTCGCGTGGGCAGTGAGCTCGACTTGCCGGTGTTCCTCTACGGCGAGCTCGCGCCCGGCCGGGGGCCTGCGTTCTTCCGCAAGGGCGGCACCGCGGAGCTGCAACGGCGGCTCGACTCGGGCGAGCTCGAGCCCGACTTCGGCCCGGCGCGGCTCAACGAGCGGGCCGGAGGCGTGATCGTCGGTGCTCGGCGGCCGCTGATCGCCTTCAACGTCAACCTCCGCGGCACGCTCGAGTTGGCACGTGAGGTCGCGGGCGTCGTGCGCGAGAGCGGCGGCGGCTTCCCGGGCGTGCGGGCGCTCGGCCTTGACCTTCCGCGCGCCGGCGTCGTACAGGTCTCGATGAACGTCGAGGACTGGGAGGCCGCTGCGCTCCACGACATCGTCGCCCGGATCGAGGAGGAGGCGGCCGCGCGCGGGGCCGAGGTGCTCGGCTCCGAGCTCGTCGGGCTGATGCCCGCCGGCGCGGCCGCGGCGGCCGCCGGGGCGATCCTCCGCATCGACGGGTTCGACCAGTCGCACGTGCTCGAGCTCCGGCTCGTTCCCTGACGGACGTTTGGCTCCGCTGAGACGCGGTAGTTGAACTCGTCAACGACAGAGAGGAGTCACATGCGCAAGCTGCTACCGATGGCGCTCATTGCGGCCGCGGGGGCGTGGATCGTCACCGGCCGACGACGTCAGGTCGTGCTCGGTCGGTTCCGCGGCCTGCTCTCGAGCCTGCGGCCGAAGGACTACGACGACGCGACGCTGAAGGCCAAGGTCGAGTCGGAGCTCTTCCGCGGCGAGCACGAGGTCAAGGGTGCAGTCGACGTCAACGCGCAGGAGGGCGTCATCCAGCTCCGCGGCGAGTTGCCGTCGCAGGGCCTGATCGACACGCTGGTCGAGCGCGCCCACAAGATCCACGGCGTCCGCGACGTCGAGAACCTGCTGCACACGACGGGCACCGAGGCGCCGATGCACCACTGAAGGGCCTAGACTCGCTGAGGTGATAGCCAGCCACGCGCTGACCGGGAACGACCTCCGGATCGAGGACGTCTGGGAGGTCGCCGTGCACCGCGCGCCGGTCGCGCTCGCCGACGAGGCCCGTGGACAGATGGAGGCGGCGCGGGCGCTCGTCGAGCAGGCGGCGGAGCACACGTACGGCGTCAACACGGGGTTCGGCCGCTTCGTCTCCGAGTCGATCCCCGACGAGCAGGTGGAGGAGCTGCAGCTGCGCCTGCTCCGCAGCCACGCCTGCGGGGTCGGCGAGCCGTATCCGAACGAGGTCGTGCGAGCGGCGATGCTGCTGCGCGCGAACGCGCTCGCGAAGGGCTACTCGGGCGCGCGGATCGAGACGGTCGAGCTCCTGATCGAGTGCCTCAACCGCGGGATCCTGCCGCGCGTCCCGTCACGAGGCTCCGTCGGCGCGAGCGGCGACCTCGCGCCGCTCGCCCACCTGGCGCTGCCGCTCGTCGGCGAGGGGGAGGCGTGGTTCGAGGGCACGCTGCAGCGCGGCGCCGACGCGCTCACCGCTGCGGGCCTCGAGCCGGTCCGCCTGGCGGCGAAGGAGGGTCTCTCGCTGATCAACGGCACGCAGTTCATGTCTGCGATGGCGTCGCTCGCGCTCGTCCGTGCTCGGCGGCTCGCGCGCGCGGCCGACCTCGCGTGCGCGCTCTCGCTCGAGTCGCTGCAGGGATCGCGCACCAGCTTCCACCCTGCGATCCACGAGGCGAGGCCGCTGCGCGGCCAGGTCGACTCGGCGGCGAACGTTCGGCGGCTGCTCGAGGGCTCGGCGATCATCGAGTCACATCGCTGGTGCGACAAGGTGCAGGACGCCTACTCGCTGCGCTGCGCGCCGCAGGTGCACGGGGCGAGCCGCGACCTGCTCGACCACGTCGAGGCGACGGTGGCGATCGAGCTGAACGCCGCCACGGACAACCCGCTCGTGCTCGTCGACGAGGGGTTGGTCGTCTCGAACGGGAACTTCCACGGCCAGCCGCTCGCGTTCGGGCTCGACGGGCTCGCGATGGCCGTCGCCGAGCTCGCCAGCATCTCCGAGCGCCGCGTGGAGCGGCTCGTGAACCCGTCGCTCTCCGACGGGCTGCCGCCGTTTCTCACCGTCGAGGGCGGGCTGAACAGCGGATTCATGATCCTGCAGTACGTGGCCGCGTCGCTCGTCTCCGAGAACAAGTCGCTCTGTCACCCGGCGAGCGTCGACTCGATCCCGACGAGCGCAGGGCAGGAGGACCACGTCTCGATGGGGAACGCGGCCGGGCTGAAGGCGCTCCAGGTGGTCGCGAACGCCGAGCGCGCGCTCGCAATCGAGCTGCTCGCCGGCACGCAGGCGATCGAGTTCCTGGCGCCGCTCGAGCCGGGACCGGGCGTGCGTGCGACCCACGACGCCGTGCGCGAGCTCTCGGAACGGGTGCGGGACGACCGCTCGCTGTCCGACGACATCGAGCGCGTCGCGGTGGCGGTCCGGGACGGGTCGATCGTCGCCGCCGCCGAGGCCGCCGTCGGGGAGCTGCGATGAGCGTGTCGTCGCTCGACGCGGCAGTCGAAGCGCTTGCCGGCGACCTCTCGCAGATTCGCGCGCCACGCGGCACGCAGCTGAACGCGCGCTCCTGGCAGACCGAGGCGCCGCTGCGGATGCTGCTGAACAACCTCGACCCCGAGGTGGCCGAGCACCCCGAGCAACTCGTGGTCTACGGCGGCTCCGGCCGAGCGGCCCGCTCGCACGCCGCGTTGAAGGCGATCGTGCGGACACTGCTGCGCCTGCGCGACGACGAGACGCTGCTCGTCCAGAGCGGCAAGCCCGTCGGCGTCTTCCGCACGCACGAGGCGGCTCCCCGCGTGCTGATCGCGAACTCGTTGCTCGTGCCGCGGTGGGCGACCTGGGACGAGTTTCGCCGGCTCGAGGCCGAAGGGCTGACGATGTTCGGGCAGATGACCGCCGGGAGCTGGATCTACATCGGCACCCAGGGCATCCTGCAGGGGACGTACCAGACCTTCGCGGCCGCCGGCGAGACGCACTTCGGCTCCGCCGACCTGCGCGGGCGGACGATCCTGACGGCCGGCCTGGGCGGCATGGGCGGTGCGCAGCCGCTCGCGGCGACCATGGCCGGCGCCGCGATCCTCTGCATCGAGGTCGACCCGTCCCGGATCGAGCGCAGGCTCGAGACGCGCTATCTCGACGAGGTCGCAGGCTCGCTGGAGGACGGGGTCGCGCGCGTCCGGGCGGCCGCCGCCGAGAGGCGCCCGCTCTCGGTCGCAGTCGAGGGAAACGCGGCCGAGATCGTGCCGGAACTGGCACGAAAGAGTGAATCTTTCGACCTGGTCACCGACCAGACGGCCGCCCACGATCCGCTCACCGGCTACGTGCCGGTGGGATTGTCGGTCGCGGAAGCCGCGTCGTTACGCGGTTCCGACCCGGACGAGTACCTCCGGCGCGCCCGCGAGTCGATCGCGCGCCACGTCGAGGGGATGCTCGAGTACGTCCGGGCCGGCAGCTACGTCTTCGACTATGGCAACAACCTGCGAGGGGAGGCCTATGAGGAGGGAGTAGAGGACGCCTTCTCATACCCGGGCTTCGTCCCGGCCTATATCCGGCCGCTCTTCTGTCGCGGCATCGGCCCCTTCCGCTGGGCCGCTCTCTCGGGCGACCCGGCCGACATCGCGGCGATCGACGACGAGCTGCGGCGACTCTTCCCGGCCGACGCGCTGCTCCTGCGCTGGCTTGAGCTTGCTCCCGAGCGCGTCGCCTTCCAGGGGCTCCCGGCTCGCATCTGCTGGCTCGGCTACGGCGACCGCGCCCGGGCCGGGCTCGCGATCAACGAGCTCGTCCGCTCGGGGGCGGTGTCGGCGCCGGTCGTGATCGGGCGCGACCACCTCGACTCGGGCTCGGTCGCGTCTCCCTACCGCGAGACCGAGGCGATGCGCGACGGCTCGGACGCGATCGCCGACTGGCCGATCCTGAACGCGCTCCTGAACACGGCGGCGGGGGCGACGTGGGTGAGCGTCCATCACGGCGGCGGCGTCGGGATCGGCAACTCCATCCACGCCGGCATGGTCATCCTCGCCGACGGCAGCGTGGACGCAGCCGAGCGGCTCGAGCGAGTGCTCGCCACCGACCCTGGCACGGGCGTGATGCGGCACGCCGACGCGGGGTACGACGAGGCGCTCGATGCCGCGCGCGAGCACGGGTTGGACCTGCCCGGCCTCGAGCGGCCGAGCGCCTGACCGCGTGTCGCGGCTGCTGATTCGCGACCTCGCGCAGGTCGTCTCGCCGGCGGGGCGGGACGCGCCGCTGCGCGGACCTGCGCTCAGCAAGGTCGACGTGACCGAGCGCGGGTACGTCCTGTGCGACCGCGGCGAGATCGCCGCGGTCGGTGCGATGGCGGAGCTGGCGCCGCTTTCCGGCGAGGTAGAGGAGCTCGACGGGCGCGGGCTCTCCGCGATCCCAGGGCTCGTCGACTGCCATACCCACCCGGCGTTCGGCGGCGACCGCGTCGACGAGTTCTCGCTCCGCGCGGCCGGCGCGAGCTACGAGGAGCTGCACGCGGCGGGCGGCGGCATCCTGTCGACCGTGCGGGCGACGCGCGCTGCCGGGAAGGACGGCCTCGCCGTCGCCGTCGAGCGGCACCGCGACTGGATGCTGCGCGCCGGTACGACGACGTTCGAGGGGAAGTCCGGCTACGGCCTCGACCGCGACACCGAGCTGGCGTCGCTCGAGGCCGTCCGCGCTGCAGGCGGGGTCCCGACGTGGCTCGGCGCGCACGCCACGCCGCCCGAGTTCGAGGACGCCGACGCGTATCTCGACTACGCCCTGGCCGAGGTCCTGCCAGCGGCGGCGGAGCTCGCCGAGGCGGCCGACGTGTTCCTCGAGCGGGGCGCCTTCGACGCGATCCAGGCGCGCCGCTACCTCCGGGCGTGCGCCGACCACGGGCTCGCGCTCCGCCTCCACGGCGACCAGTTCACGGAAGCGGGTGCGATCCCGCTCGCAATCGAGCTCGGCGCACGCTCGGTCGACCACCTCGAGGCGACTGGACCGGACGGGATCGCCGCGCTTGCCGCGAGCGACGTGACGGGCGTGCTGCTGCCGGCGAGCGCGCTCTTCCTCGGCAGGCCGATGCCCGCCGGCCGTGCGCTCGTCGATGCGGGCGCCGTCGTCGCCCTCGCGACCGATTTCAACCCCGGAAGCGCCTTTTGCGAGAGCCTTCCGCTCGTCTGCTCGCTGGCCGCGACGCAGCTGCGGCTGAGCCCGCCCGAAGCGCTGGGAGCCTGCACGGTCAATGCGGCGCACGTGCTCGGACGCGCCGACCGGCTGGGCAGGATCGCACCGGGCTACGCGGCCGACCTGACGCTGCTCGACGCGCCCGACTGGCGCCACCTCGCGTACCACCTCGGCGGAGACCTCGTCGCCGGCGTCGTCAAGAACGGAGCGGTCGCGTGGAGCCGCTCGGCATACTGAGCGCATGGCAACGAAGAAGCAGCAGCGCCGCCGGGAGAAGCTGAAGCGGCACGAGTACGAGGAGGTCTACGTCGACGACGAGGGCCGCGTGCTCGACCCAAACGAGGCCGAGGAGCTTGTCACCGACCAGCCCGCGAGCAAGGCGAAGGCGTCGAAGGCGCAGCCGGCGAAGCGCGCCGGCCGCACGATCGACCCGCCCTCGTGGCGGCGCACTCTCCGCCGCGGACTCCTCTTCTTCCCGCTGATGTTCCTGACCGTCTATCTGCTCGCAGGGGACCAGGTCTCGACTGCGGGCAAGGTAGGGCAGACCGCGGTGTTGATGGCCTTCTTCCTGCCGTTCAGCTACTTCATGGACACGATGGTCTGGCGCTCGCACCAGCGCCGGCTCGCGAAGCAGGCCGGCGCGCCCAAGAAGCGTTAGGAGGGTCTGGCGAAACATCGGCTGAGCCGCCGGGCCGCGCTGCTCGTCCCGATGCTGCGTCCTCAGTCGCACCGATAGCTTCGGCTATCGGCGCTCCCTGCGTCCTTGCCTCGAAACGAGCATCGCACCCCGGCGACGAGCGACGTTCCGCCAGACCCTCCTAGACGCTATTCGCGCGGCGTGCTGCCGCGATAGTGGCCGTCGCCCGGCCACGGGGCGAGCAGGAGCAGGACGCGCGCGCCCTCGTCACTCCCGAGCGAGTGGCGCTCGTCCGGGTCGAAGCGGAAGAGCATTCCCGGCGTCGCCTCGACCGACTCGTCGCCGGCCGCGATGCGCACCTGGCCCTCGAGCACCGTCACCCAGGCGTTCTCCTTCACCTGGTGGTCGCCCATCACCTGACCTGGGTTGAGCACGATCAGGACGGCGCGCGCCTCGTTGCCCGAATGGACAACGAGCGGATCTCTGGTGCCGGCCGGTGCAGCGACCTCCATCAGGTTCCAGGTCTGCACAGGGCCAAGGATAGACTCATCCGCCGATGGCGCTCGCGGTTGACACCCTCTCTCTGGGGCAGATCGGGACGAACTGCTACCTCGTCCGGCTCGACCGGTCGGCGCGCGAGGCCGTCGTGATCGATCCGGGTGCGGACGTGGCCGAGGTCCGGCTCACCCTCGCGCGCGCAGGGGCGAGCTGCGCCGCGATCCTGCTGACGCACAGCCACTACGACCACTTCGGCGCGCTCGCCGAGCTCGCCGAGGGAACAGGCGCGCCCGTCTGGCTCCCCGAGCTCGAGCTCGACGTGTTCCGTCGGCCGGGCGACTTCTACCAGGGCATCCCGATCAGGCCGTTTGCGGGCGAGGCGACGTTGCTCGCGGGCGGCGAGACGGTCGAGGCGGCCGGAATCTCGTTCCAGGTGCGCCACGTCCCTGGCCACTCGCCGGGACACGTCTCGTACTACGCAGACGAGTGCCTCTTCTCCGGCGACGTGCTCTTTGCCGGCTCGGTCGGGCGCACCGACCTGCCGTTCGGGGACTGGGACACGCTGCTCGAGTCGATCCGCGGGCTCACCGACGCCTACCCGCCCGAGACGACCGTCTACTCGGGACACGGCCCCGCGACGACGCTCGGCGTCGAGGTCGCCGGCAACCCGTTCCTCGCCGAGCTGCGCGCATGAGCGTCACGCGTGCTCCCGGCGCGCCGCTCGCAGTGCACGGCCGAAGAGGACAGTACGGAGGTACGGACTCGAAGAGCCGGGTGCTGCGAGCGGTGCGAGCGCGCGGCGGAGCCGGGCTTCGCCCGGCGGGAGCCGCGCGCGGCCGGGGGCGCGCGTGAGAGTCGAGCGGCCGCGCGGCACCCACGACATCCTTCCCTCCGAGCAGCCGCTTTGGCGGCGCGTGACAGGGGAGATGGAGCGGCTCTGCGCGCTCTACGGCTACCGGCCGATCCAGACGCCGGTGTTCGAGGACACGGAGCTGTTTGCGCGCACGTCGGGTGCCGGCTCGGACGTCGTCCAGAAGGAGATGTACACCTTCGCCGACCGCTCCGACCGTTCGCTGACCCTGCGGCCGGAGGCGACTGCGCCGATTTGCCGCGCCTATGTCGAGCATGGCCTCCACCGCGAGGCGCAGCCGCAAAAGCTCTACACGATCGCCTCGATGTACCGCTACGGCGCCCCCGGGCGCGGACGCCACCGCGAGCACTGGCAGCTCTCGGTCGAGGCGCTCGGCTCCGATGATCCTGCGATCGACGCCGAGATCGTGCAGCTCTACGACACGCTGCTCCGCCGGCTCGGGATCACGAAGTACCGGCTCGAGCTGAACTCGATCGGCTGTCGCGAGTGCCGGCCGGCGTACGTCGAGACGCTTCGGGGCTGGCTGGCCGAGCACGATGCGGAGCTCGACGAGGCGACACGCGAGAAGGCGGGTACGAGCCCGCTGCGCGCGCTCGACAACCTGGCCGCGAAGCCGCCGGCCGTGCGAGCGCTGCTCGAGCAGGCGCCGACGATCGGGGCCTCCCTCTGTCAGGCCTGCATCGAGCACTTCGGCGCCGTCCGCGCCGACCTCGACGCGACCGGCGTCCGCTACGAGCTCGTCCCGACGCTCGTCCGCGGGCTCGACTACTACTCGCGTACCACCTGGGAGTTCGTCGGGCCGATGGCGAACGAGAACTCGACCATCTCCGGCGGCGGCCGCTACGACTACCTGATCGAGGAGATCGGCGGCCCGCCGACGCCCGGAGTGGGCTTCGGCGCAGGCGTCGAGCGGCTCCTGATCGCGCTCGAGGAGGAGGGCGAGGGTGCGGTGAGCGCCGAGTCGCCGGCCGTCGACGTCTTCGTCGCCGTCGATCCAGGCGGCCCCCGCGAGCTCGTGGCGCCGCTCCTGGCCAATCTGCGCGAGCGCGGCATCGCCGCCGACACCGACTACGCGGGGCGCTCGCTCAAGGGCCAGTTGACGCAGGCCGGCCGCTCGGGCGCGCACACGACGGTCGTGATCCGTGCGGACGACGCGCTCGTCCGCCGCGCCGGCGAGCAGGACGAGCCCATCGGGCACGCCGACCTTCCCGGCAGACTGTCGCAGTGAGCTGGCGCACGCACATGTGCGGCGAGCCCCGCAAGGAGCTCGCCGGCGAGAAGCTGACCCTGGCGGGCTGGGTCGCGCGCCGCCGCGACCACGGCGGGCTCGTCTTCGTCGACCTACGGGACCGGAGCGGGATCACGCAGCTCGTGATCAACCCAGAGCTCGCGCCTGAGGCGGCGGACCTCGCACCCCAGCTCAGGAACGAGTTCGTGCTCCGGGCCGAGGGGACGCTCGTCGCCCGCAGCCCCGAGACCGTCAACCCGAACATGCCGACGGGCGAGGTGGAGCTCCAGGTGGAGACGCTGGAGATCGTCAGCCGCTCGACCCCGCTGCCGTTCCAGCTCGACGAGGAGAACGTCGACGAGACGCTGCGCCTCCGCTACCGCTGGCTCGACCTGCGCCGCGAGAAGCTGCAGCGGAACATCACCCTGCGCGCGCAGATGGTCGGGATCATCCGCCGCGAGATGGAGGCAGCCGGCTTCCTCGACATCCAGACGCCGATCCTCTTCAAGCCGACGCCCGAGGGCGCCCGCGACTTCGTCGTCCCGGCGCGGCTCCAGCGCGGCCGCTTCTACGCGCTCCCCCAGAGCCCGCAGATCCTGAAGCAGCTGACGATGGTCGCCGGCTTCGACCGCTACTACCAGATCGCGATCTGCTTCCGGGACGAGGACCTTCGCGCCGATCGCGTGCAGGAGATCACCCAGCTCGACGTGGAGATGAGCTTCCCCGACCAGGAGCTTCTCCTCGACGTGATGGAGCGGATGTACGCGCGGATCTGGCAGGAGTGCCTCGGGATCGAGATCGAGACGCCGTTTCCCCGCATGACCTTCGCGGAGGCCGATCGCCGCTTCGGCACCGACAAGCCGGACACGCGCTTCGGGCTCGAGCTAGAGGACGCGACCGAGGTCACGCGCGGCTCCGAGTTCGGCGTCTTCGCGGGCGCGGAGGCGGTTCGCTTCCTGCGCGTGCCGCAGGAGCTCTCGCGCAGTGATCTCGCCCGGCTCGAGGAGGTCGCGAAGGAGTGGGGGGCGAAGGGGCTCGCGTACCTCGTCTACGACGAGGAGGGCGAGGTGCGCTCGCCGATCGCGAAGTTCCTCTCCGAGGAGGAGTTGGCCGTCTTCCGCGGCGACCCGGCCACGACCGTCCTCTTCGCCGCCGACACGTGGGAGACGACCTCCCGCGTGCTCGGCGCGCTGCGCTCCCAGCTCGGGAGCGAGCTCGGCCTGATCGACGAGGCCGCCTTCACGTTCCTCTGGGTCTTCGACTTCCCGATGTTCGAGCGTGACGAGGAGGAGGGCCGCTGGACGGCCGTGCACCACCCGTTCACGCGCCCGACGAAGGAGTGGGAGGGGCGGTTCCACGAGGACCCCGAGCACGCGCTTGCGCATACATACGACCTGATCGTGAACGGGAACGAGCTCGGCGGAGGTTCGTTCAGGATCCACGAGCCGGAGGTCCAGGCGGAGGTGTTCGACCTGCTCGGCCTCGGCGAGGCGGAGCAGCGCTCCAAGTTCGGCTTCCTGCTCGACGCACTCGCGATGGGGGCGCCGCCCATGGGCGGGATCGCGCTCGGCATCGACCGGATGACGATGGTGCTTGCGGGCGAGCCGAACCTGCGCGACGTGATCGCCTTCCCGAAGAACCAGGCGGGCGTCGACCCGATGAGCGGGGCGCCTTCCGGCGTCACCAAGGAGCAGCTCGACGAGCTCGGGATCGGGCTGCTCGAGCCGCCGGGCGCATGAACCTCTCGACGCTGCAGCGGACGATCGTGCTCGCGGCCGTCGCCCTCCTTGCGGGCCTCGGTGCTGTCGCGCTCGCCGCGCGCGAGAGCGACGACGCGGAGCGGGCCGGCGAGGCCCAGCCCGTCACAGTCCCGGAGACGGGGTGGTACACGGCGCTTGCCGGATCGCGCGGAGCGTCGCGAGACGCCGAGCGGACGACGTGCCGGCGAATCCTTACCGTCCGCTCGCTCGGCGTCAGCCATCCGGTGCTCCCGTGCGGTGCGAAGGTCTTCATCTCGTTCCAGGGCACGGACGTGCTGACCGAGGTGATCGACCAGCGCATGAAGCGCCCAGGCCGTCAGTTCGAGCTGACGGAGTCGCTGGCGCAGCGGCTGGGGATCGAGGGGACGCAGCAGATCCGCTGGCGCTTCGCCGCTCCGTAACGCGACGGGCCTCGCTCCGACGCGGCCGCGAAGCGGACGCCTTCAGGGACTTGCGCGACTCCTGATCCGCTCCTGCGGATCAGGAGTCATGCGACGGCAAACATAGCGCCCCACCCTGCCGATGAATCCTTGCGCCGATGCGAACCTGGCGTACCAGGTGGGTGCCCTGCCGGCCTTAGGCCGGACGCAGGCTCCCTTCACGTGAGCGTTGGTTCACGTTTACGCGCAAAGCCACGCACAGGGTCGAGCGCCGGAGAGTCTACCCAGCCGCCGCTACGCTGGACCGCATGCCCGAGGTTCTCGGAGACTCCGCACGCGGCGCCGAGCTCGCGTTCGTGCGGCTCACGGTCGACGGCGACCGGATCGTGGCGGCCGACGCGCCCGGGCTCGAGCGACCGCTCGCCGGGCTGACGCTGCTCGAAGCCGCCGCCGTACCGGGCGAGACGCTCGCCGCCGACGCGCTCGCGAACGCGCTCGGCCAGGTCTTCCGCGCCGAGCCGGAATCGGGCCGGATCGCGGTCGCGATGAGCGGGGGCGTCGACAGCGCGGTCGCGCTGCTCCGGGCGGGGCCGAAGGCGATCGGCGTCACGCTGCGACTCTGGCTCGATCCCGCCGGGCCGGACGCCGAGCGCGCGTGTTGCTCCCCGGAGGCGGTGATCGCTGCGCGGGAGACCTGCCATGCCCTCGGCATCCCGCATGTCACGCTCGACCTGCGCGAGGAGTTCAGGAGCGCCGTCGTCGAGCCGTTCGTGCAGGCGTACGCCCGCGGCGAGACCCCGAACCCCTGCGGGCGCTGCAACGGCAGCTTCCGCTTCGACGAGCTGCTCGCCTTCGCCGACCGTGCAGGAGCCGTGAAGCTCTGGACCGGCCACTACGCACGGGTCGTCGAGCGCGACGGCCGCCGGCTGCTCGCCCGGGGGGCAGATCCGGACAAGGACCAGTCGTACATGCTCTCGCCGCTCGACCCAGACGCGCTCGACCGGGTCGAGTTCCCGCTCGGCTCACAGACGAAGGCGGAGACGCGGGCGGAGGCAGTCGCCGCCGGCCTCGATGTCGCCGAGCGGCGCGAGAGCCAGGAGGCCTGCTTCCTCGCCGGTGACGACTACCGGGCATTCCTCGAGCGGCAGGGACTCGAGCGCGCCGAGGGAGCGATCGTCGACGAGCGCGGCCGCGAGGTCGGGCGGCACGCGGGCTTCTGGCGCTTCACTCCCGGCCAGCGGCGCGGGATCGGCGTAGCCGGGCCGGAGCCGCTCTACGCGCTTCGCACCGACCGGGCCTCGAACACCCTCGTCGTCGGCCCGCGCGGCTCGCTGGCCTGCACGGAGGTCGACGTGCGTGGCTCGCTCCACCTCCCGGTCGACCGGTCTGCCGTGAAGCTCCGCTATCGCTCGGAGCCGGTCCCGGCTCGGGTCGCCGCGCGCGACGGCGGCTTCACGCTCACCCTCGAGCGGCCCGCCTACGGCGTCGCCCCGGGTCAGATCGCGGCTCTCTACGACGATGACGACGGCGCCGTGGTCGGGTCCGGCGTCGTGTCGTCTGCGGGCGATCATTAGGATGCCGTCCGTGCAACTCCTTGCCGTCAGCGCCGGCGATGTCGCCTACTACGCCCTGGCCGTGTTCCTCGTGGCCACGGGCCTCGCCCTCGCGTACGCATTCGTGCGCCTCGGCGGAACCTTCGGCCGCCTTTCCTCGTTGATCAGGGGAACGGAGGTCGAGCTGCTGCCCGTCATCCACAAGGTCGGCGAGAGCGTCGACGGGATGAACGAGCAGCTGACAAAGGTGGACCGGGTGACCGACAGCGCAGTGGACATGGCCGACAGCGCCGATACCGCCGTTCGCGCGGTGAGCATGGCGATCACACGGCCGGTGCAGAAGGTCTCCGGCTTCGCGGCCGGGCTTTCGCACGGCGCGTCGTCGCTGCGGGCGCAGCGGAGCTGGAGCGAGGCGGTCCAGGCGGGCAAGGAGGCAGCAGCCAGGCGCGAGCGCGACCTCGACGAGGAGCTCCGCACCGCCGGCCGCGACGCACCGTAGTGGACCAGTTCACGATCACGATTCCGGGCGAGCGGCAGTTCGCTGCCGTCGCGGGTCTCGTCCTCGGCGGCGTCGCGGCCCGGCACGACCTGACGCTCGAGGCGCTCGACGACCTCCAGCTCGCGCTCGACTCGCTTCTGGAGAGCGGGGGCGCAGACGGCGAGGTCACGATCGTCCTGCAGGTCGACGCCGCCAGCCTCTCGGCCTCGGTCGGTCCGCTGGCCGCGGCGACGGCCGGCGAGCTGAAGCGCGAGGCGGACCAATCCCTCGGCCTGCGGCGTCTCCTCGACGCGGTCGTGGACGGGGTGACGGTGAGCGACCGGGACGGGACGACCTGGGTCGAGCTGCGGAAGGAGCTCGCGCTCGAGGGGCAGGAGCCGGTCCGGTGACGCGCGCGTCCGACAAGGCTCTGCTCCGCCGCTACCACGAGGAGGGCGACCTCGCGGCGCGCGAGCAGCTGATCGAGCAGTACCTCTCGCTCGTCCGCTCGCTCGCCCGTCGCTACGCCTATCGTGGCGAGCAGCTCGACGACCTCGTCCAGATCGGCTGTATCGGCCTGATCAAGGCGATCGACCGCTTCGACATCGAGCGAGGGGTGGAGCTGACGACCTACGCGACCCCGAACATCATCGGCGAGATCAAGCGGCACTTCCGGGACAAGGGCTGGGCCGTCCGGGTGCCGCGCGGGCTGCAGGAGCTGAACGTGCAGCTCTCGAAGCTCGTCGAGGAGCAGACGGTCCAGCTCGGGCGCTCGCCGACGATCCCCGAGCTCGCCAAGGCCGCGGGCGTGGAGGAGGAGCTCGTGCTCGAGGCGCTCGAGTCGGGCCGCGCGTACACGTCGCTCTCCCTGTCGGCCGGCGGCTCGGACGAGGACGGCGATCTCGACCCGCTCGAGTCGCTCGGCACCGAGGAGCACCAGTACTCGGTCTCGGAGGACCGGGCCGTGCTCGCACCCGGCTTCCGCGCGCTCGACGAGCGCGAGCGGCGCATCCTCCATCTTCGCTTCTTCGACGGGCTGACGCAGAGCCAGATCGCGCAGCAGGTCGGAATCTCGCAGATGCACGTCTCGCGCCTGATCCGCCGCGCGCTCGAGAAGATCCGCGTGGAGATCGCGGGCGACGAGCTCGAGGCCCCGGCCGCCGCCAAGCGCGCGACCGGCTAGAGGCTTGATGTGGAATTGGCGCGCTGTGTCGCTGGCGCCGTGTCTGGGGCGGCCGCACGGCCCGCTCAGGTTTCACATCAAGCCTCTAGTCCTACACTTCCTGCGTGCGTACGTCGGCGGAGCTACGCGAAGGGTTCCTGTCTTTCTTCGAGGAGAAGGGCCACACGAGGCTGCCCTCGTGGCCGCTCGTGCCGCGCGCGGACGACCACTCGACGCTCCTGACCACGGCCGGGATGCAGCCGCAGATGCCGTTCTTCCTCGGCCACGAGGACCCGCCGGCGCTGCTGACGGCGACCTCGCAGAAGTGCTTCCGGACGCCCGACATCGACGAGGTGGGCCGCGACGGGCACCACCTCACCTTCTTCGAGATGCTCGGCAACTTCTCGTTCGGGCAGTACTTCAAGCAGGGCGCGATCGAGCTCGCGCGCGAGTTCATGGTCGAGCGCCTGCGGCTCGACTGGGACCGGATCTGGATCACTGTGCACGCGGGCGATCCCCTCTTCAAGCTCGGCCCGGACGAGGTGGCGATCGCTGGGTGGGAGGAGATCGGGATGCCGGCGGAGCGGATCATCCCGTTGCCGAGCTCGGAGAACTTCTGGTCGGTCGGCGGCCCGGGGCCGTGCGGCCCCGACTCCGAGATCTACTGGGACTGGGGGCCCGAGCACGGCTGCGGCGAGCCGGACTGCGCGCCCGCCTGCCCGCGCTGCGACCGCTTTCTCGAGTTCTGGAACCTCGTCTTCATGGAGTACGAGCAGCACCCGGACGGGACGCTGACGCCGCTGCCGAAGCAGAACATCGACACCGGCATGGGGCTCGAGCGGCTGGCCGCGATCGTCCAGGACGTGCCCTCGCGCTCGGTCTACGAGACCGACGGCTACCAGGCGATCATGGCCTGGGTCGCGGCGGAGAGCGGTGTCGCCTTCGGCGAGTCGGAGGTGGCGACGAAGGCGCACCGGGTGCTCGCCGATCACGGGCGAGGGATGACGTTCCTGGTCGGCGACGGCGTCACGCCCTCGAACGAAGGGCGCGGCTATGTGCTCCGCCGGATCATCCGCCGGGCCGTGCAGCAGGCGCGCACGATCGGGCTCGACGAGCTCTGGCGGTTGAGTGACGTCGTGGTCGAGCAGATGGCAGGCGCCTATCCGGAGCTCCACGAGAGCCGTGAGCGGATCCGCGACGTCCTCCGCGCCGAAGAGGAGCGCTTCACCGAGACGCTCGCGCGCGGGATGAAGCTGTTCGAGGAGGTCGCCGCCGCGGGCGCGATCTCGGGCAAGGACGCCTTCGAGCTGACCGCGACCTACGGCTTCCCGTTCGAGCTGATCCGGGAGCTCGCCGTCGAGCGCGGGCTTGCTGTCGACGAGGACGACTTCCTCGAGCGGATGGAGGCGCACCGCGAGATCTCGCGCGGCGGCGGCGGTCGCGCCGTGACCCAGCTCGGCGGCGCGCCGTCGGAGTTCGTCGGCTACGACCAGACCGAGGTGCTGACTGCGATCGTGGCCTTCTCGGACCTCGGCGACGGCCGCTTCGAAGCGAAGCTGGAGCGCTCGCCGTTCTATCCGGCCGGCGGGGGCCAGGTCACCGACGCGGGCTGGATCGAGCACGACGAGAGCGGCGCGAGGGCGGAGCTGCGCGAGGCGCACCGGCTCGGCGACGACCAGGTGCTCGTCTTCGAGGGCACTGGTTCTGATGAAGCAGCATTCGGCGTCGGCGATCGGGTCCGGGCGGTCGTGCCGTGGGCTGTGCGCTTTCCGACGATGACGAATCACACCGCGACGCATCTTCTGCACGAGGCACTCCGTCGCGTGCTCGGCGCGCACGTGACGCAGGCGGGCTCGGCCGTCCGGCCCGACAAGCTCCGGTTCGACTTCACGCACGAGCGCGCGCTCACCGAGGCCGAGCGCACCGAGGTCGAGCGGCTCGTGAACGAGCAGGTCTTTGCCGCGCTGCCCGTGCGCACGTTCGAGACGCCGATCGACGAGGCCCGCAAGCTCGGCGCGCAGATGCTCTTCGGGGAGAAGTACGGCGACATCGTGCGAGTGGTCGAGATCGCCGGTTTCTCGCGCGAGCTGTGCGGCGGCACGCACGTCCGCTCGACCGCGGAGATCGGGCCGTTCGCGATCCTCTCCGAAAGCTCCGTCGGCTCGGGGGCGCGCCGGATCGAGGCCGTTACCTCGGGCGAGGCCTACGCACTCCTGCGCGAGCGGGCGCGAGAGGGCGACGAGCTGCGCGTGCAGCTCGCGAACGTGCGCAAGGAAGCCAAGAAGGAGGGCCAGAAGGCCGCCGAGGCCGACTTCACCGTCACCCGCGAGACGGCGGCAGGCGACGTCACCGTGCTCGTCGTCGACGTGCGCAGCGGCGATCCGCTCGACGTCTCCGACCGGCTCAAGCAGCAGCACGCGCCGGCTGCGGTGATCGTCGGGGCGAGGGACGACGGCGCCGCACAGCTCCTGATCAACCTCGACAAGTCCCTGGAGGGTCGCGGCGTCGACGCGGGCGCGGTGATCCGCGAGGCGGCCGTGCTCATCGGCGGCAAGGGCGGCGGCCGTGCGACGATGGCGCGCGCGGGCGGCAAGGAGCCGGAGCGGCTCGATGACGCGGTCGCGCTCGCCGAGAAGACGATCATCGAGGCCCTCGCCTGAAGGTTCTCGCCCTCGACTACGGGGCCGCGCGCACCGGCGTGGCCGTCTCCGACGCGACCGGGACGCTCGCGCGCCCGCTGACCGTCGTCGAGCGCGCGGCGAGCGAGGCCGGCCTGCGCCGGCTCGCGGAGCTCGTCGCCGAGGAGGGCGCGGAGCGCGTCGTCGTCGGTCTGCCGCTCACGCTCCGCGGCGAGCACGGCGCGCAGGCAGACGAGACCACGGCGTTCATGGCCGCCTTGCGCGCCGCAGTCGGCGTGCCGGTGGAGCCCTTCGACGAGCGCTTCACGACGGCGCTTGCGGCGTCCGGCCCTCCGTCGCGGGCGCCCGAGGACGCGCGCGCGGCGGCGCACCTGCTCGAGAGCTACCTGACGTGGACGACCAGGTCGTAAGGCCGCCCCGGCCGAGCGGGCCGGAGCGAGGGCCGTCGAAGGGAGTGCTGGCGCTGCGCCGCAGCGTCGCGGCTCTACTCCTGATCGGCTTCATCGGGCTCGGGCTCTGGCTCGGGAGGGAAGCGCTCGGGAACGACGAGGAAGCGGCGCCGCCGCCGCCCACGACGACGGCCGTCGTGCCGAAGCCGGTGATCCTCCGCATCGTCTTCCCCGAGGGCTTCACGCGCAAGGACATGGTCCGGCGGGTCGGTGAGGTGCGGCAGATCGCGAAGCGGAAGCGCAAGGTCACGCCGAGGCTGACCGCGAGCGCCTACGCGAAGGCGTCCCAGGCGGCGAAGGCCCCGCCTGCGTTTCGGAAGGATGCGAAGGGGATCGAGGGCTTCCTCTTCCCTGCCACCTACGAGTTCACGCCGAAGACGCCCGCGAGGAAGCTCGTCGCCGACCAGCTGGCCCACTTCGACACCAACTGGAAGAAGGTCGACCAACGCTACGCGCGGACGAAGAACCTGACGCCCTACGACGTGCTCATCATCGCCTCGATGGTGGAGAAGGAGACGATCGCGCCGAAGGAGCGGCCGCTCGTCGCGGCCGTCATCTACAACCGGCTGAAGGCCGGGATGCCGCTCGGGATCGACGCCACGATCCGCTACGGGCTCGACGTTCCCGGCACCGAGGCGCTGCGAGAGTCGCAGCTCCAGAGCGACAACCCGTACAACACGCGCAACCGCACCGGACTGCCGCCGACGCCGATTGCCAACCCCGGACTCGCCTCGATGCGGGCCGCGGCGAAGCCCGCCGACGTCGATTACCTCTACTTCGTGCGCAAGCCGGACAAGATCCATCACTTCTTCACCGCGAGCGAGGCCGAGTTCTTCGACAAGGCGTGCGAGTACGGGTTCGGCTGCGGGTGATCGGCGGCACGACCGGCCTGGTCGGGCTGCTGCGGGATCCGAAGGTCGATTCGCTCTCGCCGCGGATGCACAACGCCGCGTTCGCGGCGCTCGCGCTCGACCTCGCCTACGTCCCGCTCGGGGTCTCTCCCGACCGGCTGGAGGACGCGGTCCGCGGTCTCGTCGCGTTTGGCTTCCTCGGGGCCAACGTGACGACGCCGCACAAGCGTGCGATCGTCGCGCTCTGCGACGTCGTCGAGGACGACGTCGAGTCGGTGAACACGCTCGTGATCCGCGACGGCCGCGTGCTCGGCTCGAGCACGGACACGGAGGCGCTCGGAGATCGTCGCCCGGCGACGGCGGCCGTCGTCGGCCACGGCGGTGCCGCGACGGCGTGGATTGCCGAGCTGACGTCGCGCAACGCCGACGTCCGGGTATTCGCCCGACGGGGCGAGTGGCCGCCGCGTGTCGACGACGTGGAGTTGATCGTCCACGCGACACCCGTCAAGGACGAGCTCCTCTTCGAGCCAAAGCGGGGTCAGACCGTGATCGACCTCGCCTATCGGGCCGAGGGCGGCGACACGGCACACGTCGCAGCAGCTCGCTCCGCCGGCTGCGAGGTCGTCGACGGCCTCGACGTGCTCGTCGCGCAGGGCGCAGCCGCGTTCGAGCTCTGGACGGGCGTACCGGCGCCGGTCGAGGTGATGCGCGCCGCAGTACGCTCCGGCCGATGACGCTGGGGCTCACCACCGCCGGAGAGTCGCACGGGCCGGCGCTCGTTGCGATCCTGACCGGGCTGCCGGCCGGCCTCGTGCTCGACCGGGCTGCGATCGACGCGGATCTCCACCGCCGCCAGCAGGGCTACGGCCGCAGCCCGCGCCAGCAGCTCGAGCGGGACGAGGTGGACGTGCTCGCCGGCCTCAGGCACGGCCGCACGCTGGGGACGCCGCTCGCGCTCGTAGTCCGGAACCGCGACCACGCGAACTGGGCGTGGGGGATGAGCCCGTGGCCTCCGCAGGGTGAGCCGTCCGGCAAGGGCGTGAAGCCGGTGACGCTGCCCCGGCCCGGGCACGCAGACCTGGCGGGCACGCTGAAGTTCGGGCACGACGACGTGCGCGACGCGCTCGAGCGGGCGAGCGCGCGCCACACGGCGGTGCTCGTTGCCGCCGGGGCGGTGGCGAAGACGCTCCTGCGCGAGCTCGGGATCGAGGTGGCCGGCTCGGTGCTGGAGCTGGGAGGCGAGCGCGAAGACTGGGTGGCGGCGGTCGACGCGGCTCGTGCCGACCGCGACACCCTCGGCGGCATCGTCGAGGTTCGCGCCACCGGCGTCTTCCCCGGGCTCGGCTCCTACGCGACGCGGGAGGAGCGGCTCGACGCACGGCTTGCCGCCGCTCTGATGGGGGTCCAGGCCGTGAAGGGCGTCGAGATCGGCGACGGCTTCGCGCTCGCACGCGAGCGCGGCTCGGCCGCGCACGACGAGATCGAGCCGGGCTTCCGGCGCCGCTCGAACCGTGCCGGCGGGATCGAGGCCGGCGTCTCGAACGGCGAGGAAGTCGTCGTCCGTGCGGCCATGAAGCCGCTGCCGACGCTGATGCGGCCGCTCGACTCCGTCGATCTGTCCACCGGTGAGCCCGCGCAGGCGCTCGTCGAGCGAAGCGACGTCGCGGCGGTCGAAGCGCTCGCCGTGGTCGCGGAGGCCGCGGTTGCCTGGGAGCTGGCCCGCGCGGCCCGCGAGAAGCTCGGCGGTGACGCGCTCGCCGACGTGAAGGCTGCCCACGCCGCCTATCTGGAGCGGATACGCACGCGTTAGACCGACACGTCGCCTTGATCGGCTTCATGGGCGCCGGCAAGTCGACCCTCGGCGAGGAGCTGGCGACGCGGCTCGGCCGTCCGTTCGTCGACGTCGACCGCGAGATCGAGCGCGAGGAACCGATCGCGCAGATCTTCGAGACTCGCGGCGAGGCGGCGTTCCGCGCGCGCGAGGCCGAGCACGCGCTTGCGGCGCTGGGCGCGAGCACGCCCGCGGTGATCGCTCTCGGCGGCGGTGCAGTCACGACCGACGAGATCCGGGCGGTGCTGCGCTACCGGGCCCTCACGATCCTCGTCGACGTCGACGTCGGGGAAGCCTGGCGGCGAGCCGGCGGCGCCGACCGGCCGCTCGCGCAGGACGAGACAGCCTTCCGTCGGCTCTACGACGAGCGCCGGCCGCTCTACGAGAGCGCTGCGGACGCGAGGGCCGAGGACCTGGACGGCGCCGTCCTCGCGGCCGGCGGGATCCACGTCGAGCTGGGCGCGCTCGAGCGGCTCGGCGAGCTCGTGCCCGGCGAGGGGCCGGTCGAGATCGTCGCCGACGCGCGTGTCGCCGGGATCTACGGGATGGACGCGCAGCTGGCGCTCGGGGCGCGCGCCCGCGCGTTGCACGAGGTCGCTCCGGGCGAGCAGGCGAAGACGGTCGAGTCGATCGACGCGCTCTGGCATGCGCTCAGGCTCGAGCGCGGTGGGACACTCGTCGCGCTCGGCGGAGGCAGCACGACCGACGTCGCCGGCTTCGCGGCGGCGACGTACCTCCGCGGGATCGACTGGGTCGCGGTGCCTTCGTCGCTCGTCGGACAGGTCGACGCCGCGATCGGCGGCAAGACGGCGATCGACCTTCCGTACGCCAAGAACCTCGTCGGCGCCTTCCACTGGCCCGTGAGGACGGTGATCGATCCCGCGCTGCTGGAGACGCTGCCCGACTCCGAGCTCGCAAACGGCCGCGCCGAGGTGGTCAAGACCGGCCTGCTCGCGGGCGAGCCGCTCTGGGAGCTGCCGCTCGCAGAGCAGGTGCGGCGCGCTGCGGCGTTCAAGACGGCCGTCTGCCTGCGCGACCCGCTCGACCGCGGCGAGCGTGCGCAGCTCAACCTGGGCCATACCTTCGCGCACGCGCTCGAGGCCGCGGCCGGCTTCGCGCTCCCACACGGCCGCGCCGTCGGCCTGGGCCTGCTCGCGGCACTGCGCCTGTCGGGACTCGACGCGACGGCGGTCGAGCGGGAGCTGCGGCCCGAGCCGGTCCGCGTCGACCGCGAGCAGGCGTGGGCGGCGCTCGTGCGCGACAAGAAGGTGGTCGGAGGCGTGCCTCGCCTCGTCCTGCTCGACGCGCCCGGAAAGCCGCGGGTCGGCGTCGAGCTGCCCGAGGCCGACGTGCGCGCTGCACTGGATTCGCTGATCGCGGGTTAGAGTCGCCCGATGCGGGTGGCAGTCCTCAACGGCGTCAACCTCGACGCGCTCGATCGCCGCGACCCCGAGCTGTACGGCGGGCTGGGCCTGGCCGAGCTAGAGAGCCGCATCTACCAGTGGTCGAAGGCGCTCGAGTGCACGACGCGCTGCCGGCAGACGAACCACGAGGGCCAGTTCGTCGACTGGTGCCACGACGCGCTCGACTGGGCCGACGGGATCGTCCTCAACCCCGGCGCGTGGTCGCACTACAGCTACGCGATCCGCGACGCGGTCGAGCTGTTCACCGTGCCCGTCGTCGAGGTGCACCTGTCCAACATCGAGGAACGAGAGGAATGGAGGCGGATGTCGGTGATCGGTGACCTGGCGACGAAGCGCATCCTCGGCAAGGGGCCGGACGGCTACCGCGAGGCGCTCGAGTTCCTGGCGCAGAGCCGATGAGCAGGATCGAGCGACTCGCCGCGCTCCTCGACGAGCCGCTGCTCGTCACGAGCGGCGTCAACGTCCGCTATCTGACCGGGCTCTCGAGCTCGAACGCGGCCGTGCTCGTCGACCCGGAGGGGGAGGCGACGGTGTACACGGATTTCCGGTACGCCGAGAAGGCACGCGCGCTCGACGGCGTCCGCTTCGAGCAGACCGCGCGGGCTGTTCTCGGCGATCTCGCCACGCGCCTTGCCGGGCAGACCGTCGGGATCGAGGCTCACGTCCTCACGGTCGCCGGCAACGAGACGCTCCGCGAAGGAGGCGTCGAGACCGTTGCGCGTACCGGTCTCGTCGAGCGGCTGCGCGCAGTCAAGGAGCAGGCCGAGCTGGAGACGATCCGCGCGGCCGCGGCGATCTCCGACCGCGTCTTCGGCGCGCTGGCGGAGGAACGCTTCACCGGCCGGACCGAGCGCGAGCTCGCCTGGCGGGTGCGCGAGCTCTTCCACGAGCACGGCGCCTCCGAGCTCGGCTTCGACTCGATCGTCGCCGCAGCGGAGAACGGCGCGAGCCCGCACGCGGACGTCCGCGACGTCGAGATCCCGTCCAACACGCTCGTCACGATCGACGCCGGCTGCCGCGTCGACGGCTACGTGTCGGACTGCACGCGTACGTTCGCGACCGGCGACCTTCCGGACGAGCTCGCGCGCGCCTATGCGGTCTGCCTCGACGCGCAGCTTGCGGGTCTCGAGGCGTACGGGCCGGGCGTGAGCGGCCGCGACGCGGACGCTGCTGCACGCGACGTGATCGTCGCGGCCGGCTGGGGCGAGGAGTTCGGGCACGGGCTCGGCCACGGGATCGGGCTCGAGGTGCACGAGCTGCCCGCGGTGCGCGCCGAGTCGACCGACACGCTCGAGGCCGGGAACGTGGTCAGCTGCGAGCCGGGGATCTACCTCCCGGGCATCGGCGGCGTACGGATCGAGGACATGCTGCTCGTCACGGACGACGGCAGCGAGCGGTTGACCCAGGCGCCGAAGGAGCTCGTTACCGTCGGCTGACCGGATCGAGAGCCTCGTTGCGAAGGCCGCCGCACGGAGCCACGGCTCGGTCGCTGCCGGCGTGATCCTGGCGGGGGGCGAGACGCGCCTTCTCGGCGGACCGGCGGATGCGCTCTTCGAGATCGGCTCGATCACGAAACCTCTGACGGGCGTCCTGCTCGCGGAGGCGGTGCTGCGCGACGAGGTGTCGCTCGACGATCCGCTCACCAAGCACCTGTCCCTGGTCGAGGCACCGCCGCTCTGGCCCGAGCGGGCGCCGACGCTCGCCGAGCTCGCGACCCATCAAGCCGGCCTGCGGAACACGCCCAAGGAGCTCACCCGGCGCGAGCAGGCCTTCGTGCTCGGCCTCCGGCGCACCGATCCCTGGGTGGACGTGGACGAGGCGACGTACCGGCGGCTGCTCGCCGCGACGAACGTGAAGCGGTTCGGCCGCTTCCGGTACTCGAGCATCGGCTTCGGCCTGCTCGGCGAGGCGCTGGCCCGGCGGGTGGGAACGAGCTACGAGCAGCTCCTGCGAGTAGCGGCTCTGCGAGCCCCTCGGCCTCGCCGACACGTGGATCGACCCGCCGCCGGGCGTGCGCGAGCGGTTGCTTCCGGGCCACACGCGGCGCGGCCGCCCGGCACCGTGGCTGCGGGACGTGATGCCCGCAGCCGGCTCGGTCCGGTCGACCGTCTCCGACCTGCTCCGCCTGCTCGCGGCGGCGCTCGAACCGCCGGCCTCATCTCCCGGGCCCGTCGCTCACGCTCGCCGCGAAACCGCGCGAGCAGCTGGGGCGCCGGGCCTCGATCGGGCTCGGCTGGCTCGTCGTCGCCCGGGGAGGAAAGCCCCCTATCGTGTGGCACAACGGAGGCACCTTCGGCTTCCGGAGCTTCGCCGGCTACGTTCCGGAGGCGGGCATCGCGGCGGTTGTGCTGACGAATACGCTCCGCGGTGTCGACGGGCTCGGCTTCAAGCTCCTCGACGCAGCGGCTGCCGCGGCACGGTGACTACACTGCGGCGCCGTGGCCGAGGTCGTCAACACGAACGAGTTCAAGAACGGGATGCACATCGAGCTGGACGGCTCGGTGTGGCGGATCGTCGAGTTCCAGCACGTAAAGCCGGGGAAGGGCGGCGCGTTCGTCCGGACGAAGGTGAAGAGCATCGACTCGGGCGCCGTCGTCGACAGGACCTTTCGTGCCGGGGAGAAGTTCGCGCGCGTCTACACCGAGGTCAAGAGCATGCAGTACCTCTACGACTCCGGCGACGACGTCGTCTTCATGGACGAGGGCACCTACGAGCAGCTCTCGCTGCCGCACGCCTCGCTCGAGGCGGAGCTCCCGTACATGCTGCCCTCGAGCTCCGTACAGCTCCTCTTCGTCGGCGGCAGGCCCTCGGGCGTGCAGCTTCCCTCCTCGATCGAGCTCTCGGTGACCGACACCGAGCCCGGCGTCAAGGGCGACACCGTCTCGAACGTGACGAAGCCGGCGACGCTCGAGACGGGCGCCGTCGTCGCCGTGCCGCTCTTCGTGAACGTGGGCGACCGGATCAAGGTCGACCCTCGCGAAGGTCGCTACATCTCTAGGGCGTAGACCCTCGTCGCCGCATCGGCGCTCGGTAGGCTCCGCTCGTGCCGAAGCTCGTCGATACGACCATCCGCCTGCTCTCGCAGGAGCCGTTGGCAGGCAAGGTGCCGACGGGCGACGTGCTGCGGCTCGCGGAGGTGCTCGACAAGGCCGGCTTCGCCTGCCTCGAGATCTCCGGCGGCGGCGTGTTCGACACGGCTGTCCGGCGCGGCGTCGAGAGTCCCTGGGAGCGGATCCGAGCGCTGAAGGCACGGACGACGACGCCGCTCGGGCTGGCGCTGCGCGGGCGCTTTCTCGTCGGCTCGAGGCCGGTGGGCGCCGACTTCGTGCGCCGCTTCGTCGCCTCGGCGGCGGAGAACGGCATCGACGTCTTTCGGCTCCACGATCCGCTCAACGACGTCTCGAACCTCCGCGAGCCGGGAGAGGCGATCGTCTCCGCAGGCAAGGAGTTCCACGCCGGCCTCGTCTACAGCCCCGGCGATGCGCGAGCGCTCGACCAGCTCGTCGAGCAGGCGAAGGAGCTCCCTGACATCGAGGCGACGCGAGCGCTCGTGCACGATCCGAGCGGCGGGCTCGAGCCGCACCAGGCGGGCGAGCTGGTCGGCCGCGTCGCGGAGGCATCGGGCCTTCCGGTCGGTTTCTACTGCCAGGGAGCCGGAGGCGCCGGCCTTGCCGACTCGATCGAAGCGGCGCGCGCGGGTGCCGACCTGATCGCCTGCGCGGTCTACCCGCTCGCGCTCTCGCTCCATCGGGTCGCCGGCGAGTCGCTCGCCTCGGCGCTCGCCGGAATGGGGCTCGACACGGGCGTCGACGTGAAGCTCCTCTGGGAAGCGTGCGACCTCGTCGACGAGCACGTCGGCGACGAGATCGTGACGCCGCACGCGCCGAGGCTCGCCGTTCGCGCCGCCGAGTACGACCTGCCGACGGGGCTCGTCGCGGCGCTCGACACGCATCTGCGCGCGCACGCGGCCGACGACCGCCTGCTGGAGACGCTCGAGGAGCTGCAGCAGATCCGGCGCGAGACCGGCTGGCCGCCGCTCGCCGCTCCGATCGGGCAGATCCTGGCCTCGCAGGCCCTCATCCACGTCCTCTCGGCTCGGCGCTACGGGACCGTGGTCGACGAGTTCCGGTCGCTCGTCCAGGGAGGCTTCGGCACGCCGCCGGGAACGGTCGACCCGACGGTCGAGCGTGCTGTCGCCCTGCTCACGAACGGCGCCCCGCCGGCGGAGGATCCACCGACCGCCGAGGACGTGCGTCAGGAAGCCGAAGGGCTCGCGGCCAGCGAGGAGGAGCTCGTCCTGATCGCGCTCTTCGGCGAGGAGGCCGAGATGCTGCTGCGGACGATCCGTGCCCGTCACAACCGGGACGACCGCGGCGAGACGACGCTCGAGGAGACCCGCGAGCAGCGGATCCGCGAGCTCGTCCGGATCGTCCAGGAGAGCGGCGTCGCGGAGGTCGAGATCGAGGACGAGGGGATGCGCGTCTCGGTCCGGCGGACGGAGGAGCGGCCGGCGTTTCCGTCCGAGTCGCCGCTCGCCGAGGACGAGCCGTCCGAGCTGCCGGTCTTCCCCGCCGCCGACTTGGGCTCGATCAGGGTCGAGTCGCCGATGGTCGGCGTCTTCTACCGCGCCGCCGAGCCGGGCTCGCCGCCCTTCGTCGACGTCGGAGACGTGGTTGCCCCGGGCCAGACGCTCTGCCTGCTCGAGGCGATGAAGCTCTTCAACGAGCTGAAGGCGGAGGCGGCCGGTCGTGTGACGGTGATCCATGCCGAGAACGGCAAGCCGGTCGAGTTCGGGCAGCTGCTGTTCGAGCTCGAGCCGATCGCTCGGTCCACCGACGCTCTGATGTTCAGCCGGGTCCTGGTCGCGAACCGCGGCGAGATCGCCGTCCGGGTGATCCGCGCGATCCACGAGCTCGGCGCCGAGGCGGTGGCGGTCTATTCGACGGCCGACCGTGGCTCGCTCCACGTGAGGCTTGCCGACCGTGCGGTCTGCATCGGCCCGCCCGCCGCAGGCGAGAGCTACCTCCGCATCCCGAACGTGATCGCCGCTGCGGAGACGACCGGGTGCGAGGCTGTTCATCCCGGCTACGGCTTCCTCTCCGAGAACCCCGCCTTCGTCCGCGCCTGCGAGGAGCACGACCTCGCCTTCGTCGGGCCGGGGGCGGACGTGATGGAGCGGATGGGCGACAAGGCTCGCGCCAAGGAGGAGATGCGAGCGGCCGACGTCCCGCTCGTCCCCGGCACCGAGGGCGCCGCTTCGCTCGACGAAGCGCGCATAGCCGCCGCCGAGCTCGGCTTCCCGGTGCTGCTCAAGGCGGTCGCGGGCGGCGGCGGCAAGGGCATGCGGCTCGTGCGGTCACCGGACGAGCTCGAGCGCGCCTACTCGACTGCGCGCGCCGAGGCCGAGGCTGCGTTCTCGGACGGCTCCCTCTATCTCGAGAAAGCGCTCGTGCCCGCCAGACATGTCGAGGTGCAGGTGCTGTGCGACCGGGACGGCGGTGTGCTCACGCTCGGCGAGCGCGAGTGCTCGATCCAGCGCAGGCACCAGAAGCTTGTCGAGGAGTCCCCGTCGCCGGCGCTGGACGCCGAGACGCGCGAGGCGATGGAGGCGGCGGCGGAGCGCGCGTGCCGCACGATCGGCTACGAGAACGCGGGCACCTTCGAGTTCCTGCTCGGCGCCGACGGCACGTTCCATTTCATCGAGCTGAACGCCCGCCTCCAGGTCGAGCATCCCGTCAGCGAGCTCGTGACCGGAATCGACATCGTCCGCGAGCAGTTGCGGATTGCCGCGGAGGAACCACTCGCGCTGACCGGCCGTGCGCCGAGGCGGGGCCATGCGATCGAGGTGCGGCTCAACGCTGAGGATCCGGCCCGCGGGTTCGCACCCGCACCCGGCACGATCGTGCGTTTCCGTCCTCCGCTCGGGCCCGGCATCCGGATCGACACGCACCTCGAGGAGGGCGCCTCGATCTCGCCGTACTACGACTCGCTGATCGCCAAGCTGGTCGTCTGGGCCGAGGACCGGCCGGCGGCGATCGCGCGTGGCCTGCGCGCGCTGGGCGAGATCGAGCTCGGCGGCGTTCCGACGACGCGCGAGCTCGCGATCGACATCCTCCGCTCGACCGAGTTCGCCGGCGGCGACTACTCGACGAGCTTCCTCGAGGAGATGGAGGGGCGCCTGCCGGCGCTCGCAGCGGGATGAGCCGCGACGGACACGCGATCCGCGGGCCGCACGGGTCGATCCGGATCGAAGCCGACGCGCTCGCCGCGCTCGTCGTCGCGGCCGCGGAGCGGGTCGACGGCGCGCGTGCGCGGAGGCCGCGGAGAGGGCTCGATGTGTCGGTCGCGAACGGCAGCGTGCGCGTCGAGCTCGAGCTCGCCGCCCGCTACGGGACGACCCTGCATGCCCTCGCCCAGGACGTCCAGGAGAGCGTCGCCTCGACGCTCCGCGACGCCGCCGGCCTCACCGTGGAGGCGGTCGACGTCTCGATCGAGGAGCTCGACCCGTGAGCACCGGCCGCCGACAGGCGCGGCGGACGGCGCTCTTCCTGCTCTACCAGTGGGACCTCACGGGGCAGCCGCTGACGGCGCTGTACGAGGGCGAGCCGGATGCATTCGCGCTCGGGCTCGCGGAGGCGGTGTCGGCGCGGGCCGATGAGCTCGACCGCCGGATCACGGCGAGTGCCGAGGGCTGGACCGCCGACCGGCTGGGTACGCTCGAGCGGAACATCCTGCGGATCGGGATCCACGAGCTGGAGGAGGAGAGCGTGCCCCCCGAGGTGGCGATGAACGAGGCCGTCGTGCTGGCGAAGCGATACGCGTCCGAGGATGCGGCGCGGCTCGTGAACGGGATTCTCGCCCGCGTCTCCAGGGAGCAAGTCGCGTGACGGAGCCTGGGTCGGCCGACGAGTCGCTGGCGCGCGTCGAGGAGCTGCTCGAGCGGCTGAACGCGGCGCGGGACGAGCTGGAGCGCCTCACGGCGGCTGAGGACACGGAGTCGGCCGTCGAGGTACTGACGGAGCTCTCGGACATCGCCAAGGACGTCGAGGCGGAGCTGACGAGAGCGCGGACGCGTGCAGATGCGCCGCAACCCTGACGAGCTGCGCGCTCTCGTCGAGGGCTACCTCGCCGAGCTCGCCTTCACACCCGAGCTCGGCGCGCTCGACGAGGTGCTCCGCTATCCGCTCGAGTCGGGCGGGAAGCGGGTGCGGCCGGTGCTCGCGCTCGCTGTAGCCGAAGCCGCGGGCTCGGATGCCGAGCGGTGTCTGCCCGCAGCCGCCGCGATCGAGCTCGTGCACACCTTCTCGCTCGTCCACGACGACCTTCCCGCGTTGGACGACGACGACGAGCGGCGCGGCCGCGCGTCGGCGCACGTCGCGTTCGGCGAGGCGGCCGCACTCCTCGCAGGCGACGCACTGCTCGCCGAGGCGTTTCGGCTCGCCCTGTCCTATCCGACGCCGCTCGTCGGCCGCGAGCTTGCTCAGGCGACGCTTGCCATGATCGGAGGACAGCACCGCGACGTGACGGGCGACACGGCCGACCTCGCCTCGCTGCACCGGCTCAAGACCGGCGCGCTCTTCTCCGCCTCGGTCGGCGTCGCGCTCTGGGTCGCGGAGGTTCCCGAGCGGGAGCAACCGCCCTGGCGCGGGTTCGCGGACGAGCTCGGCCTTCTCTTCCAGATCGTCGACGACGTGCTCGACGGCGACGGCTACGTCGAGTCGCACGGCATCGAGGGGGCACGACGGCTCGCCGACGCGGCGGCGAGCCGCGCGCAAGACCGGCTCGAGGCGATCCCGGCCGAGACGAACGTGCTTGCGGAGATCGCGGCCGGCCTAGCCGCTCGGACGGCTTAGGGCGCGGCCGGGCCCTGCCAAGTAACAGTCTGTTACTTGGCCGCTTGGAGGACGCGGAGGGCGTTCAGCGTCAGCATCTCGCTCGGACCCGAGCCCCAGTCGACGACCTCGACGTTGCTGCCCTTCGACCCAGGCGGTCTCCACCAGCGCCCTCCCGCCCGCCAGCGGCCGTCCGGGAGGCGACGCTCCTCGAGGAGCTCGAGCCCGTCGGAAGCGCGCGGGTCTTCCACCAGCCCCATTCGGGCGAGCACGACGAGGGCCTGCAGGACGTCGTAGTGCCAGAAGGGCGGGTAGTGCAGCGTGACGAAGGACGAGTGGATCGGCTCCGCGGTCGCGAGCGTCCGGAACAGCCGGTGTTCGAGGAAGAGCTCGGCCGTGCGCTCGGCCGCCTCCTTCGCTGCAGGCTCGCCGGTTGCGACCCAATACTCGTGGAGCCCCCACATCGGTGGCAGCGACTCGTTGAAGGAGGAGCGGTAGCCCGTTGCCTTCTTGTCGCAGTTCCAGCCGCCGTCCGGCCACTGCCACTCGACGAGCGACTCGGCGAGCAACCGGACGCGCGGATCGTCCGCCAGCCCGAGCCTGCTGCAGACCGCGAGCGCGTTTCCTTCTTGTGACCCGCACCGCCGGGTGAGGCCGTCGATCATCTGGATACGGTCGCGATGTCCCTTGCCCGTCAGCCATGCGAGCACCGTCTCGGCCGCGGCGACGCAGCGCGGCTCGCCGGCGGGGACGCCGAGCTCGACGAGCGAGACGAGCCGCCAGTGCGCGCCGCTCCACTTGCCGTAGGCGTGCACCCCGAAGCCACCGTCGGGCCGCTGCCCGGCCAGGAGTGCCCGAACCTTCGGCCCTTCGAGCACGTGCGCGGCTTCGGAAGGCTCGTCCGCGCCGAGCAGGTCGCGTTTTGTCTGGAAGACGATCCCGGGCTCGTCCGACTCCAGGAGCCAATCGACTGCTGCGGCCGTGACGCCGGAGACTGTCGATACTTCCATGACGGTTCTGTAACACATCGCGCGACTACCCTTCGGCCGTGAAGAAGCGGCTCGACGTCCTCATGGTCGAGCGCGGGCTCGCGGAGAGCCGCGCGCAGGCCCAGGCGCTCGTCCTCGCAGGGCTCGTCCCCGGTTACGACAAGCCGGGCCACCAGGTGCCCGAGGACGCGCAGCTCGCAGTCGAGCAGCCGCCCCGCTTCGTCTCGCGCGGCGGCGAGAAGCTCGCGAACGCGCTGGAGCGGCTCGAGGTCGAGCTCGACCGTCGCGACGCGATCGACCTCGGCGCCTCGACGGGGGCTTCACCGACTGCCTGCTCCAGGGCGGCGTCGGACGCGTGATCGCCGTGGACGTGGGCTACGGCCAGCTGCACCCGAAGCTGCGCGGCGACCCGCGTGTGACGGTGTTGGAGCGGACGAACGCGCGTGGGCTCACGGAGCTCCCGTTCCGTCCTGACCTGCTCGTCTGCGACGTCTCCTTCATCAGCGTCACGCTTGTGCTGCCGCCCGTCCTCTCGCTGCTCGAGCCGGGCTACGACGCTCTGGTGCTCGTCAAGCCCCAGTTCGAAGCCGGCCGAGAGGAGGTGGGGAAGGGCGGCGTCGTGCGGGACCCCGAGGTCCACCGGCGCGTGCTCCACGAGGTGGTCGCGGCCGGTCTCGGCTGGGGTGCCACCGCGGTCGGCGTCGTAGACTCCGGACTGCCCGGACCGAAGGGCAACCGCGAGTTCTTCGTCCACCTGATCGACCGCGACGACCCTGTGCTCCTGGATGACATCGACGACCGGATCCGAGACGCTGTCCGCTAAGGCGGTCAAGTGCGCTGCCGTGGTCACGCACGGAAAGCCGCAGGAGATCGGCTCCGCGCTCGCCCGGCTCGAGACGGTCGCACGCGAGGCCGGCGTCGAGCTGCGCATGGGCGAGGAGGAGACCGCGAAGCACGGTCTCGAGGCGGAGCAGGAGGACGCGACCGACGTCGATCTCGCGGTCGTGCTCGGCGGCGACGGGACGATGCTGCGGGCGCTGAACCGATTCCTCGGCACCGACGTGCCCGTGATCGGCGTCAACTTCGGGCGGGTCGGCTTTCTCTCCTCGATCCCGCGCGACGAGCTCGAGGCGGGGCTCGCGCGGGTCTTCGCCGGCGACTATCGCGTCGAGCAGCTGCCCACCCTCGACATCGAGGTCGGCGAGGAGCGCCGGGTCGCGGTCAACGACCTGGTCGTCTCGAGCGCGATCGTCGGCCGCATGATCCAGCTCGAGTGGGCGGTCGGCGACGAGGCGCTCGGCCGGCTCGCCTGCGACGGCGTCGTCTGCGCGACCCCATCCGGCTCGACGGGCTACAACTTCTCGAACGGAGGCCCGGTGCTCGTGTGGGGACTCGACGCGATGGCCGTGACGTTCGTCGCGCCGCACTCGGTGAACGCCCGCCCGCTCGTCGTCCCGCGCAGCTCCGAGCTGCTCGTCTGGAACCGCACGACCGACGTGCCGGCGACGGCGCTCGTGGACGGGCACCGCGTCGCCGACCTGCCGCCGGGCGGTCGGGCGGTTGCGCGCGTCGGCGCGCAGCGATCGCTCCTCGCAACGCTGCCTGGGGTCACCTTCTTCAGCCGCTACCGCAGGACCTTTGCTTCGTAGCCTCCGGATCGAGAACCTCGTCCTCGTGCGGGAGGGCGAGCTCGCGCCGGCCGCCGGCCTGACCGCGATCACCGGCGAGACGGGTGCGGGCAAGACAATCCTCGCGCAGGCGATCGGGCTGCTGCTCGGGGCGAAGGGCGACGCGTCTGCGGTGGGCGCGGCCGGTGCCGAGACGTACGTCGAGGCCGAGCTCGACCTTCCCGAGGGGTTTCTCGAGGAGGAAGAGCTCGCCGGGCTCGCCGAGCTTGCGCCCGAGGACGAGCCGGGTCTCGTGCTCGCGCGGCGCGTCTTCGCGGACGGCCGCACGCGTGCCTACGCATGGGGGCGCTCGGTCGCGCGGGAAGACCTCGCAGCCGCGGCCGAGCGGCTGATCGCGATGTCCGGCCAGTTCGAGCAGCGCCGGCTGGGCCGGCCGTCCTACCAGCTCGACGTGCTCGACGCCTTCTGCGGCGAGGAGCAGCTCCGCCGCCGCCGCGAGGCGCGACTCGCCTGGCGGGAGCTCGCCGCGGCGCGGAAGCGGCACGAGGAGCTGACGCGGGGTGCGGCCGCGGAGGAGGCGCGCCTGCGCGAGCTCACAGCGCTTGCCGAGGCGACGGAGGGCTTCGAGCCGGGTGCCGAGGACGAGCTGCGGGCAGAGCGGGAGCGGCTCCGACACGTGACGGAGCTGGCGGAGGGCGCGCAGCGGGCGGCGGAAGCGCTCGCGCCCGAGGACGGGGACGGCGCCGCGACGCTTGCCGCGACTGCGGAGCGCTCGCTCGCGCCGCTGGAGCGGCTCGCACCCGAGCTCGCCCGTGCCGGCGAGGAGCTACGTGACGTCGAGCTCCGCCTGCGCGAGCTCGGCTCGGAGCTGCGCGGCTTCATGGCCTCGCTCGAGGCCGAGCCCGACCGGCTCGAGCACGTCGAGGGAGAGCTCGAGCGGATCGCGGACGCGCGCCGCCGCTTCGGCGCGTCCGGCTACGACGACCTGCTGGCGCGTGCCGCGGCCGCGCGTGGGGAGCTGGCCGCGCTCGAAGGCGGGCTCGACCCGGTTGCAGCTGCTGCCGAAGCGAGGGACGCCGCCGAGGCCAGATCGAAACGGCTCGCCGCCGAGCTGCGTGCCGCACGCGAGCAGGGCGCGGAGCCGTTCGCCGCCGCCGTGGCCGAGGAGCTGCGCGGCGTCGGCATGGGGGAGGGGGAGTTCCGCGTCGAGCTGCGCGAGCGCGACGAGGGCCCTGCTGGCGCCGACGAGGTCGTCTTTCTGATCCGCCCCAACCCCGGGCTTCCGTACGGCCCCGTCGCCGAGACCGCTTCCGGCGGCGAGCTCTCCCGCGTCGCGCTCGCGATCGCTGCGGTCGGTGGCGGGGAGACCATCGTCTTCGACGAGATCGATGCGGGCATCGGCGGCGAGACCGCACACGCCGTCGCTGCGACCCTGAGGCGCCTCGCCGAGCGCGCGCAGGTGATCACGATCACGCACCTGCCGCAGATCGCGAGCGTCGCCGACGCGCACTACCGGGTCGAGAAGATCCCTGGTGACCCGACACACACTCGCATCGAGCTGCTCGACGACGCGCAGCGTCGCGACGAGCTCGAGCGCATGCTCGGCGGCAAGGAGTTCATCTCCGCCCTGCGATGAGATGAGCAGCCTGATCGAGCACACCGGCACGGCCCGCCTCGGCAAGCGGACGAAGGAGCTCGTCCGCCGCCTGAATCCGGACGACATCGCGATCATCGACCACACCGACCTCGACCGCGTCTCGGCCGAGGAGCTCGTCGAGTCGGGCGTCCGCGTCGTCGTCAACGTCGCTCCCTCGCAGTCGGGCCGGTATCCCAACCCCGGCCCGCTTCTGCTCGTCCGCGGCGGCGTCCGCCTGATCGACGTGGACGACGCCGGGCTCTTCGACGAGCTCTCGGACGGCGAGCGCCTCACCGTCCGCGGATCGAGCCTGTTCCGGAACGGCACCTGCGTCGCGACCGGCCGGACGCTCGAGGAGCGCGAGCTCGCTGGCACGCTCCAGGAGCAGCAGGGACGCGTCACCGAGGCGCTGCAGGCGTTTGCCGACAACACGATGCGCTACCTGCGCGAGGAGGGCCGCCTGCTCGCCGAGGGGATCGAGTTCCCCGCGCTCGGCACGCGCTTCCGCGACCGCCATGCCCTCGTCGTCGCGCGCGGGCCGGGGCACAAGCGTGACCTGCGGATCGTCCGCCCCTACGTTCGCGACTTCAAGCCCGTGCTCATCGCCGTCGACGGCGGCGCGGAGGCGCTGCGCGAGGAGGGCTGGACGCCGGACGTGATCGTCGGCGACATGGACTCGGTCACCGACGACACCCTCCGCTGCGGTGCCGAAATCCTCGTCCACGCCTATCGCGAGGGACATGCCCCGGGCGGAGAGCGCCTGCAGCGCCTCGGCGTCCCTTTCCAGACGGTGTCGGCGCCGGGGATCTCCGAGGACATCGCGCTCCTGCTGGCGCACGAGAAGGGCGCCGAGCTGATCGTGGCGGTCGGGACGCACTTCAACCTCGTCGAGTTCCTCGAGCGGAATCGCGCCGGCATGTCGTCCACGTTCGTGACCCGGCTCAAGGTGGGCGAGATCCTGATCGACGCGAAGGGCGTCTCGCGGCTCGTGTCGGGTCGCACCGGGGTTTGGCCGATCGCCGTGTTCGTGCTCGCCGCCCTCGCGGCGGTCGTCGTCGCAATCGTGGCCTCTCCGGCGCTTCGCAACCTCGTCGGTCTATAGAGGCTGAAAGCGGGACGGGGCGCCTGCCCGCCCAGCTTCCAGCCTCTAGGCTGACCGCGTGTTCGACTTCCGGTACCACCTCGCGTCGATCGCGGGTCTCTTCCTCATGCTCGCGGTCGGGATCCTGCTCGGCGTCGGCATCTCCGGCCGCGGGTTCGTCGACGACGCCGAGCGCGACCGGCTGAACGGCCGCATCGCAGAGCTGGAGGAGGAAGTCGACGCGGCGGGCGCGTCCGCGGACGAGCTCGCGGACCGGCAGCGCGCCGCCCAGGACTTCGTCGAGAGCGCGTATCCGGTTCTGGTCGAGAATCGGCTCGAGGGCAAGGGGGAAGCCGTGCTCGTGCTCGGCTCGCGCGACCAGTCGCTCGACTTCGTCCGCCGGGCGATCGACGACGGCGACGGCCGGGTGGCGCGGATGCGCGCGTTGACGCTGCCGTTGCGGCTCGACGCGGTCGAGTCGGCGATCGCCGAGCGGCCCGAGCTCGGCGGCTACGTCGGCGACGACCAGCTCGGCAACCTTGGCCGCGACCTCGGTCGCGAGCTCGTCGCCGGCGGCGAGACGCCGCTCTGGGACGCGCTCGAGGGCGAGATCGTCGAGGAGCGCATCGGGGACATGTCCGAGCCCGTCGACGGAGTCGTCGTCATGCGCACGGCGGAGCCGCAGTCGGGCGAGAGCGCGCGCTTTCTCGCCGGCCTCTACCAGGGTCTCGGGAGCGCGGGCGTGCCGGCCGTCGGCGTCGAGCCGAGCCGGGTCGAGCTGAGCGCGATCCCCGCCTTCCAGCGTCACCGCCTTTCGACCGTGCGACGGCGTCGACACCGAGCTCGGGCAGCTCGCGCTCGTCCTCCTGCTCGCGGGAGCCGACCCGGGCGACTACGGCCTCCGCGACACCGCGCACAACGGAATCCTGCCGCCGATCGAGCCGCTGCCGACGCCGTCGGGTGAGTGAGCCTCGCACGATCCTGATCGCCGCGCGGGACGAGGAGGCGCGGATCGGCGGGACGGTCCGGGAGCTGCGACGGCTGCTTCCCCGACGCCGCGATCCTGGTCGCCGACGACGGGTCGACGGGACGCGACCGCGGCGGTCGCCGAGAGGGCCGGGCGCCCGCGTCCTCCGGCTACCGCGGCGCGGCAAGGGCCAGGCGCTCACGCTCGCCGAGCGCGAGGCGCCGCGCGGCCCGGTCCTCCTCTGCGACGCCGACCTGCGGGGCGACCTGCGGCCGCTCACCGGCGGTGACGCCGATCTGACCGTCGCCGTCTTCGCGCGCAAGCAGGGTGGAGGCTTCGGGATCACCAAGCGGACCGCGGGTCTACTGATCGAGGCGCTGACCGGCTATCAAGGCACCGGAGCCGCTCTCCGGCCAGCGGCTGCTGACGCAGAAGGCGCGCGACGCGTGCTTCCCTGTGGCCGCGGGCTTCGGCGTCGAGACGCGCATGACGATCGACGCGGTGCGGGCGCGGCTCTCGATCGCCGAGGTCGGCGTCGACCTCGAGCACCGGGCCACCGTGCGTGACCTGCGCGGCTTCCTCCACCGCGGGCGCCAGCTCCGCGACATCCTCCTCTCTGTCGGCCCGAACGCCGTCAACCACCGCGGCCTGCGGCTGCCGCTCGTCGGCTGGGTCGTCGGGCTCGCGCAGCCGGAGCTCCTGCCCGTGACCGCGATCGGCGTCGCCGACGACCTCTGGAGCGGAGAGGAGCGCGGCTTCCGCGCGCATCTCCGGGCAGGCGGCACGACGGGTGTGCTCAAGCTCGTGGGCATCCCGGCCTTCGCGCTCTGGCGGACGCGCTCGGTCTCCGGCGCCGTCCTCGTCGGCCTCGCCGCGAACGTGGTGAACCAGCTCGACACGCGGCCGGGACGGGCGCTGAAGGCTTTCGCGCTCGGCTCGCTGCTCCTCCGCGGCGCTCCGCGCGGCCCCTCGGCGGCGGCCGTCCTGCTCGCGCCCTACGATCTTCGGGAGATGTCGATGCTGGGGGACTCAGGCTCGAACACGCTCGGCGCCGTGCTAGGTTTCAGGTCCGTGGGCATGCTCACGGAGAGGCAGCGCTGGAGCGCGATTGCGGCGCTCGCGGGCCTCACGCTCCTCGGCGAGCGGCGCTCGCTCGGCGCGCTGATCGAGCGGACGCCCGTGCTGCGGGAGCTCGACGCGCTGGGGAGGCAGCCGTGAGCGAGCCGACGACGAAGTACATCTTCGTCACCGGCGGCGTGGTCTCGGCGCTCGGGAAGGGAATCGTCGCGGCCTCGCTCGGACGGCTGCTGAAGGAGCGCGGCCTGCGTGTGCAGGCGCAGAAGTTCGACCCCTACCTGAACGTCGACCCCGGCACGATGAGCCCGTTCCAGCACGGCGAGGTCTTCGTGACCGAGGACGGAGCCGAGACCGACCTCGACATCGGCCACTACGAGCGCTTCATCGACGAGAACCTCTCACGGAACGCGAGCCACAGCGCCGGCGCGATCTGGGACGCCGTCCTTCGCAAGGAGCGGAAGGGCGAGTTCCTCGGCGCAACCGTGCAGGTGATTCCGCACATCACGAACGAGATCAAGTCGCGGATCAAGCGCGTGGCGCGCTCGACCCCGGCCGACGTCGTCATCTCCGAGATCGGCGGCACCGTCGGCGACATCGAGTCGCTGCCGTTCCTCGAGGCGATCCGCCAGTTCCGCCGCGAGGTCGGCCTGGAGAACGTCCTCTACCTCCACTGCACGCTCGTTCCGTTCATCGAGGCGGCCGGCGAGCTGAAGACGAAGCCGACCCAGCACTCCGTCAACGAGCTCCGTCGGATCGGCATCCATCCCGACGTGATCGTCTGCCGCTCGCACGAGGAGCTCTCGCAGGAGATCAAGGACAAGATCGCCCTCTTCGCCGACGTCGACGTCCGCTCCGTCGTCGCGTCGCCGGACGTTCCCGACGTCTACCTCATTCCCGCCGTGCTGCGTGAGCAGCGACTCGACGAGCTCGTCTGCGAGCAGCTCGGGATCGAGGCCCCGCGAGCGGGGCTCGGCGAGTGGCAGGAGGTGATCGACCGGATCGGCGAGCGGCGCGAGCCGGTGACGATTGCGCTCGTCGGCAAGTACGTGAAGCTGCACGACGCCTATCTCTCGGTGCACGAGGCGCTCAAGCACGCCGGCGTTCGCCGCGGAGCGACGGTGCGCGTGCAGTGGGTCGACGCCGAGAACATGTCCTACGAGGAGGCGGCCGAGCAGCTCGAGCAGGTGGACGGCGTGCTCGTTCCGGGCGGCTTCGGCTCGCGCGGCTGGGAGGGGAAGATCCTCGCCTGTCAGGTCGCGCGGGAGCGCGGGATCCCGTACCTCGGCATCTGCCTCGGCATGCATGTCGCCGTCTCCGAGTTCGCGCGCAACGTCTGCGGCCTCGACGGGGCGAACTCGACCGAGATGGATCCGGAGACGCCGCATCCGGTGATCGACCTCCTCCCGGAGCAGAAGGAGATCGAGGATCTCGGCGGCACGATGCGGCTGGGAGCGCAGGCCGTCGAGGTCGCCGACGCGACGCAGGCGCGGGAGATCTACGGCGGCGACACCGTGCACGAGCGTCACCGGCACCGCTACGAGGTGAACAACCAGTACCGCCAGCAGCTCGTCGACGCGGGTCTCGTCGTCTCCGGCACCTTCCAGGAGGGCCGCCTGGTCGAGATCGTCGAGCTGCCTGACCACCCGTGGTTCGTCGCGAGCCAGTTCCACCCGGAGTTCAAGTCGCGGCCGACGCGTCCCGCACCGCTCTTCCGCGAGTTCGTCGGTGCGGCGGTCGAGCGGGCCCGGTCGCGCTCCGAGGTCGGGCTGCGCGCCGCGGGCTAGCCGGCTAGTCGGCTACTCAACAGCCCAGCAGGCCGAGACGAGAAACGGCATCCCTGCGACGGATGTCTCCGAGGCGCGGAACTCGACCTCCACGGCCTCGCCACCCTTGCGAAGGAACGTCCAGCGGCCGCTGCGGCGCCGGTCGCGGACCACCTGCAGGAGCAGCTCGTCCACGTTCACGTCAGGCATTACGTCCCGGGCCGTCAGGCCGAGCAGCTCCTCGCGCTCGTAGCCGAGCAGCTCGCAAGCCGAGCGGTTGACGGCGACATAGTGCAGGTCGTCTCCGACCACGAAGATCGCCACCGGCCCGTTGTCGACGGCCTCGGCGAGGAGAGTTGCTTGAATCAGCGGGTCGGCGACACTCACGGCCCTTAGAAGGTATCGAATCTTGCCGGAAGCTCCTAGTAACCCACTCGATCTTTTCCTAAAGTTAACGACAATCCCGAGCCCTCCAGGCGACGAGCGGGCCGTCGCAGATCGGGTCGCCGCCGAGCTTCGGGCGATCGGGCTCGAGGTCGAGGAGGACGACGCGGGCCCCAGGATCGGGTCGAATGCGGGCAACCTACTCTGCCGCCTGCCCGGACGCGTCGACGGCGGCGTGCCCCTCTTCTTCTGCGCGCATCTCGACACGGTTCCGCCGCAGGGCCCGCTCGAGCCGGTCGTCGAGGACGGGGTCGTTCGCAACACGGGTGGCACGATCCTCGGCGCGGACAACAAGTCCGCCGTCGTCGCGATGATCGAGGCGGCCCGGCGAATCGTCGCCGATGGGCGTCCTCACGCCGGCGTCGAGCTCCTCTTCACGCAGAAGGAGGAGGTCGGGCTGCTCGGCGCCGGCGCTTTCGACCACACGACGCTCGAAGCCGAGCTCGGCTTCGTCTACGACCAGGCCGCGCCGATCGGGGACGTGATCATGGGTGCGCCCCACGGCAGCCAGATGCGCGTCCGCTTCCACGGCCGGCCGGCCCACTCCGGGATGGTCCCGGAGGAGGGGCGGTCCGCGATCCAGGCGGCTGCTCGGGCGATCGCCGACCTCCGACTCGGCCGGATCGACGAGGAGACGACGGCCAACGTCGGGCTGATCAACGGCGGCAGCGCTCGCAACATCGTTCCGGAGTGGTGCGAGCTCGAGGCCGAGGCACGCTCGCACGACGCGCACAAGCTCGCCGATCTCGTTCAGGAGATGCTGGACACCTTCGCGTTCGCGGCGAGCCTCGCCGAGTGCTCGCTCGAGACCGAGCTGGGCGAGACGTACTCGGGCTACCGCTTTCGGCGCGACGATCCGATCGTGGAGCTCGCGGCGACGGCGCTCGAGCGCTGCGGTTACCGGCTGAATCCAACGCTGACCGGGGGAGGCGCCGACGCGAACGTCTTCAACCAGCGCGGGCTGCCCTGCCTCAACCTCGCGAACGGCATGGCGGAGATCCACACCGCCGACGAGCACATCGCGGTCGCCGACCTCGACGCGATGGTCGACGTCACCCTGGCGCTGGTCGATGCCGCTCGGGCTTAGGCGCGGCCGCGTCACCGCGATCGCGGAGTGGCACGAGCGCCTCGTCCGGCTGGAGGTCGACGGGATCGCGTGCGTGGCGTACCCCCGGCTGACCGGCGAAGTCGAGGTTGGGGACGACGTGCTCGTGAACGAGCAGGCGCGGGTGCTCGATCTCGGCTCCGGCGGCTTCGACGTCCTCTATGCGAACCTGACTCGTGGGCTCGGCCTGCCCGCCGAGCCGGGCGCGCACGTGATGGCGCTGCCGTACACGCCCTTGCAGCACGCGCGTCGTCAGGCCGAAGAAGAGCTCGAGCTCGTCGGGGAGCTGGAGGGCCTGCCCGTCGTCTGCTCCTCGCTGCACAGCCAGCTCGCGCCGATCTGCGCGGCTCTCAGAGACGTTCGGGTCGTCTACGTCCAGCTCGGTGGAGGCGCGCTGCCCGTCTCCCTCTCCGACACAGTTCGCGTCCTTCGGGAGCGAGGGCTGCTCGAGCTCGCGCTCGGCGTGGCTCCCTGCTTTGACGGGGACCTCGACTGCGTGAACGTCTACTCCGGACTGTCGGTCGCGGCGGCCCGCGGGGCGGAGGTCGTGGTGTGCTCGATCGGGCCGGGCATCGTCGGCACGGGGACGCTCCTCGGTCACGGCGGCATGGCCGCCGCGGAGGCGCTCGGGGCTGCAGCCGAGCTGGGCGGGAAAGGGGTGTTGGCTCTCCGGATCTCGGAGCACGACCCGCGCGAGCGGCACCGCGGGGTCTCCCACCACACACACGCCGTTCTCTCGCTCTGGGGGCCCTCGTTTCACGTCCCGTGGCCGTCGGGTTGCCCGATCAGTCACCCGATCGCGGAGGGCGCGACCGAGGTCGACGTCACGGGCTGGCGAGAGGCGTGCCGAGATCTGCCGCTTTCGCACATGGGCCGAGGCCCTGAGGACGATCCGTGGTTCTTTGCAGCGGCATTCGCCGCCGGCCGTCATGCGGGCGCGCTGTTGAAGTGATGGAGGAGCGCCGCCTCGGTCCGGTCGTCGGGCTCGGAACGTGGAACACGTTCGGCGGCGACCAGGTCGCGGGCGCAGGACGGTCGTCGGCGCCGCGCTCGACGCAGGTGTCCGCTGTTTCGATTCCTCGCCGATGTACGGCGGGGCGGAGCAAGCGCTCGGAGCCGCGCTCGCCGCGCGGCGCGGCGACGCGACCGTGCTGACGAAGCTCTGGTCGGCCTCGCCGGACGAGGTGCAGGCTCAGCTTGCGAGCCAGCTCGCGTGGTTCGGACGTGTCGACGTCGAGCAGGTGCACAACCTCGTCGCGTGGGAGGAGCACCTGCCCTTGCTCGAGGCCGAGCGGGAGGCCGGGCGGGTCGGCCGGATCGGGGTCACTCACTATTCGCCGTCCGCGTTCGACGAGCTGGACCGCGCGCTCCGCACGGGCCGCTTCGAGGTCGTCCAGGTGCCGCTCAACCCGCACGAGCGGGCGTGTGAGCGCACGCTCCTCCCGCTCGCGGCCGAGCTCGGCGTCGCCGTCGTGGTCATGCGGCCGTTGGGCGCGGGCGCGCTGCTCGCCCGCCCGCCCGCACCCGCAGAGCTGGCCCCGCTTGCGCCGTTCGGCGTCGACACGTGGCCGCAGGCGCTCCTGAAGTGGGCGCTCTCCGACCCGCGCGTCGACCTCGTTATCCCCGCGACGAAGCGCCCCGAGCGAGCGGTCGAGAACGCCGCCGCCGGCTCGCCGCCCTGGTTCGGCCCTGAGGAGCGGGCCCTGGTCGAGCGTCTGGCGGGCGCGTGACGGTATCGTTGCGCGGCCCATGCGCATCGGCGTCGCGAAGGAGATCAAGCCGCAGGAGTACCGCGTCGCGCTGACACCCGCCGGCGCGCGCGAGCTCGTGCAGCGCGGCCACGAGGTCGTCGTCGAGGCCGGGGCGGGGAACGGGAGCCAGTTTCCGGACGCCGACTACGAGGCGAACGGCGCCCGCATCGCACCGGTGGCCGAGGTCTGGGAGAGTGCCGAGCTCCTGTTGAAGGTGAAGGAGCCGATTGCGGCCGAGTACGCGCGCCTGCGCGAAGGGCTCGTCCTCTTCACCTATCTGCACATCGCGGCCGACGCGCCGCTGACGCGGGCGCTCGTCGACAGCGGAATCACCGCCGTGGCCTACGAGACGGTCGAGACGGACGACCGGCGGCTGCCGCTCCTGGCGCCGATGAGCGAGGTCGCCGGACGGTTGGCCGCGCAGGCGGGAGCGCACTATCTCGAGCGGCCGAAGGGCGGCCGCGGCCTCCTCCTCGGCGGCGTCGCGGGCGTGGCCCCGGGGAAGGTCGTGGTCATCGGCGGCGGCATCGTCGGCTACAACGCGGCGGTGATCGCGCTCGGGCTGGGCGCCCAGGTGACGATCCTCGAGCGCTCGGTCGACCGGATGCGCCACCTGGAGGAGACGCTGCACGGCCGGGTCAGCCTCGTGATGTCGAACACGCTCCAGATCGAGGAGTCGGTGCGCGACGCCGACGTCGTCATCGGAGCGGTGCTGATCCCGGGCGCGCTCGCACCGAAGCTGCTCACCCGCGAGATGGTCTCGGGCATGAGGGACGGCGCCGTGTTCTGCGACGTCGCGATCGACCAGGGCGGCTGCGCCGAGACGTCGCGCGCGACGACGCACGACGATCCCGTCTACGAGGTCGACGGCGTGATCCACTACTGCGTCGCGAACATGCCCGGAGCAGTGCCGATCACGTCGACGAAGGCGCTCACGAACGTGACGCTGCCCTACGTGGAGGCGATCGCCGAGCAGGGGCTCCCCGAGGCGGTCGCGCTGGACCGGACGCTCGCGCGGGGCGTGAACGTGCTCGACGGACGGATCACGTACGAGGCGGTCGCCGAGGCGCACAGCCTCGAGTACACGCCTCTGGACGATATCCTCGGCGCTTCGGCCGTCTAGGAAGCCGCGCTCTTCTTCGCCTCGAGCTGCTTCTGGCTCTTCGACGGGCTGAGCTTCACGACGAGCCACGTCACGCCGCTGGCGAGCCCGACGATGGCGACGATGTAGACGACGAGGCCGATCAACCCGAGGACGGTTTCCATGTGCGCCGTAGAATAGCCACGTGCCGCGGGCGTGCGTAATCGTGCTCGATGCCGTCGGCGCGGGAGAGTTGCCCGATGCGGCCTCGTTCGGAGATGAGGGGTCGAACACGCTCGGCAACGTGGCCCGCGCCGTCGGAGGCCTCGACCTGCCCGCGCTCGAGGCGCTCGGGCTCGGCAACGTGATGCCGCTCGAGGGCTGTCCGCCGCAGCCGGGCGCGCCCGCCGTCGCCGGGCGGCTGCTCGAGCGTTCGAAAGGCAAGGACACGACCACCGGCCACTGGGAGCTGATGGGCGTCGTCACGCCGACACCGATGCCGACCTATCCCCACGGGTTCCCGCACGACGTGATCGACCCGTTCATGCACAAGACCGGCCGTGGCGTCCTCGGCAACAAAGCCGCCTCGGGCACCGAGATCATCCAGGAGCTGGGCGAGGAGCACCAGCGCACCGGGAAGTGGATCGTCTACACGTCGGCCGACTCCGTCTTCCAGATCGCCGCGCACGAGGAGACGATCCCGCTCGAGGAGCTCTACGCGGGTTGCAAGATCGCGCGCGAGCTCCTGACCGGCAAGCATGCGGTCGGGCGGGTGATCGCGCGGCCGTTCCTCGGCTCTCCAGGCAGCTACGAGCGCACTCCGAACCGCCACGACTACTCGCTCGAGCCGCGCCGGCCGAACTACCTCACGCTCGTTCGCGACGCCGGCCACAAGGTGCACGGCGTCGGCAAGATCGGAGACATCTTCGCGGGCTGCGACATCGACGAGTCCTCTCCGACGAAGTCGAATGTCGATGGGATCAACAAAACGGTGGAGCTCTTGCAGGAGCTCGACGGCGGCCTCGTCTTCGTCAACCTCGTCGAGACCGACCAGCTCTGGGGCCACCGCAACGACCCGGTCAACTTCCACCGGTGCCTGCAGGACTTCGACCGGCGTCTCGGCGACATCCTCGATGCGCTGCGCCCGGGCGATCTGCTCATCCTCACCTCCGACCATGGCTGCGACCCGACCACGCCTTCGACCGACCACTCGCGCGAGCACGCGCTCCTACTCGCCTACGCCGCGGGTCGGAACGCGAACGGACACGTCCACGAGGGCGAGTTCGGTGACGTCGGCGCGACGGTGAACGCCTGGCTCGGCGGGAAAGCCCCCGGCCGCGGCATCCCGGGGACGCCGATCCTCCAGCCGTGAAGATCGACGACCCACTGGTCGTCGCCGAGGAGTACGCGACCGAACGAGGCCTCGTCGGGCGTCGCAACGCCTACCGATACGCGACCGGTCCGGATGCGCCGGAGCTCGCGTTCGCCGCCGTGGCCGAGGTGGCGCCGCGCCGCGTGCTCGAGGTCGGCTGCGGACCGGGAGAGGCCTCCGAGCGGATCGTCCGCGAGCTCGCGGCGGAGGTCGTGGCGGTCGATGTGTCGCCGCGGATGGTCGAGCTGACGCGTGCTCGCGGGGTCGATGCGCACGTCGGCGATGTCCAGAAGCTCGACCTGCCCGACGCGATGTTCGACTGTGCCTTGGCCGCTTGGATGCTCTATCACGTGCCCGACGTCGACCGCGCGCTCGCCGAGCTCGCGCGCGTGCTTCGTCCCGGCGGGCGGCTCGTTGCCGTCACGAACGGCCGGACGCACTTTCAGGAGCTGCGTGAGCTGCTCGGCGGCGACTTCCCGACGCGAAGTTTCAGCGATGAGAACGCGGAAGAGCTGCTGGGACGGCATTTCGCGCGCGTCGAGCTCCGCGACGCCGGCGGCACGATCGAATTTCCGGATCGCGCCGCGATCGTGGAGTACGTCGAGGCGTCACGGAAGCTCTGGGGACGGGAGCTGCCGAGCGACTTCGAGGGCGGGCTGTCGGTCACGCGTGCCCCGCTCGTCTACGTCGCGGAGAAAGCAGCGTGATCCGGCCCGCCGAGCTGATCGAGCGGAAGCGGAACGGGGAGGAGCTGCCGGCGGAAGAGATCGCCGAGCTGGTCCTCGGTTACGCGCGCGGAGAGATCCCCGACTACCAGCTGGCCGCGTTCTGCATGGCCGTCTACTTCCGCGGCATGAGCGCGGCGGAGACGTACGCGCTCACGGACGCGATGATCCGCAGCGGTCGCACGGTCGACCTCGGCGGCGCGCTCGGGCGCAAGGTCGTCGACAAGCACTCGACTGGCGGCGTCGGCGACAAGACGACGATCGCGGTCGGGCCCATCGTGGCGGCGTGCGGGGTTCCGGTGGGGAAGATGAGCGGCCGCGGGCTGGGCCACACCGGCGGAACGCTCGACAAGCTGGAGTCGATCCCCGGCTTCGAGGTGGAGCTTCCGGTCGACGCGTTCGTCGCGCAGGTCAAGGAGGTCGGCCTGGCGATCATCGGCCAGACGGACGACCTCGTGCCCGCCGACAAGCTGCTCTACGGCCTCCGCGACGTGACCGCGACGGTCGACATCCTGCCGCTGATCGCCTCCTCGATCATGTCGAAGAAGATCGCCGGCGGCGCGGACGCGATCGTGCTCGACGTCAAGGTCGGCGACGGCGCGTTCATGAAGACGCTCGACGACGCGCGCGCGCTGGCACACGCAATGCTCGAGCTCGGCGAGCAGGCCGGCCGCGAGGTCGTCTGCCTGCTGACCGACATGGACCAGCCCCTAGGGGCCGCGGTCGGGAACGCGCTCGAGATTGCCGAGGCGCGCGACACCGTGCGCGGGGAGGGGCCGCCGGACTTCACCGAGCTCGTCCTGGACGCATGCGCGCGCCTGCTTTCGCTCTCGGATCTCGGCGTCGACGTCGACGAGGGTCGCCGACGGGCCGAAGCTGCGGTCGCCGACGGCTCGGCGCTCCTGCTGTACGAGCGCTGGATCCAGGCCCAGGGCGGCGATCCCGACCCCGGCGTGCTGCCGCGCGCTCCGGTCGTTCTGCCCGTGGAGGCCGAGCGGGCGGGCACCGTGACGCGGCTGGGCGCGATCGCAGTCGGGGTGGCGGCGCTGCACCTCGGCGCCGGGCGCCGTGCGAAGGGAGACGAGATCGACCATGCGGTCGGAGTCGTTTGCCACGTCAAGCGTGGCGCGAGCGTCGGGGCCGGGGACGTCCTGGCGGAGGTGCACGCACGCGACGAGGCGAGCGGGAAGGAGGCGGTCGAGGCCGTCCTCGCCGCCTATGAGCTGGGCGACGAGCCGCCCCGCGAGCACGGGATCCTGCTCGACGTCGTCTCCTGATGGAGCTCGTGATCAGGCAGGAGCGCCCTGGTGACGCGGTGGAAATCGCCCGCGTGATCGACGCGGCGTTCGGCGACACCGAGACGTCCGAGTTCACGGATGCGCTTCGGGCCTCCGAGGGCTACGTCCCCGAGTTGACGTTCGTCGGCGAGCACGACGGCGAGATCCTCGGCTTCACGATGCTGAGCTACGTCGGGCTCGAGGGACAGGATCGCCGCCTGCTGATCCTCACGCCGATGGCGGTCCGGCCCGACCGGCAACGCAAGGGCATCGGTGCCGTCGTCGTCAGGACCGCGCTCGAGGCCGCCGACGGTCGAAGCGAGCCTCTCGTCCTCTGCGAGGGCGTGCCCGCCTACTACCCGCGGTTCGGCTTCGAGTCCGCGACCGCGCTCGGTCTCGAACGGCCGGACGAGCGGATCCCCGACGACGCCTGGATGGCGGTCCGGCTCCGGGCATACAACCCGACCATCCGCGGCCGCGTCGTCTACCCGGCGTTCTTCCCGGGGCCGCCGGGTGCCTGAGCTTCCCGAGGTCGAGTCGATTCGCCGCTCGATCGCGCCGGCGCTCGTGGGCCGTACGCTCACGCACGTCGAGATCGACGACGTGCGCCTCACCCGTCCCGAGGACCCGCTCGAGGTCGCGGCGGAGCTCACCGGCGAGCGCGTCGAGCATGTCGACCGGCGCGGCAAGTACCTGATCCTTCGCTTCGCCTCCGGCCGCGCGCTGCTCATCCACCTGCGCATGACGGGCACCCTCCTCCGCGATCCCGCAGCGGCGACGCACGTCCGCGCGGTGGTCGGGCTCGACGACGGAACGGAGCTCGGCTACCGCGACGTGCGCCGCTTCGGCACGTGGCTCCTGCTCGAGCCGGGCGAGCTCGAGCCGTACCTCGGCGCCCGTCTCGGCGAGGAGCCGCTTGTCGCTGCCTTCACGGCGAGGGGTCTCGGCGAGCGGCTGGAGGGCCGGCGCGCGCCCATCAAGGCGGCCCTGCTCGACCAGCGGACGCTTGCGGGGCTCGGGAACATCTATGTCGACGAGGCGCTGTGGTACGCACGCCTCCACCCGCTGCGCCCGGCGGGCTCCCTCGACCGCAACGAGCTCCGCCGCCTGCACCGGGCGATCCGACGCTCGCTCGAGCTCGGGATCGCCCGCCAGGGCTCGACCCTGACCGACTACCGCCTGCCGGACGGCTCGTCGGGCTCGATGCAGAACGAGTTCAGGGCCTACGGACGCACGGGTGAGCCGTGCGACCGCTGCGGCACCGTGCTCGCGAAGACGCGTGTCGCCGGCCGGGGCACGTGGTTCTGCCCGAGCTGCCAGCCGCTCTGAAGACGGGTTACGTCGCGCCCTCGCCCTAGACTCGGAGGATGGCGCGCACCTACAGGACGGAGGCGGTCGTGCTCCGCTCGTTCCGGCTCGGCGAGGCCGATCGGGTGCTGCACACCTACACCGCCGAGCGCGGCCGCGTGGGGGCCGTCGCGAAGGGCGTGCGGCGGACGAAGTCCCGCTTCGGCGGCCGCCTCGAGCCGCTCTCTCACGTCGAGCTGATGCTGCACCAGGGCTCGGGCGAGCTGCAGACGGTCACGGGCGCGGACCTGCGCGCCTCCCACCACGAGTCGCGAGAGGATCCCTATCGGCTTGCGGTGGGCCTGATCGGAGCCGAGGCGATGCTGCGGCTCTTCCCCGAGCAGGAGGCGAACGAGCGCGCCTTCACGGCGCTGACCCGCTTCCTCGACCGGCTCGACGAGATTCCCTCGCGGGCGCCTGCACGGCCGGCGCTCGAGCCGCTCGTCCTCTCCTTCCAGTTGAAGCTGCTCTGGCTCTCCGGCTACCTGCCGCATCTGGACAGCTGCGTCGAGTGCGGGGCGGAGGAGGGTCTCGTCGGATATCAGCCGTCGGCAGGCGGCGCCGTCTGCCGCGCCTGCGGGCCTGGCACGATCGCGCTCTCGCCGGACGGGCTGCGTGGGATGCGGATGCTGCTCGTCACGCCGCTCGCCGACGCGCACGAGGCGGGGCTGACCGACAGAGGCGCTCGCGAGGCGGTCGCGCTCGTGACGGCGTCATACGAGCACCACGGCGGTTTCCGCCTACGGACGCTAACCGCGTGAAGAAGCAGCTGGCGCACGGCTACGAGCTCGACGACGACACCGGCCGCATCGACCGCGAAGTCGTCCACCGATTCATCTCGGAGGAGTCGTACTGGGCATTCCGCCGCGAGCGCGACGTGATGGACGGGCTGATCGACCGCGCGGCGCGGAACGTCGGCCTCTACGCGCCCGACGGATCGCTCGTCGGGTACTCGCGCACCGTCGACGCCGCCGACGCGTGGCTCGTCTACCTCGCGGATGTCTTCGTGCTCGAGGGTCACCGCGGCAGCGGGCTCGGCGTGGAGCTCGTCCGCTTCACTGTGGACGAGGGCCCGTACGCCGGCCAACGCTGGCTGCTGCACACAGCCGATGCACACGGCCTCTACGAGAAGCTCGGCTTTGCGCCGGACGAACGCCTACTCGCGCGGCCGGCCCGCTCAGCCTGACTTCGGCGTGCGCCAGTCGGCGGCGAGCAGCTCGGCGATCCGCGCCCGGACGCCGCCTATCGGCAGTCGTTCCTGCGCGAGCGAGTCGCGGTCGCGGAGCGTCACCGTTTCGTCCTCGAGCGTCTGCTCGTCGATCGTGAGCCCCCACGGCGTCCCGATCTCGTCCTGGCGGCGGTAGCGGCGCCCGATCGCGCCGTTGTCGTCGTACTCGACCGAGAAATGCCGCCGCAGCTCCTCGTACAGCCCGCGTGCCTTCTCGAGCATCGCCGCGTCCTTGCCGATCAGCGGCAGCACCGCCGCCTTCACCGGCGCCAGCTGCGGGTGGAGCCGCAGGACGGTCCGCTCGCGCTCGCCGACGACCTCCTCGTCGTAGGCGTCGATCAGGAACGTGAGCATGGAGCGATTGACGCCGAGCGCCGGCTCGATCACGTACGGGACGAACCGCTCGCCCGAGCCGGCGTCGACCCACTCGAGCTTCGTGCCCGAGGCATTCGAGTGCTGCGTCAGGTCGAAGGCGCCGCGGTTCGCGATCCCCTCGAGCTCCGACCAGCCCATCGGGAAGAGGTACTCGATGTCGCTCGTGCCGCTGGAGTAGTGGGAGAGCTCGTCCGCCTCGTGCGGCCGCGCGCGCAGGTGGCTCTCGCGCACGCCGTAGCGGAGGTGCCAGGCGAGCCGCTCGTCGACCCAGTAGCGGTACCACTCGTCGGCCTCGTCCGGAGGCACGAAGTACTCCATCTCCATCTGCTCGAACTCGAGCGTCCGGAAGATGAAGTTGCCGGGCGTGATCTCGTTCCGGAACGCCTTGCCGACCTGCGCGATCCCGAACGGCGGCTTGCGGCGCGCGATCTGGGCGACGTTCTTGAAGTTGAGGAAGATCCCCTGCGCCGTCTCCGGCCGCAGATAGACGTCCAGACCTGTCTCCTCGACCGCGCCGACGCGCGTCCTGAACATGAGGTTGAACTGCCGCGGCTCGGTCAGGTCGCAGTCGGGCGTCTCGCCGGGCCGCTTGCTCGGCTTGCGCCCGCAGCGAACCTCCTCGTGCTCGGGGTCCGTGAGGTGGTCGGCACGGAAGCGCTGCTTGCAGGTGCGACAATCGACGAGCGGGTCGCTGAACCCGCTCACGTGGCCCGACGCCTGCCAGACCTCCGGATGGAGGATGATCGAGGAGTCGAGCGCGACGATGTCGTCCCGCTCGCGCACCATCGCCTCGAGCCAGCGCGCCTTCACATTGTCTTTGAGCAGGACGCCGTAGTGGCCGTAGTCGTAGGACGAGGCGAGACCGCCGTAGATCTCAGACGAGGGGAAGACGAAACCCCGCCGGCGGCAGAGCGAGACGATCTTGTCCATCGTGACGACGTCGGTGCTCAAGGTGCGCAGAGGCTAGCCTCTCGCCGTGAATACCGCGCGCGAGATCGTCGAGCTCCACATCGTCTCCGACTCGACCGGCGAGACGGCGGCGCGCCTCGTCGCCGCGCTCGAGGCGCAGTTCCCCGAGCAGCCGTTCGAGGAGGTGCGGCACCCTCAGATCGAGACGCTGGACGACCTCCAGCTCGCCGTCAGCCGGGCAAAGGGCCGGCCTGCGGTGATGGTCTACACACTCGTCGACCGGGGACTGCGCGAGTCGATGCGCTCGCTCTGCCGAAGCGCCCGCCTCCACTACTGCGACCTGCTCGGCCACCCGATCGAGTCGATCGCGAAGGTGTCGGGGATGGCGGCGAGGATGAAGCCGGGAGCGCGCCCGCCGCTCAACTCTGCCTACTTCAAGCGGATGGAGGCGATCGAGTTCGCGGTCAAGTACGACGACGGCGTCGGCAGCGGTCTGCACGAAGCAGACGTCGTCCTCGTCGGCGTCTCCCGCACCTCGAAGACGCCGCTCTCGATCTATCTCGGCTACCTGGGCCACAAGGCGGCGAACGTGCCGGTCGTGAAGGGGATCAAGCCACCCTCGGAGCTCTTCTCGATCGATCCGCTCAAGATCATCGGCCTGACGATCGACGCCGAGCGGCTCGCCGAGATTCGCACCGCGCGCGTGCGCGGGATGGGCGGCGAGAACCGCCGGTACGCCGGGATGGTCGAGATCTACGACGAGCTCGAGCAGGCGGCCGCGCTGCACCGGCGGCTCGGCTGTCCAGTGATCGACGTCACCGGGCTCTCGATCGAGGAGACGGCGCACCGCGTCGTCCGGCTCGTCGACCGGCGGCGGCAGGGGGCGCGTGCGTCCTGAGAGCTCGAAGCCGCCCGTGCCGTTGTGGCGCTGGGCGGTCTGGTGGACGATTCTCGGCGCGGCCGTCTTCGTCTTCTACGTGTTGCTGACGCCGCTCTGGCTCGGTCTCCGTGCCGCCGCCTGGGTCGCGGAGTGGCAGTCCCGACGCACGAAGGCCAAGTAACAGTCTGTTACTTGGGGACGCTCGCGAGCCAGCGCTCGACCTCGCGCGGCGAGCGCAGGCGTACGACTGGATAGGGCGCGAGCTGCACGGCATAGCGCCTGCGCCGGTCGAAGTGCATCCGGAAGGCCCAGACGAAGAGCGACTCGCGGCCCCAGAGCGCACCCCGCAGGCTCTCTGTGTTGTCGTTCCAGAGCTGTTCCTGCCCGCGGATCCGTCGCCACGTGCGGCGGGTGAGCCGGGGAAGCCAGACCCGGATCGGCAGGTCGAGCCAGACGACGAGGTCGGCGTTGCTGAGGACGAGGTCGCCGAGCTTGCTCCGGTAGGTGCCGTCGATCACCCAGCCGTCCGCGGCGACGAGCGGCTCCACCTGCTCCCGGAGCTCGTTGTCGGGCGTCTCGACCCAGTTCGGCCCGTGCACGAGCGCGTCCAGCTCGACGAAGGGCACGTCCAGCCGGCGCGCGAGCTCGCGCCCGAGGGTCGTCTTGCCGTTCCCGCTCGCGCTGGCGACGATCGCGACCTTCCTCACAAGACGAAGTATCTGCGGCGGCGGAACGCGCTCCGTCGGCGAGTGTAGATTCCCGGCCCATGCGCTACGTCTACGCCTTCGATGAGGATTCCGGTGGCGGCCGCGACCTCCTCGGAGGTAAGGGCGTCGGGCTTGCGGAGATGACCGCCCTCGGCGTCCCGGTGCCCGCCGGCTTCACGATCACGACCGACGCCTGCCGGGCGTACATGGCCTCGGGCGGCGAGCTCCCCGAGGGCCTCACGGACGAGGTCGCCCAGCACATCGCAGCGCTCGAGAGCACGGCAGGCAAGCGCTTCGGCGACCACGACGACCCGCTCCTGGTCTCAGTTCGCTCAGGCGCGGCGGTGTCGATGCCGGGGATGATGGACACGATCCTCAACCTCGGCTTGAACGACGACGCCGTCGCCGGCCTCGCGAAGACGACCGGGAACGAGCGCTTCGCCAACGACTCCTATCGCCGGCTGATCCAGATGTACGGCGAAGTCGTCGACGGCGTCGACGGGCATCGCTTCGAGCAGGCGCTCACCGACCTGAAGTCGGCGCGCGGCGCAAAGCAGGACGTCGAGCTCTCGGCCGGCGATCTCGCCGAGCTGGTCGAGACGTTCAAGCAGATCTACGCCGATGACACCGGCGCCCCGTTCCCGCAGGACGCCCGCGCGCAGCTCGAGAAGGCCGTGCGGGCCGTCTTCGACTCGTGGGACGCGCCGCGAGCGCAGGTCTACCGGCGCACCTACGACATCCCGGAGGACCTCGGCACGGCGGTCAACGTCGTCCAGATGGTGTTCGGCAACAAGGGCGACGGCTCCGGCACGGGCGTCTGCTTCACGCGCGACCCGGCCACCGGCGAGCACCGGCTCTACGGCGAGTTCCTCCAGAACGCGCAGGGCGAGGACGTCGTCGCCGGGATCCGGACGCCCGAGCCGATCGAGCGGATGAACGAGCTCCTTCCCGATGCGTACGCGCAGCTGCTCGAGACCGTGCGCCGGCTCGAGGAGCACTACCGCGACATGCAGGACATCGAGTTCACGGTCGAGGACGGGACGCTCTTCCTGCTCCAGACGCGCACGGCGAAGCGAACCGCGGCGGCAGCACTGCGCGCGGCGGTCGAGATGGTCGACGAGGGGCTGATCTCGAAAGAGGAGGCGGTCGCGCGGATCGATCCGGCCCAGCTCGATCAGCTCCTGCACCCGATGATCGACCCCTCGGCCGACGTGCACGTGGTCGCGAAGGGCCTGAACGCCTCGCCGGGAGCCGCCTCCGGTGCGATCGTCTTCGACGCCGACACGGCCGAGGAGCGGGGCAAAGCGGGGGAGAGCGTCATCCTCGTCCGCTGGGAGACGACCCCGGACGACTTTCACGGGATGGTGCAGGCCGCCGGCATCCTGACCGCGCACGGCGGCCTCACCTCGCACGCGGCCGTGGTCGCGCGCGGCATGGGCACGCCGTGCATCACCGGCTGCGAGGCGCTGCACGTGGACGCCCGCGCGAAGACCGCGCGGCTACCCGGGCACGAGCTGAAGGAAGGCGACACGATCACGATCGACGGGGGCAGCGGCGAGGTGATCGTCGGCGCCGTCCCCCTCGTGTCGCCCCAGCTGAACGACGACTTCACCTCCGTCCTCGGCTGGGCTGACGGGATCCGCCGTCTGAAGGTGCGCGCGAACGCGGACACGCCCGAGGACGCGGTCAAGGCGCGCGAGTTCGGCGCCGAGGGAATCGGCCTCTGCCGGACGGAGCACATGTTCGCCGACGCCGAGCGGCTCCACCTGATGCGGGAGATGATCCTCGCCGCCGACGAGGACGGCCGCCGCAGCGCGCTCGAGCGGCTGCTGCCGATCCAGCAGGCCGACTTCGAGGGGATCTTCGAGGCGATGGCCGGGCTGCCGGTGACGATCCGCCTGCTCGACTGGCCGCTGCACGAGTTCCTGCCCTCGCTCGAGGAGGCGCGGGACGAGCGGATGCGCGAGCGGATCCGCGCCCTCCAGGAGTCGAACCCGATGCTCGGCTGGCGCGCCTGCCGGCTCGGGCTCTCGTTCCCGGAGATCTACGAGATGCAGGTGCGGGCGATCGTGCGCGCAGCGCTGGCGGTACGCGAGCGAACCGGCTCGGCGCCGCTCGTCGAAGTCATGCACCCGCTCGTCGGCTTCGGTGAGGAGCTCCGGCGCCTGCGCACGCTGACCGTCCGCGTCGCGGCCGAGGAGGGAGAGCTCGAGTACACGGTCGGGACGATGATCGAGCTGCCGCGGGCCTGCGTGCGCGCCGACGAGATCGCCGAGCACGCCGACTTCTTCTCGTTCGGCACGAACGACCTGACACAGACGGCGCTCGGGATCTCCCGCGACGACGGCGGCCGCTTCCTCGCCCAGTACCTCGAGTCAGGGCGTGCTCGAGCGCGACCCGTTCGAGACGATCGACGTGGAGGGCGTCGGCGACCTGATGGAGCTCGCCGTCGAGCGCGGCCGCAGCGTGCGTGCCGACCTCAAGCTCGGCATCTGCGGCGAGCACGGCGGCGAGCCGAAGTCGGTCGCTTTCTGCCACCGCCTCGGGCTCGACTACGTCTCGTGCAGTCCCTACCGCGTCCCGCTGGCACGCCTCGCGGCGGCCCAGGCCGCGCTCGCGGAGCAGGGCGTCAGCGCGGTCGCGATCGGCGGCTAGCTACAAGTCGGCGGCGCCTTGCCCGCGCTTGTCGGCTCATGCGGCCTCGGTCCGAAGCGTTCAGGCGGTGTCTACGGGCCGGCCGGAACGGACGCGGCGGCACACGCGCGAGTTCTTGCCGGCGCGTCACCTCGGGCGCTCGAGGGACACGAGTCCGCGTAGGTCCACGCACGTGACCTCGCGAATCGTGACCAGCACCATGAGCACCGAGGCACACGCTCGGCAACGCGCCACGGTTCCGGGCGCCCTCGTAAAGACGGCGAAGGTCGCGACCTCACCGGAGGCTCCGCATACCGCGCACGTGCCGGTGGCGGTCGTCATCTCCTCGCCGAAGACGTCGGCGAGCAGTCCTGCGATGGCATTGCCGTCGAGCGTCGCTATGCCTTCGTCGGCCATCACGTTCCCGTTGGGCCGAAGCGCTCGGTCCTGATGCGCGTCGGTTCGTGGCCGCGCCCGACCAGGGCGCTCGCCGCCGTCTCGACGAACGCAGTCGGGCCACAGACGTAGATGAGCGGCCGCTCGCTCGGCGGCCACGACACCTCCTCGAGCAGCTCCGGGTCGATGCGGCGAGCGTAGCCGCGCCAGCCCTCCGGCTGTCCGCGAGTAAGGGTGAAGTGAACCTCGACACCGTCGTCTCCGCTGAACCGCGCGAGCTCGTCACGGTAGATGACGTCGTCGAGCGTGCGGGCCGAATAGAGCAGTCGCACGGGAACCGCGCTGCCGACGGCGCGGTGATGACGCAAAATCGCGCGCAGCGGTACGACTCCCGAGCCTCCTCCGACGAGGAGTAGGGGGCCGCCGAGGACCTCCTCCCACACGAAGTAGCCGCCGACTGGGCCGCGGACCTCTAGCTCGTCTCCAGGACGGAGCTCACCAACGAGGTACGGGGAGACCTCTCCGTCATCGAGCCGCTCGACCGTGAGCACGAGCCGCGCATCTTCGGGAGCCGAGGCGATCGAGTAGCTCCGTTGCGCTTGGTAGCCATCTTGAGCCGTCAGGCGCACATCGACGTGCTGACCTGCGCGGTGCCCGCGCCAGGCGGGCGGGTCGAGCTCGATGCTTCGCACATTCCGCGTTTCGTCGATGAGCCCGCTCACGGTTGCGAGCTGCCAGGTCAGTCGCCCGAGTACCGCTGCTCGCGCCATGGGTCACCATAGTTGTGGTAGCCGTAGGTCTCCCAGAAGCCCGGCTCGTCATCGAGCTTCAGCTCGAGCCCGCGCACCCACTTCGCGCTCTTCCAGAAGTAGAGATGAGGCACGAGCAGGCGCGCCGGGCCGCCGTGCTCGGGATCGAGCGGCTCGTCGTCGTACTCGAGTGCGATCCATGCCTTTCCGCCGCGCACGTCCTCAAGTGGCAGGTTCGTCGTGTACCCGCCGTCCGACCACGCCGTGACGTACTCGGCACTCGTCTCGATCCCGTCGAGCAGCGTGTCGACCGAGATGCCCCGCCAGACCGTGTCCAGCTTCGACCACTTGGTCACACAATGGATATCGACGGTGACCTCCTCGCTTGGCAGAGCGCGGAACTCCTCCCAGGTAAAGCGGCGCGGCTCGTCGACTTCCCCAACGACCGAGAAGTCCCACTGGTCGACCGGCGTGTGTGGCGTCGGGCCCGCGGAGAGCACGGGGAAGTCGTTGGTGAGGTACTGGCCTGGAGGAAGTCGCGTCGCATTGGCGTCCGACTCCCTTCGGCGGCCACGAAAGCCGCGAGAGACGAAGCTCATCTCCTACCTCCTGTTTCGTGTCCTGCGTATCGTACGACCGCACCATCGAACTCAACCGGCTCGGTGATTGCACCCCCTGCGACACGCTCTCGCCGATGATGGGTCGCCAAGCCGAGCGCCCGGTATCGGGCGAGACCCCAACTGGGGCGCGATGCCAGGCCCGGCCTGAGACATCGAGCGTTCAGCGCGACAGTCGGTGAGTCGGCGCTGCCGGATACAGTGAGCTACAACGGCTCGTTGAATGAGGAGGTGGCGCACGTGGACGGAGCCGAGACGGCGATCCTTGCCGGCGGCTGCTTCTGGGGCATGCAGGATCTCATCGGGAAAAGACCGGGCGTTCTGTCGACGAGGGTGGGCTACAGCGGCGGCGACGTCGCGAACGCGACGTACCGCAACCACGGTACGCACGCCGAGGCGATCGAGATCGTCTTCGACCCCGAGCAGATCTCGTATCGAGACCTGCTGGAGCTCTTCTTCCAGATCCACGATCCGACAACGCGGAACCGTCAGGGCAACGACGTCGGGACGAGCTATCGCTCGGCGATCTTCTATCTCGACGAGGAACAGCGCCGGGTGGCCGACGACACGATCGCCGACGTTGATGCTTCGGGCCTCTGGCCCGGGAAGGTCGTCACCGAGGTGACGCCGGCCGGGCCGTTCTGGGAAGCTGAGCCCGAGCATCAGGACTATCTCGAGCGGTATCCGAACGGGTACACCTGCCACTTTCCACGGCCCGATTGGGTTCTCCCGCGCCGAACCGAATCGGTCCCGGGCTAGGCACGCTTCCGCAGAGGAAGTCGAAGCGCTGCGATGACGAGACCGGCCCGAATCGCCGTCGTCTACTACAGCGCGACCGGCAACGTGCACCGCCTCGCACACGCGCTCGCCGAGGGAGCAGGAGGTGAGGGGGCTGAGGTGCGGATCCGCCACGTCGAGGAGCTCGCCTCGGAGCTGATCATCTCCCAGAACCAGTACTGGGGCAGGCATCGCTCGGAGGTCGAAGACGAGCCGGTCGCGAGCCTCGACGATCTGGAGTGGGCGGACGGCGTCGCGTTCGGCACTCCGACGCGGTTCGGCAACGTCGCGGCACAGCTGAAGCAGTTCATGGACCAGGCGGGGCGGCTCTGGCAGGAGGGCAAGCTCGCCGACAAGGTGGCGACCGCCTTCACCGCCTCGATGACGACGCACGGCGGGCAGGAGTCCACGATCCTTGCCCTCAGCAACACCCTCTACCACTGGGGCATGCTCATCCTCCCGCTCGGCTACACGGCGAGCGAGGTGTTCAACGCCGGGGGCAACCCGTATGGCACCTCGTACACGAGCGGCAAGAGGGTCGAGGGTCCCGACGAGAAAGCGCTCGCGGTCGCCCGCTACCAGGGCCAGCGTCTCGCCCGCTATGCCGCGGTCCTCGGCGCCGCCCGCGAGGCGGACGCCTTCCGCGTCAAGCGGCCGAGGCCCGAGCGCTTCCAGGCGGCCGCGCTCGACTGAGTCCGCGATGCGATCGACCGACGGCCGCTCAGTCGTCGCGCTGTTCGCTCGGGGCCGAAGCGTCTGTGATGAGTCGGGCGCCGCGACCGTGGGTCGCGAAGCTGAACGACCAGCGGATGAGGACGAGCAGCCGATTCTGGAAGCCGATCAGGTACCGCAGGTGCACGAGCAGCCAAGTTGCCCAGGCGGGAAAGCCGCTGAGCCGGATCCCTTTGATGTCGGCGACTGCCGCCGCTCGCCCGATCGTGGCCAGGTTGCCCTTGTCGCGGTAGCGGAAGGCGTCGTGCTGGCGCCCTCGTAGTCGCGCGCGGACGACGCTGGCCGCGTATCGCCCTTGCTGCATCGCGACGGGTGCGACACCCGGCAGCACGACGGTCTCGCCGCCCGGGTCACGGACGCGGACCATGTCGCCGATCGCGAATACCTCCGGGTGCCCGGGAAGGGTGAGGTCGGCTTCGACGGTCACGCGTCCGGCGCGGTCACGCTCGGCTCCAGTCAGGTCGGCGAGCTTGCCGGCGAGGCCGGACGCGGTGACTCCGGCAGCCCAAACGACGGTGCGGCTGGCGATCCGCTCCTCGCGACGCTCTCCGCCCTCGAGCGTCACGCCGGCAGCGTCGATCCCGGTCACGGTGCGGCCTGTGAGGACGGTTACGCCGAGGCGCTGGAGCGACCGCTCGGCCTTCGCCGACAGCGAGGGTGGGAAGCTCGTCAGTACACGATCGGCGGCCTCGATGAGCAGGATGCGGGCGCGGCGCGGATCCATGCTGCGGAAGTCACGCCGCAGCGTGTCCCGCGCCAGCTCGGCGATCTGGCCGGCCATCTCGACGCCGGTGGGGCCGGCGCCGACGACGACGAACGTGAGCCACGCGTCTCGTGCCGCTGCGTTCGGCTCGCCCTCGGCGGCCTCGAAGGCGGCGAGGAGCCGGCTGCGAACGGCGAGTGCACTCTCGAGCGACTTGACCTCGGCGGCGTGCAGCCGCCATTCCTCGTGGCCGAAGTACGAGTAGTGCGAGCCGCCGGCGACGATCAGCGTGTCGTAGCCGAGCCGTTCAGGCGCCGGCACCGCCCCGACGGAGCGTAGGCGCAGCTCACGCCCGTCGAGGTCGAAGTCGGCGACCTCGGCCAGCAAGACGCGGACGTTGCGGTCGCGCTTGAAGATCGCCCGGAGGGGATAAGCGATCTCGCCGGGCGAGAGCGCCCCGGTCGCGACCTGGTAGGTGAGCGGCTGGAAGAGATGGAAATTGCGCCGGTCGACGAGCGTGACCTCGACCGGCGCACGCCGCAGCTTCGACACCGCCTGCAGGCCGCCGAAACCTCCGCCGACGACGACGACGTGGTGGTCCTGGTGTCGATCTGGTGTCATTCGTTGCAAGGCCCGGTCGGCAGGAGTAGTCTGGCGAGGTTCCGCCAGAGAGGAGGTCGTCGCCCGCGCCCTTCCGGAACGGAGGTCCTCATGAGTAGCACCGTCGAGACCGCGATCGAGATCCGCCCCTTCCACGTCGACATTCCGGAGGCGGCCCTGGACGACCTCCGTCGACGCATCGCGGCCACGCAGTGGCCCGAGAAGGAGACCGTCGCAGATGAGTCGCAAGGTGTGCAGCTCGCGACGATGCAGAAACTCGCGCGCTATTGGGAAACGGAGTATGACTGGCGCACGTGCGAGGCGAAGCTCAACGCCCTACCGCAATTCGTTACCGAGATCGACGGCCTCGACATCCACTTCATTCACGTTCGTTCACAACATGACGACGCGTTGCCGCTCATCGTCAATCACGGCTGGCCGGGCTCGATCATAGAGCAGCTGAAGATCATCGCGCCGCTCACCGATCCCACGGCGCACGGCGCGAGCGCAGCGGACGCCTTCGACGTCGTGGTTCCGTCGATGCCGGGGTACGGGTTCTCGGGGAAGCCGACGAGCAGCGGTTGGGGCCCGGAGCGCATGGGTCGAGCCTGGGCAGAGTTGATGCAGCGCCTCGGCTACAGCCGCTACGTCGCCCAGGGAGGCGACTGGGGTGCGTTCGTCGTCGATCAGATGGGCCTGCAGGCACCTGCCGGACTGCTCGGCATCCACACGAACATGCCTGCAACGGTTCCAGCCGACGTTGACAAGGCTTCCCTGGCGGGCGAACCTCCGCCGTCCGGTCTCTCGGCCCAGGAACGACGTGCCTACGAGCAGCTGATCAGGACGTACGCGCAGGTCGAGTACGCCAGGATGATGGCGACGCGCCCGCAAACCTTGTACGGCATCGCGGACTCGCCCGTCGGCCTGGCCGCCTGGCTCCTCGACCACAACGATGCCGACGGGCAGCCGGCCGCGGCGGTCGTCTCCGCTCTCGACCGGACGACGAGCGACATGGGCGAACTGACGCGTGACGAGATCCTCGACAACATCACGCTCTACTGGCTGACGAACACGGGGGTCTCTGCGTCTCGTCTCTATTGGGAATACAAGGGTGGCTTCTTCAACGTGAAAGGCGTGTCCATCCCGGTTGCCGTGACTGTCTTTCCGGGCGAGCAGTATCAGGCGCCGCGCAGCTGGGCCGAGCGGGCCTACACCAACCTCATCTACTTCAACGAGGTCGAGAAGGGCGGCCACTTCGCCGCCTGGGAGCAGCCGCAGCTCTTCACCGAGGAGCTCCGCGCAGCGTTCCGCTCACTGCGTTAAACAAAGGAGGACGTTCATGAGTAGCACCGTCGAGACCGCCACAGAGGTCCTGCCCTTCCACGTCGAGATTCCAGAGGAGCAGATCGACGACTTGCGCCGGCGCATCGCGGCGACGCGCTGGCCCAGCAAGGAGCTCGTAGAAGACCGGTCGCACGGCGTCCAGCTGGCGACGATGAAGGAGCTCGCCCGCTACTGGACGACCGACTACGACTGGCGCAAGGCCGAGGCGAAGCTCAACGCGCTCCCGCAATTCACGACCGAGATCGACGGGGTCGCCATCCACTTCATCCACGTCAAGTCGCCGCACGAGAACGCGTTGCCGCTGATCATGACGCACGGCTGGCCCGGGTCCGTCATCGAGCTGCTCGAGACCGTCGGCCCCCTCACCGACCCGACTGCGCACGGCGGAGACGCCGAGGACGCATTCCACCTGGTGCTGCCGTCCTTGCCTGGCTACGGCTTCTCGGGCGAGCCGACCGAGCTCGGCTGGGATTCCGGCCGCACGGCACGCGCGTGGGCGGAGCTGATGCACCGCCTCGGCTACACCCGCTACGTCGCCCAGGGCGGCGACGTGGGTGCCCTCGTCACGGACCTGATGGGCCGCCAGGCGGTCGAGGGTTTGGTCGGCTACCACCTGAACCTGCTCACGGCGGTGCTCGCAATCGGCGATCACCTGCCCAAGGAATCCGAACAGGAACGCGCAGCTGCCGAGGCGGTTGCGAAGTTCAGGCAGGACGGCTTCGGCTACTTCCTCGAGATGGCAACGCGGCCACAGACGATCGGCTACGCCCTGCTGGATTCGCCCGTCGCGCTGGCGGCCTGGTTGCTCGACCACGACACGGACAGCTACTACAAGATCTCCCGCGCGTTTGTCGACGGCGAGCCCGTGGGCAATCTCACCCGGGAGAGCATCGTCGACAACATCACGCTGTACTGGCTCACCGGCACGGCAGCGTCGGCGGCCCGGTCGTACTGGGAGGACGGACGAGCGCTGGCCGCTGCGCTTGCGAGCGGCCAACCTCCTCCGGCGGTCACCGTGCCGGTCGGCTTCACGACGTTCCCCGGCGAGATCTGGGCGTCGCCCCGGAGCTGGGTCGAGGCGGTCTACCCCGACCTCGCCTACTTCAACGAGGCCGACAAGGGCGGCCACTTCGCCGCCTGGGAGGAGCCGGAGCTCTTCTCCACCGAGCTGCGGGCCGCATTCAGCTCACTGCGCAGCGACTAATCCGGTAGTGGCCTCGCCTCGAAAGGAGCTACCTCAGGACCGCCGACAGGCGGTCCTGAGGTGAGCATCTTCGGCGCGCGCCGCCACCCGCGCACGGCCCCGTTGCCCGTCGAGGGTCGCCTGCCCGGTTTCGAAGGGGCGACCGGCTGGCTGAACTCGTCCCCGCTCACTCTGGAGGATCTGGCTGGAAAGGTCGTTCTCGCCGACTTCTGGACGTACACCTGCATCAACTGGCTCCGCACGCTGGCCTTCGTTCGCGCATGGTCCGAGAAGTACCGTGATCGAGGCCTGGTCGTCATCGGCGTCCACACGCCGGAGTTCCCGTTCGAGCGCGACGTCGAAAACGTACGCGAGGCCGCGCAAGCCATGCGGGTCGAGTACCCGATCGCTCTCGACAGCGACTACGGGGTCTGGAGCGCGTTCGAGAACCGGTACTGGCCGGCCGTCTACCTCGCAGATGCAGAGGGCCGGATCCGGTACCACCACTTCGGCGAGGGCGAGTACGACGACGGTGAGGGGATGATCCAGCACCTGCTGCGCGAGGCCGGAAGCGAGGGGATCGACGAAGAGCTCGTCTCCGTCACCGCGGAGGGCTTGGAGGCGCAAGCCGACTGGACGAACCTGGGCTCGCCCGAGAGCTACCTCGGTTACCAGCAGGGGGTGAACCTCGACGCTCCCGACGGTGTCGCGTACGACGAGCCTCGCGGCTACGTCGCGCCCGAGTCGTTGCAGCTCAACACCTGGGCCCTGGCCGGAAACTGGACGATAGAGGAGCGGGCGAGCGTGCTGAACGAAGCCGGCGGGCGAATCGTCTTCCGCTTCCATGCCCGCGATGTCCATCTCGTCCTGCGCTCGCGGGCGGGCACGGACGTCCCGTTTCAGGTGCTGGTCGACGGCGAAGCGCCCGGCGCAGCGCACGGGCTGGACGTCGACGAACAGGGCAGCGGAGCGCTTGTAGAACCCCGGCTCTACCAACTGATCCGTCAGCCGGGATCGATCGACGACCGCACATTCGAGATCGCCTTTGACGCCCCCGGCGTCGAGGCCTACGCGTTAACCTTCGGCTAGCCATGGCTCGTGACGGATTCGTGGTAATTGACGTGGTGGCGACGGAGCAGGAAGCCGAGGTCATCTGCGGCCTGCTGCGCAGCGCAGGGATCGAGTGCCACCCGCGTCAGACGGACGTGGGCGCCGGCGCGTCCGACGGGCTGTCGGTCACCGGCCCATTCGAAGTCGTGGTCGGCGCGGAGGACGTCGAGTCGGCTCGGGAAGTCATCAGCTCAGCTCGTGAGCAGCCCTCCGAGTAGCCAGAGAACGGCTACGCGCGGAGTAACCTAGAGCTATGGCCCAGCAGGGCGACGACCGCGCAGTCGAGACGCCGCCGCCCAGGGCACGAGGATCGTCGCCGACGCCGCCTCAGAATCCCAGGTTTCGGCTTTCTCCCAGCTGGATCGTTTTCGTCCTCGCGGCGCTTGCCCTCAACCTGCTCATCGCCAGCTGGGCGATGGGGCCTGAATCGCGGGTGCGTGTTCCGTACAGCCCGTTCTTCCTGCAACAGGTGCAGGAGCGCAACGTCGAGGAGATCACATCCAAGGGGACGGACATCCAGGGCGCCTTCAGAAGAGAGGTGACCTTCGAGGATTCGGAGCCGACGACAGGATTCCGGACGGAGATTCCCGCGTTCGCCAATACGGACGAGCTCTCCCAGCTGCTCCAGGAGAATGACGTCACGGTCAACGCCGACCCGCTCGATACCGGTGGGCCATGGTGGCAGACGCTGCTGGTCGGCTTCGGGCCGACGATCCTGTTCGTCTTCCTGCTCTTCTGGCTGTTCCGGAGAGCTGGCAACGCGCAGAATGCCCTCGGCGCCTTCGGACGGTCGCGCGCCCGCCGTTACGAGGCTTCGGGAGACAAGGTCACCTTCGCGGACGTCGCCGGGATCGAGGAGGCCAAGGACGAGCTGAGCGAGGTCGTCGACTTCCTCCGTAAGCCGGACAAGTACCGCAAGCTGGGCGCCCGGATCCCGCACGGCGTCCTGCTCTCCGGGCCTCCGGGGACGGGCAAGACGCTGCTTGCGCGCGCGGTTGCAGGGGAGGCCGACGTGCCGTTCTTCTCGCTGTCGGCGTCCGAGTTCGTCGAGGCGATCGTGGGGGTCGGAGCGGCGCGCGTGCGCGACCTGTTCAAAGAGGCGGAAGAGAGCGCGCCGGCAATCGTCTTCATCGACGAGCTGGACGCAATCGGCCGCTCGCGCACGAGCGGCGTGGCCGGCTTCAGCGGCGGCAACGACGAGCGGGAGCAGACGCTGAACCAGATCCTGACCGAGATGGACGGGTTCGACCCGGCGACGAACGTGATCGTCCTTGCGGCGACGAACCGTCCCGACGTGCTCGACCAGGCGCTTCTTCGGCCGGGGCGGTTCGATCGCCGGGTCGCAGTCCAGCCGCCGGACCGTGACGGGCGCGAGGCGATCCTTCGGGTGCACACCCGCGGCATCCCGCTCGGTCCCGACGTCGACCTCGCACGTATCGCCGCGACGACGCCGGGAATGGTCGGAGCCGACCTCGCCAACCTGGCGAACGAGGCGGCGCTCACCGCCGCCCGACGCGAGCACGACGTGGTCGAGGAAGCCGACTTCACGGACGCGCTCGAGCGGATCGTCCTCGGCGCGGAGCGCCAGGTGATGATGAGCTACGAGGATCGTCGCCGGACGGCATACCACGAGGGTGGGCACGCGATCGTCGGGATGCTGACGCCCGGCGCCGATCCGGTGCGCAAGATCTCGATCATCCCGCGCGGGATGGCGCTGGGAGTGACGTTCTCCGCCCCCGACGCCGACCGCTTCAGCTACCTGGAGCCTGAGATCCTCGCGAAGATCAAGGGCGCCCTCGGCGGTCGCGCCGCCGAGGAGATCGTCCTCGGTGAGATCAGCACGGGCGCCGAGTCCGACCTCGAGCAGCTGACCGCGCTCGCACGGCAGATGGTTGGCCGGTGGGGCATGAGCGACGCGCTCGGGCCGATCTCCGTGCTCCCCCGTGACGGGTCAGGGCCGTTCCTCCCTGGCGCATCCGAGGTGGCACCTGAGACCCGGAAGCTCGTCGACGACGAGGTGCGGCGCATCGTCGCCGGGGCACACGACGAGGTCGTCACCCTCCTGACGGAGAATCGGGCGCGGCTCGACGCGCTTGCGAGTGCACTGCTCGAGAAGGAGACGCTGGACGAGGACGACGCCTACGCGGCTGCCGGTGTCACGCGACCCCAGACGACGCCGGCCGGAGAGCTCGCCGCGGCGGCGCGCTCCAGGACGTAACGCGCAAGATCATCCAACCGTCCCGGATCCGCGAGAGCGGATTTCGGGACCTGCGCTGCAAGCTAGGCGTAGCCTCGGACCTTCCAGTACGCGATCGCGATGCTGACGAGGCCGATCGCGATCAGGCCGACGTACGACGACAGATCCTGGCGGGAGTAGACGGCGCTGCGACGGCCGAAGTGGGACATCGCGAGGATGGCGAGCGCGCCGCCGGCGAGCCCGCCGAGGTGGCCGCCGATCGAGACCCCGGGGACGGCGAACGTGAATGCCAGGTTGAGGACGAGCAGCGTGATCGCGCTGCCCCCGAGCACGTAGGTGCGCTGGCGCTCCAGCACGATCGCCGCGCCGAGGATGCCGAAGATCGCCCCGGAGGCGCCGACGGTCACCGCTGTCGGGTTCGCGATCAGCGCCCCGGCCGAGCCGGCGAGACCCGAGACGAGGTAGAGCATGAGGTAACGCAGTGGCCCGAGAGCGTCCTCGAGCGGCCGCCCGATCCACCAGACCGCGAGCATGTTCAGGCCGAGATGGAGCGGCCCGTAATGCAGGAACGCCGCTGTGATCAGCCGCCACCACTCGCCTTCGGCCACCAGCGGGCCGAACAGGGCGCCGTGCTGGAAGATCCAGCCGGAGTCCGCGTTGATCGAGGCACCGCCGGCGAGCTGAAGCAGGTAGATGCCGACGTTCGTCGCGATGATCGTCTTCGTCACGATGCCGGGGTGCGTTGCGCGCCACTGCACCCGATCGCCCGCGCGCTTTACCCCTTGCTTGACCCCCTGCGTCTGCCCCGCGTGGTCGGGGCAGCGGATCCCGACCGGCGCGAACACCATGCACTCGGGACAGATCCCGCGGCCGCACTCCGAGCAGGAGACGCCCGTTTCCCGGTCCGGGTGGCGGTAGCACGTGAGCGTCTCGGCCATTCGCGGTTAGCCTAGCCGCGAGTATGCGGGTTCACGTCGCCTTCACTCCCGACGAGGCCGCGGCGGCCCCGACGGGGATCGTGATCGACGTCCTCAGGGCAACATCGACGATCGCCCAGGCGCTCGCAGCAGGGTACGAGCGCGTGCTCTGCGTGGCGGAGATCGAGCAGGCGCGCGCCCTCCGCGCCGAGCTCCCGGACAGCCTCGTCGGCGGCGAGCGCGACGCGATCAGAATCGAAGGCTTCGACGTGGGTGCCTCGCCGCGCGAGTTTCTCGAGGCCCGGGCCGAGACGCTGATCCTCTCGACGACGAACGGGACGCGCTCGATCGTCACCGCTGCGGAGCGCTGCCACGAGGTGCTGCTCGGGAGCCTGCTCAACCTCGGCGCCGTCGTGCGCGCCGCGACCGAGCGCGGGGAGGACGTGGCGATCCTCTGCGCAGGCTACAAGGGCGCGTTCGCGCTCGACGACGCGTACTGCGCCGGCCGGATCGTGCAGCTGTTGGACGGAGAGCGCAGCGACGCCGCCGTAGCGGCGGCGGTGCTTGCCGCCTCCTACCCGGACGCGCACTCCGGGCTGACCTCACGGACTTACGGACCGCCCGGCCTCGAGGAGGACATCGCCTTCTGTGCGCGGGAGAGCGTGCTCGAGACCGTGCCGCGTCTCGCCGGCATGCGTGGCCCGGCCGCCGAGATCGTGAGCAGTCGAGTCTCACCAAAGTCTTAGAAAGCATTCACGCGCCTCTCAGGCCGCTCTTAGGTCGCGCCGCGACTCTTGGCGCTCTGTCACGAGACCAAGGAGTGCAGAGTGGCCGATCAAACGCAGCTGAAGGCAGTCGAGGGAGGCGTCGACCACGACCTCGTCGAGACCGCCGTCTTCGAGATCAAGCGCGTCATCGCAGGTCAGGACGAGATGCTCGAGCGCGTCTTCGTCTGCCTGCTCGCGGGCGGGCACCTCCTGATCGAGGGCGTCCCCGGCTTGGCGAAGACGTTGACGATCAGAACCGTCGCCGGCGTGCTCGGCGGCACCTTCCAGCGGGTGCAGTTCACGCCCGACCTCGTCCCGTCTGACCTCGTCGGGACGCGTATCTACCGCGGACGGGAGGGCTTCGACACAGAGCTCGGCCCCGTCTTCTGCAACTTCCTGCTCGCCGACGAGATCAACCGCGCGCCCGCGAAGGTGCAGTCCGCGCTGCTCGAGGTGATGCAGGAGCGCCAGGTCACGATCGGCAAGGAGACCCACGCCGTGCCGTCGCCCTTCCTGGTGATGGCGACGCAGAACCCGATCGAGTCGGAAGGCACCTACGCGTTGCCCGAGGCGCAGCTCGACCGCTTCATGCTCAAGGTGCTCGTCGACTACCCCGAGCCTGCGGACGAGCTGACCGTGATCGAGCGCGCCCTGGCCGATCCCGTCGCCGTCGAGCAGCTGCTCTCGGTCGAGGAGCTGGCGGAGCTGCAGGCGGCGACTCGGCGGATCTACGTCGACCCGGCCGTCTCCCGCTACGCACTCTCGCTGGCGACGGCGACCCGGCGGCTCTCGGAGGCGGGGCTCGAGGAGCTCGCCTCCTACGTCGACTACGGTGCGAGCCCACGCGGCCCGATCAACCTCGTGCTCGGCGCGCGGGCGCTCGCGCTCCTGCGCGGCCGCCGCTACGTGCTCCCGCAGGACGTGCGCGAGCTCGCGAAGGACGTGCTTCGCCACCGGATGGTGCTGAGCTACGAGGCGCTCGCCGAAGGCGTCGACGCCGATCGCGTGCTCGACCGCGTCCTCGAGACGATCGCGATGCCGAGGCTCGAGCTGGCGCGTGAGGACGCCGCATGAGCGCCGTCCAGGCTCTCCGTCCCGCCCGCACTCCCGGCCGGCCCGGCCCCGGCCCGGTGCCGTCGGCGCTCCTGCGCAAGGTCGACCTGACCGTTCGGCGGCGCATCGACGGGCTGCTCGCGGGCGACCATCGCTCGTGGGCGCACGGCGACGGCACGGAGCTCGCCCAGGTCCGGCCGTACGTCCCGGGCGACGACGTCCGCCTGATCGACTGGAACGTCACCGCCCGCACCGACGAGCCGCACGTCCGCGTCCACGTGGCCGAGCGCGCGGTCGAGACGTGGCTGCTGCTCGACACGTCGGCGTCCATGACGTTCGGGACCGCGGACCGGCGCAAGTGGGACGTCGCCGAAGGCGTCTCGCTCGCGCTCGGCCACTTCGCCGTTCGTCGCGGCAACCGGCTCGCGCTCGCCACGTTCGGCGACCGCAACCCGGTCACGTCGCCGGCGCGGCAGGGCAACCGCGGCTTGCTGGCCCTGCTGCTCGCGCTGAGGCGGGAGCCCGATCTCGAGCCGATGGGCCCGACCTCACTCGGTGCGGCGCTCGCCCGGCTCGGCCGGCTTGCCCGCCGTCGCGCGGTCGTGGTCGTCGTCTCGGACTTCCGCGGCCCCCGCGACTGGCGGCCCCACCTGCTGCAGCTCGCCTCACGTCACGACGTCGTCGCGATCGAGATCCGCGACCCGCGCGAGCAGGAGCTCCCGGACGTCGGCGACCTCTGGTTCGCCGACCCCGAGTCGGGGCGCCAGCTCCGGGTCGACACGCGCAGCCGCAAGCTGCGGCAGCGCTTCGGCGACGCCGCCGCCGCCGAACGCGAGGAGCTCGCACGCGAGCTGCGCTCGCTCGGCGTCGCCCACCTGACCCTGTCCACCTCCGGCGACTGGCTTCGCAGCCTCGTCGGCTTTGTCCAGACCGAGAGGAGGCGGCGATGACGTTCGCCTGGCCGATCGCCCTCAGCGGCCTTGCGCTGGTCGCGCTTGCGCTGGTCGCGTATCTCGTCGCGCAGCGTCGCCGCCGGCGCTACGTCGTCCGGTTCACCAACCTCGACCTGCTGGAGAACGTCGTCGCCGACTCGCCCCGCTGGCGCCGCCACGTGCCGGCGGCCCTGACGCTGCTCGCCCTGAGTGCGCTCGTTATCGGCATCGCCCGGCCTCAGGTTGCAACGGCGGTTCCGCGCGAAGAGGCGACGGTGATCCTCGCGATGGACAGCTCGGGCTCGATGGAGGCGACCGACGTGGAGCCCACTCGGATGGCCGCCGCGCGCGAGGCGGCGAGCTCGTTCGTGGACGGCCTCCCCGACGGCTTCCGAGTCGGCGTCGTCTCCTTCTCGAACGAGGCCGACGTCGTCGTGCCGCCGACCTCCGACCGTGAGGAAGCGCTGCGCGGCCTGAGCACGCTGCGGGCCGACAACGGCACCGCGCTCGGCGATGCGATCGCGCGTTCCGTCGACCTCGGCGTCGCGAGCCTCGACGAGGAGCTCGCCGCCTCCGGCGACGAGACGCCGCTCGTCGTCCTGCTGCTCTCCGACGGCGCGAACACGACCGGCGACTACGAGCCGCTCGAAGCAGCCGAGAAGGCGGCCGACGCGGGCGTGCCGGTCTACACCGTCGCCCTCGGCACCGACGCCGGCACCGTGGAGGGCCCCGACGGCTACGGCGGCACGCGGACGATCCGCGTCCCGCCCGACCCGGAGACGCTCTCCCAGGTCGCGGAGCAGACGGGCGGCACCTTCTTCGAGGCGGCCGACGAGGAAGCTCTGCGGAGCGTCTACGACGAGATCGGCTCACAGGTCGGCGTCGAGGAGGAGCAGCGCGAGCTGACCGTCCTCTTCACGGCGGCCGGTGCGGCTCTGCTCCTGCTCGGAGGTGCGCTGTCGACGCTCTGGTTCGGCCGGATCCCGTGAACCGACGACCCGAAGGGAGGTGAGGACCATGGAAGAGAAGACACGCGCACTCAACGTGCGTCCACTGCTCGTCGCGCTGGCCGTGATGGCCGCGGCAGCCTCGATCTGGGCCGCGACCGCACTTGCCGGCGGCGGCTCCTCGACGTCGAGCGAGCCTGCGGCGGACGGCTATCCGACCACCGTCTACGTCCAGACGGAGGACGACGCCGCCCCCGCCAGGGGCGACTGCCCGGAGGACGGAGGCGGTTCCGGCGGCGAGGACGGCTCGGGCGAGTCGAGCTCGAACGACCTCTAGCCCGGAGTCCGGGGTCCGGGGCGGCGACGGTCGCTCCGGGGCCCGGGACCCGTATTTTCTTTCGCTGTGTTGACAGGAACATACGTTCTGGTATAGAACATACGTTCCCGTGATCGCGTGTCTCCTCATCCCCGGCTTCGAGTTGCGCGCGGCGCTGCGGGAGAAGCCGAGGCTGGCGCTCGAGCCCGCCGCGCTCGCGCCGCTTCCGGGCACGGAGCCGCTCGTCGGCCCGGTCACCGCCGCCGCCGAGCTGGCGGGCGTGCAGCCCGGGATGCGAATGGGGGAGGCGCTCGCGATGTGCCCGCGGCTCGTGCTCGTCGAGCAGGATCCAGGAGCGGTCGAGCGCGAGTGGGAGGGAGTGCTGCGGCGGCTCGAGGACTCGGGCTTCGCCGTCGACCCCGAGGAGCCGGGCCGCGTCTACTTCGAGACGAAGGGGGTCGAGCGGCTGTACGGAGGATTGGTGCCGGCGCTCGAGCGGGCGCTCGCCTCGGTCGGGGCGGCCTGGGACCCGCGCGTCGGCGCCGCGCAGCGTCGGTTCGCCGCCCTCGCGGCGGCGAGCGTCGCGCGGCCCGGGCAGGCGCTCGTCGTATCGGCCGGCGACGAGGAGGGCTTCCTGGCACCGCTGCCGCTCTCGCTCCTGCCGCTCCCGGCCGATCGCTACGCGGAGCTCGAGGGACTGGGGGTGCGCCGCCTTGGGGAGCTGGCCGCCCTGCCCGGTGGAGCAGTCGCGGAGCGGCTCGGCCGGGAGGGACGGCAGGCGTGGTCGCTCTCCCGCGGCGGCGAGAGCGGGCGCGTGCGCGGACGCAGGCAGGCGGCCGAGCTCGCCGAGGCGCTCGAGTTTCCGGAGGCGGTCGGGAACGAGCTGACGCTCAGGCGCGCGTTCGGTGCGCTGCTCGACCGGCTGCTGGCGCGGCCGGAGCGGGTGGGGCGGCCGCTGCGGAAGGCGGCGCTCTCGGCGCGGCTCGTCGGTGGCGGCTCCTGGCGACGGACGGTGACGCTACGCGAGCCGACGGCCGAGCGGCAGCGGCTCCGCGCAGCCCTCGGGCCGAAGCTGCTCGAGATCCCGGGCCCAGTTCTCGAGCTGCGCCTGGAGGCGGTCGAGCTCTCGGCCTCGGTCGGGCAGCAGCTCGAGCTCGTCAAGCCGGCCGGCGACGAGCTGAACGCACGCCTGAGCGACGGGCTGCGCCAGGTGCGCGCGAGCACAGGCTCCGGCTCGGTCGTCGCGGTCGTGGAGGTGGCGCCGTGGTCGCGGATTCCCGAAGCCCGGGCGCTGTTCGTTCCGCGGGACGAGTAGCCGTCCCTTTCGGCCATGTCAGGGGCCAGGACCCGACACTGGCCGTTTCGTCCCTCCCGTTTCCGCCACGTGCAGGGAAAAAGGGTAATTGGGACGTGGTCGTGCAGGACACGCCGGGTCCTGGCCCCGTCATGTCCCGACCAGGCAGGTCACCGTGCTGAGCGCGGCGGGGCGGATCAACGCCCCGCGGCCGGCGCTGGTCGAGGCCAGCGCCGTCGGGATCCCCGTGCGCGTCGACCGGGAGTCGGTCGCGGTCGTGCGCGAAGAATGGCGCGTCGTCGACCGCTGGTGGACGGAAGAGCCGCTCGACCGCCGCTACTTCGACCTCGTGCTCGAGTCGGGCCGGAACGCGTGCGTCTTCCGCGACGAGGAAGCCGGATGCTGGTTCTCTCAGCGCGCGTGAGCGATGCCAAGTAACAGACTGTTACTTGCTCGACGCCCGGATCACGAGCAGCTGGCCGTCCTCGAGCGCGTAGATCCACGTGAGCCGGTCCGATGCCGGGCCTGGCTCGTCCAGCACCTCGATGCGAATCTCGTCCCTGTCGACGAGAAGCGGCCCATGTCGGCGCTGACGATCAGCGCGTCCTCCGCCGGCCGGCCGCCGTTCGCGGGCGGGTTCTCGGAGTCGAAGCCGGGCGTCACGCCGCGCAGGTAGTCGGCGAAGCCGCCGCCCGGAGCGTGGAAGTTGAGGTAGCGCACCTCCGCATCGCTCCCGTTGCGGAAGCCGTGGACGACGAGCGGCGGTGCGAGCACGAGCGATCCGGCTGGAAGAACGGTCTCAAGCCGCTCGGGGCCGACCAGGACCGTCAGCTCGCCCGCGAGGACGAAGAAGAGATCGGTGTGATTGCGGTGCACATGCGGGCTCGCACCGTCGAGGCCGGCGCCCACTCGAGCCCACGAGGCGCACAGCTCATCGTGGTCGCAGAGAATCTCGAGCCGCCGGTTCTTGGAGTCGCGGATGACCTCACCCTCGCCGGGGCGTAGGAGGACGGGTTGGGCTACGTCGAGCTCCATTGCCATTCAGCGTATTCCTTCCTGGACGGCGCGTCGCACCCGGAGGAGCTCGCTCTGCGGGCGGCCGAGCTCGGCTACGAAGCGCTCGCGCTCACCGACCACGAGGGGGTCTACGGCTCGCTCGAGCTCGCGCACGCGGCGAAGCTCGTCGGCGTCCGCGCGATCACCGGCGCCGAGGTGACGTTGCTCGGCGGTTCACACGTGACGCTCCTGGTCGAGTCGCCGCAGGGCTACGCGAACCTCTGCCGCCTCCTCACGGCCGCCCACGCTCACACTCGCCCGAAGGAGGGCGAGCTCTTGCCGCCCGCGCTCGATCCCGCCCTGCTCGCGGAGCTGAACGAGGGGCTCGTCTGCCTCTCCGGCTGCGCCAGGCAAGGACTCGGCGCGCGCGACCCGAACGCCGCCGTCGCGCTTGCCCGCGCGTTCGGGCCGGAGCGCTTCTACGTCGAGCTGCAGCGGCCGTTCGAACGCGGCGATGCGAGCCGGAACGCGCTCCTGCGGGACCTCGCCGAGCACGCGGGCGTGGAGACGGTCGTCACCGGCAACGTCCACGCACACCATCCGCGCCGGACGGCGCTCCAGGACGTGCTCGTCGCGATCCGCCACAACACCTCGCTCGAGTCGTGCGAGGCGGCGCGGCGCGGGAACCGCGAGAGCATCCTGCGCGCGCCGGCGGACCTGCTCGAGCTCTTCCCCGACGACCGCGACGCCGTCCAGCGCACGGCCGAGGTGGCCGCCCGGCTCGAGTTCGACCTGACCGCGGAGCTCGGCTACCGCTATCCCGACTTCGCCGACGGCGCCGTCCCGGCGATCAAGCAGCTCGCGCAAGTCTGCGAGGACGCGTTCAGCGAGCGCTACCCGCCTAGTAACAGACTGTTACTTGGTCAGGCTCGCGCGCGGCTCGAATCGGAGCTCAGGCTGATCGACGAGCTCCGGCTCGCCGGCTTCTTCCTCCTCCACTGGGAGGTGCTCGAGCTGGCGCGGGAGCTCGCGAGCGGGATCCGCGGGCCGGGCTCGCCGCGCCGCTTCTTGCCGCCGGGACGTGGGCGCGGCTCGTCGGTCGGCTCGATCGTTTGCTACCTGACCGGGCTCTCGCACGTCGACCCGGTCGCGCAGAACCTCTCGCTCGGCCGCTTCCTGAACCGTGAGCTCGCTTCGGTGCCTGACATCGACCTCGACTTCCCGCGCGACATCCGCGAGCAGCTGATCGTCGCCGTCACCGAGCGCTACGGCCGCGAGCACGCCTCGCTTGTCGCGAGCTTCTCCACCTACCGCTCCCGCGGCGCGATCCGCGACGTCGGCCGCTCACTCGGGCTCCCGTTCGCCGAGCTGGAGCGGCTCGCGCGCGTCTCGGACGGGTGGAACGCGAAGAAGGTTGCCGAGGAGCTCGCGCTCTTGCCCGAGGCGGAGCAGCGGCTGCTCTCACCGCGCTGGCGCGCGTTCGCGGAGTTGACCCGCGAGATCGCGGGGCTGCCGCGGCACATCTCGCAGCACCCGGGCGGGATGGTGATCTCGTCGCGGCCGCTCGTCGAGCTCGTGCCGGTGCAGCCCGCCGCGATGGCCGGGCGCCAGCTCTGCCAGTGGGACAAGGACTCCTGCTCCGACGCCGGCTTCCTCAAGATCGACCTGCTCGGGCTGGGGATGCTTTCGGCGGTAGAGGACTGCGTCGAGCAGATCGCCGAGGTCTACGGCGAGCCGATCGACTTGACCCGGATCCCGCTCGCCGACGCTGATGTCTTCGCAGACATCCAGCGTGCGGACACGATCGGCGACTTCCAGATCGAGAGCCGTGCGCAGATGCAGAGCCTCCTGCGGACAAAGCCGGAGAACCTCGACGACCTGACCGTGCAGGTCGCGCTCGTCCGGCCCGGGCCGATCCAGGGCAAGGCCGTGCACCCGTACATCGACGCGCGCGAGCGGCTCCGGGTCGACCCGAGCTACGTACCGCCGGTCGACCACGAGCTCCTGCGCGAGCCGCTCCGCGACACGCACGGCGTCGTCGTCTTCCAGGACCAGGTGCTCGAGGTGGCGATGGCGCTCGCAGGCTTCACGATCGGCGAGGCCGAGGGGCTGCGACGCGCGATGAGCAGGAAGCGGAGCGAGGAGGCGATCGAGGCGTTCCGGGAGCGGTTCGTCGAAGGTGCGGCGGCGAACGGCGTCGATGCGAGGACGGCCGACGAGGTCTACGACAAGCTGTCCGCGTTTTCAGGCTTCGGCTTTCCCAAGTCGCACGCGGCCGCCTTCGGCCTCCTCGCCTACCAGTCGGCCTGGCTGCGCCACCATTACCCGGCCGAGTTCCTCTGCTCGCTCCTGAACGCGCAGCCGATGGGCTTCTATCCGCCCTCCTCTCTTGTTCGGGATGCCCAAAGACGGGGCGTGGAGGTACGGCCGCCGGACGTGAATCTGAGCGAGGTTCGCTGCACCTGGGACGAGGGCGCCGTCCGCATGGGCCTCGAGTACGTCAAGTCGGTGGGCGAGGACGACGCGGAGGCGCTCGTCGCCGAGCGAGACGCGAACGGGCCGTTCCTCGGGGTCGGCGACCTCGCCCGCCGGGTGCCGCTCGACGCGCGCGAGCTGGAGGCGCTGCTCCGGAGCGGCGCCTGCGACCGCTGGGGGAAGCGGCGCGACCTGCTCTGGGAGCTCGGCCTCGTCACCCGCCCGCAGACGGTGCAGCGCGAGAGCAAGCAGCTCACGCTCGAGCTCGACCCGACCGTGGCCACGCCCGAGCTGCCCGACCTGACCGCCTGGGAGCGGATGCTCGCCGACTACGCGACCACGAGCGTCTCGATCGACGTCCATCCGCTGACCCTGCTGCGGCCGCACCTCGCGCCGGAGGTGCTGCCGAGCGACGTGCTGAACGAGGCTCCGCACCGAAGCCGGGTCGCGTTCGCCGGAATGGCGGTCGCGCGCCAGCGGCCGGCCACCGCGCACGGGATCGTCTTCATGCTGCTCGAGGACGAGCTCGGCCAGGTGAATCTGATCGTCTCGCCGGAGGTGTACGAGCGGAACCGCGCCGTCGTGCGGGGCGAGCCGCTCCTGCTCGTCCGCGGCCGCTTCGAGCGGATCAAGGAGAACCGGAACATCGTCGTCGAGTCGCTCGAGAGCCTCGGCCCGCTCGCACGGCGGATCGCCGCGAGCGACGTCGGCGCCGCCCTCCCCTCCGCACACCACTTCGGGCATCGCTGACGGCTAGCGTCCGGCAGAGACGAGCGCCTTGTCGAGCTCGAGCGCCGTGTGCAAGAGCCCGATGTGCGAGAACGCCTGCGGGAAATTGCCGACCAGGCGACCGAGGTCCGGGTCGTACTCCTCCGAGAGCAGGCCGAGGTCGTTCCGGAGCGCCAACAGACGCTCGAACAGCTCCTGCGCCTCCTCGAGCTCGCCGAGCAGGACGAGGTTGTCGACGAACCAGAAGGAGCAGAGGAAGAAGACGCCCTCGCCCGGCGGCAGGCCGTCCACCGCCTCCGACTCCTTGTCGTGCCGGTACCGGTGAACGAAGCCGTCCTGCGTCAGCTCGCGCCGGACCGCCTCGAGCGTGCCGCGCACGCGGGAGTCGCCGGGGGGCAGGAAGCCGACGAGCGGGATCGTCAGCAGACTCGCGTCGACCCGCTTCGAGCCGTACCAGCCCACGAACGAGTTCAACCCGATGTCGAAGCCGCGTTCGAGCACCTCGCTGTGGATCTCGTCCCTTACGGCTCTCCAGCGGTCGGCGGGGCCGTCTCGGCCGAGCTCCTCTATCAGCCGCAGGCCGCGGTCGAACGCCACCCACGCCATCACCTTCGAGTGCGTGAAGTGGCGCCGGGGGCCGCGCACCTCCCAGATCCCGTCGTCCGGCTCGCGCCAGCGCTGCTCGAGGTTGCCGAGCAGGTGGCGGACGAGCGCCCACGCGTTGTCGTCCGCCGGAAGCCCGCGCCGGCGCGCCTGATAGAGGACGTCGAGCACCTCCCCGTAGACGTCGAGCTGGAACTGCTCGCTCGCGCCGTTCCCGACCCGGACCGGCTTCGAGCCCTCGTACCCGTCGAGCCACGGCAGCTCGAGCTCGGTCAACCTGCGCTCGCCGGCGGGGCCGTACATGATCTGCAGGTCGTCCGGGTCGCCGGCTACGGCGCGCAGCAGCCAGCTGCGCCACGCTCCGGCCTCGTCGACGAAGCCGTTCTCGAGCAGCCCGGCGAGCGCGAAGGTGGCGTCGCGCAGCCAGCAGAAGCGGTAGTCCCAGTTGCGCACCCCGCCGAGCCGCTCGGGGAGCGAGGTCGTCGGCGCCGCGACGAGGCCCGCCGGTAGGCGCGTAGGTCATTGCCTTCAGCACCATCAGCGAGCGGTGGACGGCGTCGGCGTAGCGGCCGCTGTAGCTGCAACCGGTGAGCCACTCGGCCCAGTGAGCGCACGTGTCCGCAAGCGCCTCCTCGGCGTCGATCGCCCGGGGCGGCTCGTGGTGCGAGGCAAACCACGTGAGCACGAACGGCACGCGCTCGCCCTTGCCGACCGTCAGCTCCGCCACCGTGGTCAAGTTCTCGCCGCGGACCTCGACGGGGTGCGCAGGCAGAGCGCGTCCGGCCCCGCGATCGCAACCCGGGTGTCGTCGTCGAGCCGGTTCACCCAGGGGACGACCGAGCCGTAGTCGAAGCGGATGACGAGCTCCATTCGCATCGGCACGTCTCCGTCGAGCCCCTCGACGATCCGGACGACATCGGGGTCGTCTCCGCGCGGCGGCATGAAGTCGGTCACCCGCACGACGCCGTGCTCGGTGTGGAAGTCCAGCTCGTGGACGAGCGATCGGTCGCGGTAGCGCCGCTCGACCCGCTCGACCGCACAGTCGGGCGCGAGCAGCCAGCGGCCGTTGCGCTCGTCGCCCAGTAGCCCCGCGAAGCAGGCGCCGGAGTCGAAGCGGGGGAAGCAGAGCCAGTCGATCGAGCCGTTGCGGCCGACGAGCGCCGCGGTCTGCAGGTCTCCGATGAGCGCGTAGTCCTCGATCAGCATCGTCATTCGCGGAGTCCCGTCAGGTTCGGAAACCGCCTTCGCGCACCGCGCCCGAATGCCTGCTCGTACTCGCCCCGGGTTTGCTCGTCGAGGGTTGCGGCGTAGGTGTCGCGAAGCTCCTCGAGACGGTCGACAACCGCCTCCAGCACGAGCTGGTAGTCGCCGTACGCCTCCTCTGCCTCATCCCGCTCGGCGCGGTCGTAGGCGACCTCCGCTGCCTCGGCCTCGTCCAGGAGCTCTGCCTCGTCCTCGGCAAAGAGGTCGAGCTGGCGACGGACGAGATCGCCGAACCGGTCGCGGCGGAAGATCACGTCAGCTCGCGGTAGAGCTCGAGGTGCGCCTGTGCCGCCGCGTCCCAGGTCAGCTCGGCGCGGGCGCGCAACGCGCCGGCCCGGGCCTCCGCGAGCGCGGCGTCGTCGTCCAGGAGCTCCGCGATCGCCGCGGCGAGACCGTCGACGTCGTCCGGAGAGACCACGCGCCCGGCTTCGAACGCGCGCACCGGCTCGGCGAGGCCGCCGACGTCGTACACGACCGCAGGCACTCCCGCACCGAGCGCCCGGAGGAGCGCGCCGCTCTGGTCGAGCTCGGCCCGGTAGGGGAAGATCGCGATCGTCGACGAACCCAGCGCTCGGTCGATCTCCGCTTCCGGCAGATACGCGTTGCTGTCGCCGGCGACCCTCAGCTCGGCGCCCGCCACTCGCGCGACCGCCGCTCGCGCGTGCTCGAGCTGCTTGTACGGGCGCACCAGGCCAAGGGCGAGGACCGTGCGGCCGTCGTCGCGTCGCTCCGGGTCGCTCGGCGAGACTGGATGGGGGATGACCCGCAGCTTCGCGGCCGGGACGCCGAAGGCGGCGAGCGCCTGGCGCCCGCTCTCCGAGTGGACGACGATCCGCTCGAAGCGACCGAACGCGCGCCGCCAGAGGCGGGTCTTGCCGGCGGTCCGGCGGGGCAGGAGGTCGTGCGCGGTCAGCACGAGTGGAGCGCGATGCCTGAGGAAGAGAGCGTCCAGCTCGGGGGCGGCGAGCCACTGCACGTGGACGACGTCGGCCGTCGGTCGCCGCGAGTCGCGCGAGGCCGAGTGGATGCTCGACCGCCTTCAGCGGCAGCCGCAGGCGGGAGCGCGCGAACAGCCGTGACGAGAGCGGGTAGAAGAGCTCCCGGCGGCGGTACCCGTCCGGGACGGCGACGTCGCCGAAGCGAAAACGCGACGTGACGAGCTCGACCTGGGCTCCCGCGCGGGCCAGTGCGGCGGCGAGGTCGTGGTCGTAGGGCGGCGTGAACGCGGGTGGGTCGGCGATGACGACGCGCATCGCTCGTAGGGTATTGCGCCCGTGCTCGTGCGCAGCTGGAACGTCTTCCACGGCAACACCTCCCCGCCTGGGCGCCGCAGCCACCTCGAGACGATGGTCCGGCTCGTGAGCGCCGACCACCCGGACGTCGTCTGCCTGCAGGAGCTACCGCTCTGGGCGCGGCTGCAGCTGCCCGGTTGGAGCGGGATGCGTGAGCTCGACGTGGTCACCCGGCGCGCGCCGCTCGGTGCGTGGCTCGGCGGCGTGGTCACGCGCCTGCACAACGGCTTCTTCCGCTCTTCCCTCGCCGGCCAGGCGAACGCGATCCTGCTCGCGCCACATCTCGTGCCGCTCGAGCACCGCGTCTTCCGGATCGACGAGCGGCGGCAGGAGCAGCGCTGGTGTCAGGCCGTCAGGCTTCGCGACTTCGTCGTCGCGAACCTGCACGCGACCAACGACTTCCGCCATCCGGACGTTCCCGCCGCCGAGATCGTCCGCGCGGAGGCGTTCGTGACGCGCATGGCGGCTGGACATCCGTGCGTGCTGGCAGGCGACTTCAATCTCCGCGCCGAGCACCTGCGTGAGCTACCCGGCTGGTCAGCGCTCGGGCCCGGGATCGACCACGTCCTCGTCCGCGGGCTCGACGCCTCACCGCTCGCGGCCTGGCCGCTCGACCGTCGGCGTCATGATGGCGCGGTGCTGTCCGACCACGCTCCCGTCGAGGTGACGATCGGATGACGCCGGCGGAGGCGCGCTCGCTCTTTCCCGTGTTGCGAGCGGATCGCCTACCTGAACGCGGGCACGTTCGGCCCGCTCGCCCGCCCGACCGCGGAGGCGGTGCGGCGCCGGGTCGACGCCGACCTCGAGCGGGGCCGGATCGGGAAGGAGTACTTCGAGTCGATGCTCGAGCTCCGAGTCTCGGTGCGCGCTGCGGTCGCGGCGCTCGTGGGCGTCGAGCCGGAGCACGTCACCCTGACCGGCTCGACGACGGACGGGTGCAACATCGTGCTCGCAGGTCTGGAGCTCGGCCCGGAGGACGAGATTGTGATCACCGGCGAGGAGCACTTCGGCCTCACGGGGCCGGTCTTCACCAGCGGCGCGCGCGTGGTCGTGGCCGATGCGGACCCGGACGCGATCCTCGACGCCGTCACGCCTCGGACGCGGTTGCTCGCGCTCTCGCAGGTGCTCTGGACGAGCGGACGCGTGCTGCCGGTGCACGAGCTGCGCGAGCGCACGGGCATCCCGATCCTCGTCGACGGCGCGCAGTCGGTGGGCGCGATTCCGGTCGACGCGGCCGGGCTCGACTTCCTGACCGTCTCCGGGCAGAAGTGGCTCTGCGGCCCGGACGCGACCGGCGCGCTCGTCGTCGCCGACCCGGAGCGGCTGCGCGTCACGCGGCCGAGCTACTTCTCGCAGTCCGAGTACGAGCCGTCGGGGCGGTTCGAGCCGGCCGCCGGCGCGGCGCGCTTCGATCCCGGCTGGATCGCGACCTCCAGCCTCGCCGGCTTCCTGACCGCGCTCGAGCTGCCGCCGGAATGGCGCTTCGAGCGCGCCGCCGAGCTGGCGGCCGGCTGCCGCGAGCTCCTCGCTCCTCACGTGGAGCTCGTCCCAGGCGGGGCGACGCTGGTGGCCTTCCGGGCGGAGGATCCGCCTGCGCTCGTCGCGCGCCTCGCAGAAGCGGACGTCGCCGTGCGCGAGATCCCGAATACGGGGCTCGTTCGCGTCTCCTGCGGCTGGTGGACGAGCGACGACGACCTCGCCCGGCTCGTCGCAGCCTTGTAACAGTCTGTTGCTTGGCGCGGCTAGGCGGCGTCCGCGGTCGTGCGGAGACCGAGCTCCTTCGCGATCGGCTGCAGGGCTGCGACGACGTTCGCGATGTGCTCGTCCAGCTCGACGCCGAGCAGCTCAGCGCCCGCGTACACCTCGTCCCGGTGGACGCCGGCCGCGAAGGACGGCTGCTTCAGCTTCTTCCGCACCGACTTCGGCTCGAGCCCGTCGAGGCCGTTCGGACGGACGAGCCCACAGGCGTGCACGAACCCGGAGATCTCGTCGCAGGCGAAGAGGGTCTTCTTGAGCTGCGTGTCACGGACCGGCTGGAGATGCTCGGCGTGCGAGAGGATCGCCTCGATCACCTCCTCGGGATAGCCCTCCTCGCGCAGGATCGGAGCGCCGTCCTGCGGGTGCTGGTCGAGGGTCGGATGGATCTCGTAGTCGAAGTCGTGCAGCAGCGCGACGACGCCCCACAGCTCCTCGTCCTCGCCGAACCGGCGCGCATAGGAGCGTGTCGACGCCTCGACCGCGAGCGCGTGCCGGAGCAGCGACTCGCTCTTCGTGTAGCGCGTCAGCGTCTCCCACGCCCTCTCCCGCGTCAGCTCCATCGGCCGTCTACGATACCCCGCCTCATGGGGGTTACTACGCTAGCCACCGGAATGCAGGCTTTCGTGATCGAGGGCGGGCGGCCGCTCAGCGGCACTGTCCGCGCCGCCGGCAACAAGAACGGCGCGCTGCCGATCCTGGCCGCCTGCGTGCTTTCGAGCGAGCCGATCCAGCTGACCAACGTGCCCAGGATCCGGGACGTCCAGACGATGCTCGAGCTGCTCGTGGACATCGGCGCGGAGGTCGAGTGGACGGCCGAGAACGACATCACCGTCGACGCGGCCGGCGTGCACAAGACGGAGCTCGACGAGGAGCTCTGCCGACGCATCCGCGCCTCGTTCCTCCTTGCCGGCCCGTTGCTCGCCCGCTTCGGGAGGGTCGTCGTGCCGCCCCCCGGCGGCGACGTGATCGGGAGACGCCGCCTCGACCCGCACATCCACGGGCTGGCGGAGCTCGGCGCCGAGATCTCGATCAACGGGCGCTTCGAGATGAGCACCTCCGGGCTCCGCGGCAAGCGTGTCTTCCTCGACGAGGCGAGCGTGATGGCGACCGAGAACGTCGTCATGGCCGCCGTGCTCGCCGAGGGCGAGACCGTGATCGGGAACGCCGCCTGCGAGCCGCACGTCCAGGATCTCTGCCGCTTCCTCGTCTCGCTCGGCGCCCGGATCGAGGGGATCGAGTCGAACGTGCTCCGGGTCCACGGCGTGAAGGAGCTCCACGGCGGAGCGTGGCGCGTCGCGCCGGAGCACATCGAGGTCGGGAGCTTCATCGGCCTCGCCGCGACGACCGGCAGCGACCTGACGATCGCGGACGTCGAGCCGCGCGATCTCGTCTCGATCCTGCCCGCGTTCGAGCGTCTCGGCGTCCGCGTCGAGGTCGGGGAGTCGACGGTCCACGTCCCGCCCGGGCAGGAGCTCGTGGTCCAGGACGACCTCGGCGGGCAGATCCCCAAGATCGAGGACGGCCCCTGGCCGGCGTTCCCGGCCGACTTGACCTCGATTGCCGTCGTCACGGCGACGCAGGCACGCGGCACCGTGCTCGTCTTCGAGAAGATGTTCGAGAGCCGGCTCTTCTTCGTCGACAAGCTCGTCGCGATGGGGGCCCGGATCATCCTTTGCGACCCGCACCGGGTCGTCGTCACCGGCCCGGCACACCTGTACGGCGAGCGGTTGACGAGCCCCGACATCCGCGCCGGCATGGCGATGTTGATCGCCGCGCTCTGCGCCGAGGGCGTGTCCACGATCGGGAACGTGGGCGAGATCGACCGCGGCTACGAGCGAATCGACGAGCGTCTGCGCAACCTCGGCGCGCGGATCGAGCGCGTCGAGGCCTAGACCAGCATGAGCGCCCGCGTCTCGACCGGGGACGGGCCGGCGACCGTCGCCACCGGCATCCCCGTGCTCGACCACCTGCTCACCCTGCTCGCGCGCAGCGGCCGCTTCCAGCTCAACTCTCGAGCTGCCGCCCGACGACGCGGAGGCGGAGGTGGCCGATGCGGGTCGCGCGCTCGGCGAAGCGGTTCGGGATCTGCTTCGAGCCGAGGGCGCCCCCGGACACGGCTCGGCGTTCGTGCCGGCCGACGAGGCGCTCGCACAGGTCGCGCTCGAGGTCTCCGAGCGGCCGCTCGTGGCGAGCAACGTGGATCTGACCGAGGCGCGGGCGGGAGGCCTTCGCAGCGACCTGGCTGCGAGCTTCCTCGACGCGCTCGCGCATGCCGCCGGGCTGACGCTGCACGTCCGGCTGATCGAAGGTGAGGACTCGCAGCACGTCCTCGAAGCCATCTTCAAGGCGCTCGGCGCCGCGCTCGCAGAGGCGTCCGGCCGGGCCTGAGACGAGGAGGAGCCGTGTCCGAGAAGGAGATCGTCCGCACCGAGCGCGCGCCCGCGCCGTTCCAGGGCGCGCCCTACAACCAGGCGGTCAAGGCGGGAGGCCTCGTCTTCGTCGCCGGCCAGCTCGGGCTCCGGCCGGGCGAGCAGGAGATGGTGGGAGACGACGTCGCGGCGCAGACGGAGCAGGTGATGCAGAACCTGCGCGCGATCCTGGAGGAGGCCGGCAGCGGGCTCGACCGGCTCGTCAAGACGACCGTCTTCCTGCAAGACCTCGACGACTTCGCGGGGATGAACGAGGTCTATGCGAGTCACGTCGGCGACCGCCCGCCGGCCCGCTCGACGGTCGAGGTGGCGAAGCTCCCCTCGGGCGCGCTCGTCGAGATCGAGGCCGTCGCGCTCCTCTAGCCAAGTAACAGTCTGTTACTTGGCGCAGAATGGCGCCGTGTGGGACTCGGTCGCCGACTACGTGCACTCGCTGGGGATCGACGCGTACGTCGTCGGCGGTGCCGTGCGCGACGAGCTGCTCGGGATTCCGCCCCGCGAGCTCGATTTCGTCGTTCCGGGCGTCGACCACGCCGGGCTGCGGGCGCTGCTGGAGCCGCACGGCAAGGTCGAGGATCTCGTCGTCGCCGACCAGAACGTCGGCCTGCGGCTGCTGCCTCGGGACCGCACGGCGCGCGCTCTGCAGCCGGCCGGGATCGAGTTCGCGCCGCCCCGGGTCGAGCGCTCGACCGGGCCGGGACGCCACGACTTCGAGATCGTCGCCGACGGCGGCGTCACGCTCGAGCAGGACATGGAGCGGCGCGACTTCACGATCAACGCGATTGCCCGGCGGCTCGAGACCGGTGAGCTGCTCGACCCGCTCGGCGGCCGCGAGGACCTGACCCGGCGCAGCCTGCGGACGACGAGCCCGACGAGCTTCCGCGACGACCCGCTGCGGATCGTGCGCGGGCTCCGCTTCGTCTCGCAGCTCGGCTTCGAGCCCGACGGGGACACGCTGCGCCAGATGCACGACTGGGCGCCGCAGATCCGGTACGTCTCGGGCGAGCGGATCGGCGGCGGGCTGGCGGCGGACGGGATGGGGGAGCTGTCGAAGCTGCTGCTCGGCGGGCACCCCGCGAAAGCCCTGCGGCTCGCCCGCGACGCCGGCGTTCTCACGCACGTCCTGCCCGAGTTCGAGCCTGCACTCGGCTACGAGCAGCCCAGCCCCCGGCAGAACCTGCCGCTCGACGAGCACGTCTTCGCGGTCGTGCAGGCTGCGGCCGACGCGGACGCCTCGCTCGCGGTGCGCCTCGCGGCGCTGCTGCACGATCTCGCGAAGCCGGAGACGGATGAGAGTGGCGGCGATCACGCCTCGCGCGGCGCCGCGATCGCGGGCTCGGTGCTGCGCCGCCTCCGGTATCCGAGCCGGATGGTGCAGTACGTCACTCGTCTCCTCCGCGAGCACGCATTCGTCATCCCTGATGAGGCGACGGCCGTCATCGCGCGCCGTTTTCTGCGTGCTCACGGCGAACGGCTCGCGCTCGACCTGCTCGATCACAAGGCGGCCGACCTCGCCGCCAAGCACGTCCCGCCGGAGGAGCACGCCGCACTTGCCCGCCTGCGGGAGCTCGTCGAGCAGGAGCGTTCGAGCGCCTATCGCCTGGCTGATCTGGCGGTCGACGGCACCGATCTGATCGGGATCGGCTTCCGGGAGAGCCCGGAGCTCGGCGCCGTGCTCGAGACCCTCCTCGACGAGGTGGTCGAGGATCCGGCGCGGAACGACCGCGGGCTGCTGCTCGCTCGCGCGAGGGAGCTTGCATGATCCGCTGGTCGCCGACCGGGCCGTACGCGATCGCCTTCACGACCCGGCAGGGCGGCGTCAGCGAAGGGCCGTACGACTCGCTCAACCTCGGCCGCCTGACCGGCGACGAGGTCGAGCGCGTGGACGAGAACCGTCGGCGGGTCTGTGCCGAGGTCGACGGTCGCCTCGATCGGCTCGCGCTGAACAAGCAGGTGCACTCAGCCACCGTCCACCAGGCCCGGCCGGGCGCGATCGGACAGCCCGGCGACGGGCTCTGGACCGAGGAGGCGGACCTGCCCGTGCTCGCCATGACCGCTGACTGCCTCCCCGTCGCGCTCGCACGGGTCGGCGGCCCGCGACCGGGCGTCGCCGTCCTGCACGTCGGCTGGCGCGGCCTCCTGGGCGGGGTGGTAGCCGAGGGAGTCCGTGCGCTCGGCGGGCGCCTTCACGCCGCTCTCGGCCCCGCGATCGGACCGTGCTGCTACGAGGTCGGCCCCGAAGTCTCCGGGCCGTTTACGGCCGCGTTCGGAGCGGACGTCATGCGCGGCCGCAATCTCGATCTCTGGACGGCCGCCGAGCGTGCCCTGCGCGACGCAGGCGTCGACGGGGTTGAGCGCCTCACGCAGTGCACGTCGTGCAACGCAGACCTCTTCTTCTCCCATCGGCGCACGGGTGAGCCACGCGGCGTCCAGGGCGTGATCGCGCGTGTCGCCTGAGGCGCTTCGCGCTGCCTACGAGCGCGTCCGGGCCGAGGTCGGTCCGTCCGTGACGATCGTCGCCGCGACGAAGTACGTGTCGCTGGAGGACATGGCCGTCCTTGCCGAGGCGGGGGTCGAGGTCGTCGGTGAGAACCGAGCCCAGGATCTCGAGCGCAAGCACGCCGTCTACGGCGACACCTTCCGCTGGCACTTCATCGGGCATCTCCAGTCGAACAAGGCCAAGAGCGTGAACCGCGTCTGCGAGCTCGTCCACTCGCTCGCCTCGGAGTCGGCCGCAGCCCGGCTCAGCGTTCCCGCCCTCGTGGAGGTAAACCTCTCCGGGGAGGAGTCGAAGTCGGGCGTGTCTCCCGCGGAGCTGGCGGGCCTGCTGCGCGCCTACGGCGACGTGCGCGGGCTGATGACGATGCCGCCGGCAGCGGAGGATCCCGAGGCGTCACGGCCGTTCTTCCGGCGTCTCCGCGAGCTCGCCGCCGAGCACGGTCTGACCGAGCTCTCGATGGGAACGTCGCAGGACTACCGCATCGCGGCCGAGGAAGGCGCCACTCTCGTGCGGCTCGGCTCCGTCCTGTATCGCGCATAATCTCCTGCAACCATGGGTCTTGCCGATGTCTGGAGCCGCACGCTCGTCTACTTCGGGATCGCCGAGGAGGACGATTGGGACGAGGAGGGCTACGCCACCAACGAGGAGCTCGAGCGCAGCTACGGCGCTCGCGAGCGCGCCAACGTGCGGCGCCTCCAGCCCCGGCGCGGGCGCGACTTCGACGACTGGACCGACTCCGAGCCCGCGGTCGCGAGCGCTCCGCTGTCCCGGCCGCCGGCACGCTTGCGCGGCGTCGAGTCGGTGCCGAGCCCCGGCTCGGTGAAGGTGCACCTGATCCTGCCGCGCAGCTTCAACGACGCGCAGCAGATCGCCGACCGCTTCAAGGACGGCGTTCCGGTGATCCTCAACCTCCAGAGCGCCGACCAGGACCTGTCGAAGCGGCTGATCGACTTCGCGAGCGGCCTCACCTACGCGCTCGACGGAGGCATGCAGCGCGTCGCCGACAAGGTCTTCCTCCTCACGCCGCGCAACGTCGAGGTCTCAGCCGAGGAACGCGCACGCATGTTGGAACGCGGCGGCTTCTTCAACCAGGCCTAGCGGCCGTCGCGGGCCGGTAGGAAAGCCCTTCGGAAGGCAGAATCCAAGCGGCATGGGCGACCATCTCGCCGTTCTTGGCTTGCTCGCCGACCTCGGCTCGTCGCTCGCCAGCTTCGTGCGCGTCTTCATCTGGGTCTACACGCTGCTGCTCTTCGCGTACATCCTGACGTCCTGGATCCGGATGCCGTACCGGCCGTGGCTGAACCGCGTCCAGCGCTTCCTCTACGACGTCTGCGACCCCTACCTGCGCATCTTCCGGCGCTTCCTGCCGCCGCTCGGCCCGCTCGACCTCTCGCCGATGGTCGCGATCTTCGTCCTGTTCATCATCTCGAACGTGCTCAGCTCCCTGCTCGAGCGCTTGTAGAACGGAGGCTCCGAATGGCTCTCACCCCTGTCGAGATCCGCCACGTCCAGCTAGGCCGCGGCTTCCGCGGCTACAAGCGCGCGACCGTCGATCGCGTGCTCGCCGACGTCGTCACGAGCTTCGAGGACGTCTGGCGCGACCGCGCCGACCTCGCCGATCGCGTCGAGCAGCTCGAGTCCGACCTCGTGCGCCACAAAGAGCTCGAAGGCCTGCTGCGGACAACGCTCGTCTCCGCCGAGAGCGCCGCCCAGCAGGTGCGCGAGCAGGCGCGCAAGGAGGCCGAGACGGTGGTGGCCGAGGCGCACGCGGAGGCGCGCGCGATCGCCCGCCGCGCGCGCACCGAGAAGGAGCGGCTCGAGACCGAGCTGCGCAGAATCAGGTCGTTGCTCGGCGCCGCGCTCGACAGTCTCGACGAGGCGTCGGAGGACGCCCGAGAGCCTGTGGGTGAGGCGACAGGCGAGATTCGGCGGCTCATCTCCTAGCTGAGTCGGCGGGGTCTATCCTTGGGGCGTGGCTCCGACGACGACCAGACTGCGGCTCCGTGTCGCGCCAGGCGCTTCCGGCTCGCCCGGGATCGTGGGCCGCCACGGTGCGTCGTGGAAGGTGCGCGTCGCAGCGCCGCCCGAGCGCGGGCGGGCCAACGCCGCCGTGCTGGCGCTGCTCGCCAAGACGCTCTCTCTGCCGCGCTCGAGCCTGGCGATCGTTTCCGGAGGCGGCTCGCGGGACAAGATCGTCGAGTTGACCGGCATCGAGCCGGCCGAGCTCGAGCGACGGCTCGCTGCGGCGGGCGGACAGGAGACCGGATGACCATCGACACCGACCCGTTCCGCCAGGAGCTCGAGGAGCACCGTGCGCGGCTGCAGCGAACGATCCAGAACCACGACATCGGTGGTTCTTCGCTGACCGAGGAGATCGGCGAGTTGATGTCGTCCAGCTCTGACAACCACCTCGCCGACACCGCGAGCGAGACGTACGAGCGGGAGCTCGACGAGGGGCTCGAGGAGGACGCCCGCGACCAGTTGCGGCAGGTGGACGAGGCGCTCGCGCGGATCGAGGCCGGCGACTACGGCACCTGCGTCGCCTGCGGCAAGGAGATTCCCTCCGAGCGACTCGAGGCCGTGCCGTGGACCTCCCTGTGCATCGAAGACGCACGGAAGCGGCAGAGGTGAACGAGCCCGCTCGGCGCGAGGAGCTTCGTCCGGTCGACGTCCGGGTCGGCTCGGCGACGAACGCCCTGAGACCGATCCTTGCCGGCGAGCGGAGGCTCGGAGCCGGGAGGCAGCAGTGGCTCGGGCTGGGGCTCGTTCGCGCTGGCCGCGGTCGCCGCCGACCAGCTGACGAAGCAGGTGGTCGCGCGGACGCTCGCGCTGGGCGAGGAGGTCGAGATCGCCGGCCCCTTCTCGATCCACCACGTGCACAACTCCGGGATCGCGTTCGGTCTCTTCTCGAGCGCCACGTCGATCGTGATCGCGCTCACCGCGCTCGCAGTCCTCTGGATGCTCGTCTTCTTCGCCCGTTCGGGCTCCCGTCATCCCGTGCTGCCGGTCGCGCTCGGCTTCGTCCTCGGCGGCAGCGTCGCCAACCTGCTCGACCGCGTCCGGCTCGGCCACGTGACCGACTTTCTCGACCTGCGCTTCTGGCCCGCGTTCAACCTGGCCGACGTCTTCATCGTCGTGGGCGTCGCGACCCTTTTCGGGGCTCTCGCCGGCGCCGATCGCGTGAAGCACCGGCCGCGTGGCGTTGGCCACTCTCCGCTTTCGCGCCCCTGAGGCCGAGCGCCTCGATCGCACGGTCGCCGTGCGTCCCGAGGTCGGCTCGCGGGCGCTTGCAGAGCGGCTGATCGCCGCAGGATCGGTGCTCGTCGACGGCGAGCGACGCTCGAAGAGCCACCGGCTCGAAGGTGGAGAGGCCGTCGTCGTCGAGCTCCCGCCCGAGCCGGAGCCGCCGGCCGCCGAGGAGATGGATCTCCGCGTCGCGTGGGAGGACGAGCACTTGCTCGTCGTCGACAAGCCTGCCGGTGTCGTCGTCCATCCCGGCGTCGGCCACGACACGGGAACGCTCGTCCACGGCCTGCTCGCGCTCGACGCGGCGGGCGGCGACGACGAGCGGCCCGGGATCGTGCACCGTCTCGACCGGGACACGTCCGGGCTCCTGGTTGTCGCCCGCTCCGACGAGGCGCACGAGCGGCTGCAGGACATGATCCGCCGCCGCGAGGTCGAGCGCCGCTACCTCGCTCTCGTCAAGGGCTCGCCGCGGTCGCGCACGGGCCGGATCGAGGCGCCGATCGGGCGCGACCGTCTCGACCGCACCCGCCACTCGCTCGACACGCCGACGCCGCGGCGGGCGGTGACCCACTTCGCGGTGCGGGAGCCGCTCGGCGAGCGCGCGTTGCTCGAGGTCACGCTCGAGACGGGCCGGACGCATCAGATTCGGGTTCACCTCGAGGCGATCGAGCTACCGGTGTGCGGCGATCCCGTCTACGGCGTCGCGGGCGACCTCGGGCTCGAGCGCCAGTTCCTGCACGCCGCCGGGCTCGCGTTCGACCACCCGTTCGGCGGCGAGCGTGTCGAGGTCGCCTCGCCGCTGCCAGACGACCTCGCCGAGGCGCTCGAACGCGCCCGCGACCTGGCCTAGATGGTTGATCGGCAATTACCGCACTCGCGGATGACGACCCAGACACGGCGCCGGGAGCCACCCTCGACCTTGCCAAGGCAACCAGCCTTGGCTGCGGCCGAGTGCGGCCCCCAGCTTGGTCTGGATCGCCCCCGCGAGCACGCCAATTACCGATCAACCATCTAGAACGACAACGTCCCTGTGGGACCGGTCCGGGGACTGTCCCCGGACATGTCCCACGCAGACGTGTCCGCGAGTAAATCTTTCGCAACAAGTTGTCCACAGGCCAAACCGCTACACTGGCGGCGTTCCGTTCCCTTCGTCCCGGTGACCAGGACGGGTGGGGGTGCCCGGCTTTGAGCCGCGTTCCGCCCGAGCCCCGCCGGCTGTAGCGCAATCGAAACCGAGAAAGGGGCCAGACCCTTGGCAGTCGTATCCATGCGTGACCTGCTCGAGGCCGGCGTGCACTTCGGCCACCAGACCCGCCGTTGGAACCCGAAGATGAAGCGCTTCATCTTCACCGAGCGCGGCGGCATCTACATCATCGACCTGACCCAGACCTCCGAGCTGCTCCAGGAGGCACACGACTTCGCGCGCAACCTCGCCGAGCGCGGCGGCACGATCCTCTTCGTCGGCACGAAGAAGCAGGCGCAGGACGCCGTCACGCAGGAGGCCGCGCGCGTCGGCATGCCGTACGTCGCCCACCGCTGGCTCGGCGGCCTACTCACGAACTGGCGGACGATCTCGGACCGGATCGCGCACCTGCACGAGCTGCGGCGCCTGAAGACCGAGGGCCAGCTCGACCTGCTCCCGGCGAAGGAGCGGATCACGCTGCTCGCCGAGCTCGAGAAGCTCGAGGCGAACCTCGGCGGAGTCGCCGACCTGCGCCGTCAGCCGGACGCGGTCTTCATCGTCGACCTGCGCAAGGAGCAGCTCGCCGTCCGTGAGGCGCGGCGGCTCGGCGTGCCGATCATCGCGCTCGTCGACACGAACTGCGACCCGGACGAGGCCGACTTCATCATCCCCGGCAACGACGACGCGATCCGTTCGTGCAACCTGATCGTGAAGGCGATCGCAGACGGGATCGCAGCCGGCCAGGGGAAGGTGACCGAGCAGGAGCTCGCCGCGGCGGCGAACGGCGACGGCGCCCAGCCGGCCTCTGCAGAAACCGTCGGCGAGGTCGAGAGCGCCGAGGCGGCCGCGGAGGCTCCCGAGGTGCCCCCAGCCGAGCCGCAGCCCGACGCGGCGGCCGAGCCGGCTCCCGAGGTGCCCGCAGCCGAGCCGCAGCCTGCCGAGGCGGCCGACGCAGGCACCCGAGGTGCCCACGGCCGAGCCGCAGCCGGCCGAGCCGCAGGGAGAGGAGAGCGCGTGACCACGATCACTGCATCACTCGTCAAGGAGCTCCGCGACCTCACCGGCGCGCCGATGATGGACTGCAAGCGCGCGCTCGAAGAGACGGACGGCGACCTCGACGCCGCCCGCACGATCCTCCGCGAGCGCGGAATGGCGCAGGCCGCGAAGCGCGCCGGCCGGGCGACGACCGAGGGCATGGTCGGCTATCGCATCGCGGACGGCTACGGGACGATCGTCGCGCTCGGCTGCGAGACGGAGCCGGTCTCCAAGAACGAGGAGTTCCAGGCGTTCGCGAAGCGGCTCTTCGAAGCCGTCCATGCGGGCGGTCCGGAGGCCGTCGAATCGGTCGAGCAAGACCGGATCGACGTCGCCGCGAAGCTGGGCGAGAACATCGTCGTCGTCGGGGCCGAGCGCTACGAGCAGGGCGAGGGTGAGGTGCTGAACGCGTACACCCATCCGCCGGCGAACAAGATCGGCGTCCTCGTCAAGCTCGAGAGCGGCGACGCGGAGTTGGCGCGCCAGCTCGCGATGCACATCGCGTTCGCCGCGCCGGCATGGACGACGCGCGACGAGGTTCCCGCGGAGACCGTCGAGGCCGAGCGGCAGGTCTACCTCAACTCGGACGAGCTCGAAGGCAAGCCCGAGCAGGCGAAGGAGAAGATCGTCGAGGGCATGCTCGCCAAGCGCTTCTACGCGGCGCAGCCGGGCGGGGCGCTCACCGAGCAGCCGTGGATTCACGACTCGGCCAAGACGGTCGGCCAGGCGCTCTCCGAGGCAGGCGCACGCGTGGTCGCGTTCAGGCGCCTGTCTGTCGCAGAATAGGCGCGTGACGACGCCCCAACAGGAGCTGGAGCGGTCGCCTGCGGGCGCGGCTCCCGCGTTCCGCCGTGTGCTGCTGAAGCTCTCGGGCGAGGCCCTGATGGGCGATCACGAGTACGGGATCGACCCCAAACGGGTGGCCTCCCTCGCGCGCGAGGTCGTCGACGTGCAGGCGGAGGGCCTCGAGCTCGCGATCGTTGTCGGCGGAGGCAACATCTACCGGGGGATGGCGGCCGCGAACGAGGGCATGGACCGGGCGACGGCCGACTACGCGGGGATGCTCGCGACGGTGCTGAACTCCGTCGCGCTCCAGGACGCACTCGAGCGCATCGGCGCCGACACGCGGGTCCTCTCGGCGCTGGAGGTGTCGGAGGTCGCCGAGCCGTACATCCGCCGCCGTGCAATCCGCCACCTCGAGAAGGGCCGGATCGTGATCTTCGCCGCCGGCACGGGCAATCCGTTCTTCACGACCGACACCGCCGCGGCTCTCCGCGCGCTCGAGATCGGCGCCGACGCGATCCTGATGGCGAAGAGCGGGACCAAGGGCGTCTACGACGGCGATCCGCGCACGGAGCCTGAGGCGACCTTCCTCCCGGCGTTGACGCACCTCGAGGCGATCGAGCGCGGCCTGCGCGTGATGGACACGACGGCGCTCTCGCTCTGCATGGAGAACGGCCTGCCCATCCACGTCTTCGAGCTCGCCGAGGGCAACATCCGCCGGGTCGCGACGGGACAACGTGTGGGGACGATCATCTCGACCATCGACGAGAAGGAGAGCCAGAGCTGATGCCGACCATCGAGGAGTTCCTGGACGACGCCAAGCGCCGGATGGACAAGTCGATCGAGACGACGCGGACCGAGTTCAACGGCGTCCGCACGGGCCGTGCTTCGGCGGCGCTCCTCGACCGGATCACGATCGACTACTACGGCACGCCGACGCCGTTGAAGAACATGGCGACGATCGGGGCTCCCGAGCCTCGCCTGCTCACGGTGCAGCCGTTCGACCCGTCCCAGGTCAAGGCGATCGAGAAGGCGGTGCAGGAATCCGACCTCGGCCTGACTCCTTCGAACGACGGCAAGCTGATCCGCCTGCCCATCCCGCAGCTGACGGAGGAGCGCCGCAAGGAGCTCGTCAAGCTGGTTCGCCGCTACGGCGAGGACGGCAAGATCGCGATCCGGAACGTGCGGCGGGACGTGATGAAGCACCTCGAGGAGCTCGTCCGGAACGGCGAGGTCGGCGACGACGAGGAACGGCGCGGCGAGAACCAGGTGCAGAAGCTCACCGACGAGCATGTGAAGTCCATCGACGACCTCATGAAGCACAAAGAAGCGGAAATCATGGAGGTATAGAGGTCGCCACCGACCTCACCAAGTCGACCGACCTCGCCCGCAGCGTCGCGATCATCATGGACGGGAACGGCCGCTGGGCGGAGCGGCGCGGACTGCCCGTCGCCGCCGGTCACCGCGAGGGAACGCGCGCGCTCAGGCGCACGGTCGAGGCCGCGATCGAGCTCGGAGTCGAGTCGCTCGCGGTGTACGCCTTTTCGACCGAGAACTGGGCGCGGCCGACCGACGAGGTCGACGACCTGATGGAGATCTTCGGCGAGACGATCGAGCGCGAGCTTCCCGACCTGGCGAAGCAAGGAGTCCGCACGCGCTTCATCGGCCGCCGCGACCGGGTGCCGAGGGGCCTGCTCGAGCGAATGGCCGCGCTCGAGGACGAGACGTCGGCGAACGACAGGCTCCTGCTCTGGATCGCCTTCGACTACGGCGGGAGGGCGGAGCTGGTCGAGGCGGCGCGGCGTCTCCTCGAAGCGGGGGTGGCCCCGGCGGACGTGGACGAGCAGGTGCTCGCCGCCCACCTGTACGCGCCCGAGCTCCCCGATCCCGATCTGCTGATCCGAACCTCGGGCGAGCTCCGGCTTTCGAACTTCCTCCTCTGGCAGCTCGCGTACGCCGAGCTCGTCTTTGTCGAGACGCTCTGGCCCGATTTCGGCGCGGCGGAGCTGCGGCAGGCACTGGCGGACTACGCCGCCAGGCGCCGACGGTTCGGCGGCCGATGAATCCCTTCCTCTCGCGGGTCCTCGTCACCGTCGTCGGGGTGCCGGTGGTCCTGTGGCTCGTCTACCTGGGCGGGTGGTGGCTCTTCGGGCTCGCCGCCGTGGTGGCGTTGCTCGCGCTCCACGAGTTCTACGTGATGGCCCGCGGCCTGCGTCCGCTGGTGCTTGCGGGCTACGTCGGCGCGATCGCGACCCTGCTCGGCGCGGAGCTCGGCGGCGCCGAGTGGATGGTCGGCGGCTTCATGCTCACGCTCCTCCTCGCCTTCCTGCTCTACGGAATCGCCGAGACGCGTCAGACGGCGACGGTGACGATGAGCACCACCATCCTCGGGACCGCCTGGATCGCGCTCGGCGTGGCCCATCTCCTGCTCCTGCGGGACATCCCCGAGCACGGCAGGCTCGTCGTCTTCACGCTCCTCCTCGCGGTCTTCGCCGACGACACCGCCGCCTACCTCATCGGGCGGCTGCTCGGACGGCACAAGCTCGCGCCGTCGCTCTCGCCCGGGAAGACGTGGGAGGGCTTCGTCGCCGGCACCGCAGCGGCGATCGCGGTTGCATTCTTCGCGCTCTACGAGCAGGACTTCCTCACGATCCCGGAGTCGATCGTGCTCGGGGCGGCGATCGCGCTGGCCGGCGCGGCGGGCGACCTCTTCGAGTCGGCCCTGAAGCGCGACCTGCAGGTGAAGGACTCCGGCCAGCTGCTCGGCGGCCACGGCGGCATGCTCGATCGGACCGACTCGCTGCTCTTTGCCTCGGTCGCCGCCTACTACGTCATCCTGGCGGTCGGCGTCACCGCGTAGGGCGAGAGGCCCTTCGGGCACACTGTGACCGTGAAACGGATCGCATTGCTCGGCGCCACCGGCTCGATCGGCCGGCAGGCGATCGAGGTCGTCGAACGGAACCCGGAGCTCGAGCTCTGCGCGCTCGCGTCGGGATCGACGGACCTCATCCTGCTCGCGGCCGAGCACGGCGTGACGCACACGCAGGTCGCCGGCGATCTGACCCAGCTGCTCGAGCGGTCGGAGCCGGACGTCGTCCTGAACGCGGTCGTCGGGTTCGCCGGCATCGACGCCACGTTGTGGGCGCTCGAGCGGGGGATCACGCTGGCGCTCGCGAACAAGGAGAGCCTCGTCGCCGCCGGCGAGCTCGCCCTCGCGGCGAGGGAGCGCGGAGGCGGTCTGCTGCTCCCGGTCGACTCCGAGCACAGCGCGATCTTCCAGTGCCTGGAGAATCGCGCCGCCGAGAGCATCGAGTCGCTCGTCCTCACCGCCTCGGGCGGCCCGTTTCGCGGCCGCACGCGCGCCGAGCTCGCGGACGTCGGCGTCGAGGATGCGTTGGCGCATCCCACCTGGAGCATGGGGCCGAAGATCACCGTCGACTCGGCGACCCTCGCCAACAAGGGGCTCGAGCTGCTCGAAGCGCACGTCCTCTTCGGCGTGCCGTACGAGCGGATCGAGGTCGTCGTCCATCCGAGCTCGGTCGTGCACGCGCTCGTCCGCTTCCGCGACGGCGCCGCGCTCGCCCATCTCGGGTATCCGGACATGACCGTGCCGATCTCCTTCGCGCTGACCTATCCGGACCGGGCGGCCACCGAGGTGCCGCAGCTCGATCTCGCCTCCGGGCTGACGCTCGAGTTCGAGGCACCCGACCTGGAGACGTTCCCTCTGCTCACGATGGCCCGGCACGCGGGGGAGGCCGGCGGGACCTATCCCGCCGTCTACAACGCCGCCAACGAAGTCGCCGTCGCCGCGTTTCTCGAGGGGAGGCTGCCGTTCCTCGGCATCGCCGAGGTCGTCGAGGACGCGCTCAGCGCCGCAGGCGGCGGTGCGGCGCGTGATCTCGCGGAGCTCGTCGAAGCGGACTCGGAGGCGCGCCGGCTTGCGGAGCGGGGGGTTCCGGTCGCATGAGCATCTTGGTCTCGATCCTCGGCCTCGGCTTCCTGATCCTCGTCCACGAGGCCGGGCACTTCTTCGTCGCCCGTGCGGTCGGGATGAACCCGCGCAAGTTCTACATCGGCTTCCCGCCGGCGCTCGCGAAGACGAAGCGAAACGGGATCGAGTACGGGATCGGCTCGATCCCGCTCGGCGGCTACGTCAAGATTCCCGGCATGCACCGCCCGGCCGCGGGCGACCTCGACCTCCACTTCGGCCGGGCGCTCGACGAGAGACCGTCGCTGCGCCGTCCCGTCGGCGACCTCCGCCAGCGGCTCGAGGAGAGCGACTACGCCGGCGCGAGCCAGGCAACCGAGCAGGTTGCCGCTGCGCTGGAGGGCACACCTCTCTCCGTTGCCGCCGGGAAGTCGGCCGAGCGCGGGCTCAGCGAGGTGCAGGACGCACTGGCGCCGGACGCGTACTGGCGCGCGAAGACGTGGAAGCGCGTCGCCGTGATCTTCGCCGGGCCCGGCGCGAACCTTCTCCTCGCCGTCATCCTCTTCGCGATCCTCTTCACGATCGGGGGTGGACAAGCCACCCGCACCGTCGACGACGTCGTCGCGGACACGCCCGCCGCGTCGATGGGGCTCCAGCCCGGGGACGAGATCGTCTCCATTGGCGGCGTCCCGGTCGGAGCGGACGAGATCGCGGCGGCGATCTCGAGCTCGGGAGGCCGGCCGCTCACGGTCGTCGTCGATCGCGGTGGGGAGACCGTCACACTGGGGCCGACCAGGCCGGAGGAGACGGACGGCGCGTACCGGCTCGGCTTCGTCCTCCGCGGCGAAGGGCTCGGGCCGGTCGACTCGACCGTCGAGGCGGTTCGCGTCACGGGCCTCGTCACGAAGGAGATCGGAGCTTCGGTCGGCCGCCTGGTCACCGGCGACGGCCGCGACGAGATCTCCAGCCCCGTCGGCATCGTGCACGGCTCGTCCCAGGCGGTCCAGCAGGGCGCCGACACGTACCTGTGGGTGCTCGGGCTGATCAGCCTCTCGCTCGCGCTCCTCAATCTGCTGCCGCTGCTGCCGCTCGACGGCGGCCACATTGCCTTCTCGCTCATCGAGGGGATACGGGGCAAGGCGGTCGCGCGCGAGGTCTACGAGCGCGCCTCCGCGGTCGGGATCGCCGTCGTCCTGTTGCTCTTCTTCATCGGCCTCTCCAACGACATAGGCAGGCTCGGGAACTAGCGGCGCTACCCTTCGGCGATGGCGTCGGACGTACAGATCAAGGTCGGCAACGTCGCGATCGGCGGCGGTGCGCCGGTCGTCGTCCAGTCGATGACGCTGACGCCGACGCGCGACGTCGAGGCGACGACGGCGCAGATCGCCGCGCTCGTCTCCGCGGGCTGCGAGGTCGTGCGCTGCGCCGTCCCGAAGACGGAGGACGCCGAGGCGCTGGCGCGGATCGTCCGCCTCAGCCCGATCCCGGTGATCGCGGACATCCACTTCAACGCCAGCCTCGCCCTGAAAGCGATCGACGCCGGCGTCGCGGCGGTCCGGATCAACCCGGGCAACATCGGCGGCCCGGAGAAGGTCGAGCAGGTCGTCGCGGCCGCGAAGAAAGCCGGGATTCCGATGCGGATCGGCGCGAACTCCGGCTCGCTGCCGAAGCACCTGCACGAGCTGGCGCAGACCGACCAGGCGGAGGCTCTCGTCGCCGCCGCGATCGAGGAGGTCGAGCTGCTCGAGAAGCTCGACTACCGCGACTTCAAGATCTCGGTCAAGTCGACACACGTGCCGACGATGATTCGCGCCTACCGCATGCTGGCCGCGCGGGTGCCCTACCCGCTCCATCTCGGCGTCACCGAGGCGGGGACGCCCTTCTCCGGCTCGATCAAGAGCGCCGTCGGGATGGGGGCGCTGCTCGCCGACGGGATCGGCGACACGATCCGGGTCTCGCTGACCGCCGACCCGGTGAAGGAGGTCGAGACCTGCTGGGAGATCCTGAAGGCGCTCGGGCTGCGCGAGCGCGGCCCGGTGATGATCTCGTGCCCCTCGTGCGGCCGCGACAACGTCGGCGTCGAGAAGCTCGCGGTCGTCGTCGAGGAGCGTCTCAAGGACTACCCGCAGGCGTTCGAGGTCGCCGTGATGGGCTGCGCCGTCAACGGGCCGGGCGAGGCCGGTGACGCCGACTTCGGGATCGCCGGCGGCCGCGACGTCGGCTTCATCTACGCGCACGGCCGCGTGCTGAAGAAGGTGAGCTCGGACATCCTGATCGACGAGCTCTTCCACGAGATCGACCTGTGGATCGAGGCCGGCATGCGCCGCCCCAAGCGGCTGAAGATGGCGAAGCCGGCCGCGCTGGCCATGGCTGAAGCCTCCATGATCCCTCTCGATTAGTCTCACGCGATGCTCCATCGCGCGTCCCAGCTCTTCCTGCCGACCCTGCGCGACGCCCCCGCAGATGCCGAGTCGCGTTCGCACAAGCTGCTCGTCCGCGGCGGCTACATCCGCCAGGTGAGCGGCGGGTTGTGGAGCTATCTGCCGCTCGGCTGGAAGGTGCACGAACACGCAGTCGGGGTCATCCGCGAGGAGATGGACCGGATCGGCTGCCAGGAGATGCTGATGCCCGTGCTGACGCCCGCCGAGCTCTGGCAAACGACCGGTCGCTACGCGATTCCCCAGCTCTTCAAGCTCCGCGATCGGAGCGGGCGCGAGTTCGTGCTGCCGCTCTCCCACGAGGAGACGGTCACCTTCCACATCCGGGAGCTGCAGTCGTACCGGCAGCTGCCGCAGATGCTCTACCACTTCCAAGTCAAGGGCCGCGACGAGCCGCGGCCGCGCGGAGGCCTCCTCCGCGTGCGCGAGTTCATCATGAAGGACGCCTACTCGTTCGACGTCGATGAGGAGGGGCTCGATCGCTCCTTCGATCTCCAGCGGGGCGCCTACCTCCGGATCTTCGAGCGTTGCGGTCTCCAGGTGTACGACGTCCAGGCCGAGAGCGGGATGATGGGCGGGAGCGAGAGCATCGACTTCCTGGCGCCTTCGGACGCAGGTGAGAACACGCTCGTCCTTTGCGAGCGCGGCGACTACGCCGCCGATCTCGAGATCGCGAGCGGCGTACCGCCCGCCGCGGTCGTTTCCGGAGCGTCTTGACGCGCCCGAGGAGATCGAGACACCCGGGATCGCGACGATCGAAGCGCTTGCGGAGCTGCTCGGGATCGACGAGGCCGCGACGTCGAAGGCAATGCCCGTGACCCGTGAGGACGGCACAGTCGTGCTGGCGCTCGTGCGCGGCGACGATCGCCTCTCCGAGGAGAAGCTCGGCCACGCGATCCCGAAGGCACGGCTCGCCACCGAGGAGGAGATCCGTACCGCGTTCGGCGCCGATCCCGGCTCCCTCGGCCCGGTCGGCTTCGCCGGCGAGATCGTCGCCGACGAGGCGCTGCGCGAGGGACAGTTCGTCGCCGGCGCGAACCGAACCGGCTTCCACCTCCGCGGGGTCGAGCACGGCCGTGACTTCACCGCGACCTTCGCCGACCTCCGCGAGGCGCGCGAGGGGGACTCTTGCCCGCGGTGCGGGGGCACCCTCCGGTTTCAGACCGCGATCGAGGTCGGCCACATCTTCAAGCTCGGCACGTTCTACTCCGTCCCGCTCGACGCCACCGTGCTCGACGAGAGCGGCGCGGAGCGGCCGGTTGTCATGGGGTGCTACGGGATCGGCCCCGGTCGCATCGTCGCCGCCGCGGTCGAGCAGGGGAGCGAGGAGAACGCGATCGTCTGGCCCCGTGAGCTCGCACCTTACGACGTCGAGGTCGTCTCGCTGGACGCGGGCTCCGCCGAGCTTGCGGACACTGCCGAGCGAATCGCCGCCGAGCTCGACGCGGCCGGTCGAGCCGTCCTCCTGGACGACCGCGAGCAGCGGCCGGGTGAGAAGTTCGCGGACGCCGATCTCTTCGGGGCGCCGCTCCGCATCGTCGTCGGCAAGAAAACGCTCGAGGACGGCGCAGTGGACGTGAGAGACCGCACGAGCGGCGAAGAGACCCGTCTTGCGAGTTTGGACCTCGCAAAATGGGTAGTCGGTCGTTGATGCCACGAAAGCGCAAGTACAGCGAGGAGAGTTTCGGCGCGACTATCGAGCGCCTGATGGGTGAATCCGGCCTCACCTACCGCGGGCTGGCCGCCAAGACCGGGCTCTCCGCGGGCTACCTCAACCACCTTGTGCACGGGAACAGGCCCGTGCCCTCGGAGGATGTCGTCGCGCGGCTCGCTGCCGCACTCGGCGTCGAGCCCGAGTACTTCCGCGAGCACCGGCTCCGCGTGATCTCCGACCGGCTCGAGCAGATGCCCGAGATGGTCGACCGGCTCTACAAGCGTCTCGCCGTCTAGGGCGGTTCCGCGCGCGCTCGATCAGTGCGCGAGCAGGACTTCCAGAGCGACGATCGTGAGACCGAGGGCGAGATTGACCGCCACGGAGACAACCGTGCCCCAGCGACCGAGCTCTCCGACCCGGGCGTAGCGCACGCCCTGGACGGCGAGCGTGAAGAGGCCGATCGCGAGCGCCAGCCGGATCGCGAAGACGTCCCCGACGAGCTCGAAGCCGCCGAGAACCAGCGCGGCGGCCGGCCCGACCGCAGCGAGGCCGATCGCAAGCTCCCGCCTCGCGACCGAGACGAACTCGGCGCGGCTGAGGTGCTCGTGGGCGGCGAGGCTCTCGCCGAGCGTGTGGGCGTAGACGTGCGCGACCCACAGCACGAGGACGGTGCCGACGACGAGCGTCGCGAGCCGCCACGGATCGACGGTGCCCGCCGAGCCGGCCGCGATCGTCGCCATCGCGACGATCGTGCCGTAGACCGTGCCGGCGATCCGGTCGCGGGTCCCGAAGAGCAGTCGATGGAGATTCAACGGAGGCTCACGAGACGGAGGGCGGCTGGTCGAGGCCGACGTAGTTCTCGGCCAGGGAGGTGGCGGCCGCGCGCGAGGACGCGACGTACGCAAGCTGCGAGAGCTGCAGCCGCGCGTCGAAGTCGTCGCTTCCCGGTGGCCGGTGCAGCATCGTCGTCATCCACCAGGAGAAGTGCTCGGCGCGCCAGACGCGGCGGAGCGCCTCCTGCGAGTAGCGTGCGAGCCCCGACTCGTCGCCGTCCCGGTACCAGGCGGCGAGCGCGGCTGCGAGGATCCGGACGTCGGCGACCGCGAGGTTGAGCCCCTTCGCGCCGGTCGGCGGCACGATGTGGGCGGCGTCCCCGGCGAGGAAGAGCCTGCCGTGCTGCATCGGCTCGACCACGAAGCTGCGCATGCCGGTGACGCCTTTCTCCAGGATCGGGCCCTCGTTGAGCTGCCAGCCGTCGAGACCGAGCCGCGTCTGCAGCTCCTCCCAGATCCGCTCGTCCGGCCATTCCCCCGGGTCCTCGTCGGGTGCGCACTGGAGGTAGAGCCGGGTGAGCTCGGGCGTGCGCATGCTGTGGAGGGAGAAGCCGCGCTCGTGCCAGGCGTAGATGAGCTCGTCGTTCGCCGGCGGCGCCTGGGCGAGGATGCCGAGCCAGCCGAACGGATACTCGCGCGAGAACACGCTGAGGATGCCCTCGGGAACGCTCTCGCGGCAGATTCCGTGGAAACCGTCGCAACCGGCGACGGCGTCGCACTGGAGCTCGACCTCCGCGCCCGCATGGACGTAGCGGACTCGTGGTTGCTCAGTGGTCACGTCGTGCAGCGACACGCGGTCGACCTCGAAGTGCAGCGGGCGACCCGTCTCGAGCCGGGCCGCGATCAAGTCCTTGACGACCTCCTGCTGACCGTAGACCGTGATGTGCCTTCCCGTCAGCTCGGTCAGGTCGATGCGGTGTCGCGAGCCGCCGAACTGGAGCTCCAGGCCGTGGTGGGGGAGGCCCTGCTCGTGGAGCCTCGCGCCGGCGCCGATCTCGGTCAGGAGCTCGACCGTGCCGTGCTCGAGCACGCCGGCGCGGACGCGTCCTTCCACATGGTCGCGCGTGCGTGCTTCCAGCACGACCGACTCGATCCCCTCGAGGTGGAGCAGGTGGGCGAGCACGAGACCGGCCGGCCCGGCGCCGACGATCACGACCTGCGTCCGCTCCGCCCGACTCACGCGCCGCCCTCTTCGGCGAGGACCTCCTGCGCGATCGCGAATGCCGAGTTCGCGGCGGGGACACCGCAGTAGATCGCGGTCTGCAGCAGCACCTCCTTGATCTCGTCCGGCGTGAGGCCGTTGCGGAGCGCAGCGCGGACGTGCATGGCGAGCTCCTGGTCGTGGCCTCCCGCGACGAGGGCCGTCAGCGTGATGCAGCTTCGCGTGCGCCGGTCGAGGCCGGGCCGAGCCCAGATCTCGCCCCAGGCGTATCGGGTGATCAGATCCTGGAAGTCGGCGGTGAAGGCCGTTGCGCGCGCGGCTGCGCGGTCGACGTGCTCGTCGCCGAGGACGGCGCGCCGCACCTCCATGCCGCGCTCGTGGGTGTCGCTCATCGGGTCTCCTCGGTCAGGTGGGCGAGCACGTGCTTGGTGAACTGCTCGGGGCGCTCGGTGTTCGCGAGGTGGCCGGTGTCGGGCAAGGTCACATGTTCTGCGCCCGGGATCCCGGCGGCGAGCTCGTCGCCGCGCGCAGGCGGGGTGACCGTGTCCTCGTCGCCCGTGAGCACGAGCGTCGGCGCCCGGATCTCGGCCAGGCGCCCCCCGAGATCGACGTCGGCAAGCGCCTCGCAACAGCCCGCATACCCCTCGGCGGGAGTCGCGAGCAGCTGCTGCCGGTGGTGCTCGACCAGCGACGCCGGGACGTCGTGGGGAAACCAGCGGGCGACGACGGCGTCCGTGACCGCCGCCATGCCGTCGCGCCGGACCATGGCCGCGCGTATGTGCCAGTGCTCGGGCGGCGGCAGCGCAGCCGCGGTACAGCAGAGCACGAGCCGGTCGAGCCGCTCCGGCGCGTTCACCGCCAGCCACATCCCGACCATGCCGCCGAGCGAGAGCCCGCAGAACGAAACGCGCTCGAGACCGAGCTCGTCCAGCAGCTCGAGGACGTCCCCGCCCAGGTCGTCGAGCGAGTACGGGCCGTCGGGCACCGGCGACCGGCCGTGCCCACGCCGGTCGTAGCGTACGAGCCGGAAGCGGGCCGACAGAGCGGGGACCTGAGGGTCCCACAATGCGTGCGTCGTCCCGAGCGAGGACGAGAGTAGGAGTGGGGGAGCGTCTGCTGGACCGTCGACGCGATGGTGCAGCTTCACGCATCGACCCCGCTCGGCTCACGGGAGCCTTCGTAGAGCGCGAGCGCGCGGTCGACGAACGCTCCCGCCGCGCCGAGATACCCGGCCGGGTCGAGCGCCGCCTCGAGCTCGGACGGGTCGAGCCCCGTCCTCGGGTCCGCAAGCAGCTCGTCGCGGAAGCTCGTCCCGGACGCGGCAGCGCGGTCGGCGGCGCCGCGGACGACCTCCTGCGCCTCGCCGCGGCCCAGCCGCGCAGGCAGGAGGAAGGAGATCCGCTCTGCGAGCACGAGGCCGCCGGTCGCGTCGAGGTTGCGGCGCATCCGGTCGGCGTCGACCTCGAGCGACTCCAGCGCGTCCGCGAGCGCGCTGAGCGCGCCGCCCGTGTAGGCGAGGGCGCCCGAGAGCGCATCCCATTCCGCCTGCCACGCGCCCGCGGCGCGCTCGTGCTCCTGCTCGAGCGTTCCGGTCAGGACCGACGCGTGCGCCTCGGCGAGCCGGGCGGCGGCACGGGCGAGCGCCGAGCGAGACGGGTTCCGCTTCTGCGGCATCGTCGAGGAGCGGCCGCCGTCTCCCTCTGCAACCTCGCCGACCTCGGTCTGGGCGAGCAGGATCACGTCCAGCGCGATCTTCGCGGCGACGCCGGCGGCGATCGCCAGGGCGGCACCGAGCTCCGCGATCCGCGTCCGGTCCGTGTGCCAGGGGAGCACCGGGGCGTGCAGGCCGAGCTCTCCGGCGTAGAGGTCGAGGAGCGTGATGCCCTCGTCGCCGAAGGCGGCGAGCGTCCCGGCCGCGCCGCCGAGCTGCGCGGCGAGCCGCGTGCGCGCGACCTCCGCGAGGCGGGTGCGCGCCTCGACCACGGCGGCGAGCCAGCCGGACGCCTTGAGCCCGAACGTGGTCGGGACGGCGTGCTGGAGCAGTGTGCGGGCCGCCATCGGCGTGTCGCGGTGCTCCCGGGCCAGCCCCGCGGCCGCCGCGGCGACCCGGTCCGCGTCTGCGAGCACGAGCGAGCAGCGCCCGATGCGCGACGAGCATCGCCGCGGTGTCGACGACGTCCTGGCTCGTCGCGCCGCGGTGGACCCAGCGCGAGGCCTCGTCACCGACCGACGCGGCGAGCGCCCGCACGAGCGGCTCGGCCGGGTTGCCGGCCGCGCGCCCCTCCTCGGCCAGCTGCTCCGGATCGAAGCGCGCGGCATCGCAGGCGGCCGCGATCTCGGCGGCCACGTCGGCGGGCACGACCCCGGCCGCGGCGCCTGCAGTCGCAAGCGCCCGCTCGGCCTCGAGCATGCCCTCGAGCCACGCGTGCGGCGAGACCGCGGCGCGCAGTTGAGCAGGCACGAAGAGCGCGTCGAACGCCGCCATGCCGCGATCGTAGTGGTTCACCTGGCCGACACGGGAGCGCCCCGGGGCTTCCGACTCCGGCTCAGATCCCTTCGGGAACCGCAGGAGGCGCCTCGCGGAGCTCGTCGATGCTCGGGGCGTTGCGGATCGCCGGGCTGAGGGTGGCCCACACAGCAAGGCCCAGCGCGAACACGACACACACGCCGACGGCGGCTCGCGCCGAGACCTCGGTGATGAGGACGCCGGTGACGAGCGGCCCGATCGGGGAGACGACGATGGAGAACGTCGTCCATGCGGACTCGGCACGGCCGAGCAGCCGATCGGGCGTCATCGCGATCCGGTAGCCGTGAACCACGGAGTCGGTCGACGGGATGACGAGCGCGGTCGGCAACAGACAGACGGCGAGCACGTAGACGCTCGGCCACACGAGAAACGCGGCGCAGCCGACCCACGTCCAGAGCTCGAGCACGAACACGGCGCGCACCGGCAGAGCGCGCCGGATGTGGGGCGACAGCGCAGTTCCAGGGAGGATGCCCGCGAAGAACACGGCCACGAGCAGTCCCACCTCGCCGCCGGAGAGCCCTTGCTCGGTCCCGATGACGACGATCGCGAAGAGCACGCTCGGGCCGACGAAGTTCAGCAGGCCGAAGATCAAGGCAACGGTTCGGAGGAACGGCTGGTGCCAGACGTAGCGGACGCCCTCGAGGAGCTGAGAGCGAAGCGAGGACGTATCGCGCTCGCGCTCCTCTTGGAACGACGTGCGCATCATGAGCAACGAGATCGCCGAGAACGCGTACGAGATGACATCGACGACGAACGGCAAGACCCGCGCGATCGTGAAGAGCGCCCCGCCGAGCGGCGCGCCCGCGAGTTGCACGATTGCGTTCCGCCCGGTCTGTACGGCAGCGGCATCGGGAAGCTGGTGCATTGGGACGACGGATCGCATCGCACCCGGATACGCGGCCATGAAGAAGGTCGCGCCCACGCCCTCGACGAACGCGATCAGGGCGATCAGCCAGAGCGCGTCCCAGTCGAGCGCGATCACGGGGACGAGGACGCTGACCGCCACGACGCGAACCGCGTCGGCACCGACCATGATCCATTTCCGGTTCCAGCGGTCGGCCACGACGCCGGCCGGGAGCGCGAGGAGCGCCTGCGGAAGCGTTCGTGCGAAGAGGACGAAACCGGCCTTAGCTGCCGAGCCGGTGAGCGCCAGCACGAGCAGCGGGTACGCGATCGAGGTCAGCCGCGTGCCGATGTTGGAGAGGAGCTGCCCGGTCTGGAGCAGGACGAAGTCGCGGTTACGGCGCAGAGGAACCGCGTTCACGGGAGGACGCTATCCGTCAGAACGGTGTTCTAGAAGGTCAGTGGGGCCGGAAGGTCCAGCCTTGCCTTCCCCGTGGTCACTGTCACATTGTTACGAGGTGGACGGCCATCGAGTCGTTGGTAGGGAGGAGGAGCTCAGCTCTCTCCAAGCCTTCGTCGAGCACGCGGGGCGCGGACCGGCGACGCTCGTAGTCGAGGGCGTCGCGGGGATCGGGAAGTCGACTCTCTGGGAAGCGGGTGTGGAGCACGCCCGCGTGCAGGGATTATCGGTCCTGTCGTCGCGTCCGACCGAGGCGGAGCATGCCCTCGGACACGTTGGGCTCGTGGATCTGCTCGAGGATGTCGTAGACGACGACGCGCTGTCTGCGCTCTTGACGCCGAGACGGCACGCGCTCCAGGTGGCGCTTCTCCGAGAGGAGGCGTCGGGTGATCCGGTCGATCACCGCACGCTTGCCGTTGCAGTGCGCGACGTCCTGCAGCTTCTGAGCGAACGCGGACCGATCTTGATCGCCGTCGACGACGTTCAGTGGCTCGACCCGTCCTCGTCGCGTGCGCTCGCGTTCGCCCTGCGGCGGCTCGATGGGAGCCCGGTCAGCCTTCTCCTCGCGCGGCGGCCGGCCGAGGGTGCTCATCCGTCGGACCTCGAACGCTCGCCGGGTGCGGACGGTGGCAGGAGGATCGTCGTCGGGCCGCTCAGCGCGGGGGCGCTCCATCGCATTCTGCGCGATCGGCTGGGAACGTCGTTCTCCCGTCAGACATTGCTCCGGATCCACGAGCGGTCGGGTGGGAATCCCTTCTTCGCGCTGGAGCTGGCCCGCATTCTGCCTGGCGGACATCGACCCGTTGCAGCCGCTTGTTGTTCCCGAGACGCTCGAAGAGCTCGTGAGCGCGAGGATCTCGGCGCTTCCGGCGTCCACTCGCAGCGCGCTTGCCTTTGCGGCCGCCGTGGGCACGACGTCGGTGTCGCTCCTGGAGCGCGCGGGCGTTCCCGCGGACGCGCTTGACGCAGCCGTCGCCGCGCGCGTGATCGAGCGCGAGAACGGGATGATCCGCTTCACCCACCCGTTGCTGTCGTCGGTCCTGTACGCCGACCTGGGCGAAGAGCGACGGGGCGTTCACGCCCGCATCGCCGAGATCGTCGAAGACCCGGTCCTCAGCGCCCGCCACCTCGCACTCTCGACCGACCCGCCGAACGCTGAGGTTGCACGTTGGCTCGACGACGCCGCCACGCTGGCAAACGATCGCGGCGCGTCGGCCGAGACCGCCGAGCTGGCAGAGCAGGCGCTCCGGCTGACGCCGCCGGATCGGGTTGACGACCGCCGCCGGCGAGCGCTCGCCGCTGCGCATGCGCACCTCGCTGCCGGGGAGTGGACGCGCGCGCGAACGATCGCGACGGATCTGCTGGCCGAGACCGAGGCCGGCCCGCTCCGCGCCGAAGCCCTCCTCCTTCTCGCCGAGTTCGAGCACGACGACCTCGCCGTTCCGGTCCTCGCAGAGGCGCTGCGCGAGGCGTCGTCGGACCCGGGTCTTCAGGCGCGCATCCGCGTCCGCCTCGCGTTCGCGGAACGGTTCAGGAAGGGGTTCGCTGCCGCGCTCGAGGGCACGCGTGTCGCACTCGAGCTTGCCGATCGTCTCGATGACGACACCGTCCGATTCGAGGCACTCGAGCAGCTCCACATGCTCGGCGGCTTGGTGGGCGATTCTGACGCCCCGACCTACGCGACGCGCGCCCGCGAGCTTGCGGCTGCCGTCGGCGACGAGCGCCTCCTGCGGCGGGCGAACATCCTCGTCGCCGGGATGCTGTTCGACTCCGGCGACATCGACCAGCGACGCGCGGTCCTCGAAGAGGAGTATCGAGAGTGGCAGGAGCGCGACGAGCTCTTCTGCGCAGGGGTGCTCTGGGATCTGTCGTGGATCCAGCTGTGGGATGGGCGCTGGGGGCTCGCTGCGGAGCACGCGGCGCGCGCCCGCGACATCCGCGTCCAGTACGGGGTCGAGCGAAATCAGGACTACATCCCGAGCTCGTGGGTCGCCGCCCACCTCGGGCAGCTCGATCTCGCTCTGGAGGAGTCGGAGCGAGCCCTGAAGCTCTGCGACGAGCAGATCGGGTTCCATCCGCCCCTGCTCGCGGCGGTCCCGGGACTCGTCGCGCTCTGGCGCGGAGATGCGGCGACGGCTGCCGAACGCCTTGGCGCAGCCGACCGGCAGGCGGCGGCGCTCGGTTGGAGTGCGCCGGACGCGCGACCATGGACTGCGGACTACGTCGAGGCGCTGCTCGAGCTCGGCCGGATCGACGACGCGGAGCAGGTCATCGACCTCTGGGAAGCGGATGCGGTGCAGCTCGGCCGCAATCGGGTACTCGCCCACGTGACGCGCTGCCGCGGGCTCGTGGCTGCGGCGCGCGGGGCTGTCGACGAAGCAACGTCGCTCCTTGAGCAGGCCGTCGCACGGCACGACGAGGTCGGCGACGTCTTTGGACGGGCTCGCACGCTGCTCGCACTCGGAATCGTCCTCAGGCGCGCACGGCAGAAGCGTCTTGCCCAAGACGCGATCCACGCCGCGCTCAGCGGCTTCGAGCAACTTGGAGCAGCCACCTGGGTCGAGAGGGCGCGTGCCGAGCTGGGGCGGATCGGCGGGCGCACACGGGAGGAAGGGTTGACGGCGGCCGAGCGGCGCGTCGCCGTCCTGGTCGCCGCCGGCCGGACCAATCGGGAGGTCGCGGCCGAGCTCTTTCTCGGCGAGCGGACCGTCGCCGGGCACCTGACCCGCATCTACGCCAAGCTCGGCGTGCGCTCGCGCACCGAGCTTGCGCGCCGGTTGGTCTGACTCAGGTCTGCGCGGGCAAAGTCAGGACGTTCTTACCTTTTCTCGCCGCTCGCTCGGGCGTAGCGTCGAAGGCGTGCCCACGAGTGGGATAGGAGGTAGGGAAATGAAGAAGGTGCTTGCAGTCCTGATCGGTGCCACCGCACTCATCGCCGGTGTCGCCGCGCAGCCTGCGCCGGCCGTTGTGCACGAGATCTATGGCGCATGGTGCGCGGGCAAGGGCGAAATCGAGCCCCCGGGCCTTTCGGACGACACGAAGAAGAACTTCGCGGCGCCCGTGATGGCCGGCGGTGTTGTGTCGCTGACGCCGTTCATGGACGGAGTTCTCATCGACTTCAACTTCGATAAGGCACAGGCGAAGGTCGTCCCGGCGCCGACCGGCCCCGCAATCGTCCAGATCGGCCCCGGCTTGTACCTCGAGCGGTTCATCCTCGACCCGAGGTTCCCGGCGTTCCTGAACTGCGCGAAGCTGGAGTCCATGTCTGGGTCATAGCCCCACCTGCCTCTTGTAGGCAGGCGATCTCTCGGCGAGCGGACCGTCGCCGGGCTTCTCACGAACGTTTACGCCAAGCTCGGTGCGCTCTCGCGCACCGAGCTTGCGCGCGTGCTGCGCTGACTCTCCAGTCTCCGCGGGCAAAGTCAGGACGTTCTTACCTTTCCTCGCCGCTCGCTCGAGCCTAGCGTCGAAGGCGTGCCCAACTACTTGGTAGAGACCTACCTCGCGCGTGGCTTGGCGGGAGAGCGCGCCTCCCGCGAGCGGCGGGCACGCTCGGCTGCGGAGGAGCTGTCCGAGAGGGGCACATGCATCCGCTTCGACCGCTCGATCTACGTGCCCGAGGACGAGATCTGCTTCTTCGTCTTCGTCGCTCCCTCGGGTCGGGACGCCGCGCTCGCCGCGGAGCAGGCGCTGCTCGAGCCAATTCGCGTCGTCACGGCGACCACGTCTCGACCGGAGGACGCGTGATGCGAATTCGGAGTCAACTCACAAGAGGAGGAGGAACGTGAAGCGATACGGCAGTCTCTTGACGACCGCTGCGGTCTGCGTGGTGCTGGTGACGTTCGCCGCGCTCGTGGGCGTCACGATGGCGTCTCCGCCCGCGGGCGTAACGCCGACCTTGCTCGCACGTGGCACGTACGAGGACTTCAAGGTGAAGTCGATCCACGACTCCCCGGTCGACTTCCAGGTAAAAGCGAAGTCACAGGTCGACGTCGTCGTCCGACGGCACGACTACCTCGTTGGATCGCATACCGGGTGGCACAGCCATCCGGGCCCGGTGTTCATCACGGTGACGTCAGGCACGCTGACGTACTACCTCTATGACGATCCCACCTGCACGCCCCACGTCGTGACGGCGGGCCAGGGGTTCGTCGACGACGGGCGCGGACACATGGTCCGCAACGAGTCCGGCGAGCCTGCACAGGACATGAGCGTGATCATCGCGCCGACGGGAGGCGCCTTCCGGGGCGAGCTCGACGCTCCGAACCCGAACTGCGGCTTCTGACAAAGAGACGTGAACACGGGGAGCCGCCCGCCGGGCGGCTCCCCGTGTCGCTCGGCAGCAAGCCTCTCTAGGCCACTTCGGCCTTCGTACGCCAGCCCTCGTGGTAGGTGCTACGCACGACCTCCGAGTACGGAGCCGGGCTGACGATTGCGCGGAACTCGGCCTGCTTGTGCCGCTCCACCACGGGCTTCGTCGAGCCGCCGTCCTCCTCACCCCAGACGAGCGTCACCTCGGTGCCGTGCTCGATGTCGACGTCGACCATCGCGAGCGACAGGTACGACCGCTCGTTGTAGCTGTACCCGGAGAAGGTGGAGACGCCGACCATCTCGCCGTCCCGCAGCACCTTGTCGAAGGGCCAGGTCGCGTAGTTCGAGAGCGGAACGTCGATGTACTTCGCTGCGTCGCCCTTCTCGAACATCGTCCCGATGGCCCGCGCCACGTCCTCTCCATTCCATGCGAGGGTGACCTTCTTCCACCGCGGCCGGTCGACGATCTCCTCGAGCGCCTTGCGCCCCACGAAGTCGTGGTCGAACTTCACGAACGGCCAGTAGCCGAGGTCGTGCGGGGTGAGGTAGTAGTCGGAGATGTCGTCGGAGTAGTAGCTGCCGCCGAGCGAGCCCATGCCCTCGTAGCCGTCGGCGGGAAGCCACTCCCGATACGCCTTCATCTCGTCGCCGGTGAAGATCGCGGGCAGCGGGCAGGGGACCCAGCCGGACTCGAGCGTGTTCGTCGCATAGACCCGCGAGCCCACCTGCCTGAGCCCGAAGTCCTGGCCGGCCTCGACGATCGCGGCCCTGACGTCCTCTCGCTCGTCCCACGGACCGAACAGCTCCAGACCGGGCGCGCCGGACATCCCGTGGTGCAGCGCGCGGACCTTGTGTCCTGCAATCGTGAGCTCGCCCATGTTGAAGAACTTGATCTCCGGCAGCGAGCCGCCGTTCGCCTTCGTCAAGACGTCGAGCGCGGTCGGGCCCTGAACCTGGAAGCGGTAGATCTTGCGCCGCCCCGTCGGGTTGGCGGCGGTGCGCTCGTCACGCTCGACGCTGACGTCGTACCCGCCGGTCTCCGCGTGGTACTGAACCCAGTTGTGCGCGGACGGGCGACCGACGAGGCTCACCCGGTTCTCGTCGAGGAAGAAGAGGATCCCGTCTCCGATCACGTAGCCGTCGTGGTTGCAGGCGACGAATTGCTTCGCCTTGTTCACGGCTGCGTTCTCGAACGTGTTGACGCCGAGGTCGGAGAGGAGCCTGATCACGTCGGGGCCCTCCACGTAGAGATCCGTCATGTGGTGCGACTGGTCGAAGAGCGCGCTCGTGTCGCGCCACGCAGCCTGCTCGTCCCGCCAGTTCGAGAACTCACTCGGGACCGCCGGGTAGACGTACGGGCCGATCTGCGAGTTGCGCGCCATCTCGACCGCGCTCCCGACCGCCTGCAGCTTCTCCTCCAAGCTTCCGTACGCCATCTGTGCTGCCTCCTTTTCGCAACCGATTATCACTCCGTGGTTGAACCGCCACCGGGCTTTTCGCGGGCCTGGTGGTCGCGGCCGAGGAACATGTTCGCCCAGGCGCTCGTTCCGGCGAGGGCGTTGTCCTTGACCACGACCGGCCCGTCGAGCATCGACTCCTCCTCGCCGTAGGTCTTCAGGCGCTCGTAGGCCTGCGACCAGATGCACTCGGTGTCGTAGACCTCGCAGAGACCGTCGCGCGTGCCCCCGCACGGCCCGTTGCGCTGGTTCTTCGCGCACTGCGACTCGGGGCAGACGTAGGCGATCTCGGGAAGCGAGCAGTCGCCGCAGTCCTTGCAGGCGAAGAGCGGGACCTTCGCGGCCTGCTCGAGCGCGTGCGCCGCCCTGCGCACGGGCCTCGGAGCGCGGTCGACCTTCGCGTAGAACGACCGCCCGGCGCGGAAGAGCGGCGCGTCGTCCGCGAAGACGGCGTCGTGGACGCGCCGGCTGAAGCGGTACGAGAGCGGAACGGGGAGGTCGGTGCGCCGCCGCTTCTTCGAGTCGAGGTACGTCTTGCTCACCTCGTCCGACGAGAGGCCGGTGTCCGGGTCTCGCTCGAAGAAGTAGAACTCGTTCTCGAGCGGGAAGTCGAGCTCTCGCGCGAACCCTCGCCAGTCGTCCGGCCCGAACGAGGTCGCGAGCTCGAGGATCTCGCCGAACGTCGCCGCGGGCATGTTCCCGCCGAGGTAGACGCCGTCGAAGCCGAGCCCGCGCGCGAGCGCGACGTGCTTCGCGGCGAGGTCGACGAAGAAGGCGCGGCCGTTGTCCGGGCTCTCCGCGTGGCGCTCGACGAGCGCGAGCAGGTCGTCGGTGACGACGATCCCGGGGATCAACCCGCGGTGGAATGCGCGCGCTGCAACCGGGGACAGCAGGTACACGTTCGAGAGCACCGCCAGGTCGAGGCCGTCGCGCCTGATCCAGCGGAGGAGCTCGTCGTCCTTGCGCGCGTTCCAGCCGATCTGCTTGATCACGAAGCGGGCTCCGGCCCGCGCCTTCTTGCGGAGCTTGAAGTACTGCGGCATCACCTCGCGCTCGTAGCGCTTGTGGTTCGTGACGACGCACCCGAGGAAGAAGTCCGTCCGCGCCAGCCGCGCGTCCGGCTTGCGCTCGTCCCGGAGCCCCTCGTTCATCTCGGAGAAGAGGCTCAGCAGGCCGACCGAGTCGATGTCGAACACGGGTGCGGCGAGACCCTTGTGGCCGCCGATCGGGTAGTCGCCGGAGAGCGCGAGCACGTTGTGGAAGCCCGCCGAGCTCAGCTGCCAGCCGCGGCTCTCGAGCGCGTTGCGGTTCCAGTCCTTGCAGGCGAGGTGGATGATCACCTCCTGGCCGCGCGAGACGAGGTCGGTCCCGAGGGCGTCGGGCGCCACCATCGCGTGCCCGCCGGGGTTGTCCGTGATGGAGAGCACGTCGATCCGGGGATCGGCCGCGAGCTCTCGCGCCAGCGCGAGCACCTTCTCGCCTCCGCCGGCCGTGATCGGGCCACGGCTCGTGACGAGCTCGGCCGCGACCACGAACGTCCCCGGCTCTGCCAGCCGATCGCGGAGAGGCGCGGTCGCCGCCATGTCAGGCCTCGGTCTCGACGTCCGGGGTGCCGTACGTGTGGAAGCTCTCGATCGTCTTCACGCCCCAGTACTGGCCCCGCGCGCGCTCCTCCGCGGTCCAGACGATGGGCTCCCAGTCCGGGTCGTAGACGAAGTACCCGCCGGTCGTCACCTCGATTCGGTTGCCGCCGGGCTCGAAGCCGTAGAGGAAGAAGCCCTGCGCGACCCCGTGCTTGGACGGCGCCGCCTCGATGGACACGTCGTTGTCGACGAAGAGGTCCGCGGCTCGGAGGCACTCCTCACGTGTGTCCACCCAGAACGCGAGATGGTGGAGCCGGCCACTCGCGCCGTACGCGTCGGCGACGTAGATGAGCTCGTGGGCGGCGATCGAGAGGCTGAGCCAGGCGCCCGTCTCGGTCCCGTCGTCGAGCTCGATCCGTTCGTACAGGCGGTAGCCGAGCACGTCCTGGGCGAACGTCCGGTTGGCGCGCACGTCCGCCGCGAGCACGTTCACGTGATCGAGCCGCTTCACCGCGGCTCCGCGGCCGACGTAGCGCTGCGGCTGGTTCCTCCACGACGGCCGCAGGTGCTCGGGCGCCGTGTACCGCTCGGCCTCGTAGAGAACCTCGAAGACGTGCCCGTCGGGGTCGGTGAAGCGGTACGCCGGGCCGTGGCCGACGTCGCCGTCCAGCCAGCCGACCCCGAGCCCACTCTCCTCGATCGCGGCGACCCGCCGGTCGAGCGCCGACGGGCTCCACGTGCGCAGGGCGAGATGGCCGAGCCCCGGCTGTGGGGACTCCGTGAGCTTCAGGCTGTAGCGCAGGTAGTCCCCCCAGCCGCGCAGGTAGACGGACTGCCCCTCCCGCGCTTCCTCCTCGAGCCCGAGCACGTCGACGAAGAAGCGGAGGCTCTCCTCGGGCTTCGGGGTCAGAAGCTCTGCGTGAGCGATGCGGGCGACGTCGTGCAGCGGCTCGGTCACTGCTTCGCGGATTCCTGTTCCACGAGCTCCCGGAGGCCGTCGAGGTCGTAGGAGAGCGCGCCCGCCTGAAGCTTTGCGCGCTTCTCGAGCTCGTGCTCGGCGCGTGTCCGCGCGGCTGCGAGCACCTCCTCGACCCGCTCCTGCTCGACGACGACGACGCCGTCCGCGTCCAGCACGATCGCGTCACCTTGCCGGATCGTCGCGCCCCCGACCTCGACGGGCTCGCCGATCGTGCCCGGCACCTTCTTCTCGGCCCCGCGCACGCGGACGTAGCGCGCCCAGATCGGCAGCCCGAGCTGCTGCAGCTCCTCGACATCACGAACCGCGGCGTCGACGAGGATCGCTGCGACGCCGCGCGCCTTCGCCTGGGTCGCAATGAGCTCGCCGACGAGCGCGACCGGCTCGGGGTCGGGCATCGTCAGCACGAGCACCTCTCCCGGAACGCGCCTCGGCAACCGCCGCGTGCACCATCAGGTTGTCGCCCTGGCCGCAGCGCACGGTCCGCGCCGGGCCGGCGGCGCGGGAGCCGGCCACGATCTGGACGAGCGGCAGGTCGACGACCGGCGTTCGGCCGCCGGCCTCGTGGACCGTCGCGGTGCCCAGCTCCGCGAGCTCGCGGAACACCTCCGTCACAGCCCGCGCACCACCTGCGGCGTCACGCGCTGGAACGCCTCCGCGTAGCGGATCGCCGTGTCGCCGGAGGAGCGGCGCGCGTGATTGCCACGCTGCTCGGCGCGCTGCGCGTAGTACGTGTGCAGGTACGCCTGCGCCTGCATCTCCGCCATCGCCGCCTGCTTCTGCTCGAACACCGGCGTGATGTCGACGAACGTCGTCGGGACGAAGTTGCAGAGCTCCGGCTGGTGAGGCTCGAAGAGGAAGAGCTCCGGAGGCAGCACTGTGTCGAACGCGCTCGGAACGCCTGCGCCGGCGGCGAGGGCGCGCGCTCGCTCGACCGCGTGGAAGGCGACGGCGTGGTCCGGGTTGAAGGGGTCGCGGTCGGTATGGGTGACGATCACGTCGGGCGCGAGCTCGCGGATGCGGTCGGCGATCGAGACGAGAGCGTCCCTGCCGATCTCGAGCGGGTAGTCGCCGAGATCGAGGCACTCGAACTCCGCGCCGAGCGCGGCTGCCGCGCGCTCCGCCTCGCCGTGCCGGATCTCCTTCACCCGCTCGACCGTCTGGCCGGGCTCCTTCCAGAGCTCGCCCGACTCTCCACGCTCTCCGTACGAGAGGGCGAGCACGCGGGCCGTCCCGCCTGCCTTCGTCGTCATCGCGATGACACCGCCGGCCCGCCAGACGAAGTCGGCCGAGTGCGCGCCGATGACGAGCAGCCGCCTGCTCATTCCGCCCCCGCGAGCTGCCGGGACCGTCCCACGATCATCTCCCGCACCTCACCCTCGTCGAAGCCGGCGCCGAGGAGGCGGTCGGCCCAGAGTGCGAGCCCGTCCTCGACCGCCGGGTAGTCCGGGTTGCCGCAGTCGCTGGAGAAGAGCGTGCGCTCCACGCCGACGGCGCGGACGCCGTCGAAGACGTGCTCCCACGTCGTCTTGCCGCTCAGGGGAGTGCTGAGGCACCGTTCGAGCAGGCAGCCGCGCGCGGCGAGCTCCCGCTGGTCCTCGAGCGAGAAGTCCTGGCACGGGAACTCCGGGTGCGTGACGACGACGCGCCGGACGCCCTCCTCGAAGGCTCCGTCCACGACCGCGAACGTGTCCTCCCGCGCGAGATGCCCCGTCGCGAGGATGAGGTCGTGGCGGGCGATGGTGCGCAGCACGTCGCGCGTCTCGGGCAGGAGTCGTCCCTCGCCGTCGGTGACGTGCACGGGCTCGATGCCGAGGCCGAGCTCGCGCAGCTCGTGCTGGAGCCGCGCCCAGAGCGGCACCCTGTCGCCCTCCTTCGGCTCGGTCCTGCCGGCGGTCTCCGCCGGGGAGTCGACCGTCGGCATCCAGACGATGCGGGCGCCCTCGCGGGCGGCGATGTCGACGGCGAGCGCGTTCATCCCGCCGACCGCCCGGTTGAGCGACAGCGCTCCGATCGCCTGCACGCCGGGGGCGACGGCGGAGACGATCTGCGCGCGCTCGGCGGTCGAGGTGTAGTGCGACTTGAGGGCGAAGCCGGCGAGCCCGACGTCCGCGAAGCGGCGGGCGAGGGCGACGTCGTCGATCCGGCGCGGGATCACGTCCGGGTCGACGTGCACGTGGAGGTCGTACGCGCCCTGGACGAGCGTGCGTGCCCGCTCGCTCGGTCGCATCTCCTCGGCTGGCGCGGGCTGCCACGGCCACGATCGCTTATCGCCCCCGACTTCAGAAGCTCAAGCAGCTGCGCCGCGCTCGCGGAGGCGATCCGGGGCTCGACTCCCAGCTCGAGCAGAAGTCTCGCGCGCCGCCTCCATCTCGTCGACACGGCGCGCGGCGTGTGTCTCGGCTTCCCTCCAGCGCACGCTCGAGGTAGCGGCCGTCCGATCATCCTCTGCGATCTCCTGCGCCAGCCACTCTTCGTGTCCTGCTGCTTCGGCCGCCTGCATGCTCTCGACGACTGCGGCCGCTGCGAGCCCCTTCATGAACACCGAGCGCACGAGCTTGAGGGCAGCGGCGTCCCCGGCCTCCTTCGAGATGACTCTGACCGGCATGCCGAGGCGGGCTGAAGAGCTCGGCGAACGCGCCGCGCCGACTCCGGAGGCGAGGACCGGAGCGTGGAGGCCCTGCTCCGGGATCGGGCCGAGCAGCGCGATGTCCGCGAACGGCGCACCCGCGCTCGGCAACCACGTCGGCCAGCTTCCTCTTCAGCGACGGGCGAGGCGGTGTTCAGGTCCGCGTAGAGCGTGGCTTCGCTCAACGCGGGCAGCGCCGCCTCGGCCGCCTCGAGCGCGGCTCGTGCGGCGTTGACCGAGAGCACGGCCGCGCAACCCGCGGCTGCCGAGGCGGCGTCCGGCATTCGCGCGATCGAGGCCACATCGCGGCCGTGGTCGCGGGTCAAACGCTTGCACGGCCACTCCAGCAGCCACGAGATCGGCCGCCAACCGGCTCCCCGCCTCGCCGAGACCGAGTACCGCGACCGTGAGCGAGCTCACCGGCAGAGATTGAACAGAATTGTTGACGATATTGCAACCATGCGTCACTATGCGTGACCGTGGCGAGCACTTCCGACTACGCCGCGCTTCGCGAAGCGATCGTCCGCGGCGACATCGCTCCCAACGCTCGTCTCGTCGAATCGGACCTCAGCACGGCCTACGAGATGTCTCGCGGCGCGGTGCGCACGGCGCTCGTCCGCCTCGAGCAGGAAGGGCTCGTCGTCCGGGAGCCGCACAAAGGCGCGCGCGTACGGCAGGTCTCCGACGAAGAGGCGGTCGAGATCCTCGAGGCCCGCGCGGTCCTGGAAGGGCTGGCCGTCAGGCTCACCGCGCAGCGCATCGACGCTGCCGGCGCCGCACGACTGCAGGCATGTCTCGCACGACAGCGCGAGCTGCTCGAGCTCGGCGACCTCCTCGGGGCATCGGACGCGAACGCCGACCTCCATGCCGCCTTGCTCGAGCTCTCGGGACACAGCACGGCTCTACGTCTCATCCGAGCCTTGAACTCCCAGACGGTGCGGTACCAGTACCGGACGATTCTCATTCCCGGCCGCTCGGCGGCCTCCGTGGAGGAGCACGCGGCGATCGTGCAGGCGGTCGTGGCCGGAGACGCCGACCGGGCCGAGGAAGCGATGCGTGCCCATCTGTTCAACGTCGCCCAGGCGGTGCAGCGCGGTCTGCTCCCGGGCGGCATCGACATGGCGAGTCGCGGTGCTCTCTGACGGGCAGCGGAGTCTCGAGGAGGTGCTGAGCTCCGTCGAGAGCCCGGTCGAGCTGCTGCGCAACGCGCAGACCGGGGCGAACGTCTTCCCCGGGGTCCCGGCCGAGTTCACGAACTGGCGCGACGAGCAGCGGGCCTGGCAGACGAGCTGTGTGCTCTTCAACCAGTCGTTCCACATGAACGACCTGGCGGTGGAGGGCCCCGATGCCTTGAAGCTGCTGTCTCGTCTCGCGATCAACAGCTTCGACGGCTTCGGCACCGACCGGGCCAAGCACTTCGTGCCCTGCAGTCCGGAGGGCTACGTCATCGGCGACGTGATCCTCTTCCCGCTCGGAGAGAACCGCTTCAACCTCGTGGGTCGTGCGCCGGCGCTGAACTGGGTGACCTACCACGCCGAGACCGGTGGGCACGACGTGCGGGTCGACCTGGACCTCAGGTCCGCCTTGCGGAGCGACGGACGACGGAGGCTCTACCGCTTCCAGCTGCAGGGCCCGACAGCGATGCAGGTGCTCGAGAAGGCGCTGGGGCAGTCTCCGCCTGAGCTCGAGTTCTTCCACACGACGACGGTCACGGTCGCCGGACGGACCACCGGCGCGCTCCGTCACGGAATGGTCGGCCAGCCCGGCTGGGAGCTCTTCGGGCCGTGGGACGATGGTGAAGCCGTACACGAGGCGCTCGTGGAGGCCGGCCAGGAGTTCGGCCTCAGATTGGCGGGCGCCCGGGCGTACTCGTCGAACACGATCGAGTCGGGCTGGATCCCGTCTCCGCTGCCTGCGGTCTACTCCGGGGAGGGGCTGAAGGCGTACCGCGAGTGGCTGCCGGCAACCGGCTACGAGGGATCGGCCTCGATCGGAGGCAGCTTCGTCTCCGACCGCATCGAGGACTACTACTTCACGCCCTGGGACCTCGGGTACGGGAGCTACCTCAAGTTCGACCACGACTTCGTCGGGCGCGAGGCGCTCGCAGGAATGGCCGAGGGTGAGCATCGCCGGAAGGTCACGCTGGCGCTCGACGACGAGGACGTGACGCGCACGATCGGCACGATGTTCCAGACATCGGGCCGGGCGAAGTTCATGGACTGGCCGTCCGCCGTGTACGCGATGCACCAGTACGACCGCGTCACGGTCGACGGCGAGACGGTCGGCGTCTCCACGTGGATCAGCTACAGCTCGAACGAGGGCAAGATGCTGACCCTGGCCGTGCTGGATGCCGACTATGCGGAGCCCGGCACGGAGGTGACCTTCGTCTGGGGTGAGGAGGACGGCGGCACCGCCAAGCCGACGGTCGAGTCGCACGAACAGACGGAGATCCGTGCCGTTGTCGGCCCAGTCCCGTACGTGGAAGCGGTGCGGACGTCGTACGCGCCCGGGAGCTGGCGGGCGTGAACCTGCCGGAGCCTGCTGCGCTTGTATGCAAACGCGGGAAGCAAGCCGGGCCCGGAAGCGACTTCTGGACTCAGCGAAGGCGGGTGTTGTATACATGCGCCGATGTGCTCGCGACGCGTCGGCGAGCCGCGGTGAATCTCCACGGTTGGCGCAACTACGAGAGCGTTGCGTCGTCAGAGGTATCGATCGCACAGAAGATCGGGCAGGCGTTGTTGCAGCCATGAGGGAAGAGAGGGAGGTCGTGATGCGGTACAGGTTGATTGCGGCCGTGAGCGGTGTAGCGATGTTCACCGCCGCGCTGGGTGGATCGGCGGCCTACGGTGGGTTGGAGGGGCCCTCCCAGGCGAGCGCGATCAAGATCGGCGTGCTCACGCCGCTGACAGGGAGCTTCGCGCCATGGGGCATCCAGGCACGCGCCGGGATGGCTCTTGCGGTCAACGAGATCAACAGGTCGGGCGGCGTGAAGGGGCGGGGGAACGGGCGACTGCTCAACCTCGTCGTCGCGGACGACCAGACCAACAACACGAACGCCGCCGTGGACGGCTTCAGGCGGCTGACCCAGCAGGAGGGCGCCGTCGCGGTCGGCGGCATCATCAACAGTGCCTTCGGGCTGGCGATCGGGCGACTCGCCGAGGAAGCGAAGGTACCGCTGTTCCTCATCAAGTCGGGGAACAACGACGTGTTGACGGAGAACTCGCGGTACACGTTCCGTACGTGTCTGCCCGCTGCCGCCATGGTGGCTACTTCCGTCGTGCAGCTCGTGGAGCGGCGGGGGATCAGAAACGTGGGCGTGGTCATCGCGGACTATGCGTGGGGGCAGTCGTTCAAGTCGTCGCTCGAGGAGACGGCCAAGGCGACGGCGCCGAACGTCAGGTTCAACATCCAGGTCGCGCCCCTGCCGACGACCAACTTCATTCCGTACCTGCGCGAGCTCACCGACACGTCGCTGATCGTGGCGACGGGCCATCCGCCGGGAGGGGGGTCGATCCTGGCTCAGGCCGCTCAGCTCGGCATCAAGGCGCCGGTGGTCGGTGCGTACTCGCCGTACTCGCTCACCGTGAGAAACGCCGGGGCCACGTCGTACGGCCGTTGGAGCGACTTCAAGTGCATGGCCACGGGGACGAAGGCGTACAAGGATCTCGCGAAGCGCTACCTGCGGACGTTCCCCCAGAACGAGTTCTTCGAGGACGACGCGCTTGCGGGCTACGCCTACGTGAAGATCGTCGCGCAGGCGATCCAGAACGTCGGCACCGACCGGGCGCGGATCGCGGCCTACGTCCATGCCAACACCTTCAACATCCCCGGGTACGCGTTCCCGCTGCGCTGGACGGCGTGGGGTGAGCTGAGAGGCGCGACGGTGCAGTTCGCCGTCCTGACCAAAGGCCCGACCCCGGAGAGCGGGCTGAACACCAACGGGGAGTGGTGGCCCAGGGTGCTGTTCAAGTCGCAGCCGCTGACGCCGTATCGCCCAGGGTGTAGCGGGAGGAGAACGCTGCTCCTCGAAGTAGACGCGGTCACGAAACGCTACGGCGGACTGCCGGCCGTCGACGGCGTGACGTTCGGGATCGACGACGGCGACATCGTCGCCGTCGTCGGCCCGAACGGGGCCGGTAAGAGCACGCTGCTCAAGGTCATCGTCGGGCTGGAGCGGCCGACGCACGGACACGTCCGACTGGACGGTGCGCGGGTCGACGGTCTGGCCGCCCATCGGCTCAGGCGCAAGGGAATCGCGATGGCGATGCAGCGGCCGCTCCCGTTCGGCTCGCTGACGGTCCTGGAGAACGTCGTCCTCGGCGCGATGTTCGGGGTCGAGCGCGGCGTCACCGGCGAGCGGGAGGCGAGGCAGCGCGCGGCCGAGTCGCTGGCGTTCGTCGGGATGGAGGAGCGGGCCGACCAGCCGGTCTCGAGCCTGAACCTCCACGAGCTGCGGTTCCTCGAGCTGGCGAAGGCGCTCGCGGGCCAACCCAAGGTGCTCCTGCTCGACGAGGTCATGGCAGGTCTCAACGAGTCGGAGCTCGCCGCTTCGATTGAGATCGTCCGGACCGTGCGCGACAGGCTCGGTACGGCCATCCTGTGGGTCGAGCACGTGATGAGCGCCGTGATCCAGCTCGCCGAACGTGCGATCGTCCTCGACTTCGGCAAGGTCCTGGCCGAGGGCGCGCCGGAGGTCGTCATGCGGGACCCGCAGGTCGTCGACGCGTATCTCGGGCGGGCCCGCGTTGCTTGAGGTCGAAGGGCTGGCCGCCGGATACCTCGGCGAGCGGGTCATCGACGGCATCGAGATCGAAGTCCGTACCGGTGAGGCGGTCGCGATCGTCGGCTCGAACGGCGCGGGCAAGACGACACTCTTCCGGGCCATCGCCGGGCTGCGTCCCACGATGGAGGGCCGGGTCGTCTTCGAGGGCAAGGATCTGACCCGTCGTCCCGCGCACCGCAGAGCGCGCGCGGGAATCGCATACGTGCCGGCCGAGCGGCACCTCTTCCCGGCGATGACTGTCGAAGAGCAATCTCGTTCTGGGCGCCTATCCCAAGCGGCCCGACCGTGAGACCGCTCGAGCTCGTGTACGACCTCTTCCCGCGGTTGAAGGAGCGACAGCGCCAGCAGGCGGGAACCCTGAGCGGCGGTGAGCAGCAGATGCTGGCGGTGGCTCGCGCGCTCATGGCGCGGCCGCGGCTCTTGATGCTCGACGAGCCGACGACCGGCCTGGCACCGAAGATCGCGCAGGCCGCGTTCGAGGCGCTCGAGGGGCTCAAGAAGGACGGCATGACGCTCCTGATCGCGGAGCAGCAGGTGCCGCTCGCGCTGTCCGTGGCCGACCGCGGGTACGTGCTCGAGAACGGTCGGATCCGGCTGAGCGGGACGTCCGTCGAGCTCGACCGGAACCCGGAGGTACGACGCGCGTACCTGGGTGTCGCATGACGGCAGTCATCCTCGACGGGATCGTGCTCGGGCTGGCGTTCGGCCTGCTCGGCGTCGGGATGACGCTGGTCTACGGGCTCGGTGGTGTCCTCAACCTCGCCTACGGCCAGATCGTCGTGCTCGGGGCGATCGTCATCTCGCTCCTCATGGAGGACGACGTTCCGACCGCTCTGGCCGCGGTCGTGGGCATTCTGGCGGCGGCCGGCACCGCCGTCCTGCTCGACCTGACGTTGATGCGGCCCGTCTACCGCCAGCACGGTGAGGAGCGGACGCTCATGGGCCTCCTGCTGACGTTAGGGGCCGCGTTCGTGATCGGGGGGCTGCTCGCCTGGCGCTATCCCCTCGGCGCGCTGTACATCAACGTCAGCGGGGCGCCCGTCTCGATCCTCGGGGTCCCGATGCCCGTGGGAAGCATCTGGGCCTCCGTGATCGCGCTCGCGGTCGCGGGGGTGCTCCTGCTGTTCTTCGGGCTGACCACCTTCGGGCGCGGCGTCCGTTCCGTGATCCAGGACGAGACCGGCGCGCGGCTCGTCGGTATCAACCCGTCGCGCGTCCGCACGGTCGTCTTCGCGCTGAGCGGCGCGCTGGCCGGGATCGTGGCGATCACGCACTCGATGAGCTCGCCGTTGACCGTCAACGCGGGCTTCGAGTTCACCACCTTCGCGCTCATCGTCACCGTCGTGGGCGGTCTCGGCAGCGTCGCGGGGGCGTTTCTCGCAGGCGTGCTCCTCGGGATCGTGAACAGCCTGAGCGCCCACTACATCGGGCAATACATCACGACCATCATCCTGCTCGGTGCCGCCGCCCTCACGATCCTCATTCGGCCCCGCGGGCTGCTCGGACGGTAGGGGAGATGGCGAGCACGAGCAGCCGGCCGCGTCCCGGTGCGGCCGCGGCGGGCAGGGCTGCGTGGGCACTGCTCCCGATCGCCGTGACGGCGGCGATCCTCGCGATCCTCCCGTCGGTCTGGTTCGGGGACTCGCCGTACACGACCTCGCTCGCGGTGCAGGCGCTCGTGTTCGCCTCGTGGGGTGTCGGCTTCAACCTGATCTTCGGGTGCACGAACCAGCTCTTCCTCTGCGTCGGCGCTCTGGCCGGCATCGGCGCCTACGGCACCGCCATCCTCGCGGACAGGACCTCGCTGCCGATGGCAGCAGGGATTGCCGTGGGTACGGCGAGCGCGGCGATCGTCGGCGGGCTCCTGAGCTGGATCGCGGTGCGCCGCTCGCTCGGCGTCATCTTCACCGGAGTCGTCACGTTGGTGTTCTCGCTCGGGTTCGCCAACCTGCTCCTCGGCCAGCGTGAGTGGACAGGAGCCGAGACGGGTCTGATCGTGACGGGCGCTCCCGCCGACCTCGCCGACGATCGCGTCGGCGCCTACTACCTCTTCGCCGGCGTGCTCGTCGCCTTCCTGGTCGTCTTTCGCGCGCTCCAGCTCTCGCACGTCGGCTGGGCGTTCCGCGCCCTTCGTGACGACGAGGTCGCGGCCGAGCTCGCGGGAGTGGACATCGCCCGATACCGGATCTACGCCGCGACGGTGGGCTCGGCGATGATCGGTCTGACGGGGGCGTTCTACGCCTACAGCTCGGGCTTCGTCAGCCCGGCGACGTACGCGTTCGACCGCGTCGACGTGCGCGTTCTCGTGCTCGTGGCGTTCGGCGGCCTCGGCACGCTGCTCGGTCCGGTGGTCGGTGCAGCCGTCTTCGCGTTCCTGGACGAGAGGCTGACGGCCAGCCTCGAGTTGCGCGAGGTCCTCTACGGCGTCTTCCTGATCGCGATCTTCCTCGGCTTTCGCCACGGTGTCGTGCACGCGTTCGTCGCTCTGGCAAAGCGGCTCTTCACCCGCCGAGGCGCGCAGCCGAACTTACGACCGTCTCGGGAGTAGGACCCGTGCCTGCGACTTCTGCGGATTGCATGCATTAAGTTGCACTGGCGGGCGAGCCATCTTGCGGAGGAGGAGCGATGAACGCGACCAGCCGTCTCCACTCGACGTCCATGCGAAAGGGTGCGCGGGCCGCTGTCTTCGTGCTCCCGGCGCTGCTGATTACCTTGCTCGCCGGCCCCACCCCGCGTGCCGCCGCAGTCAACGTGGTCGGCGTGGAAGTGCACAACAACATCACCTACTACGTTCCCGACACGCCGACCGTCAACGGCAACAAGCTCGATCTGTACGTCCCGTTGGTTCCCGGCAAGCAGAAGCGGCCTTTGCTGATCTGGTCCTCCGGCTCCGCCTGGCTGAGCGACAACGGGAGAGTTGGAGCGGCTCCGATTGCGGATGTCTTCAACCCGTACGGCTACGCCGTGGCCGGTGTCAGCGTTCGCTCCAGCGCCCAGGCGAAGTTCCCGGGCCAGCTGCACGACGTCCGGGCGGCCATTCGCTGGCTCCGTGAGCACGCGGCCGACTACAACCTGGATCCGACCCGTTTCGCCATCATGGGCAACTCGTCGGGCGGCTGGGTCGCCTCCATCGCAGGTACGACCAGCGACATCGCTCAGCTCTCAGGGGAACCTGACGTTCGCGGGATCTCCAGCGCCGTGCAGGCAGCGGTGCCCTTCTTCCCGCCGACGGACTTCCTCCAGATGGACTCGTGGTACGTAGACCATCCCGAGGTCGTCTCCTTCATCCGACACGATGCTCCCTTGACTCCTCTCGCTCCTCCTTGGAGCTTCTTCAACGCCTCCCCCGAATCACTGCTGGTGCGTTGCACGGACTCCCTCGGCAGGTTGCTCGGCATCCAGGCCTGCCCGGCACAGACCCGGGAAGCGAATCCGATCCGCTACGTGGACGGAGACGAAGTGCCCATGCTCATCCTCCACGGCGAGAGCGACCCGCTCGTCCCGAACGGGCAAAGCGTGCTGCTCTACGAGGCCCTGACGGGAGCCGGCAACGACGCCACCTTCATCTCCGTCCCGGCAGCCGGTCACTCGGTCGACGAGGTCATCGGTGCCGACGACTTCACCGTCTTCCGAACGAATCGCGGCGGCCACGAAGAGGTCGGCACCGAACCGGCGCCGACGTGGGAGAACGTCGAGCACTTCATCCACGTCGCCCTGAGCCGAGCTCGAGGCGGCTGAGCGCTCGTGCCACGCGGCGACCCCGCGAACTCGCAGATGACGAAGGCGACGCTCGGGCTGCGCGAGCTCCTGCTCAACGGAACCTTCAAGCCGCGCGAGCGCGTTCCCGAGCTTCGTCTGGTCGAGGAGCTCGGCGTCTCACGGACACCGCTCCGGATCGCCCTCGTGACGCTCGAGCACGAAGGCCTCCTCGAGACGCTCCCAGGCGGCGGCTTCGTGGTGCGCGAGTTCACTCGTACCGACATCGACGACGCGATCGAGCTGCGCGGAGTCCTCGAAGGCACGGCCGCACGCCTCGCGGCGGAGCGGCTGGAATCGGAGGACGAGCTCGAGCCCTTACGCGATCGTTGTCGAGAGCTGGACGCGATCGTGCGCGACCCGAGCATGGATTCCTTCATGGAGTACGTCCGTCTCAACGAGGAGTTCCACCACGCGTTCCGCGCGCTCGCGAAGAGTCCCCAGCTCGGTCGGGCGCTCGAGCACCTGCTCGCTCTCCCGTTCGCGCGGCCGAGCGCCCTCCTGATGGTCCACGCGGCCCTCCCCGAGTCGTGGGAGATCCTGCTCGTCGCGCAACACCAGCACCATTCGCTCATCGACGCGATCGTCCGGCGTGAAGGAGCGCGTGCCGATGCGATTGCGCGCGAGCATGCACGGATCGCCCGCCAGAACCTCGACGTCGCGCTCGAGAACCAAGAGCTGCTGGAGCGGGTTCCGGGGTCGACCTTGTTGCACCTCGCCGCTCCTGCACCCTGACCCAGGTGAAGGTGCACACGTCGATCGACGTCAGGCCCATGCTTGCCGACGACCTCGACGCTGCGGACCGGGTCATGCGGCTCGCGTTCGGAACCGTTCGGGGCCTCCCCGATCCGAGCGCCGCGTTCGGCGACAGCGACAGCGTGCGCACGAGATTTCGGGCTGCGCCTGAGTGTGCCTGGGTCGCCGAGGGCGACGGCGAGGTTGTCGGGTCGGCGTTTGCAACCCGCTGGGGCTCGTTCGGCTTCTTCGGCCCGCTCACCGTCCACCCGAGATTCTGGGATCGCGGCATCGGCGGTCGGCTGCTCCGGCCGGCACTCGAGGCGTTCGAACGCTGGGAGGTCCGGCAAGCCGGGCTCTTCACGTTCGCCGCGAGCCCCAAGCACCTCGGCCTGTATCAGAAGCACGGCTTCTGGCCCGGATCCCTGACGGTCGTGGCCGCCAAGGCGATCGACCCGCAAACGCGGAGCCCGCGAGCGCTCTTCTCGAACGAGGCTCGGCACGCCCTCGTCCTGGACGAGATCCGCGGTCTGACCGATCAGGTATTCCGAGGGCTCGATCTCGGTCGGGAAATCGCAGCGGCGACCGAGCAGGGAATCGGCGACACGGTCCTCGTGCGGGGCGAGGGAACCCTGGACGGCATGGCCGTGTGCCACTGCGGCGCGGGGAGCGAGGCGGGCAGCGACACCTGCTACGTCAAGTTCGCGGCCGTTCGACCGGGCGACGGAGCACCAGGGCGGTTCGAGCACCTCCTCGATGCCTGCGAGGCGTTCGCGGCGGATTCGGGCCTGGGACGTCTCGTGGCGGGAGTCAACACGGGTCGTCTCGATGCGTACCGCCGCCTGCTTGCTCGCGGCTTCCGCGCGGAGCAGATCGGCGTCGCGATGTGGCTCCGTCCCGAGGAGGCTCACTTCGACACACCGGCGCACTACGTGATCGACGATCTTCGCTGACGCCGCGGCGACCCGCGTCGCAGGTCAGAAGTGGAAGAAGGCGGTCGCGTCGTCGCCCTGGAGGCGGATGTCGAAGTGGTAGGCGCCGTCCTCGAGCTGCGCGACGAGCGACTCGTCCTCCGCGCCGTCGCCGTCGAGGTAGAGCCGGGTCACGGCGTGCTTGAGCAGGCCGCGCGCGAACACCATCAACTCGAACCGGCGGGCGCCGTCGGGGACGAGGAAGGCGAACCGCCCGTCGCCGTCGGTCGCGCAGCGGCCGAACCCGTGCTCGGGGCTCCAGAGCTCGAGCAGCCCGTCCGCGACCGGCGCTCCCTCGCCGTCGAGCAGCCGTCCCTCGACGCGGACGCTGCCGCCGGGGAGCACGTGCTGCGGCTCGCGCGAGAGCCCGATCGAGAAGAACGGGCCGGCGGTCTGGGAGGGCGTCCTCATTCCTCGAACGGGGTCGAGCGAAGGACGATGTCCCAGACGTACCCGAGCGCCCACTCCGGCTCGGTTGTCTCCAGGTCGAAGCTGCGCGACCAGCAGACTCGCGCGCGGCAGGATCGCGGACCGAGTTGAAGATCGGGTCGTACGCGAAGAGCGGGTCGCCGGGGAAGTACATCTGCGTGACGAGGCGCTGGGTGAAGGCGCGGCCGAAGACGGAGAAGTGGATGTGCGCCGGGCGCCACGCGTTGTCGTGGTTCTGCCACGGGTAGGCGCCGGGCTTCACCGTCACGATCCGGTACCGCCCCTCGGCGTCGGTGAGGACGCGGCCCGCGCCGGTGAAGTTCGGGTCGAGCGGCGCGGGATGCTGGTCACCGTCGTGGAGGTAGCGGCCGGCGGCGTTCGCCTGCCAGATCTCGAGCAGGGCGTTCTCGACCGGCCGGCCGTCGTCGTCGAGCACGCGCCCGGTGACGATGATCCGCTCGCCGAGTGGGTCGCCACCGTGCCCGGCGGTGAGATCCGCGTCCTCGGGAGCGACGGCGTCCTCGCCGAAGACGGGCGCAGCGAGCCGGTGCAGCTCCTCGGGAACCGGGAAGGAGCGCTCGCGAAGGCGCGCGCGTCACCGTCGAGCGGTAGTCCGGGAAGAGGTATGGAGGGTCGACGTCGCTCACCGCTCGCCCTCGGCCCGCAGCGCACGAAGCGCAGTCAGCTCGGTCTCGGTCGGCGCCGTCGAGACGCCGAGGTCGTCGGCGACGCGCAGCTCCCAGCCGGTCGCCTCCCGCGCCTGATCCGCCTCGACTCCGGGGTGCACGGCCGTCAGCGTCAATTCCCGGTCGGCTCCCCGAGGCTCGAGGATGCCGAGGTCGGTGACGACCGTCGACACGGCCGTGCCGGGCGTCGTCCGGAAGTCGAGCCGGTCGACGAACGTCCGCGGGCTCTGGCGGAGCATGACGAACACCTCGCGGGCGGAGGAAGCGATCTCCGGTGCGCCGCCCGCGCCCGGCAGCCGGACATCGGGGTGGTCGTAGGATCCGATCACGGTGCTGTTCAGGTTCGCGTAGCGATCGATCTGCGCGGCGCCGAGGAAGCCGACGTCGATCCGGCCCGCCTGCAGCCAGTAGGCGAAGATCTCCGGCACCGAGACGACCGCGTCGGCGGTCTCGGCGAGCTCGCCGTCGCCGATCGAGAGCGGCAGCCGAGTGGGCTTGGCCCCAATCGTCCCGCTCTCGTAGACGAGCACGAGCCCCGGCGCGCTCGTCCGTCGCGCGAGGTTCGCCGCTTCGGACGGCAGGCCGATGCCGACGAAGCAGACCATCCCGTCCCGCAGGAGCCGCGCGGCGGCGACGGCCATCATCTCGTCGGCCGTGAACGTTGCGGTCGCGCTCACGCGGCCACCTGCAGCGAGGCGTGGTACTCGTCCACGTCCACGGTCTCGAGGACGTGCCGTCGCATCCACTCGAGGAAGGTCTCGCGGTCGCGGCTGATCCCGTCCCATTCGACGTAGAAGGCGTTGTCGCGGTCGTAGTAGCCGTGTGCGTACGAGGGATGGGCGCCGCCGGGAGCGACGCAGACGGCGTCGATCGCCCACGACGGCAGGACGACGCCGCCGGGCCGGAGCTCCAGCTCAGGGACGACTTCCTCGACGGTCACGATCGCGCGGCGAGCCGCCAACACAGCCTCCTTCTGCACGCCGGTGATGCCCCACAGCTGGACGTCGCCCGCCTCGTTCGCCTGCTGGGCGTGGATGATCCCGACATCAGGTCGGAGCGCCGCCACGGCCGCGAGCTCCTCGCCCGTGAAGGGGCACACGATCTCCGCGATCGACTCGGTCTGCTCCGAGAGCTCGGTGCCCGCATAGCCGCGCAGGACGCCGAACGGGAGGTTCGCCGCGCCGGCGGCGTACCGTGCGGCCATCCCCGCGTGCGAGTGCTCTTCGAGCTCGAGCGGCGCCGGCCAGCCGGACTGGACGGCATCCCGGAAGCGATGCAGCGAGCCGACGCCGGGGTTGCCGCCCCAGGAGAAGACGAGCTTCCGGGCGCAGCCCATCCCGATCAGCTGGTCGTAGACGACGTCGGGCGTCATCCGCACGAGCGTCAGCTCGCGCCGTTCGCGGCGGATCAGCTCGTGCCCGGCTGCGTGGGGAATCAGGTGCGTGAAGCCCTCGAGCGCCACGACGTCGCCGTCGTGGACCAGCTCCTCGACCGCCTCGGCGAGCGACACGAGCTCGGCCATCAGAACGGGAACGGATGCGGGCCGCTCTGCACGGTGATCCAGCGGAGCTCGGTGAACTCGTCGACGACCGCGGAGCCGCCGAAGCGGCCGAAGCCGCTGTCCTTGACGCCGCCGAAGGGCATCTGCGGCTCGTCCCCGACCGGCTGGTCGTTGACGTGGACGATTCCGGCCTCGACCCGCCGCGCGAGCGCGAGCCCACGGTCAGCGTCCTGGGTGATGATCCCGGCCGCCAATCCGTACGCAGTCGCGTTCGCGCGCGTGACCGCCTCGTCGGCGCTGTCGACGATCTCGATCGAGGCAACCGGCCCGAACGTCTCCAGCCGCGCACACTCGGCCTCGTCGGGCACGTCGGCCAGGAGCGTCGCCTGGAAGCACGGCCCCTCCGCCTCGCCGCCGGCGAGCACTCTCGCGCCCTTGCCAACGGCATCCGCGACGCGACCCTTGACGGTCTCGAGCGCGTTCTCGTCGATCAGCGGACCGATGATCGTGTCCGGCTCCTTCGGGTCGCCTGTCTTCAGCCCCTTCGTCTTCGCCGCGAGCTGCTCGACGAACGCGTCCGCGATCGGGCGCTCGACGATGATCTTCCGGGCGGACATGCAGATCTGGCCCTGGTGGAGGAACGCCCCGAACGCCGTCGCGTTCACCGCGTACTCGAGGTCGGCGTCGGCGAGCACGATCAGCGGGTTGTGGCCGCCGAGCTCGAGCAGGATCCGCTTGAGGTTGCGGCCGGCCGCCTCGGCGAGCTTGCGCCCGGTCGCGGTCGAGCCGGTGAAGTTGAGCCGGCGCACGAGCGGGTTTTCGACCAGCTCGTCGCCGATCGGCCCTGCCTCGCCGGGCGCGTGCGTGACGATGTTGAGCACCCCCGCGGGCAGCCCTGCCTCGGTGAGGATCTCGCCCCAGATCAGGCCACCGACGACCGGCGAGTGCTCCGACGGCTTCAGCACGACCGTGTTGCCGAGCGCGAGCGGCGCCGCGATCGAGCGCGCCGAGAGGATGAGCGCAGCGTTCCACGGCGCGATCGCGCCGACGACCCCGACCGGGCGGCGCAGGCCCATCGAGAACGCGCCCGTGTCGGAGGGGATCACCTCGCCGAGCGGCGCATAGGCGAGCGCTGCCGCCTGCCGGAGGAGCCCCGGCACGAACACGTGCGCCTGGAACATCCCGAAGCCGAAGGTGCTGCCCGTCTCGCGCGCGAGGAGCGAGACGACCTCGTCCTGTCGCGCCTCGAGGATGTCTGCGGCCCGGAGGAAGATGCGCTGGCGCACGGCCGGGGGCGTGGTCGACCACTCGGCGAAGGCGGCGTGCGCAGCCTCGACGGCACGGGCGGCGTCCTCGCGGCCGCCGGCGGCGACGTCGGCGACGACCTCGCCGGTGAAGGGGTCGAGCGACTCGAACGTGCCCCCGCCGGCGGCGTCGACCCACTCCCCGCCGATGAACTGGCGGCCCTGTGTCGACCGCTCCTGCTGCAGCTCCATCGCGTCCTCCTTCGTCTGCGGACCGGCCCGACCCTATCAACCTGTTCGAGAGGACAAGACGTTGTTCCGACATGTGGAACGTGGTAGCGTCCCGCGCCTGATGACGGCCGTTTTGCCAACCCGGCGGGCGACGTGGTCGCAGTCGCTCGAGCGCGGCCTCGCCATCCTCTCGGCGTTCGGCTCCGATCGCTCGACGATCGGCGTCAGCGAGCTCTCCCGGGAGCTCGGCCTGAGCCGGAGCACCACGCATCGCTACATCGCAACGCTCACCGCGCTCGGGTACCTGCAGCAGGATCCGGCGACGAAGCGCTACCGGCTCGGGCCGCGCGTGCTCGACCTCGGCTTCGCGGCGATCAACTCGATGGACATCCGCGAGATCTCGGTTCCGCATCTGCAGGCACTGACCGACGCGACCGGGTTCACGGCGAACATGGCCGTGCTCGACGGTGCGGACGTCGTCTACATCGAGCGCTGCCGTACGTCGCGCTCGGGACAGCGGGAGATCGACCTCAACCTCCACGTCGGCTCGCGCCTGCCCGCCTACTGCACCGCGATGGGCAAGGCGCTGCTCGCCTTCGTGCCGCCTGACCGACTCGATGAGATCCTCGACCACGTCGAGCTCGTGGCGCGCGGCCCGAACACGATCACGGACCGCGCCGCCCTCGTGGTGGAGCTCGAGCGCGTGCGTGCACTGGGCATGGCCGTGAACAACGAGGAGCTCGCGTACGGGCTCCGCTCGATCGCGGCGCCGATCCGCTCCCGCTCGGGTGAGGTCGTTGCGGCGCTGAACCTGGCCGTGCACCGGACGATGGTCTCGATGGACGATCTGATCGAGCGCTACGGGCCGGCCGTCAAGCATACGGCCGCGGCCGTCTCGGCCGAGATCGGCCACCGTTCGGCCCGGTAGCGGAAGAAGCGGCGCGCCCGCGCCGTCCTGTTTCACACATGGCGAGAACCGCGGCTGCCCTGGCGAGCTTCGAGCCCGCCCATCCGGCCTACGAGCCCGGGGACGAGCTGCGCGCGTTCGTGGCTTTCGTCCGCCGATACCCGTCGTTCGACGCGTCGCACCAGCACCTCGAGGAGCTGCGCGCGACCGAGTATCGGCGACTGGACGCGACCGGGCAGGTCTACCTCGACTACACGGGCGCGGGCGTCTACGCGGAGTCGCAGCTCGAGCGGCACCTCGATCTGCTCCGGACCACTGTGCTCGGCAACCCGCACTCGGACAGTCCCACCTCGGCGGCGGCAACGGCGTTGGTCGAGCAGGCCCGCGCCGCGGTGCTCCGGTTCTTCAATGCCTCGCCGGCGGACTACAGCGTGATCTTCACGGCCAACGCCACCGGCGCGCTCCGGCTCGTGGGGGAGGCCTATCCGTTTCACGCCGGCGGCCGCCTCCTGCTCACGTCGGACAACCACAACTCGGTGAACGGGCTGCGCGAGTTCGCGCGCGCTGCCGGCTCGACGACGACGTACGTGCCGGGGACGCCACCCTCGCTGCGCGTCGACGAGCAGCTGCTCGACTCGTGGCTGCGTCGCGCGAACCGCCGCCGCCCGAACCTGCTCGCCTACCCGGCGCAGTCGAACTTCACCGGCATCCAGTACCCGCTCGAGTGGGTTCCGCGAGCGCAGGCGGCCGGCTGGGACGTGCTCGTCGACGCCGCGGCGTTCGTGCCGACGAACCGCCTCGATCTCGGCGAGTGGCAACCGGACTTCGTCGCGATCTCGCTCTACAAGCTGCTCGGCTACCCGACCGGGGTCGGCTGCCTGCTCGCGCGCAAGGAGGCGCTGGCCCGACTGCGCCGTCCCTGGTTCGCCGGCGGCACGATCGGCGTGGTCAGCGTCCAGGGAGACTGGCACACGGACGCCGAAGGCGAGGCGCGGTTCGAGGACGGCACGCTCAATTACCTCTCGCTGGCAGCGGTAGAACCGGGACTCGATCTCGTCGACGGGATCGGCGTCGACGCGATTCACGCGCGCGTCCGCTGCCTGACCGGGTGGCTGCTGGACGAGCTGGCCGCGCTGCGGCACGAGAACGGGAAGCCGGCGGTCGAGATCTACGGGCCGCGGACGACCGACCGTCGCGGCGGAACGATCGCCTTCAACCTCGTGAGCCCGGACGGGCGGCTGGTCGACACCCGCATCGTCGAACGGCGTGCCGCGGCCGACGGCATCTCGCTGCGCACGGGCTGCTTCTGCAATCCCGGTGCCGCGGAGCTCGCGTTCCGCATTCCTCCGGCGGCGCTCCGCCGGCCGGCCGGGTTCACGGCGTCCGGCGACTTTGCGCGGGCGCTCGGCGTCGAGAGCGGAGGCGCGGTGCGGGTCTCGCTCGGGCTGGCGACCACGTTCGGCGACGTCTACCGCTTCATGCGCTTCGTCGCCGCGTTCTCGGGCTGAGCCTCGCCGCTACCGGAGGACCGGGAGCTTCAGCCGATCGTGCCGGCTTCGGGAACGACCTCGAACAGGCTGACGTCGAAGTTCGCGATCGACTCCCTGTGGGCGCCGGATGCAGCAGCTGCGAGGGAGCTGAGCCGCTCGGCCGCTTCCGCGCTCGTCGAACGCGCCTCCTCGTCGGCCCAGAGCGTGAGCAGGAGCGCCTGGCCGCTGTCGCGATCGACGAGCCCGATCGCGCCGCAGAAGCCGGTGCTCTCCCGCGCCCAGGGGAGCAGGTCGTTCTGCACGATCCCGAACCCGGCTTCGTATTGCTCCGGAGTCGCCTCGAGCGTGTGCAAGCGTGCGAGCATTCCCCGACCTCCGTTGTCGTCGACGCAGCGTCTCTTCCTGGCGGAGACGGTAACGCCACGGGCCTGAGCGGGGCGCGAACCTGCTTGCTACCGTGCGCACAGTCGCGGGGCGTGGCGCAGCCTGGTTAGCGCGCTAGTCTGGGGGACTAGAGGTCCCGAGTTCGAATCTCGGCGCCCCGATGAACGAAAGCCCCGCGTTTGCGGGGCTTTCTCGTCTCTAGCGTTCGCTGGCTAGGCGACGAGGATCGCTCCGTGCCAGCGCCGTGCCAGCGGACGGCTCGGCATCGACGGCACCGAGCCCGCCCTCGAGCAGCCGCGTCCGCGCCTCGGCGCGCTGCGCCGGCGAGCATCACGCCGCCGACCATAAGCGGCAGAGCCGTTGCCCCTGGCAGCAGCGTCGTCCCGTCAATGGATCGAGGGAGTCAGTCGTGCTCGCGACTGTCTCGGTAGATGTCGGCCTCGTTCCGCTCGATGGCACCGGCGAAGGGGTCTTCCGCGCTGAACTTCCAGTAGAGAGTCGAGAGAACGTAGGCCAAGACGGCGATGGCGAAGAAGACTGCGACGGCGCCGTTCCAGCGCGCGAGCGCGAGAAATACCGGTACGGCCACGATGCACACAACGAGCAGTCGCCGCATGCAACGATCGTAACAAGGTGGATCGCGTCGACATCCGCGTGCACGGGTGGACGTGGACGCGGGGGAGCCCCGCGACGCAACGGGCTCGCATCGATCCGTGCCAGCGCCGTGCCAGCGGACAGGTGTCGAACCGTGTCACGCGCCGGTGCGCGGCCCGCTTGGATTTGGCTTGATCTAGCCGTTTTGGTACATCATGTGCTGCCCTGCTCGAGTCGTACGACGCCACGCGTCGCCGCGAACGCCTCGTTCTGAAACCGCCTCTTAGAGGCGTCACCACCCCGTGGACTGATCTAAGGGAAGCTGTACCTGGAAGCGGTTTCTTGAAAGGATCCGCGACGGCGGGCGCCGACCGTCCAGCAAGGCGTCAGTCTGTCGGAACCCGAGGAAGAGGAGATCGTCGTGCGTGTTCCCAGGCAGGTTTCCGGAGCGTTGGCAGCAGTGCTGGTGGGGACGGGGGCGCTCGCCCTGTCGGCCGGTCCGACGGCCGCCCAGAGCGATCCCCCGGGGCCGAGGTACACGGCCGGGGCCCCTGGTGCGGGCGACCCCTACTTCCCGTTCGCCGGCAACGGTGGATACGACGTCCAGCACTACGACCTCGACCTGACCTACACGCCGCCGGCGCCCGCTCCGGCGCCGCTTGTCGGCCAGCTGAGCGGTGTGGCGACGGTCGACCTGGTGGCGACGCAGGACCTGGACCGATTCAACCTCGATTTGCGTGGCCTGGACGTGCAGGCGATCACCGTCAACGGGAAGCAGGCCAGCGAGGTGGCGCCGCCTGTTGCCGAGGCCGAGGTCGACGGCGCGGCCTACTGGCAGGTGCAGGACGACGCGGCCCGCGTCTGGGAGCTCACGATCCAGCCCCGCCCCAAGATCAAGCAGGGACAGACGGCGCGCGTCGTCGTCACCTACGGTGGTGCGACCACCCGGCCGGTGGACATCGAGGGCGCTCTCTACGGCTGGGTGACCATGCGGGACGGCGCGATGGTGGTGAACGAGCCCGAGGGCTCGATGACCTGGTACCCGGTCAGCGACCACCAGACCGACAAGGCGACCTACGGCTTCGAGATCACCGTGCCCGAGGGGAAGGTCGCGGTCGCCAACGGGCTGCCCGCACACGACCCTGTCACCGAGGGCGGGTGGACGACCTGGTTCTGGGACGCCCCCGACCCGCAGGCCAGCTATCTCACCACCGCTTCGGTCGGTGACTACGACCTGCGCTTCTCCGAGACGGCCGGCGGGCTGCCGATCATCGACGCGGTCGACGACAACCTCACGCCCGCCAACGCGGCCGCCACCGAGGCGAGCCTCGCGCTGCAGGCGGAGGTGATCGACTTCCTCGAGGAGACGTTCGTGCCGTACCCGTTCAACTCCGCCGGTGCGATCGTCGATGACGACACCGTCGGCTACGCGCTCGAGTCGCAGACCCGGCCCGTGTACTCGCGGGTGGCACGGGAGGGCACCGTCGTCCACGAGCTCGCGCACCAGTGGTTCGGCAACGCCGTGAGCCCGGAGCGGTGGGCGGACATCTGGCTCAACGAGGGCTGGGCCACCTACGTCGAGTGGTTGTGGAGCGAGGACAGGGGCGGCGACTCGGCTCAGGCGAGCTTCGACGCCGTCATGGAGATACCAGCTGACGACCCGTTCTGGAACCTGGCAATCGCGGACCCGGCCCCGTTGGGCCTCTTCCATGGCGCGGTCTACGACCGGGGCGCGGCGACGCTGCACGCTCTCCGGGTCAAGGTCGGCGACGAGACGTTCTTCGCGGCCAGCCAGGAGTGGCTCACGCGCTACGACGACTCGACCGCAACCACCGCCGACTTCGAAGCGGTCTTCGAGGAGGTCTCCGGCCAGGACCTGACCACGTTCTTCGACGTATGGGTGCGCACGCCGAGCAAGCCCACGACCTGGTGACGCCTCGGCGTTCGCCGGGAGGCGCGCCGATTGTCGACGAGGGAGCATCGGCGGCGAGCGACCGCCCGCCGCCGATGGGAAGGGGGACAGGTCCTCAGCCGGCGTCGACCGCTAGATGATGCGCGGCTACGCCAATGAAGTTCTGGTCGACGTGCCCGACTGAGCGCGCGACCACGAGGGTTGGCGCGTTGCGGCAGAGGCTAGGCCCGCCGGCAGCCTGCGCGCGCTGCTCGAGCTCGGAGCACGATCGAGCAAGTTGCCCCGACGTGACCCGAACAGCACTGCGCTTTCGTCGTCAATCCGACGGTGGAGGTCGCGCGTATTTGGGAAGGACACCCTTGTGACAGAAGCGCGCCAGCACCGCCGCGACGTGGCGCTCGATCACGGAATCGCACGTGCGTTCTGGCTGCGAGCGCCAGGTTGCGGAGAGATCCGTCAGGTCGGGCTCCCCGAGCCGGGGCCCGACGACGTGGTCGTGCGCACCGTGCGGTCGGGCGTCAGCCGCGGTACCGAGACGCTGGTGTTCCGGGGCGGCGTGCCGCCGGACCAGCGCGCGAGGATGCGGGCGCCGTACCAGGAGGGGGACTTTCCGGGGCCGGTCAAGTACGGCTACCTGAACGTCGGCGCCGTGGAGCAGGGGCCGCCCGAGCTGTGCGGCCGCATGGTGTTCTGTCTCTACCCGCACCAGACCGCCTACGTCGTGCCGGCCGGCGCCGTGTCGGTCGTGCCGGAGGGCGTCCCACCCGCCCGTGCCGTGCTCGCGGGTACCGTCGAGACCGCCGTCAATGCGCTGTGGGACGCCGCCCCGCTCGTTGGCGACCAGGTCGCGGTCGTCGGCGCCGGGATGGTCGGCTGCTGCGTCGCACGACTGCTCCGCCGCTTTCCGGCCGTGCGGGTCACCCTCGTCGACGTCGATCCTGGTCGCTCGGACGTCGCGGCCGCCCTCGGCGTCGACTTCGCCCTCCCGGACGACGCCGCCGGCGGCTGCGACCTGGTCGTGCACACGAGTGCGACCTCAGCAGGGCTCCAGCGCTCGCTCGACCTGCTCGCCCCCGAGGGCACGGTCATCGACCTCAGCTGGTACGGCGACACGGAGGTTCGGCTCTCGCTGGGAGGGGCCTTCCACGCCGGCCGCCTCGGCATCCGCTCGAGCCAGGTCGGCACCGTCTCTCCGGCCCGCGCCGCGCGTCGCACGACGGCCGACCGCCTGGCGCTCGCCCTCGACCTGTTGCGCGACCCCGCCTTCGACGCGCTCCTCACCGGCGAGTCGCATTTCGAGGAGCTGCCCGCGGTGATGGCCCGGCTGGCCGCGGGAAGCCTCCCGGCGCTGTGCCATACGATCACGTACGGCGAGGGATAGAGCGTGTTCAGCGTGACGGTCCGCGACCACATGATGATCGCCCACAGCCTGCGGGGCGAGACGTTCGGGCCGGCACAGGGGCTCCACGGCGCGACGTACGTCATCGACGCCACGTTCCGGCGCGGGGAGCTCGACGCCGACGGCATCGTGGTCGACATAGGTCGAGCAGCCGAGGAGCTGCACGCGGTGGTGTCGGAGCTCAACTATCGAAACCTCGACGACGAGCCGGCGCTCGCGGGCATGAACACCACCACCGAAGCGCTCGCCCGGGTGATCGCGGATCGGCTTGCGGAGCGGGCGCAGGCCGGCGCTCTGGGCGACGCCGCTCAGGAGCTCGACGGGCTCGTCGTCACGCTGCACGAGTCGCATGTGGCCTCGGCGAGCTACGAGCGGGCGCTGTGACCGCAGTGCACATGATCGTCCCCGAAGGTATCGACGACCCGGCTCGGCCGAGCGGGGGCAACACCTTCGACCTCCGGGTGTCCCGCGGCCTCGCCGCCGCCGGCTGGGCGGTGCACGTAGACGCCGTGCCGGGACCGTGGCCGCGGCCCGATGCGCAGTCGTACGCTGCTCTCGCCGCCGCCGTCTGCCGGATCCCCGACGGTGCCGTCGTCCTGCTCGACGGGCTGGTCGCCTCGGCTGCCCCCGAGGTGCTGGTCCCGGAGGCGGGCCGCCTGCGGCTGGTCGCGCTCGTGCACATGCCGCTGGGTCAGGGGACGACGGATGACGGCGCCAGGGAGCGGGAGGGCGCGGTGCTGTCGGCCGCGGCGGCGGTCGTCACGACGAGCGCATGGGCGCGCCGAGTCCTCCTGGAGCTCTACTCGTTGCCGGGCGACCGCGTCCACGTCGCCGAGCCAGGTGCCGATGCCGCCGACCTCGCGCCGGGGACGGCGACGGCCGGGGCGCTCCTCTCGGTCGCCGCGGTGATCCCCGGCAAGGGCCACGACGTGCTGCTCGACGCGCTCGCGATGCTGGCCGGCTTTCGTTGGCGCTGCCTGTGCGTCGGCAGCCTGGAGCGCGACCCGGCCTTCGCCGAGGGTCTGCGGCGCCGGGTCCTCGACGGCGGGATGGACGGCCGAGTGCGCTTCTCGGGGCCGCAGACCAAAGCCGATCTCGCCCGCAGCTACGGCGCGGCGGATGTGCTGGTGCTCCCGTCGCGCGCGGAGACGTACGGGATGGTCGTCACCGAGGCGCTCGCGCGCGGACTGCCGGTTGTCGCCGCCGAGGTCGGCGGGGTGCCGGAGGCCCTGGGGCACGGCGCCGACGGCACCCGGCCGGGGCTGCTGGTTCCGCCCGACGACGCGGCCGCGCTTCGCGACGCGCTCCGAGCCTGGCTCGAGGACGCCGGCCTGCGCCGCAGGTTGCGCCGGGCGGCGCGCGAACGGCGCGCGTCGCTCTCCGGCTGGTCGACGACGACGTCCGTCGTGGCCGACGTCCTCGTGGGGGCGGCGCGATGAGCGTCGAGGCGATCCGGGTCAGCCCGGGCTGGCTCGACCTGCGCGAGGGTGCGGACGCCGCGGCTCGGTCCCGAGAGTTGGTCGGGCATCTCTCTCCCCGTCTTCCGGCCGGCGGCCCTCTGGTGATCCACGACCTCGCCTGCGGCAGTGGGGCGATGGGCCGGTGGCTCGCGCCGCTCCTGCCCGGACCGCAGCGCTGGGTCCTCCACGACCGGGACGCGGACCTGCTGGCGCTCGCCGCGGCCGACGTGCCCGGTCCGGCCGTCGACGGCGCTGCCGTCGCCGTCGAGACCCGGCTGTCCGACGTCACGCAGCTCGGCCGGGACGATCTCGCCGGCGCGACCCTCATCACCGCGTCGGCGCTGCTCGACCTGCTGACGCGGGACGAGTTGGCGGCGCTGATCCGCGCGTGCGCGGGAGCCGGGTGCCCGGTGCTGTTCACGCTCTCCGTGACCGGTCGCGTCGAGCTCGCCCCGGCGGATCAGCTCGACTCTCGTGTGGCGGCCGCGTTCGACGCGCACCAGCGCCGCCTGACGCCGCGCGGCCGCCTGCTCGGCCCGAATGCCGCCGAAGCCGCTGTCGAGGGGTTCCGCCGGCTGGGGGCCGAGGTCATCGCCAGGCCGAGCGCGTGGCGGCTCGGCGCCGCCGAGACCGGCCTGGCCGTGGAGTGGCTCACCGGGTGGGTCGGTGCCGCGTGCCAGCAGGAGCCCGGGCTGGCCGCCGACGCCGACCTCTATCGACGCCGGCGTCTGAGAGAGGCGGAAGCCGGCCGGCTCGCCGTCACCGTCGGCCACGTCGACCTGTTGGTGCTGCCGTGAGGACTGTCCCCTGGTGGGCGCGTCTCGCGGCCGCGGCGGCCACGCTCGCCGTCGTCATCTGGCGTCTCGGCGCCGGCCCGTTCCTCGACGGCGTGCGCGCGGTCGACGGCCGCGCTCTTCTGGCGGCGGCGTCCATCGGCCTCCTCACCACCGTCTGCTGTGCATGGCGGTGGACGACCGTTGCCCGCGGCCTCGGCGTCCACCTCTCGCTGCCCGCCGCCGTCGCGGCCTACTACCGATCGCTGTTCCTCAACCTCACGCTCCCCGGCGGCGTCGTCGGGGACGTCCATCGCGGGGTCAGCCACGGGCGCGACGTGCACGACGTCGGCCGCGGCCTGCGGGTCGTCGCCTGGGAGCGCTCCGCCGGGCAGGTCGTGCAAGTCTTGCTGACGATCGCCGTCCTCCTCGTGCTGCCGTCGCCCGTGCGCTCGTTCATGCCGCTCGTGGTGCTCGCACTGGCCGCGACGGCCATAGGCGTCGTCCTCGTTCACCGGGCGCGAGCTGGCGGGCGCTCCCGGTGGGCGCGGGTGCGGAGCGCGGTGGCGGCCGACCTCCGCGCCGGGCTGCTGCACAGGAAGGCGTTGCCGGCAGTCGCCCTCGCGTCTGCGGTGGTCGTCCTCGGCCATGCGGTCACGTTCCTGGTCGCCGCGCGGACGGCGGGCGTCACCGCGCCACCCTCCCGGATGCTGCCGCTGGCGTTGCTCGCGATGCTGGCCATGGTGCTGCCGAGCGTCGCGGGCTGGGGGCCGCGCGAGGGAGCGACCGCCTGGGCGTTCGCCGCGGCCGGCCTGGGTGCGGATCGTGGCGCCGCGACCGCGGTCGCCTACGGCGTCATGGTGCTCGTCGCCAGCCTGCCGGGGGCGCTCGTGCTCGTCGCAGGGTGGGTCCCCCGGCGGGGGCTATCGCCGCTCAGCGGAGCGCGTGCCAGTCGTCGTACAGCCGAAAGGAGCCGCGGATGCGTGACCGCCCGTACACCCTCCTCTCCTGCAGCATGTCGATCGACGGCTACATCGGCAACGGCGCCTCGCGGCTGCTTCTGTCCAACGAGGCGGACTTCGACCGGGTCGACGCCGTCCGCGCCTCCTGCGACGCGATCCTGGTCGGGGCGGCGACCGTGCGGATCGACAACCCCCGGCTCCTGGTGCGCTCGCAGGCTCGTCGCGACGAGCGGGCCGCGCGGGGCCTCGCGGCGTCGCCGATGAAGGTGACGGTGACGCGGCGGGCGGAGCTCGACGCGCGCGCCGCCTTCTTCGCGGTCGGTGACGCCGAGAGGATCGTCTACTGCGCGAGACCGCGGGTGGCCGACGCGCGCAAGCGTCTCGGGCCGGTCGCGACGGTCGTCGACGGCGGCGACACCGTGGAGATGCGCACGCTCAGCACCGACCTTGCTGCGCGGGGCGTCGACCGGCTGATGGTCGAGGGCGGCGCGACGGTCCACACGCAGTTCCTCACCGAGGACCTCGTCGACGAGCTGCAGCTGGTCGTCGCGCCGGTGTTCGTCGGCGACTCCGAGGCTGCCAGGTTCGTGCGCGACGGCTCCTTCCCCTGGAACACGGGCCGTCGGGCGGCGCTCGTCGACGTTCGCAAGATCGGCGACGTGGTGCTCCTGCGGTACGCCCTCTCGTCGCGGTTCCAGGACGACTGAGCGGTCGCGCGGGTCCGCGTCGTCGCGACGAGCTACCGGGTAGTGAGCCGCGAGCCGAACGCGTCGAGGAAGCGGTTCCGGAACGCGCTCATGGGCCAGACCGGCGCCGTCGGCGCGGGGCGCATCCCGTCCACCCAGCCCCAGCCGGCGATCCGGCGCATCACCGCCGGGTCGTGGGCGATGACCGAGATCGGCACGTCGTGACCCGGGCGGTATCCGCTGACGACTCTCGAGGGCTGGTGGTCGCCCAGCACGACGAGCACGAGGTTCTTGCGGCCGTAGTGCTCGACGAACGAGAACAGGGCGCGAAGCGTGTACCTGATCGACCGCGCGTACCCCTGCTTGACGTCGGTCAAGCCGCTCTCGTCGACGGGTAGCCGGTTGAAGACCGACCCGTCGCCGACGCGGCTCCAGTCGATCAGGGGCGGGGTGCGGGTCCACGGCGCGTGGCTCGACACCAGGTCGACCTCGGCGAAGAGGGGGCGTCGGTGGGGCCTCGCCAGCTCGAGCCGCTGCAGAGCGAGCAGGACGTACTGGTCGGGCATGGAGGCGTATCCGTACCTCGGGCCTCGATACCCGACGTTCCGGCGGTCGTAGATCTTGTCGAAGCCGTAGAACGATTGCCCCTCCGGCCAGGACCGGCTGTTCGCCGGCATGTCGCCGACCGTCCTCCACCCGGCGCGCCCGAACGCCTTCGTGAGCGTGAGGCGGTCGCTCGCGACGAGCTCGTCGTAGCGCCCCGGGCTGTCGACCCAGACCCCCGACTGCAGTGTGGCGTGCGCCAGCCAGCTGCCGCCGCCGAAGACCGAGGACGTGAGCCACCCGCTTCGGGAGGAGAAGCCGGCGTCGGCGAGCTGTCGGGTCCCTGCGTCGAGGACGGCGGCGATCCCCGGCGAGAAGGAGGTTCCCTCGACCGCAAGCTTCCCGTAGCTCTCGACGAACACGAGCAGGACGTCCTTGCCGCGGAGGCCGGCCAGGAGCCGGTCGCCAGGTGTGTTGCGATAGCGGTCGTTCTGGATCGTGGCCCTGAAGCGCGCTCGATCGCGGAGGTCGGCTCGCACGGCATGCACCTCGTCGACGGCCAGGTCGGCCCCGCTCGTGGACGCGATGCTCGCGCCCGAGACGAGCTCGGCGCCAAACGCCCAGCAGACCATCCAGGCGGCGGCGAGCGCCGCGACAGCCGGAAGCGAGCGCCGGCGGTGGCGGGCTGCGACGCGGGTCAGGCGGAGCACCGCCAGCGTGGGGAGGACGAGCGCGGCGACGCCGAGCAGCACGGCGCCGGCGACCGCCAGGTCAGCATCCGGGCGGCCGAAGGTGTCGCGCATCGTCTCGACGCCGATGGAGGCGTAGCTCCAGTCGTCGACCGGATTGAACGGGCGGTCAAAGGCGATGAAGAACCCGAGGTCGAGGAGCTTCACCAGCACCAGCAGGCCGAGTGCCGGCCCAATCACCCACGGGATGACGCGCCGGGCGCCGGTCGGCAGGGCGACGGCCAGCATGACGAGGACGATCCCTTCGAGCGGAAGCCTCACGAATGCGCCGGGTGTGAAAAGCCACGGCTGGTTCGGAGCGACCAGGGCGACCCACACCACGACGAGGGCGAGCAGTGTCAGCACGACGGCTCCGCCCGAATCGCGGTCGCGAACCGCAGCGACTCGCGGGCCGGCGGTGCGCCGGTGCCGCCACAGCCACCAGACGTCACGTCCGAACGACTCGGCAAGCAGGGCGAGCGCGACGGCGAGGGCGGCGCGGGTCAGAGCCGGCGGCAGGACCTCCGCCGCCGCGATCGTCAGCGTGATTCCCTGTGCAGCCGCGACGACCTTGCGCCAGGCGCGCGGCGGCAACGGTGCGCGCATCCAGCTGAACAGCCACTCGGCCGCGAGGAACGCGTAGCGCGCTGCGCCGATCGCGAGCACCCAGCCGCCGGCCGAGGGGGCGACCTCCACGCTGAGGGCGAGAATCAGGAAGGCATCGACCTCGCCGTCCAGCTTCGCGCCCAACGCCGACACCGTCTTCGTGCGCCGTGCGACCCGTCCGTCGACGAAGTCGAGCGCGAGCGCAACGGACGCGAGCGCCACGAGCGCCGCGACCGCCACATCTCGTTGAAAGGAGTCCGCGGCCAGTGCCGCGACCCCTACGGCGAGTGTCGCCCGGGTGAGCGTCACCCAGCCTGCCGGGCCAAGCCTCGCCTTCGGGTTGCGCCAGAGAGCGCGTGCGAGCGCCGCGTCCAGGATGAGCGCCGACGAGCCTCCGACGACCCAGCCGGCGCGCCCCAGGCCGACCGTCTGCGCAAGCGCGGCCAAGAGCAGCAGCTGGGCGCCCAAGCCGGTCAGCGGGCCTCGAGCCGCCCGCAATGTTCCTCCGCGCACGAACATCCCTAGGGAATTACCGTGGGAGGCGTGCATCAGTTTGTGGCGAGGCCGTGAAGCAGGACGAGCGCGGTCCGTTCGTCCAGGCGCTGCGGCGAGCCCGGGAGAAAGCCTACGACCCCGGCGAGTACGTCGAGCAGGAGAGCTTCATGCGCGCGCGGGAAATTCGGGCGCTCGCGGAACGGGCGGGCATCGCGCCCGGCGTCTCCGTGCTCGACCTGTGCTGCGGAGTCGCCGGACCGGGTCGGTTCCTCACGCGGGAGCTTGGCTGCAGCTACGTCGGAATCGACTCGAGCTCGAGCGCGGTCGGCATCGCCCGCGCGCGCGCCCGCGGCCTCCCCTGCCGCTTCGAGGTCGCGCACGTCCCGCCGCTCCCACCCGGCACCTTCGACGTCGTGCTTCTGCTCGAGACGATGCTCGCCTTTCCCGACAAGGAGATGCTGGTGGAGGGGGTCTCCCGCGCGCTCCCCGTCGGCGGTCGGTTCGCCTTCACGCTGGAGGAGGGCCTGCCCCTCACCGAGTCGGAGCGGGCGCGTATGCCCGACGACGACACGGTCTGGCTCACCCCGCTGGACGAGATGCATAGGGTGCTCGCGCGGAACGGTCTGGTCGTTCAGTGGCAAGACGACTGGAGCCGGTCGCACCGCGCCGTGGCGGAGTCCCTGATCGACGCGTTCGCCGCCGACGCCACGGACATCGCTTCGCGGATCGGACGCCGCGCGCTGGACGAGCTGCTGGCCGCCCACCGGCTGTGGAGTGAATGGCTTGCGACAGGGCGCGTTCGCAAGATCGCGCTGGTGGCGGAGCGGCTTGCGGAGCGACGAGGTTCGCACCCGCGACCTCCGGCATGACTGGTCCTGGAATTGCTCGTCCGTATTAGATCAGGCAACGGAGGATGCCAATCTGCAGGTGCTCAAGCCCTCTGACGGACTCGAACCCGTCGATGCCTCCTTACATGGCGGTCTGGCCCGCAAGCCTATGATCGGCCGGTGTCGGCCTGGCGCCTCTCAGCGGACTCCGCGTGATACCCAAACCCCGTCCTCGGGAGCGCGGCACCGCGGTCAGCGCCGATGGAACGCAGATCGCGTGGTATCGGTACGGCGAGGGAGAACAGGCGATTCTGTTCATGCCGACGTGGAACCTCGTCGATGCTCGCGTCGTCGGGCACCAGGTCGTTGCGCTCGAGCCGCATGCGACCGTGGTCACGTACGACCCGCGAGGGGCGGGCGCCAGCGAGCGACCGAAGCACGGTTACGGCTTTCCGCTCCACGCAGCCGACGCGCTCGCGGTGCTCGCTGCGGTCGGGATCGGACGTACAGCGCTCGTCACCGCCTCCAGGGGCCTGAACGCGGCGGTGCTGCTCGCCGCCGAGGACGCGGAGCGATTCGTTCGCCTGACCGGGATCGCCCCGTACATGCGACTCGAGGCGGAGCCGGCCCCTCCCAACCCGCAATGGCTCGACTCTCTGCGGACCGACTGGCCCGGGTTCATCGTGCCCTTCATGCACGCGGTCTTCACGGAGCCGGACTCCGCCGATCTGATCGAAGAGATGACCGCGATCGGGCTCGAGGCGACACCGGACGTGATCGCCACCCAGGAACTGGAGCTCGACTGGCAACGGCCGGCTGGTCGCCTCGGGGAGGTCACGTGCCCGACGCTCATCGTCCACGGCGAGGCGGACAAACCCGTTCCGGTGGCGGTCGCCGAGAGCATCGTGGCCGCGATGCCGAACGCCCGGCTCGAGCTGATCCCAGAAGGTGGGCACCGGCCGGACATCCGCACTCCCGAGCTCGTGAACCCGCTCCTGCTCGACTTCCTGCTCGACGAATAGCGAACGACGCCCAGGGTCTCCTCGCTCCCAACCCGCCGCCGCGCCACCTCGCGTTTGTCATGCTCCGCCCCGCGGAAACTCGTTTCTGCGGCCGCGAAGGCCGCCCATCCGCTACTCGAGGGGGTACGCGTATGCATCCGATGAAGATCTTCCTGCCTGTCCTGGCCGCGGCCGTTGCCGTCGCGTTGCTCGCAGGCCCGGCGACCGCCGACCCGCCGAGCCACGTTCCCGGCGGGCCGTGCATCGAAGGCGACCAGACGGTCCAGCTCAACAGCCTTCCGTCGTACGAGCAGGTCGTTCGGCAGCTCGACTCGATCGCGAGCTCGAGCCAGGGGGAGGTCGAGATCGCCAGCGCCGGTCTCTCCGGCGAGGGGCGGGAGCTGCTCTACGCCACCGTCGGTCACGGGCCCGACGTCTTCTGGCTCCAGGCCCGGATCCACGGAAACGAGCTGCACAGCACCGAAGCCGTGCTGCAGGTCCTCAAGTATCTGGCCAGCAGCGGGAACGCCGACGCGCGCAGCATCCGCGACCGGCTGACGGTGATCGTGATCCCGATGTACAACCCGGACGGCGCCACGGCGAACATCCGCCAGAGCACGACGCCGCTCCGCATCGACCTCAACCGCGACTGGGAGCTGTTCCAGCAACCCGAGTCGCGCGCCTTTTACGAGCTGTGGGAGGCGACGAGGCCGCGGTTGGCGCTCGATCTGCACCACATGGGCCAGAGCCCGATCGTGGAGGGAACCAACGAGCTCAACACGTTCCAGATCGGCGCGCGGTCGATCGACCCGAGCCGCATGACCGCGCTCCAGTGGCAGACGAACCGGCAGATGGCACTGATCTCGACGGCGGCGGTGTCGCGGCTCGGCCCCGGCAATGTCGCCCGCTATCCGCTGATCGACATCACGAATGCCGTCATCAGCCGCATGTTGCTGGGCGGCCCCGGGCCGGACGGGAGCGATCCGGGCTTCGAGACCCAGGGCGCGATCTTCTACGAGGTGCGCTCGGTCGGACAGAAGAGCAACGGGATGCTCGAGCAGCTGTTCGTGCGGCCAACGATGGCCGTGCTCGAAGCGGCCGCCGACGGGAGCCTGTACGGCCATCCCGGCACCGGCTGGGAGGACATCCCCTTCGGCGACGGTGAGCCCTGCGGCGGGGGACCCGGCTAGAAACGCACGAGCGTCGGTGGCCCGCGCGGTTGCGCGAGCCACCGACGCACACACCGCCTTGTCGACGGAAGTCAATAGGGCTACCGTGAAGATGTGCTCATCGGTCGGGACGCAGCTTGCGCCCGCGTCGACGAGTTGCTGCTGCAAGGACGGGGTGGGCGCAGCGGCGCGCTCCTCGTGCGCGGCGAAGCCGGGATCGGCAAGACTGCGCTGCTCGATTACGCCGTTCAGCGCGCCGAGGGAATGACGATCCTGCGAGCGCTCGGAGTCGAGTCCGAGGCCGAGCTCCAGTTCTCCGGCCTGCTCGAGCTGCTCCGGCCGCTGCTCGACCACTTGCCAGAGCTCCCGCCCGCGCAGGCAGACGTGCTTCGAGGCGCGCTCGGGCTCGGTGAGCCGACGTCTCTCGACCGCTTCACGACCGGCGCCGCGACGCTGAACCTGCTCGCCACGGCGGCCGAATCGCGGCCGCTGCTTGTCATCGTCGACGATCAACAGTGGCTCGACGGGGCGACGGCCGATGCATTGCTGTTCGCGGCCAAGCGACTCGTTGCCGACTCCGTCGTGCTCCTCTTCGCGGCGCGAACGGACGGGACCGAGGACGACACCGACCTACCGGGGGTCGATCGGCTCGAGCTCGCCCCGCTGACCCACGAGGACGCGGTGTTGCTCCTCACCGACGACGGCGAGGTTCCCGACCCGGACGTGGCGCAGCGCCTCTGTGAGGCGACGCATGGGAACCCGCTCGCTCTGCTCGAGGTCCGCCGCCTGCTCAGCTCGGACCAGCTGGCGGGCCGGGAGCCGTTGCCTGAGCCGGTGCCTGCCGGCGCCGCGCTCGAGCGGGCGTTCGCCGGGCGCGCCGCATCCCTGCCGCGCGATTCGCAGCGCGCGCTCCTTGTCGTCGCCGCCTCGCTCACGCACGAGACGGAGGTCGAGACGGTCGCGGCCGCGCTCGACGCCATGGGGATCGATCCATCGGCGCTCGAGGCCGCCGAGGATGCCGGCCTGCTTGTCATCTCGGACCACCGCGTCGCCTTTCGGCACCCGCTCGTGCGCTCGGCCATCTTCCACGGCGCGCCGCCGTCCGAGCGCCGCGCCGCGCACCGGGCGCTGGCGGACGGGCTTCCGGCCGGGACGAGCCCGGAGCGGCGCGCGTGGCACCTCGCCGGCGCCGCACTCGGCCACGACGAGGAGGCCGCTGCGGCGCTTGAGCTCGCCGCACAGCAGGCCGGCGAGCGCTCCGGCTACGCAGCCGCGGCGGCGGCGCTGGCGCGGGCGGCGGACCTGACGAGCGACGAGAACGCTCGACTGCGCCGGCTCTACGCGGCCGCGGACGCGGCGTTCCGCGCCGGACGGGCGGACGACGCCACTGCGTTCCTCGCCGCGCCGCTCGCTGCCACCGGTGACTCCTGCGTCCGCGCCGACGCGCTGCGGCTGCAGGCGAGGATCGAGTACCTCGCCGCGAGGCCGGCGAGGACCAGCGCCCTCCTCCTGGAAGCCTCGGAGCTGCTCGAGCAGATCGACGGCAAGCTCGCGATCGAGCTCGCTGCAGAGGCCTGCACGACGTTGCAGATCGCCGGCGACGCGCCCCGCCTACTCGACACGGCGCGGCGCGCGAACTCGTTCGCGGCGGAGGTGGGGGACGACGAAGTTGCCCGCCTCGCGCTCTTCACGCTCGGCTGGGCTCTGTGCTACGCGGGCCACCCGGCCGACGGCCTCCCGCTCGTCGAGGAGACGGCGGACGCCGTCGAGAACGGCGCCGATGCGCTCGACCCGCTCAGTGTGCTGCGCGCCTCGCTGGCGCTCGACTGGCTCGACCGCTCGCGGGAGGCGTTCGCGATCTCCGGCCGGGCAGTCGACCAGATCCGCGGACGCGGCGCCGTCGGCCTGCTTCCGTACGTCCTGCTGCAACAGGCGTGGCACGGCGTGCGGGCAGGGTTGCTCGAAGAGGGCTACGCGGCGGCGTCCGAGGCTCTCGGGCTCTCCCGCGAGCTCGAGCTGCTGCTGCCGCGTATGCAGGCGCTGCTGACGCTGACCGCCGTGACGGCCCGCCGCGGCGCCGAGGCCGAGTGCAGGGCCCACGCGGACGAGGTGGCTGCGCTCGCGGACAGCGCGGGCATTCCCGTCTTCAGGATCTGGCGCCTCTACTCGCTCGGCGTCCTCTCGCTCGGCCTCGGTCGCTTCGACGACGCGGCGCACGACCTCGAGGCGTGCGCCGAGGGCCTCGAGGAGCTCGGGCTGCACTCGCCGAGCTTCGTCCCGCGCGCCGAGCTCGTCGAGGTGCACGTCCGGGCGGGCCGCCCGGAGCAGGCTGCGGCCGTGCTCTACCGCTTCTCCGCATCGCCTGAAGCGCACAGCGCGCTCGGGCGTGCGGCGGCCGCGCGGGGGCGGGCCCTGCTGGCGGCGAACGAGGAGTTCGAGGCCCACTTCGACGAGGCGTTCACGGCCAACGAGCAGTCGGGCGACCGTTGGTCGCTGGCGAGAACGCAGCTCTGTCTCGGCGAGCGACTGCGCCGCGCCGGGCGCAGGCTGGACGCACGCGAGCAGCTCCGGCTCGCGCTCGCGGCGTTCGAGGAAATGCGGGCGGAAGCGTGGGTGGCGCGCGCGCACTCCGAGCTGCGCGCGAGTGGGGAGGCGCTGCGCCGGCGGAAGGCGTGGCAGGACGAGCAGCTCACGCCGCAGGAGCTCCAGATCGCGCTCCACGTCGCGCGCGGGATGACGAACCGGGAGGTCGGCGCATCCCTCTTCCTCTCGCACAAGACGGTCGAGTTCCACCTGAGCCGCATCTACCGCAAGCTCGACCTGACCTCGCGGGCAGAGCTGATCGCCCGCTACGGCCAGGCCGCGCGCGACGCCGAGCAAGCGCTCGCCTAGCGCGGGCTCGGGGCCCCACAATGGAGCCCCGAGCCCTGCTTGCCCCGTCTGCTAGAGGCAGTCGGCCGCAACCGTGTCGGCTGCGTCCGGGATGACGACATCGTTGCCCGAGCCGCAGCTGAGCTCGTCGGCGCCGGGACCGCCGTTGACGACATCGTCATTGGCCTCGCCGTTCAGCCGGTCGCCGCCGAGGCCGCCGAGCAACACATCGTTGCCGTCACCGCCGTCTGCGGTGAACGCGATCGCCGATGCTGCCAAGCCGAGGGCGTTGACCACGTCGGCGCCGCCGAGCGCCCTGACCACCAGCCGGTCGTTTGCCGGCTCCGCGTTCGCGACCCGCACCAGAGCCGCGAGCCCGGCCGCGGTGGCCGTGCCGTTCTGGCCCTGAACGAGGATCACGTCGTTGCCGTTCGTGCCGTTGACGGTCACCGTGTCGGGTGCGCCGTCGCCGACCGCGCCGCCGATCACGGCCGCAAGATCGGTCTCGACCTCGGTGACGTCGGTGCCGCTGAGGTCGTTCACGACGACGTTGTCGGCACCGCCGAGGGCCTGGAAGAAGACCTTCTCGGTGTCGTCCAGGTCCATCGTGATGCTGGCGACGTCGCGGAAGAACCGCACGCGCCCGCCGTTGGCGGAGACGTCGATGTTCTCCGCCGCCCCGGCCCCGTTGAAGAGCAGCGTGTCGAGGCCGTTCTGGCCCTCGACCACGTCGCTGCCGTCGCCCGGGTCCCAGCGGAACGTATCGTTCTCGCTGCCGAGAAAGCCGACGTCGTCCCCACGGTTGCCGTCGATCAGGTCGTCCTGCGTACCGCCGAGCAGGAGGTCGATCCCGGCGCCGCCGAGGATCTCGTCCTCGCCGGCGCCGCCGTCGACCGTCAGCTTGATCGCCGACGCGGCGAGATTCACAGCCGAGACGGTGTCGTCCCCACCGAGGGCGTTCACGACCAGCGTGTCGAGCGCGGGCTCGGCGTTCTTCGCCGTGACGCGAGCCGCGAGGCCGGTCACGTCGACGTTGCCGTTGTCGCCGCTGATCTCGATCGAGTCGTCCCCGTTCGTCCCGTTCACGGTCAACCTGTCGGCCACGCCGTCGCCGGCGTTGCCGCCCAGTGTTCCCGCGAGGTCGTTGTCGACCCGGGTGACGTCGGTGCCGCTCAGGTCGTTGACCACGATGTTGTCGGCGCCGCCGAGCGCCCGGAACTCGATCCGCTCGGTGTCGTCGAGGTCCATCGTGATGTTGGCGACGTCGCGGAAGAACCGGGCCCGCTGGCCGTTGGCGGAGACGTCGATGTTCTCCGCCGCTCCTGCCCCGTTGAAGAGCAGGGCATCGGCGCCCGCCTGACCCTCGACGCGGTCGCTGCCGTCGCCCGGATCCCAGGTGAACGAGTCGTCACCGGAGCCCATGAAGGCGGTGTCGTCGCCGCGGTTACCGTCGATCGCGTCGTCGTCCGGGCCGCCGAGGAGCTCGTCGACGCCGTCACCGCCGCCGATCGTGTCGTCGCCCGACCCACCGTCTGCGGTCAGCGACGTGAGCGCCGCCAGCCCGATGCTGCCTGCGATCGTGTCGTCGCCGCCGAGCGCCTGGACGATCAGCCGCTCCGCCGAGACGAGGTCGATCGACGCGCTTGCCGTCGAGCTCGTGACGAGGATGTGACTCGGTGCGGCCGCCGGAGCGATCGTGATCGTCTCGGCAGCGTCGGAGCCGCGCACCTTGACGCGGTCCGTGCCGTCGAGCGGATCGATCAGGATCTGATCGTTCGCGAGCTCGCCGTTCTCGACCCGGACGAGCGCGGCCAGGCCGGACACGCGCATCGCCGAACCGTCCTGGGCGACCTTGATCCGGTCGTTCCCTTCGGTGCCCTTGACCGTGATCGCGTCGGACTGGCCGTCGCCCGCGCTGACGGTGAGCGCAGCCGCGAGATCGACGTCGACCTTGTCGAGGTCGGTCCCCCGAACGTCGTTCACGAGCACGGTGTCGCTGCCGGCGAGCGCGTTCAGGTCGATCCGCTCGACGCCGTCGAGGTCCATCGTGATGTTGCCGACGTTGCGGAAGAAGCGGACCCGCTCGCCGTTCGCCGAGACGTCGAACGCCTCCGCGGCGGCTGCCCCGTTGAACAGCATCGTGTCGTTGTTGCCGAACTCGCCCTCGACGCGGTCGCTGCCGTCGCCGGGATCCCAGACGAACGTGTCGTCGCCGAAGCCCATCAACGCCGTGTCGTCGCCGCGGTTACCGTCGGCTCGGTCGTCGCCGAAGCCGCCGCGGAAGACTTCCGGGCCGGAGCCGCCGGCGAGCGAGTCGTCGCCGAACTCGCCGTCGAGAGTGGTCGCCTCGGTGTCGGTGAAGATGCCGTTGACCTCGTCGATCCGCACGAAGTCGTCGCCGAACCCCGCCTCGACCTCGATCGCGTCGAAGCGATCGCGATCGAACTGACGCTCGGCCGAGCCGTCGTCGCCGACGTCGAGCTCGAGCTTGTCGGGATTGCCCGCCTTGAGCCGGAGCGCGATCGTGTCGCTCCGGAACGTGCCCTCGATCTCGAGGGTGTCATGCCTGACCTTCGCCTCGACCTTCTGCTTGTGCTTCGCCGCCGGAGCGGCAGCCGCCTGGGTCGCGAAGCCGAGGCCGAGCGCCGCGACGGCGGTAACGACGAGCGGCCGGAGTGCGCGGCGGGCTCGTTTCGGTGCGTAGGACATCGGTGGTTCCTCCATTCGGCTCACGAGCGTTGGTCGCTCGGATGTGCCGATGGTCTCTCGCTGACATTCGTGTACGCGCCGAGGGAACCCCTGGACCGGCGGGGGCGTCTCCGGCGCGTGACCTAGGGAAGTCCCTGGTGGGGCGACCATCGTCTACGCGATTTCTCCAGTTAACGGCAGATATCGGCGGGTACTCGGGATGCTTTTGAAGTCGTCGCCCAGGCGACGTAGGCTCATGCTCTTGCTGAAACGTGGCCTCGTTCTCGCTGCTGTCTGCCTCGTCTTGCCAACCCCGGCCGGAGCGGAGCCCGACGTCGGAGCGACAGTCGCCCGCCTCGACGTTCCCGGCCAGCTACGCGCCGTCAGCTACTACCCCGCCGACGCGGGCTGGACGCAGATGTGGGAGCCCTGGCGTCCGGCCCGGATCGCCGCCGACCTCCGCCGGCTCCGGAGCCTCAACGCAAACACAGTCCGCGTCGTCGTTCCAGCGCACTACTTCGGCTACCCGAGGCCGGAGCGGGAGAAGCTGCGCCTCCTGCGCGATTTCGTCGACATCGCGGCGGGCGCCGGCCTGCACGTGCATCTCACCCTGTTCGACTGGTGGGAGGAGTACCGGGACATCGAAGGGTCGAAGCGGTGGGCCCGCGCCGTGCTCGCCGAGTACGTCGGCGACCGGCGGATCGCGTTCGTCGAGCTCAAGAACGAGGTCGACACGACGGACAGAGCGGCGCTCCAGTGGACACGCGAGCTCGTCCCTTGGCTGCGTAACCTGCTCAAACGCCAGACGCCGGTGACGGTGTCGGTTGGGGGAACGACCCCGGCGCGCAGGCTGCGTTCGCTGGTTGCGGCATTGCCGGCGGCGGCTCGGCCCGACTTCCTCAGTGCGCACTACTTCACAGGCGGCGGCGAAGCGGCAGAGCACGTCTTCGCGACACTGCGCGACCTGGCTGCCCCGACACCGCTGTGGATCGGCGAGCTCGGTTACCCCACATCCACCGCCCATACGGGCTTTCGGGGTGTTCCTCTCACGCCGTCCGGCCAGGAAGCCGCTCAGGAGCACTACTTCAAGCTTTGCTTCGGCGCCCTGGCACGCCTCGGTCTCCCGGCGCCGGGGCTCTGGATCCTGGACGACTTCGCCGCGGGCGCGATTCCGGCCTCGGACGTGCACGAGAAGGAGACCGAGTACCGGTTCGGCCTCTTTCGTGAGGACGGTTCCGCGAAGCCGGCCGCGAGCACAGTGCGGCGGCTGTTCACCGGGCGCCGCGATGACGCCTTCAACGGAGGCTTCGAGGCCGCTGCGGCCGCCGAGGACGGATCGTCCGTGCCGTCGGTCTGGGGCTCCGTGGGCGAGTTGCGGCTCGTGCGCGACCCGGCGGTGGCGAGATCCGGAGTGGCGTCCGCCCGGGTCGCGGGACCGCCCGGGAGGAGCGGGATGTTCCTCGTCACCCCGGTCGCTGCTCCGGTTCGAGCCGCGCGAGCACGGCTCGCGGCGTGGGTCCGCGGCGCTGACGCGACGGTCCGGGTCGCGATCGCCTGGTTCGGCCCGGCGGGCCGGCAAATGGGGCTGAGCTGGACGTCGGTGCCTGCCGGCGACAGCTGGCGCAGAGCGGTGGTGGAGGCCAGGCCGCCGGCTGGAGCCGCGTTCGCCCGGATCGTCCTCGAAGCGCGACAGCTGCAGGGCGCCGCCTGGATCGACGACGTCTCCTTCAGCTGGCGTTAGAGGCTTGATGTGAAACCTGAGCGGGCTGTGTGACCGCCTCAGACGCGGCGCCAGACCGTCTCGGCGCCCTTACGCAGGCACCCAGCCTGCGCCGCGGACGCCGAGCCGCGCTGGCTTGGTCTGAGACGCCCCCACAGCGCGCCAATTCCACATCAAGCCTCTAAACGACGACGTCGGCGCCGCAGCTCGAGACGAGCGCGTCGAAGACGTCACCCGGATCCACGCCGCGGAGCGAGTCGTGCCCGAGGTCGACGGCGATCTCCGGCCAGGACTCGAGCCCGAGCGCTCGCGCGCCCTCGTCGGCGCCGAAGCGGAGTAGCCGCTCGGTCGAGAAGACGCCGCGCTTGCCGGTCTGGCGACGTGCGATCCCCTCGAGCTCGCGGAGCTCCTCGAGCGGGTCGATGCGCACGTTCGAGTCGGAGCCGATGCAGATCGGGATGCCGCGGTGCTCGATCCGCGCGGCGGGCAGGAACCCGTCCGCGAGGTCGGCCTCGGTCGTCGGGCACGCGCACACGGTCGTGCCGCTGCCGGCCAGCAGGTCGAGCTCCGTGCCGTCGGCGTGCGTGGCGTGGACGACGGTGACGTGCGGGCCGAGGCAACCCGTGCGCTCGAGCAGCTCGATCGGCCGGCAGCCGTGCTCGGCGAGGCACTCCTCGATCTCGCGCGGCTGCTCGTCGGCGTGGACGTGGAGCGGTAGCTCCTCGGCCAGCGCATAGCGGCCGAGCTCCTCGAGCCAGTCGCGCGGGCAGGCGCGGACGGAGTGGGGGGCAAGGCCGACGCGAACGCCTTCGCCGCGGAGCGACTCGAGCTGGCGGAGGTAGTCGGCGGGCGACTCCTGCCGCATGCGCGGGAGCCCGCCGCGCGCGTACGCCGCGAGCAGCAGCACGATCTCGATCCCGGCCTCCGCTGCGGCCTCGACCGCAGCGCGCGCCTCGTCGAGCCCGAGGTAGTGGAACTCGCCCACGGCCGTGTACCCGGCCGCGCGGAGCTCGCCGTACGCGGCCGCGTAGAGCTCGCGGACGCTCGCGGGCGTCTGTCGCTCCGCCTCGGCGAGCATCAGCTCCCGCCAGGCCCAGAAGTCGCCGCCGCCGGCCCGGCCGCGCAGCGCCCGCTGAAACGTGTGGCTGTGCGCGTTGACGAAGCCCGGCAGCGTGATCGTCTCGCCCACGGCGGCAACATATCCTTGCTGGAGATGAGCGCCCGCGCAGTCTCCGCACCCCTCGCTCAGCTCCCGAATGCGCTGACCGTGCTGCGGCTGGCGCTTGTCCCGATCTTCGTCGTCGTCTTCGTCCGTGCGGAGGACGGCTCGAGCTGGGCCGCGGGCTGGATCTTCCTCGTCGCCGGGGTCACCGACCAGGTCGACGGCTTCCTCGCGCGCCGCTGGCACGTCGAATCGCAGTTCGGCCGGCTCGCCGACCCGCTTGCCGACCGGCTGATGATCGACGCGGCGGTGATCCTCCTCTGGCTGGAGGGAAAGCTGCCCTGGTACGGCGCCGCGATCATCGTCCTGCGTGACATCGTGCTCGTCGGCGGGTACAAGCTGCTCATGCCCCCTGACTACGAGCTCGAGGTGAGCAAGCTCGGGAAGGTCGCCACCTGGCTGCTCTACCTCTCGGTCGGGATCCTGCTCGTCGTCGGGCAGTCGACCGAATGGCCGCTCTGGCTCTTCTGGTTCGCGCTCGCGCTCGCCCTCGCTGCGGCCGTCCAGTACGTCGCGAAGGCACGGCGGGAGGTGCGGGCGTGAAGGCCGTCGTGATGGCCGGTGGGGAGGGGACGCGGCTCCGGCCGCTGACCTCGAACCAGCCCAAGCCGATGGTCCCGATCGCCGGCAAGCCCTGCATGGAGCACATCCTCGAGCTCCTGCTCGAGCACGGCTTCGACGACGTCGTCGTCACGCTCGCGTTCATGCCGCAGGCGATCCGCGGCTACTTCGGCGACGGCGAGTCGCTCGGCCTCAACATCGAGTACTCGATCGAGGAGCTGCCGCTCGGCACGGCCGGCTCGGTCCGGCTCGCGAGCGGTGCGCTCGACGAGACGTTCCTGGTCATCTCCGGCGACGCGCTCTGCGACGTCGACCTCGGCTCGCTCGTCCGCCGGCACGAGGAGACGGGCGCCGCCGTCACGATCGGGCTGATGTCGGTCGACAACCCGCTCGAGTTCGGGATCGTCGTCACCGACGAGGACGGGAAGGTCGAGCGCTTCCTGGAGAAGCCGTCCTGGGGCCAGGTCTTCTCGGACACGATCAACACGGGGATCTACGTGCTCGAGCCCGAGGTGCTGACGCACATACCGGCGAAGGGCGCGTACGACTTCTCGAAGGAGCTCTTCCCGCTCCTGCTCGAGATGGGTCGACCGATCTACGGTCACGTGCTCGAGGGCTACTGGCAGGACATCGGCAACCTCGACCAGTACCGGCAGGCGAACTTCGACGCTCTCGACGAGCACGTCCGTCTGAACATCGAGGGCATCCGCCTGCGCGGCAACGTCTGGATCGGCGAGGGCGCCGACATCCACGACGTCGAGGAGATCGAGGGGCCCGCGTTCATCGGCAACCACTGCCGGATCGCACGCGACGCGTCGGTCGGGCCGTACACCGTGCTCTCGAACGGCGTCACGCTGCGCGAGCGCGCGCGCACGGTGCGCACGGTCATCGACTCGGCGACGCACATCGGCCGCAGCGCGCTGATCGAGGGCGCGATCCTCGGCCGCACGTGCGACATCCGCGACCACGTCCGGATCCAGGAGGGCGCGGCGATCGGCGACGAGGTGACGATCGGCTCCGAGGCGAGCATCATGCCGCACGTCCGGATCTACCCCTACAAGGAGGTGGAGACCGGCTCTCAGGTGTTCGAGAACCTGATCTGGGAGACCCGCGCCTCGAGGCGCCTGTTCGGCAAGGACGGCGTCACCGGCCTCGTCAACGTCGATCTCACTCCCGAGACCGCCGCCCGGCTCGCGACCGCGCTCGGAACGGCGCTCAAGCGCGGCGCGCGCGTCGTCGCCAGCCGCGACTCTGCGCCGGGCTGCCGGATGATCAAGCGCGCGATGATCTCCGGCCTGAACGCGGCAGGGATCGACGTCGCCGACCTGCGCGTCTCGCCGCCTGCCGTCAGCCGCCACGTGCTCAAGACGCAGGCGTTCGCCGCAGCCGTGCACGTCGGCTCGAGCCATCTCGACCCCGAGGCGGTCTTCATCCGCATCTACGAGCCGCCCGGGATCCTCGTCACGCCGGGCCTCCAGAAGGAGATCGAGAAGAACTTCACCCGCCAGGAGCTTCGCCGCGTCGACTCCGGCGGCGTCGGCTCTGTCTCCTACCCGGCTCGCGTGCGCGAGAGCTATGCGCAGGACCTGCTCGGCTCGCTCGACGCGGACGCGATCCGCGAGCGCCGCTTCCGGATCGTCGTCGACTACGGCTACTCGGCCGCGTCCTTCGTGCTCCCGCTGGTGGTCGGCCCGCTCGGGGTGGAGGCGGTCTCCGCGCACGGCTTCTTCGCCGACGAGCTGGGGGAGCGGGGCACGCTTGCGCAGGCGATCGGGCACACGAAGCGCCTGGTGACAGCGATCGGAGCGGACCTCGGCGCCGTCTTCGACCAGGCCGGCGAGCGCCTCTACCTCGTCGACGAGCAGGGCCATGAGGTGCCGGTCGACCAGGCGCTGCTGCTCTTCGTGCGCCTGCTCGCCGAGCGCGGGACGAAGGGGAAGGTCGCCTTCCCGATCACCGCCACGAGCAAGCTCGACGAGCTCGCGGGCGACGGGCTCGAGATCGTGCGCACGCCGAATTCCCTCACCGACCTCACGAGCGCAGCGGCCGGCCCGGGAGTCGTGTTCGCGGGGGCAGTCGGCGGCGGCTACGTCTTCCCGGAGTTCCTGCCCGCCTACGACGCGGTCGCGAGCCTCGCCAAGTTGCTCGAGCTGCTGGCGCCGCTGCGCCGGCCGCTCTCCGAGCTGGTCGCCGAGCTGCCGGTGCCGACGCTGATCCACCGCCGCCTGGCCTGCCCGTGGTCGAGGAAGGGGCTCGTGATGCGGGTGCTGAACGAGCGCCTGGCCGGACGCGACCTCGATCTCACAGACGGGATCAAGCTGCTCGACGAGCGCGGCTGGTCGCAGGTGCTGCCCGATCCCGACGAGCCGCTCGTGCACATCTACGCCGAGGGTGAGACGACGGAGGCGTCGGAGGAGCTGGAGCGCGAGGTGCGCGAGCTCGTCGAGGAGGTGATGCAGGGAGAAGAGCCTGCAGCGCGAACCTCGATAGAAGCCTCAAGCTGAGGTTGACCCCTCGGTGCGCGTCCTGCTTTACTGACCCGAGACGACGACAGAACAGAAAGGTGTCATGGAGCCACTACCCGATCTCGGCACGCTCTCCGACGACGACCTCAAGAGCCTGATCGAGGAGCTCGAACGGGAGGAGAACGAGGTCTCGTTCCGCCGCCGCTTGCTCCAGGGACGGATCGACATCCTGCGCGCCGAGCGGACGGCCAGGCTGAAGGGAGCGGGCGTGGGGGAGGTCGACGTCGAGGCTCTGACCGACATCCTCTCGTCGCGCAGCACGCCGACGGAAAAAGAGGGTCCTTGAGCCACGTCTATTGCCCTGAGTGTGGTTTCCAAAATCCGGAAGCCGCGAATTACTGTGCGCGCTGCGGCTCGCTCTTGAACAAGGCCGAGGCGGGCGAGCAGACGATGTCGTTCACGCCCGAGGAGCTTGCCGAGGATCCCGAAGCTGCGTTGCAGGAGGTCGGCGGGAAGGGTCCTGCGCTCGTCGTGCGCTCCGGGGGCGGCAGGGCGGGGGAGAGCTTCTTCCCCTCGGCCGAACGGACGTTGATCGGACGCTCGCCCGAGTGCGACGTGTTCCTCGACGACGTGACCGTCTCGCGCCGCCACGCCGAGCTCGTGCGGGACGGCGAGACGTTCACGATCAGCGATCTCGGCAGCCTCAACGGCACGTTCGTGAACCGGAAGCGAATCGAGTCGGCCGAGCTCGGCGACGACGACGAGGTCCAGATCGGCAAGTACCGGCTGACCTTCCTGCGCCGATGAGCACGACGACGCCGACAACTGGCACGCAGCGGCGGTCCGAGCAGCCCCGGCTGCACACGATCGGCGCGGTGTGCGCGCGCCTGCAGCCGGAGTTCCCGGATATCTCGATCTCGAAGATCCGCTACCTCGAGGACCAGGGCCTGCTCACGCCCAAGCGCACGCGCGGCGGCTACCGGCTCTTCAGCGAGGAGGACGTCGAGCGGCTGGAGACGATCCTGCGGCTGCAGCGCGACGAGTTCCTGCCTCTCCGCGTGATCCGGCAGGAGCTCGCGACGCGACCGGCTGCCGGCAGCCGGAAGCGCAAGCGGCACGCGGTGCTCGGAGAGCAGGAGGGGGAGCTCGAGCTCGCGGAGCTGTGCGACCGCACCGGTGTCGATCCGGACTTCGCACGCGCCCTGGAGGAATACGGGCTGCTCGCTCCTCGAATCGAGGGCGGCGACCGCATCTATCGCGAGGGTGACGTCGACATCGCAGCCGCCTGCGCGCGCCTGGCGCAGTACGGCATCGACGCGCGGCACCTGCGCACGTTCCGCAACTCCGCCGGGCGCGAGGCAGGGCTGCTCGAGCAACTGGTCGCGCCGGCGCTGCGCTCGCGTAACGCGGAGCGGCGGAAGGCGGGTCTCGAGGACCTCCAGCAGCTCGCGGAGACGTCGCAGGAGCTCTCGCGGCTGCTCTTCTGGCGGGAGCTCCGGCTCCTCGCCGAGAGGTAGAGTCGCGCGGTGAGCACGCCTGGAGCAGCGCTCGACCTGCGCGACCGCGTCCGCGACGTGCCCGACTTTCCGAAGCCGGGGATCGTCTTCAAGGACCTGATGCCGCTCGTCGCCGACCCGGTGTACTTCCGGGAGACGCTCGACCGGCTCGAGGAGCTCGCCCGGCCGCTCCGGCCCGACGTCATCCTCGGCGCCGAGGCGCGCGGGTTCATCTTCGGCGGTGCGCTCGCCGACCGCCTCGGCTGCGGTTTCGTGCCGGCACGGAAGCCCGGGAAGCTCCCGTGGGAGACGGTCGAGGCGACCTACGAGCTCGAATACGGCACCGACAGCCTGCAGGTGCACGCAGACGCGCTCGGCAAGGGCTCCCGCGTGATCGTCCACGACGACGTGCTCGCCACCGGCGGGACGGCAAAGGCGAAGACGGAGCTCGTCGAGCAGCTCGGCGGCGAGGTCGTCGGCGTGCTCTTCGTGATCGAGCTGGAGTTCCTGCACGGGCGCGAGAAGCTCGCCGGCTACGACGTCCAGTCGCTCTTGACCTACTGAGGCTCACGCAGCCTGTCCGTCGTGCCGATGACAATACGCACGATGTACGACGCACTTACGGCCCGGTACACATTCGCGTGTCCCAAGCGAGAGCAGGCCCAGGTATCGCTCTCGTCGTTCCGCCTGCTCGAGCGGCTCCCCGGTGCCGCGCACCCGGCGGTCTACGGCGTCCGTTTCGACTGCCGCTGCGGCGAGGAGCACACGGGGCTCGTCGCGCACGACGACCTCGACTGGGCACCGCTCGGGGCTCACGCGGGCGCGTTCGTCGACCTGATGACGTCGCGCACGGCGGATGCCGCGGATGAGCTCCTCGAGGCCGCTGCGTCGCACCTGCGAGCGGGGGAGTGGCCGTGGACGTTCTACTGCTACGCCGAGGGCCGGCCGCGGCCGGTCTTCCCGTCCTCGTTCGTCGCGGTCGCGCCCGGCGAGCGGCGCCTCGGGCTTGCCGTTCGCTGCCCCGCCTGCGGCGCGCTCTCCGTCAACCTCGTCTCGCAGGCGCACGTCGACCTCCCGTTCGCGAACGACGAGGAGATAGGCGTCGTCGACCACGTCTTCGCAGGAGACGCGTTGCGCTCGCTCGAGGAGTTCCACGCCGAGCTCCACTCCGCCCGCTTCGACGAGCGCAGGCTGCACCTGAACTAGGGCTTCGACCGTTACACCTCCGACCGGGAACGACCCGGGCAGAACTCCCTGTGGAATGGAGGCAGCGATGATCGGAGTGACACGCGGGATCTCGACGCTCGCCGGAGCGGCGGTCGCCGGCGTCCTGCTCTGGATCGCGACGCAGATCGGCACCGAGAGCAACGGCGAGTACTGGGCCACCTACGGGGTGATCGCCGCAGCCGGCCTGACGATGGCGCTCTCCCAGCTTCTTGGCGGCTGGACGAAGTGGGGCTGGCCGCGCTTCTCGCTCGGCGTCTTCCTCGTCGGCTTCCTGCCCGTGCTGGTCGCGGGCGGCTGGGTGCTGCTTGCGCGGCAACCCGCCGACTGGATGAACACGTCGAACTGGTCGCGTGACCTCGGCATCCACGGCGCCGTCGCGGACGTCGGCAACGTCTTGCCGGCCGTCGCGTTCGGGATCGGACTCGTCTTCGGGTTCTCGTTCGACACCGCCGGCCCGCGGCGCGAGCCGGTCGCGGTGCCGACGCAGGCGGACGACGTCACGCGCGTCGAGCACGACGCGGACGAGCCGCTGACCGCCGAGCGCCGGCCGTACGCCTATGCCGACAGCGACGGAGGAGCAGACCGTCACGACGACGCGGACGGGACGGCCGCGACGACGGCTAGCGCGTCTCGCCGGGGCGATCCTCGCCCTGCAGGCGCACGAACAGGAAGATCGCGCCGGCGGCGAGGAGAGACAGGATCAGCGACGTGCCGCCGGAGACACCGAGCAGAATCATGCCGGGCCAGAGAAGGAGGAAGAAGAAGACAGACCAGAGAAACGCCTGCTTCCCCTGGTCGATAGCCGGCATGCGCAAGTGCATTGACGGCGATCCTAACGAAGGCCCAGGGACCCATCGGCACTGAACCCGCGGGCGCCTCAGGAGGCTGACCAATGAGCCCGCGGCCGCGAAGCGGACGCCTTCAGGGGTGTTAGCGCGAGGGGAATCCGCTTCCGCGGATTCCCCTCGCTGCAAATAAATTCAGGGAGCCGGTGGCGCTTTCGTCCACCGAGCCCGCTGACTTTCCGCTTCCGCGTACGGCCCTCGAGCTCGGCTTCGACCTAATCGCGCTCCGTGCTCCCTGCAGGCAGGAACGTAACGGGGGTGTCCCTTCCGGGCAAGTGCCGCGAGACGGCGTTGTCTGCAAATTGCGACAAGTTCTCGTTCCGGGGCGCGCGGGCGGGTCCCTAGGATGCGGCGCGTGGGCCGCGCAGCTGTCTGGACCGTCGCCGGCGCGGCCTTGCTGGCTGCCGTCGTCCTCACCGTGCTCGGGCTGGGGGACAGCGACGTCGCGCTCCCGAACTGGCAGGCGCTCGTGCTCGGGCTCGTGCAGGGGGCGACCGAGCTGCTGCCGATCTCCTCGTCCGGGCACCTGATCCTCGTCCCGTGGCTGTTCGACTGGGACTACCTGAAGGAGAACGACGCGTTCAACCAGACGTTCGACGTGTCGCTCCACCTCGGGACGCTCGTCGCGGTCGTGCTCTACTTCCGCGCCGACCTCGTCCGCCTGGCAGCCGCGTGGCTCGGGACACTCTCGCGCCGGCGGATCGAGACGGTCGACGAGCGGATCGCGTGGTGCGTCGCCGCCGCGACCGTGCCGGCGGCGATCGTGGGCGCCGTCGGCGAGAACCTGATCGCAGAGAACCTCGGCGAGCCGTGGCAGATCGCGATCAATCTCGCGCTCTTCGGTCTGCTCCTCTACGTCGCCGACAAGCGTCCCCAGACGAAGGATCTCGGCGACGTGAGCATCCGCGCCGCCGTCGGCGTCGGGCTCGCCCAATCGCTCGCGCTCATGCCCGGGGTGTCGCGGTCCGGGATCACGATCACGGCGGGCCGGTTTCTCGGCCTCGACCGCGACTCCGCGGCGCGGTTCTCGTTCCTTCTGCTCGTGCCGATCACGCTCGGCGCAGTCGCGTACAAGGGAATCGGGGACGTGCTCCTGGCGGACCTCCCGCCGGGGATGATCGGGCCGTTCGTCGTCGGCTCGCTCGCCTCGTTCGCCGCCGGCCTCGCAGCCATCTCGGCGCTGCTCGGGTACGTGCGTCGGCACAACTACACGCTCTTCGTCGTCTACCGGCTGATCCTCGCGGCAATCATCCTGCTCCTGATCGCGACGGGCGTCCGCGCGGCGGACTTCTGAGCCGTCGACCTCGCGACGGGGAGAGGGCGCATTCCCGAGCCTCCTGTGCCAACTTGACATAACGCCCGTTCTCGTGCATTCGGGAGAGGGCCTTGGCTATGCGGATTCCGCGTCCGGCGAATCCGCGACTCGCAGATTGGGAACAGCGCCAGGCGTGGAGCGGCCCGAAGGCCGCTCCACGCCTCGAGGCTCAGTGCGCTGCCGCGAACCAGTGCTTGTGGATATAGCGCTCGATCTCGCCGCCGAGCTCGGCTGACTGGACGTCGGGCGTCCGGAAGTGGATCCCTGCCCAGATGCGCGCTTCGAGCACCTCGTTGGTCACGTCGGAGAAGCGGGTGAAGGCCCGCTGCTCCCCGGGAACCGGCTGCTCGTCGCAAAGAACGGCAGCTCGTCGGTACCGAAGAAGGACGCCAGCGCGTGCATGCTGGCACTCGCGTAGGCGGTGGCGCCCGACGGATGGTCCGGGTACGGCGGCGTGCTCAGGGCGGGACCGACACCGCCGATCGCGGGATTGAGCGTCGGATGGAACATCGGCTCCCAGGTGGGGTCGGCCACCGTGGCGGGATTGCCGTCGGTGTCCGCCTGCCGGATTGCGGCCCTCGGCCGCCAGAAGTTGTAGTGGTACTTGTCGGCTCCAGGTCGTGATCAGGGCGTCCGCCGCGGTGAGGTCGAGCATCGCGAACAGGCGCGCGCTGTCGCTCAGATCGAGCGAGTACAGGTCGGCGAACCTGCGAGCGATGGCGTTGTAGTTCGGCATCGGGTTGGTCTGCCAGAAGGCCGCAGCGTGGCTCTGCGCGGGCGTCCGAGTGGTGCTGTTCAGCGCGCCGATCGCCTTGACCTCGTTGACCTCCGCCGCGTAGGCGGCACTCGTCAGCGCGAGTGGGCCCGGCGTGCGGAACTGCGTCGCGCTCTCCACGAGGAACGGCACCGCGTCCTTCACCCACGGGGTGGGATCGCATACTGCGGCTCCGTCCGCATCCGCCAGCGGCTGCCACACACCGGGCACGAACGTACCGAACGTGCACGTCATCGGCACGCGCCCGTCGTGTCCCTCGGCGAGCATCGCGTCGGCCGCCATCGTGCCGACCTCGATCCCCTGGTCCTCGGGCTTCCCGTTCGGGATTCCCGCAAGCGAGGCGTCGTACGCCGCCTGCAGCGTTGCATGTTGGGCCGGGAAGAGCTGTCCAGCACCCGGAACGCCGCAGTCGCGGCCGCAGCCTCTGGCGAAGCCTTCGGGAAGCTTCGGTTGACGAGATACGGCCGCCCGTGCCGGTCGACCGCGTTGACGGCTCCATAGACGGCACCCTGCACCATTGCTACGAAGATGCTCGCCGCGGGCGGCGCCGAGGCGATCCCCGGCTGTGCGACCACGGTGTTCACGGCGACCTCGTTCCACTTCGTCACTTCGTTGGCCGAAGTAGCCACGGCCGGCACGGTGAGCGCAACTGCCAGGCCGAGCACCGCAAGCCGACCAATTCGTGTGGGGTTCATTGCCCTCGTCCTCTTCTCCCCCCGGGTTTCGATCCAGTGATCACTAGCTTGCCGCGATCTGCTTCAAGAGGCAAGTGTCACGAGTGGTTCTGCGCGCCGCCACGCCGCTTTTCGCGCGAAGCCATTGACGCACCGTCGACGACTGAGCCACACTCCGACTCGCAGGCGCGGTGCGGTTCCGCGCCGGCATCGAACGGGAGGAAGGTGTTGAAGTGCCCAAGCAGCACATGACTGCGCGGCAGTCGCGCTGGAGTACTCGGGCTGGCACTTGCGCTCGTCACTCTTGCGGCCGTTCCAGCGTTGGCCGCAAAGCCCATCCGGACGCAGTTCAGCATGGAGCCGACGCTGCAAGAGGCCGGCTTCGCCTGCTCGTTCGCGGTGGAGTTGCGCCCGCGAGAAGGAAGCCACTTCACGCGCACCGAGTTCAGTGACGGCAGCGTGACGATCCACAGCAGTGCGCGTCAGACGGTGACGAACACCGAGAGCGGCGCCTCGATCGAGGCGAAGGACTTTGGGACGTACACCGAGCGCTACGACGAAGAGGCGAACGACCTCCTCATCGAGGTGAGCGGCCAGACGATTCTCTGGTTCTTCCCGGGGGACCTGGGCCCGGAGGGTGAGGTCGGCGAGAACGGAGCCCTCTACTCGGTGGTCGGTCACGTACAGGAGACGCTGGACCTCGATCAAGACCTGATCACGTCCTTCTCGCTCCGAGGGCAGGCAACGGAGCTCTGCTCCCTGCTCGAGTAGCACCGGCGACAGCTCACGGTCATCGGCGGGAGTCGGCCACGCGCGTCGGCTCCCGCCGTTGTCCGCGCGGCGCGCTTCCCGCATACTGGACATGCGGGTTTGGAGGCTAGAAGCTGTCGGGTAGAAGAACGCTCGTCGCATGAGGACCGTCGACATCGACCAGCTGCTCCGGAACGACGAGCTCCTGCAACTGCTGGAGACCGCCGAGCAGGCCGGATCGTTGAAGGCCGCCGAGCTGACCGAGGTCGTCGAGACGCACGAGCTGGACCCTCTCGAGCAGGACGCGCTCTACCGCGAGCTCGACCGGCGCGGGATCGAGCTCGTCGACGGTGCGCAGCAGGAGGAGCCGGCGCCGCCGCCCGCGCCGATTCCAGCACCTCAGGAGACGACGACCGACGCGCTCCAACTCTTTCTGCGCGAGGCCGGAAGGCATCACCTGCTGACGGCGCCGCAGGAGGTCGAGCTGGCGAAGCGGATCGAGCGCGGGGATCTGCTCGCGAAGCAGCAGATGATCCAGTCCAACCTGCGGCTGGTCGTCTCGATCGCGAAGAACTACCGCAACCAGGGCTTGCCGTTCCTCGACCTGATCCAGGAAGGCACGCTCGGACTCATCCGCGCGGTCGAGAAGTTCGACTGGCGCCGCGGGTTCAAGTTCTCCACGTACGCGACCTGGTGGATCCGCCAGGCCGTTGCCCGCGCGCTCGCCGACAAGGCGCGCACGATCCGGATGCCGGTCCACATCGTCGAGCGCCTGCAGAAGATGAACCGTGCCGAGCGGACGCTCTGGACCCAGCTTGGCAGGGAGCCGACGCTCGAGGAGATCGCCGAGGAGGCCTCGCTCCCGCTGCACCAGGCGCACGAGGTGCGTGCCGCGGCGCGCGCGTCGACGAGCCTCGACCAACCGGTCGGCGAGGCCGAGGACGCCGTCTTCGGAGACTTCGTCGCGGGCGACGGCCCGCTCCCCGAGGAGCAGGTCGAGCTCTCCCTCCGTAGCCAGGCGTTGAAGGAGGCACTCGGAGCGCTCACCGACCGCGAACGGCAAGTGGTCGTGCTCCGCTACGGCCTCACGGACGCGGAACCGAAGACGCTCGAGGAGATCGGGCGTCGGCTGGGCCTGACGCGCGAGCGGGTACGCCAGATCGAGCTCGACTCGCTCAAGCGGCTCGCGTCGCTTCGCGAGCTCGAGTCCGTCGGCGCGATGCTCTAGTACGCAGCGCGCGCGGGCGTCACGTAGTACGGAGCGAGGAGGGAGTGCCGCGAAGCGGGCCTTCAGGGATCTTCGCGCGATCGAGAATCCGCTCCCGCGGATTCTCGATCCTGCGCAAAACTAGGTGCGTAGGTAGAACGCGAGGGCAGGTGCGACCGTGCGCAGCTCTTGGAGTGCCCGCGTCTCGAGCTGTCTGATGCGCTCGCGTGTGACTCCCAGCTCGCGGCCGACCTCTTCGAGAGTCTTCGGCGCGGCTCCGTCCAGGCCGAAGCGGAGGGCGACTACCTGGCGCATACGCGGCTTGAGCTGGTCGAGCGCCGCGGCGAGCTCGTGCGTGCGCAGCCGCTCCGCCGTCTCGACGTCGGGTCCCGCGGTCTTCGTGTCCTCGACGAGGTCGCCGAAGAGGCTCTCGCCGTCGCCGACCGGCGTCTCGAGGCTGACTGGATCCTGCACCAGGCCGAGCAGCTCCTCCACCCGCTCCATTGTGAAGCCGGTCTCCTCGGAGATCTCGTCCACGCTCGGGTCGCGGTTCAGCTTCTGCGCGAGCAAACGCCGGCCGCGCGTGACCTGGCGCACCTGGTCCGCGACGTGCACGGGCAGGCGAATCGTGCGCCCCTGCTCGGCGAGCGCCCGGGTCACCGACTGGCGGATCCACCACGTCGCGTAGGTCGAGAGCTTGAAGCCCATCTTGTAGTCGAACTTCTCGACCGCGCGGATGAGACCGAGATTGCCCTCCTGAATCAGGTCGAGCAACGGCACGCCCGCCTTCGTGTAGTTGCGTGTGATCGACATCACGAGCCGAAGGTTCGACTCGATCAGCTTCCGCTTGGCCGCCTCGTCGCCCGCGTCCTTGCGCCGCGCGAGCTCGCGCTCCTCGGTCGGGGTGAGCAGGCGCCCGTCCCCGATCTGGCGCACGTAGAGCTTGAGCGGATCCTGTGTCGCCTCGGGCTTCGCCGCCGGCTCCTCGGCGTCGTTGCGGCCGTCGTCGGCGGTCGGGTCGTCGAGCGCAGGCAAGAGCTCGAGACGCGGCTCGGGTCCAACGGCGTGCACGGGCTCAACGGGCAGGGGCTCCATCCACGCGTTATCGGCGTCGCAGCGCGCCAGCTTGAGGAGATCGTGACGCTCTCGTGGAAGAACTGCGGTCCTGGAACCGTCCTAACTTTGTCCAGACACTTCGCGTCTACTCTCCTCAAGTGGCAGACGAAGGCAACCGAAGAAGAACCTAGAAGTCAGCAGCTATGTGTGGAATCGCCGGATACAGCCTCAACCCCGAGTCGAGCGTGCAGCGCACGCTGGCCGCGCAGGCGCTCCTGGCCGGAATCGCCGAGCGCGGCGGCGACGCCGTTGGGTACGCACACCGGGGCTCCGGTGCCTCTGTGACCGTCCACACGCGGCGCTCGGGTGCGACGGAGCTGCTCGACGAGCTGCACGTGCCGTCCGGAGCCACGCAGGTGCTCGTGCACGTCCGCGACTACACCAAGGGGCATCCGAGGATCGAGGCGAACAACCATCCGATCCGGCACGGCAAGGTGGTCGGGATCCACAACGGGATCATCGTCAACGACGAAGAGATCTTCGCCCGCTACGGCTTCGGGCGAGAGCATCCGGAGATGACCGTCGACTCCGAGGCGATCTTCGCCCTCGCCGAGCATGCCGAGGGAAGCCCGGAGGCGCTCGAGGAGCTGTACGGCGCGATGGCGACGGCATGGCTCGACGAGCGCGAGAGCTCGACCCTCTTCCTCGCCCGCGCGGTCGGTCGCCCGCTCTGGATCGGCACGGGCGGCAAGGAGCTCTTCTTCGCGTCGACGCGTGCGGCGCTCGAGGTGCTCGAGCGCACGATCCGGGTCACGCTGCGGAAGCGCGAGGTCGACGAGGGAACGCTGCTGCGTATCCAGGACGGACGAGTGACCAGGACAGACCGCTTCAAGCCCGACCGTTCCTACGTCGAGGAGACGGTCCTCCCCTCCGTCCGCGCCCCGCACGAGGGCGCCTCCTGCCTCAAGCGCCTGGCCGCGATCGCGGTCGCGAGCCTCTAGGTCGAGGACAACGCGCCGTCCGGCGCCACCGTCTCCCCCTCCTCGAGCAGGCGCTCGCGCACGAGGAACTGGAACGCGGCCCACGCCGGCTGGACGTCGATCATCCGGTAGACCTGCCACTCCGTCAGCAGGCTCTCGTCGGCACGACGCGCGGAAGCCCAGTCGGCCATCTTCGGCAGGCGACCGAGCCGCCGCGCGAGCACGGCGCCCTGCGCGACCGCACGCTCGAGCCGCTCCTCCCCGACCGGCACGTCGAAGCCGGCCTCGCGAAGCGCCTGGGCGAGCGAGCCGAACGTGTGCCAGAGCAGCGACTTCGAGGGCATCGCACCCTTGCGCGCGTCGATGTCACGCGCGGTCGGAGTCCGGCCGAGCTCCTCGCCGAGGTCGCGGAGGCGACCCAGCAGCTCCTCCCGCGTCGCGAAGCGCCGCGGCACGAGACCTGCCTGGCGCTTGGCAGCGTTCCAGCTCCCGAAGTGCTCGATCACGGTCTGCGGGTGCACTGTCGTCTGCGAGTCGGCGGCGAACTCCCGCATGGTCGGGGAGCGCCCCAGCCGCTCGGCGCTCTCCTTCAGCTGAGCGAGGATCTCCTCGTTCGAGTAGCGCTTCCGAATCCCGGCCTGGAAGGCGGCCAGCGCCTCCGGATCGATGCCTGCCACCGCCGGGTGGCGGCGCGATCGTCCCATGCAAGCATTCTAGAGCATTTTCATCGATGTGCAAGACGACCCGAGCGGACCTGGCCGCGGGTGGCGGCGGGTACGCTCGCGGCCGATGAGCGTGAGCCCACGTCTCGCAGTCGAGTCGCTCGCCGCCCGTGCGGCCGGCAGGCTCTCCCGCCTCGCCGGGGCCGGCGGCGGCACGACCCTGCCGGGGAAGCTCCTCTGGAAGCTCGACCCGGGCGCGATCGACGCCCTCGCCGCCCGCCTGCCTCAAGGCGCTGCGGTCGTCTCTGCGACGAACGGGAAGACGACCACGACCGCAATGACGGCGGAGATTCTTCGACCACGGCGACTCGCCTGGAACCGCTCCGGCGCCAACCTCGTCTCCGGCGTCGCCTCCACCCTGCTCGCGAGCCGCGACGCAGAGCTCGGCCTGCTCGAGGTCGACGAGGGCGCGCTCCCCGAAGTCTTACGCCGGGTCCGGCCCCGGGCCGTGCTGCTCGGAAACCTCTTTCGCGACCAGCTCGACCGCTACGGCGAGCTCGAGCTGATCGCCGAGCGGTGGCGCTCGGCGGCTGCCGACCTGCCCCCCGAGACGGTGCTCGTGGTCAACGGCGACGATCCCCAGGTCGGAGAGCTCGCCCGGAGCCGTGACGGAGCGCTCGTATTCGGGATCGACGACCCTGCGCACGCGCGGCCCTCGCTCCAGCACGCCGCCGACTCGCGCTACTGCGTCGTCTGCGGACAGCCGTACGAGTTCGCCGCTGCCTACGTCGGCCACCTCGGCGACTACCGCTGTCCGGCGTGCGGGCACGCCCGTCCCCCACTCCAGGTGCGCGCGCGCGAGATCGAGCTGCAGGGGCTCGACGGCGTCTCGTTCGAGCTGGAGACGCCCGCGGGCTCTGCGCGGATCCGTCTGCCCCTCCCCGGCCTCTACAACGTCTACAACGCACTCGGCGCCGCCGCGCTCGCGCACGCGCTCGGAGCCGAGCCAGAGGCGATCCAGGCGGGGCTCGAGCGGTTCGGCGCCGCGTTCGGCCGCTTCGAGCGCATCGCAGTCGGCGAGAAGAGCATCCTCGTCCTCCTGATCAAGAATCCCGCCGGCACGAACGAAGTCGTACGCACGCTCGAGCAGAGCGGCGCTCCCTCCCTCCTCCTCGTCGCTCTCAACGACGGGATCGCCGACGGGAAGGACGTCTCCTGGATCTGGGACGTCGACTTCGAGCCGCTGCTGGCGAAGACCGAGCGCCTGATCGCGTCCGGCGACCGTGCCGCAGAGCTTGGCGTCCGCTGCGTGTACGGCGGCCTCGACGAGGCCGCGCTCGAAGTCGAGCCGAACGTCGAGCGGGCTCTCGACCGCGGGCTCGCGCTGACCCCGGCCGGTGGGGAGCTCGTCGTTCTCCCCACCTACACCGCCATGCTCGCCCTGCAGCGGCTCTTCGCCGAGCGAGGGCTCGCCAAGCCGTATTGGGAGCGCTCGTGAGGATCCGGGTCGGGCACCTTTACCCGGACTACCTCAACATCTACGCCGACCGCGGGAACATCGCGGTGTTCACGCGCAGGGCCGCGCTGCGCGGCCACGAGCTCGAGGTGACGCCGATCTCGATCGGAGACGACGTCACGCCCGGCGAGCACGATCTCCTGTACGTCGGCGGCGGCCAGGACCGCGAGCAGGCGCTGATCGCGCCGGATCTCGCCGCCAAGGGGCCTGGCATCCACGCGGCCGTGGAAGCCGGTGCGGCGCTGCTCGCGGTCTGCGGCGGCTACCAGCTGCTCGGGCGCGGCTACATCGGCCGGCTCGGCGACTCCCTGCCGGGCGTCGGTCTCTTCCCGCACGAGACCGTCGCGGGCGAACGGCGGATGATCGGCGACGTGCTGCTCGAGTGCGAGCTCGAGCCGGGCGAGCGGCGGACGATCGCGGGCTTCGAGAACCACGCCGGGCGCACACGGCTCGACCCCGGCGCGGAGCCGCTCGGCCGAGTCGTGGCCGGGTTCGGGAACGACGGCGAGTCGGGGTACGAGGGCTGCCGAGTCGGGAGAGCGATCGGGACGTACCTGCACGGCCCGCTCCTGCCGCGGAACCCGTGGCTCGCCGACTGGCTGCTCTCCCAGGCGCTCGCCCACGCGACCGGAGGCGCCCCGCCCGAGCTGGAACCGCTGCCGGACCGCCTCGAAGGCGAGGCGCACGCGGTCTCAGCGCGGCGAGCCCGTGACCGCGGCGGCCGCTTCTAGGATCGCCGCGACGCTCCGCTCGACATCGGCGTCGGTCGTCTGCCAGTTGGAGACCGAGATCCGCATGGCCGCTTTGCCGCCCCACTTCGTCCCCGAGAGCCAGCAGGTGCCGTCATCCTGTACCCGCTTGATCGTCGCGTCGGTGAGCGCGTCGTCGTCGGCGAACCGGACGAGCACCTGGTTGAGGACGACCTCGTTGAGAATCTCGACCCTCGGGTCCCCGGCGAGCAGCTCTGCGAAGCGGGCGGCGTGGTCGCAGCAGCGCTCGACCAGAGCCGCAACGCCGGTACTCCCGAGCGCACGGATCGCGGCGTAGATCGGAAAGCCACGCGCCCGGCGTGAGAACTCGAGAGTCCAGTCCATCGGGTCGCGGGCGGCGTCCGCGTCGACCTGCTCCAGATAGCTCGCCTGCACCGCCATCGCGGCGCGATGTGCCTCCGGGTGCGCGCAGAACGCGATCCCCGAGTCGTAGGGCACGTTGAGCCACTTGTGCCCGTCCGTCGCCCACGAGTCCGCTCGTTCCGAGCCGGCGACAAGGTGACGGAACCGAGGCGACGCAGCTGCCCACAGACCGAAGGCACCGTCGACGTGGAGCCAGGCGCCCGTGCCCTCGACCGAGCTCGCAATCTCATCGAGCGGATCGAAGGAACCGCTGTTCACGCCCCCGGCCTGTGCGCAGACGATGGTCGGACCCTCCGCGGCTTCGAGCGCCCGGCGCAGCTCCGCCACATCCATCCGTCCCTCGCCGTCCGCAGTCAGCGGTTGGATCTGCGCCGAGCCGATGCCGAGGTAGCGAAGCGCCCGGTCGACGGTGACGTGGCGTTCCTGGCCGACGAGAACGTTGATCCTGGGGGCGCCCTGCAGTCCGTCGCGGAGGAGATTCCAGCCCTCGAGCTCGAGCACGTGCTGGCGCGCAGCCGCGAGCGCGGTCATGTGCGCCATCTGGCAGCCGGTGACGAAGCCGGCGGACACCCCGTTAGGCAGGCCGAGCAGCTCGCGCAACCATTCGAGTGCGACCTCCTCGACGACGCCGGCGCTCGGTGTCGGCCCGATCAGGCCCGCGTTCTGGTCCCAGGTCGAGGTGAGCCAGTCCGCCGCGAGCGGCGCGGGCATGGCGCCGCCGATGACGAATCCGAAGAACCGAGCCGCGGGCATCGCCATGATGCCCGGCTCGGCCGCCTCGATCAGCTCCGCGAGAACCTGGACGTCGTCGCTGCCCTGAACGGGAAGTGGGCCGCCGAGGGCTTCGCGCAGCTCACCGATCGACGCCTGAGGCCGAATCGGCCGCTCGTCCAGCGAGGACAGGAACTGCGCCGAGTAGTCGGCAGTGAGCCCGAGGACGTCCTTCACGGCGTCCACAGCGCCCCGAGATACGCCGCCGGATCTCCCGGTTGCCAGCGCTGGAGGAAGCGCTGGATCGGCGGATGGAGCACGATCCCGTCGAGCTCGTCGAGCCTGAACAGGCGATGCCCGCGGACGGCCTCGTCCTGCGAGTTGACCGACTCGAGCGAGCCGGTCAGGTCGCCCGCGAAGATCACGTGGACCACGTGCTTCGCGACGAAGCTTCGCTTCGGCCCGATCGACTCGACGATCGCAATCGGTCCCTCGACCGGCGGCGCCTCGATCCCGACCTCCTCCTGCATCTCGCGGTCGAGCGCGTCCGTCAGCGTCTCGCCTGACTGCACGCCGCCGCCGGGGAGCAGCCAGACGTGCTGCCCGCGCTTGTCGTGGCGGCAGAGGAGGATGCCGTCGCCCCAGCGCAGCAGCGCCGAGACGCGGATCCGTGGCTCCGCGCCCCTCACGGCGCGAGTGCGGAGTTGCGCTCCGGTGCGGCGAGTAGTGTTGGCAGGTGCGCTTCTCCGAGTATCAGCGTCGCTCGCGGGAGACGGCAGTCTATCCCCACCTCGGCGACAATCTGGTCTATCCGGCGCTCGGGCTCTGCGGCGAGGCCGGCGAGACCGCCGAGAAGATCAAGAAGGCGATCCGCGACGACGGCGGCGTCCTCACGGAGGAACGGCGCGAGGCGCTCGCGGCCGAGCTCGGCGACGTGCTCTGGTACACGGCACAGCTGGCGACCGAGGCCGGGCTGGAGCTCGAGGCGATCGCCGCGGCGAATCTCGAGAAGCTCGCCTCCCGTCAGCGCCGCAGTGTCCTCCAGGGCAGCGGCGACGACCGCTAACGACGTTCCGCGGCTGTGTCGTCCTGCGCCTCGGCGACGAGGTACTGCGCGAACCGTCGCACCTCGCGCTGCGGGAGCCTCGCGCGGACGAGCACGCCGTGCTCGGAGTCCTCGCGCTCGTCGATCGGCGCGCCCAGCGCGTAGAGCTCGGCCAGCTTGCCGCCTTCCTCGTAGGGGAGAAGCAGGCGGACGTCCTCGTACCGGTCGCCGAAACGCGCGGCGATACGGGCGCGCAGCTCCTCGAGCCCTTCTCCGGTCCCGGCGGAGATCTGAAGCGAGTCTGGAAAACGGTTCGCGAGCCGTCTGCGCCCGAGCGGGTCGACCAGGTCGATCTTGTTCAGCACGAGCTCGCGCGGGACGTCGTCTGCCCCGATCTCGTGCAGGACCGCGTCGACCGACGCGATCATCTCCCCGAGCCGGTCGTCCGGCGCGGAGGCGTCGACGACATGGAGGACGAGGTCGGCGACGAGCGTCTCCTCCAGCGTCGAGGCAAAACCCTCCACGAGCTGCGTGGGCAGCCGGCGGATGAAGCCGACCGTGTCGGTGACGAGATAGCGCTTGCCGTCGTGCTCGAAGCTCCGCGTGGTCGGATCGAGGGTCTCGAAGAGCTGGTCCTCGACGCTGACCTCGGACCCAGTGAGGGCGTTCAGCAGCGTCGACTTGCCGACGTTCGTATAGCCGGCGAGCGCGACGGTCGGGGTACCGCTCCGCGCTCGCTCTTTCCGGCGCGTCGCGCGCTGCTTCCCGAGCTCCCGCAGGCGCCGCCGTAGCAGCGAGATCTTCCGCCGCGCGATGCGGCGGTCGGTCTCGAGCTGGGACTCGCCCGGGCCGCGCGTGCCGACGCCCGCGCCGAGCGCGCCGGTGCCGCCGCCGAGACGCTCGAGGTGCTGCCACATGCCCCGCATCCGCGGCAGGTTGTACTCGAGCTGGGCGAGCTCGACCTGGAGCTTTCCCTCGGCGCTCGTGGCGTGCTGCGCGAAGATGTCGAGGATCAGCTGCGTCCGGTCGACGACGCGCGAGGAGAGAGCGTTCTCGAGCGCCCGCTGCTGCGCCGGCTCGAGCTCGTCGTCGACGAGCAGGACCTCCGCGCCGGCGTCGCCGTAGACCTGCTTCAGCTCCTGGAGCTTGCCCTTGCCGACGTACGTGCGTGGGTCGGGGCGCGAGCGTTGCTGGACGACCTCGGCGATAGGCTCGACGCCCGCCGTGCGTGCCAGCTCACGCAGCTCACCGAGCTCGTCCACGGCGTCTGCTCCTTTCGCCAGCACGGCGAGCACGAGCCCCCGCTCCGGCTCTACAGCGTCCCCGCCTTGGTGGCGCCTCGTCACCACGTGGATTGTGCCACGCTTGCCCGCGATGGCCTCTCTCGCCGACCGGCTCGCCGACGCGCACGCTCGAGCTCGTGAACATCCCCTCCGAGAGCAGGCACGAAGCGGAGATTGCCGCTCGCGTCCGCTCGCTCGTGCCGAATTCGTTCGACCCGGAGTACGAGAGCGAGGACGCATTCGTCTGGGCCCGGCCGAGGCGGGCCGAGCGACCACTCGTCGTCCTGGCCGGCCACTACGACACTGTCCCCGCGCAAGCAGAACGTGCCCGGCCGGATCGACGACGGGACCGTGCACGGCCTCGGCACGAGTGACATGAAGGGCGGCCTGGCCGTGCTGCTCGAGCTGGCCCGCGAGCTCGAGGCGCAGAAGGTCGAGCCTCGAGGTCGACGTCGCGCTGCTCGCCTTCGGAAAGGAGGAGCTGCCCGCCGAGTTCAGCCCGCTTCCTCACCTCTTCGACCGCTCCCGCATCGTGCACGAGGCGGAGCTGGCGATCCTGCTCGAGCCGACCGACTGCACGATCCAGGCCGGCTGCCTCGGCAACCTGAACGCACGCATCACCTTCCACGGCGTCAGCGGCCACTCCGCGCGGCCGTGGACGGCGGAGAACGCGATCGACAAGGCGCTCGAAGGATTGCGGCCGTTCGCCGCGATCGAGCCGCGCCCGGTCGAGATCGGCGGGCTCACGTTCACGGAGGTCGCGAGCATCACGCAGGTCGAGGGCGGGATCGCGACGAACGTGATCCCGGACCGGGTCGTCGCCAACGTCAACTTCCGCTACGCGCCCGACCGCTCGCCGGCGAGCGCCGATGCGTACCTGCGCAGCCTCGTCCCGGAGGGCGCGACCTACGAGCACGCGGGCGATTCGCCCCCGGCCCGCGTCGTCACGGACTCCCCGCTCGTGCAGCGGCTGCGCGCAGCCGGCGACCTCGCGCTCGAGCCGAAGCAGGCCTGGACGAACGTCGCCGACTTCACCTCGCGCGGAATCGACGCGGTCAACTTCGGCCCCGGCGCGACGCGCTATGCGCACCGCCGTGACGAGCAGGTCGAGATCGCGGCATTGGAGCGGTGCTTCCGGTCGCTGTGGTCGTTCCTCACGGGTACGGTCTGAGGCGTGCCGCTCTCCCCGATCCTCGAGCGCCAGACCACGTATCCGTTCGTGCGCCTGAACGAGGCGGCGCGCCGCGTCGAGGCGCAGGGAACGCGCGTGATCGACTTCGGCATGGGCGACCCCCGCGAGCCGACAGAGCCGTTCATCCGGGACGCGCTCGTTGCCGGGCTGCGCGAGCGGATGGGCTATCCGGCCGCGGTCGGGCTGCCCGAGCTGCGCGAGGCCGTCGCGGGCTGGGCCGGGCGCCGCTTCGGGAGTTCGCTCGACCCCGACACCGAGGTGATCCCGACGCTGGGGAGCAAGGAGGCGATCTTCAGCTTTGCGCTCGCCGTCGCGGACGCCGACGGTGCGCGGGACACGGTCGCGTTCACGGACCCGGGCTATCCGGTGTACGAGCGAGGCGCCCTCTTCGCGCACGCACGCCCGCTGGCCCTGCCGCTCCGAGAGGAGCACGGCTTCCTCCCCGACCTGGACGCGGTCGACGAGGAGACGTGGAGCCGGCTCGCGGTCTTCTGGGTCAACTACCCGAACAACCCCACCTGCGCGACGGCGCCGCTCGCCTTCTACGAGCGGCTCGCCGAGCTCGCGCGGGAGCACGGCTTCGTCGTCGCGTCCGACGAGGCCTACACGGAGCTCTACTTCGGCGAGCCGCCCGCGTCGGCGCTCCAGCTCGAGGACCGCACCAACGTCGTCGTCTTCAACACCCTCTCGAAGCGAAGCTCGATGACCGGCTACCGAAGCGGCTTCGCCGCCGGCGATCCCGCGCTGATCAGCGCGCTGAAGGCATTCCGGCCGACCGTCGGCACGGCGCCGCAGGAGTTCGTCCAGCGTGCTTCCGTTGTCGCGTGGGGCGACGAGGCGCACGTCGAGCGAACGCGCGAGCGCTACAGGCGCAAGCGGGCGCTCCTGCTCGATCTCCTCGAGCGCAAGGAGATCCGGGTCGCCGGCAGCGAGGCGACCATGTATCTCTGGCTCGCGGTACCGGACGGCGAGACGTCCGAGGGCTTCGCCGAGCGCCTGCTCGGCCACGGCGTGCTCGTCGCGCCCGGGTCGTACCTCGGCGCGGCCGGCGAGGGCTACGTCCGCCTCGCGCTCGTGCCGTCGGAGGACGAGTGCGCCGAGGCCGTCGCGATCCTCGAGGAGCGCGCTGTGACGCCGGAGGTCGCAGAGGAGATCGTCGCCGCGCTCGACCGCGGCGAGCGGCGGGTGGCCGCGCAGGTCGACGACGAGTGGGTCGTCGACGTCGAGGCGAAGGAGGCGATTCTCGAGTACTTCCGGCTGCGCAAGGTGGAGCCGGTCGACGTGGGCCCGTTCTCCTTCCAGGACAAGATCCCGCTGAAACGGAACGCCCCCGGCGTCCGGATCGTGCCTCCCGGAGTCGCCCGCTACGGCTCCTTCCTCTCCGAGGGCGTCGTGCTCATGCCCGGGTTCGTCAACATCGGCGCCTGGGTCGGGCCGCGTTCGATGGTCGACACCTGGGCCACGGTGGGCTCGTGCGCGCAGATCGGCGCGGACGTGCACCTCGCCGGCGGCGTCGGCATCGGCGGGGTGCTCGAGCCTCCGAACGCGACGCCCGTGATCGTCGAGGACGGCGCCTTTCTCGGCTCGCGCTGCATCGTCACGGAAGGCGTTCGCGTCCGCGCCGGGGCGATCCTGGCCGCGAACGTCTCGCTGACGGCGAGCGTCCCGATCATCGACGTCACCGGCGACTCGCCCGTCGAGCACCGCGGCTGCGTTCCCGCGCGGGCCGTGGTCGTGCCGGGGACGCGCCCGAAGCAGTTCCCGGCCGGCACGTACCAGATCGACTGTGCGCTGATCATCGGCTGGCGCAAGGACGCCCACGACGAGCGGCTCAGCCTGAACGAGACGCTCAGAGAGTTCGAGCTCGCCGTCTAGAGCTGCAGCTCGCCCTCGCAGATCTGCTCGGCCGGACCGACGAGGGTGGTCCGCGCCTCGTCGTCCAGTTCGACGCGGAGCTCGCCGCCGGGCATCCGCACCGTGACGGGAGTCTCGCACCAGCCGTTCACGATCGCGGCACACGCGACGGCGACGGCGCTCGAGCCCGAGGCGCTCGTCTCCCCCGCTCCGCGCTCCCAGACCGCGACGGTGACGTCGTGCGGGCCGTCGACCCGCACGAGCTGGACGTTCGTCCGCTCGGGGAAGCGGTCGTTTGCCTCGAGCTGCGGGCCGAGGCGCAGCAGCTCGTCCCGGTCAGGCTCGGCGCGCACGACCGCATGCGGGTTGCCGACCGACACCGCGGTCAACTCGACTCGCTCGCCGTCGACCTCCACGGTCTCCATCTCCCCCACCTCGACGTCGCCGACAACGATTCCGATCGTGCCGTCGTCCCGCAGCGCCGCCGGATACGCGCCGTCGCCCACGGCGATCGTCACCGCGTTCGCACCCGACCGCTGCACGAGCCAGCGCGCCGCGATCCGGCTGCCGTTGCCGGAGAACTCGGCGACCGACCCGTCGGGATTCCAGATCGCGATCTCCGCGTGCGCGCCGTCGGTGGACAGCACCTCGACGACGCCGTCCGAGCCGACGCCGTAGCGGACGTCACACAGCTGTTTCGCCAGCTCAGCGTCGAGCGGGCGGCCGAGCTCCTCCCGCTCGACGACGACGTAGCTGTTACCGAGCGCGTGCCACTTCGAGAATCGCATCCGCCGCCTCTCCCACCGAACGGTTCCCGTCGATCATGACGATGCCGGGAATCCGCCGCATCCACTTTCGCTGGTAGACCGCGAGGCGCTCGGTCGCGCGCACGAGCTCCTCGACCGCCTGCTCTCGCGGCAGCGTGCGGACGGCCTCGTAACCGAGCACCTGCGGGACGACCTCGCCGGCGGAACGCACCTCCTCCTCCACTCCGTGCTCGAACATCGCCTCGGCGCGTGCGCGGATGCGGCGGTGGAGCTCCTCGCGCGCGACGTCCAGGCCGACGACGAGCGTCGGCAGGCGCGTCTCCGCTGTCCAGAGCCGCGGCTCCTCCGGGACGAGCGTCGCACCGGCCTGCCAGAGCTCGAGCGCGCGGACGACCCGCTTCCGGTCGTTCGGATGCACGCGTGCGGCCGCGCGCGCGTCGCGGCGCTCGAGCACAGCGTGGGCGACGGCGGCCCCGCGCCGGTCGTACAGCCGCTCCCAGCGTGCGCGTGCCGAGGCGGGTACGTCGGGCGGGAGGGCAACCTCGGTCAGCGCCGCCTGGAACCAGAGCCCCGAGCCGCCGACGACGACGGCCGTGCGACCCGAGGCGACGATCTCGTCGATCGCGTCGTGTGCGAGGCGCTGGTACTCGCCGACCGTGCCCTGGCGGTCGAGCGGCCAGATCCCGACGAGCCGTGCCCCCGCATCCTGGTTCGTGAGCACGGGCAAGCCGCGGTAGACCTGCATCGAGTCGGCCGAGACGAGCTCGGCGGGGATCCGCCCGGCGATCTCCGCGGCGACGGCCGACTTGCCCGAGCCGGTCGGGCCGAAGACGCCGAGGACGCTAGTTGACCGGGACGGGCTTCCAGCCGTGCTCGGCGGCATCGTCGGGCGTTGTCGCCTCGTGGTCGGCCATGACGACCACGTCCTCCTCCGGGTGCGCGGCACGGTGCTCACGGAACCAGGCGACCGCGCGAGCGATCCCCTCGTCGAGCGGGACCTTCGGGTCGTAGCCGAGGAGCTCACGTGCCTTCGTCAGATCGGCGACGTAGTGCGTCACCTCGCCGAGGAGCGACGGTGCGATCGTCATCTGCGGCTCGGTGCCGAGCTCGGCTGCGATCCGCTCGGCGCAATAGACGAGCGTGTTCCCCCGACCGTAGGCGAGATTGATCGTCTGGTTGACGACGCGGCCCTCCGCGAGCGCCTCGATTCCGCGTGTGATTCCTTCGACGCAGTCGTCGACGTAGGTGAAGTCGAGCGTCTTGTCCCGGCCGCCGTAGACGGTGATCGGCTCGCCGCGCAGCATCGAGTGGATGAAGAGCGGGATCACGCGCACCATCCGGTGCAGGTCGTTGTCGAAGCGGCCGTAGACGTTGGAGAAGCGGAAGACGAGATAGGGCAGCCCGTAGCAGCGCGCGTACGAGTAGATGAACGCCTCCCCCGCGATCTTCGAGGCGGAGTACGTGCTCTCCGTGTAGGCGAAGTCGGCGACGCCCTCGCCGTACTCCTCGAACCGGTGCACGTCGCCGTAGACCTCGCGGCTGGACGAGAACACGATCGGGACGCGCTGCTGGCGCGCGTACTCGAGCACGTTGAACGTCATCACCGCGTTCTCCAGCGCGCGGTGCGGCTGCCGAACGAGCTGGTGCACCTTCGCGTGCGCGGCGAGGTGGACGACGAGGTCGACCTCGGGATACTCGACGCCGTTGATCCCGCCCGGGAAGGGCGCGTAGTGGCCGGCCAGGTCCTGGAGCAGGTAGCGGAACTCGTCCGTCCACGTGTTCTGGCGCTTGTCGACGCCGAAGACCTGATGGCCGTCCTGTTGCAGCCGGAGCGCGAGGTTCGTCCCGATCTGCCCCGAGACCTTCCGGTCAGCAGAACTCTCTACGCCGCCACCGCCGTCCGCTGCGCGCCGCGCAGCGTCGTCGACGTCGAGCCTTCGATCAGGACGTCGACGAGCTCGCCCGGGGCGGCGTCTCCGGCGAAGTTCACGGTGACGTTGCTGCGGGTGCGCCCGCGCAGCAGGCGCTCGTCCGTCCGGCTCCGGCCCTCGACGAGCACCTCCTCCACCGAGCCGACGCGCTCGGCGTTCTTCTCGGCCGCGATCCGCTGCACCACGTCGACGAGCCGCTCCAGCCGCTCGTGCTTGACGCTCGTCGGGAATCTGGTCGGGCAGCGTGGCCGCCTCGGTGCCGTGACGGGGCGAGTAGATGAACGTAAAGGCGCTGTCGTAGCGCACCTCCTCCACGATCTCGAGCGTCTGGGCGAAGTCGTCCTCCGTCTCGCCGGGGAAGCCGACGATGACGTCCGTCCCGAGCGCGAGGCCCGGGATCGCGGCGCGGAGCTTCTCGACGAGCGCGAGGTAGCGCGCCTGGTCGTATGTGCGCCGCATCGCCTTCAAGATCCGGCTCGAGCCCGATTGCAGCGGCAGGTGGATCTGCTCGCAAACGGCATCGCACTCGGCGACGGCTGCGATCACCGGGTCGCGGAAATCCTTCGGGTGCGGGCTCGTGAAGCGAATCCGCTCGATCCCTACGACAGCGTCGCAGGCACGGAGGAGCTCGCCGAACTCGGTGTCGAGCTCGGGCCGCAGATCGCGGCCCCACGAGTTGACGTTCTGGCCGAGCAGCGTGATCTCCTTGACGCCGTCCGCGGCGAGGTGCGTCACCTCGGCGACGATCTCGCCCGGCCGGCGGCTCTGCTCGCGGCCGCGCACGGCGGGGACGATGCAGTAGGAGCACTTCGAGTTGCACCCCATCGAGACCTGCACCCACGCGCTGTGGCGGCGCTCGCGGTGCATGGGCAGGTCGCCCGCGAAGTGCTCGTGCGTCCCGAAGCGGCCGCGCGGCGCCTCTCCGCCGGCGCCGATCCAGTCGCCCAGATGCGGGATCGAGCCCGGCCCGAACGCGACGTCGACCTGGGGGTAGAGCTCGAAGATCCGCTCGCGCTGCGCCTCTGCGTAGCAGCCGCCGACCGCGACCACGAGCTCGGGATTCTGCCGCTTGCGTGCGCCGGCGTCGCCGAGGTACGCGGCCAGCTTCGTGTCGGGCTTCTCGCGGATCGTGCAGGTGTTGAAGACGAGCACGTCGGCGTCCTCCTGCGACGGCGCCTCGCCGAGCCCGAGCGACTCGAGCATGCCCTTGATCCGCTCCGAGTCGTGGGCGTTCATCTGGCAGCCGAACGTGGTGACGTGGTATCGCCGCACGGCCGTAGCGTAGCCGCGTCCGCTGCTAGACGCGCCTTCCAGAAGTAGGTCGTGTCACACACGCGTCCGTCCGGGTAGAGCGCGTAGCCGGGGATGACGCCGACCTTCGTCCACCCGAGGCGCTCGTAGAGACGCTCGGCGTCGTCGCCGGTGACCGCATCGAGGACGAGCAGCGTCTTCCCCTCGGCTTGCGCCTCCGCCTCCGCGCGCTCCATCAGCAGCTGCGCGACACCGCGCTCTCCGCGCCGACCGGTGCACGAGCAGCTTCGTGATCTCCCCACGGTGTGGCTGATTCGGCGGCAGCGCCAGGATCACCTGGACGGTGCCGACCAGCTCGCCGTCGTCGAACGCGGCGACGAGCAGGCGGCGGCTTTGCTCGACCTCGGCGGAGACGCCCTCGAAGAAGGCGCGGGCGTCCTCCCGGGAGAACGGCCACATGAAGCCGATCGACGCGCCTCCCTCGACGCAGTCGTGGAGGACGCGTGCGAGCGAGTCGAGCTCCGTCGCCAGCTCACCGGGTTCGAGACGGCGAACCTCGACCGCTACTTGGCCACCTCGATCGCGCGGCTCTCGCGGATCACGATCACCTTCACCTGGCCCGGATACTCGAGCTGGTCCTCGATCTCACGCGCGATCTCGTGCGAGAGGAGCACGGCGCCGTCGTCGTCCACCTCGGTCGGCTCGACCATCACGCGAATCTCTCGCCCGGCCTGGAGCGCGTACGCCTTTGCGACCCCGGGCTTGGCGCTGGCGATCTCCTCCAGCGCGCCGAGCCGCTTGATGTAGTGCTCGAGGCTCTCGCCGCGTGCGCCGGGGCGCGAGGCGGAGATCGCGTCGGCGGCGATCAGCAGCACCGCCTCCACCGTCTGCGGCTGGACCTCGTAGTGGTGCGCCTCGATCGCGTGCACGACACCCTGGCTCTCGCCGTACCGCTTCGCGAGCTGCGCCGAGATCAGCGCGTGCGAGCCGTCGACCTCGTGCGTCATCGCCTTGCCGATGTCGTGCAGGAGCGCGGCCCGCTTCGCCGTCTTGACGCTCGCTCCGAGCTCGCTGGCCATGATCCCGGTCAGGTGGACGACCTCGAGCGTGTGCTTGAGGACGTGCTGGCCGTAGCTCGTGCGGTAACGGAGCTTGCCGAGCACCTTCACCAGCTCCTCGTGGAACTCGCCGGCCCGAGCCTCGAAGACGGCCTGCTCGCCCGCCTGGCGAACGTGATCCTCGAGCTCGGCCTTCGAGAGGTAGTACATCTCCTCGATCCGGGCCGGATGGATCCGCCCGTCCTCGATCAGCTTCTCGAGCGTCGTCCGCGCCACCTCCCGGCGGAGCCCGTCGAAGGACGAGAGGACGACTGCCTGGGGCGTGTCGTCGATGATGAAGTCGACGCCGGTCAGGTGCTCGAGCGCACGAATGTTCCGACCCTCGCGCCCGATGATCCGGCCTTTCATGTCGTCCGACGGAAGCTGGACGACGGTGACGGTGGTCTCGGCCGTGTGACTTGCCGCGACGCGCTGGAGTGCGTCCGCGACGAGCGCGCGAGCCCTTCGCCTGGCTTCGGTCCGGGCCTCTTCCTCCTGCTGGCGAACGCTTCGGGCCAACTCGTGCCGGATCAGGTCCTGCGAGCGCTCGAGCAGGTGATGCTTCGCCTCGGCGACGGTCAGGCCGGCCGCCTTCTCCAGGTCCGCCAGCGCCTGGTCCTTCGCCGCCTTCAGGTCCTCCTGCAGCTGCTTGACGTGGATCTCGCGATCGGCGAGGCCTTGCTCCCGCCGCTCGATCTCGGTGGCCTTGCGCTCGAGCGCGAGCTCTGCCTGCGAGACCTGCGCTTCGAGCCGGGCAACGTCGGTGCGCCGGTGCTGAACCTCGGTCTCGACGTCGGCGCGCAGCTTGATCGCGAGCTCGCGCGACTCGATCTGAGCCTCGCGGCGGATCGTCTCGGCCTCACGCTCGGCGACGCGCACACGCGACGAGCTCCGGACGAGCAGCGCGGCCGCGACGACGCCTGCGCCAAGAGCGAATCCGATCAGCGTCGCGAGCGCGGTGAGCAAGGCGTCCTGCCTCCAGGGAGAAGGTCGATTGACCGCGGCGTTGTGTGCCGCGGATGCTCACATCCGGCGCTCGGCCCGCATGGCCGCGCTCCGGTCTCTGGCGCGCCGAATCAGGCCAGTTCCGGCGGCTCCTCCTGGTCGCCGGGCGAAGAGATGTCGAGAGAAGAACGTGTCACGGAAGTCGATTCAGTTCGGAAAAACACACGCTTGCAGGCAAAACGTCGAATGGAAGCACTGTCGATCCTATCGTGTCTCAGTGCTCCGCCGCAACGGCCGCCTCGAGCGCTTCGGCCCCGAAGCCGCGGGAGGCCAGATAACGCGCCGTCTTCGCGCCCGGACCCCGTCGCCGGATGATTCGCGCCGCGCGCTCACGCTCTTCCTCGAGCTCTGCCAGCGCCGCCTCGACATGCTCCGCCGCGATCCCGCGCCGCTCGAGATCGTGTCGGATCAGCGCGTCTCCGGAGCCGCGCTCGGCCAGCGACTCCGCCCGCGTACGAGCAAAGCGCTCGTCGTCGACGTAGCCGATCCGCTCGAGCGTCGCGAGCGCGTCAGCGCGCTCGGCGGCGGGCACGCCGCGTTGCTGCAGACGCGCGTCCAGCTCGGCAGCCGAGCGATCGCGAGCGCGGAGCGCGCGCAGCCCCTCCTCGACCGCGTCTGGCGAGGCCAACGCTCCCTAGGCCGCGGAAACGGCCTCCTCCTCGACCTCGTCGACGATCGGGGTCGCCTCCTCGGTGCCGGCGACGGTCGGTAGCAGCCGTGCCGAGACCGTTTGCTCGGGCCCGGCCTGGGCCTGGATCGCGGCGAGGATCTGCTGCACGATGTCCGGGTGCTCGCGCAGGAAAGAGGACGCGTTCTGACGCCCCTGGCCGAGCCGCTCGTCGCCGAAGCTGAAGTAGGAGCCCGACTTCTGGACGATCTTCCGCTCGATCCCGACGTCGAGCACGGTGCCCTCCCAGGGGATCCCCGCGCCGTAGATGATGTCGAACTCCGCCTGCTTGAACGGCGGCGCCACCTTGTTCTTGACCACCTTGACGCGGACGCGGTTGCCGTAGGCCTCGGCGCCGTCCTTGAGCGTCTCGATCCGGCGGATGTCGAGCCGCACCGACGAATAGAACTTGAGCGCACGGCCGCCGGGCGTGGTCTCGGGCGAGCCGAACATGACCCCGATCTTCTCGCGCAGCTGGTTCGTGAAGAGGCAGATCGTGTCGGTGCGGTTGAGGGTGCCCGCGAGCTTCCGCAGCGCCTGGCTCATCAGCCGGGCCTGAAGGCCGACGTGGCTGTCCCCCATCTCGCCCTCGATCTCGGCCTTCGGCGTCAGGGCCGCGACCGAGTCGACCGCGACGATGTCGAGCGCGCCGGAGCGCACGAGCAGCTCCGTGATCTCGAGCGCCTGCTCGCCGGTATCGGGCTGCGAGACGAGCAGGTCGTCGACATTGACGCCGATCTTTCGTGCGTACTGGGGGTCCATGGCGTGCTCGGCGTCGATGAAGGCGCAGATGCCGCCGCGGCGCTGAGCCTCGGCGATCACGTGGTAGACGAGGGTCGTCTTGCCCGAGCTCTCCGGCCCGAACACCTCGACCACGCGCCCGCGCGGCAGGCCGCCGATGCCGAGGGCGAGGTCGAGCGAGAGCGAGCCGGTCGACACCGCTCCGATCTGCACCTGGGCCTGGTCGCTCATCTTCATGACCGAGCCCTTGCCGAACTGACGCTCGATCTGCCCGAGGGCGACGTCGAGAGCTTCCTCGCGGTTCATTCTTTACGACCTCCTAGCGGAAACGACTCCAGCACCTCGTACCGTGCCCCGGACGGGTGCAGACGGGAAAGGAAAGCAGCGGCGTCGGACGACACCCAGCCCAGCTCCGGAAGGGACGGCCGGAGTCGCGGCCGCTCCCGGAAGCGGAGCACGGTGAGGTGCGGCAGCCAGGGACGCGCCTCGGGGCGGTAGACGCCGAGCGCCGCGAGCCGGCCGTGCAGCCGCTCCGCGAGCTGGATGCTGCCGCCGTCGTCGTCCCGGAGCTCGAGCATGCCGACGCTGCGCGTCTCGCGCCAGCGGACGACGTCGAGCCGCGCGGGCGAGACCTCCCGCGCCGCCTCCTCGAGGACGGCGAGCACGGCGGGCAGCTCCGCGGCCGGACGCGAGCCGAGAAACGCAAGCGTGACGTGCAGGTTGCCGGGCGGGACGATCCTCCCGCGCCGGAGCTCGCGCGCCTGCCACTCCACCAGCGCGGTGACGACGTCGTCGGGCAGTTGCAGGGCGAGGAAGAGGCGAAGCCGTTCATCTCCGCTCACGCTAGCGGGCGAGCTCACTCCGAAGTGTCACGGTTCTGTTCCAACATTCGCCGCAGCAGGTGCAGCGAGCCGACGACCGCCCGGCGCCTGATCGAGTCCCGGTCGCCGGGAAAGCTGAACTGCGACCCGCGGCCGCTGTCGGGCGTCTCGACGTAGAAGTAGACGAGGCCGACGGGCTTGTCCTCGGTGCCACCGCCCGGCCCGGCGACGCCGGTGACAGAGATGGCGACGTCGACGCCGAGCCGGCGGCGTGCGCCACGCGCCATCGCCTCGGCGACCTCGGCTGACACGGCCCCGTGCTCCTCGATCAGCGCCGCCGGCACGTCGAGCTGGTCGATTTTGACCTCGTTCGAGTACGAGACGATCCCGCCGGCGACCACGTCCGACGAGCCGGGCACCGCGGTCAAGCGCGCCGCGACCAGGCCGCCCGTGCAGGACTCCGCTGTGGCGAGCATGAGGCCACGCTCGCGGCAGCGATCGAGGACGATCTCCTCCACCGCCCGGCCGTCGGTGGAGTAGAGGTTGCGGCCGAGCCGCTCCGCCAGTGCGCGCTCGAGCTCCGACGAGGCGGTCCTCTGTCCCCGGCTCGGCGACGAGGTCCATGTGCACCTCGAAGTCACGCGCGCAGATGGTCACCTCGAGCCCGCCGCCGTCGCCGCCGGCCTCCTGGAATGCCTGGGCGACCTGCGACTCGCCGAGGCCGAAGAGGCGGAGCGTCCGCCGCAACGGCGGCCGGCCTCCGGCAAGCACCCGCCTGACGGGCTCCGTCTCGAGCGCGTTCGGCCAGAGCCGCTGCAACTCGACCGGGGGGCCCGGCAGGATCACGACGGGCGTCCCGTTCGCCTCGACGACGAGCCCCGGCGCCGTGCCCGCGAGCCCGAGCGAGATCGCGCCCTCCGGGAGCGTCGCCTGCTTGCGCACGCCAGTAGCGAAGTCGGCGTACGGTCGCTTCATCCGCTCGGCCACGCGCCGAGAGACGCCCTCGATCTCCGCCTCCAGCCGCTCGTCGACGCGGAGCTCCAGGCCGGCGACCCGCGCGAGGATCTCCACCGTACGGTCGTCGTGGGTCGGCCCGAGCCCGCCGGAGGACACGACGAGGTCGGCCGATGCGACCGCCTCCCGGAGCGCCGCCTCCAGCTCGCGCGGGTCGTCGCCGACGACCTCGATCCGTGCGGGCTCGAGCCCCAGTGCGAGCAGTGAGCGCGACAGGAAAGGACCGTTCAGATCGGTCCGCTCGCCCCGCACGAGCTCGCTCCCCGTGACGACGACCACCGCCCGCGGGCGGCTTGCCGCCGAGCTCAACTCGCGTCGGCGGCGAAGATCTTCTTCGCCGTCACGAACACGCCCTGTGCCTTCACGGCCCGGCTCAGCTTCACGCGGTTGCCGTTCAGCTTCGCGAGCACGTTGCCGGGGGACTCGAGCCTCAGCCAGAGCACCTTGCCGTCGAACAACTGCTTCTGACCCCGCTCGAGCGTGCCCTGATAGAGGACCTTGCCGATCGCGCTGCGCGAGCGGATGATCATGTACGAGTCGCCGCGGGTCGCCCGCAGCTCGAGCCGCGCCGATCCGGCCGGCAGAGGCGGCACCTTCGCCGCCGCCTGGGTTGTCGTCCCGAGGCCGCGTACCGGCTCGTTCTCGGGGCTGCCGAACTGCCAGGCGACGATCACGAGCGAGGTGACGAGCCCGATCGCGATCAGGGCGAGCAGAACGATTCTCGACTCGCGCCTGTCGGCTCGTCTTGCCCGCGCCGCCGGGACCCGCCGTGCCCGCACGGGCCCGTCCTCCTCGCCGATCACATAGCGCGAGTTGTACTCGTCGACGTACAGCTGGCCGTCGAGGCCGAGATATTCGGCGTACGTGCGGAGAAAGCCCTTGATGTACGTGTGCGAGGGCAGGAGCTCGAAGCGCTCCTCTTCGAGGGCGCGCAGGTACCGGCTGCGGATCTTGGTGCCGTACTCCGCCTCCGGGAAGTCGATCTGGCGGCGGAGACGGGCCTCGCGCAGGCTCGTGCCGATCTCGAACACGCGCGGCGGCATGGTTACCGCGACCGCCGACGACGCTGACGACCGGCCTACCATCGGCCACGTAGGAGAGCATCTCGTAGACGCCGACCGAGCCGGCCGCGGTCAGCGCCAGAAGCAGGCCGAGCCAGCCGAGCAGCCGACCGACGCGGGCGGTCCGGGTGCCGCGGGGGTGTCCGAGCGTCGGCGCGAGCCGTGACCGGGCACGTCGCGCGAGGAGGATCGCAGCGAGGCCCAGGACGACGCCGAGCGGGATCGCAGCGGCGGCGTGCAGGAGGTCGTACTCCTCCGACCAGCGGGTCGCGAGGATCGCCGCGGGCATGACCGCGACCGAGAGCAGCCCGACGAGCACCGACAGCCACGCGCTGGCGGGGCGCGGCGGCCGGCCGTTATTGCTTCTGGTAGGGACGGCCAACTGCGGCAGGCGGGGTCGAGCGGCCGATCAGACCGGCGACCGCGACCAGGGTGAGGACGTACGGAAGTGCCTGGAAGAGCACGGCGGCCGACTCCGAGTAGGCGGGCAGGCGCTGGGCGAGCGCGCTCGAGAAGCCGAAGAGGAGCGCGGCGGCCGCGGCGCCCCACGGGCGCCAGTTGCCGAAGATGACCGCGGCGAGCGCGATGAAACCTCTCCCGACGGTCATGTTCTGGTTGAACGAGTTGACGAAGCCGATCGAGAGGTACGCGCCGCCAAGCGCGGCGAGGACGCCGGAGAGCGTCACCGCCGCGTAGCGGGTCGCGTAGACCGAGATTCCGACCGTGTCGGCAGCACGCGGATGCTCTCCGACCGCGCGGATGCGCAGCCCGACCGGGGTCTTGAAGAGGACGACGTAGGTCGCGACGACCGTCAGCAACGCCAGCCAGATCATCAGGTTGAGCTGGCCGAGGATCGGCCCGATGAAGTACCAGTCCTCGAGGAAGCTGAGGTGCACGTCCGGGATGTCCGGCACGTCCGGCGGCGTCCCCTCGCCGCCGTAGATGTCGATGAAGAGGTAGCCGGTGATCCCGAGCGCGAGGAAGTTGATCGCGGTGCCCCCGACGATCTGGTCGGCCCGTAGATGGATGGCGAAGAAGGCGTGGACGAGCGCGAATGCGGCCCCGGCAAGCGCGGCGCAGAGAAGCCCGAGCTCCCAGGAGTTGAGCTTGTCGGCGCCAAGAATCCCGAAGAACGCTCCCGAGAGCATCATCCCCTCGAGCCCGATGTTCACGACGCCGCTGCGCTCGGAGAAGATCCCTCCCATCGCCGCGAATGCGAGCGGAGTCGCGAAGCGAAGCATCGCCGCGATCAACGCCGACCAGACGACGACCTCCTCCAGGTGGCCGACGCTGGAACGCGTCGCGAGGACGCCGAGGCCGATCCCGAGCACACCGACGACGACCGCCCCCCAGCCCAGCCTCCGCTCTCCACGGCTCAGGGTTCCAATCCCGAGCGCGAGGCCGAGGACGCCGATCACGACCGGGACGACCGGATTGCGGATCGTGAACGGCGGCAGCGCGACCCAGAAGGCGGCGATGCCGAACAGGATCCCGAGCCAGGCGACCGCGCGCCTTCCGCGCGGCAGCCGCGCCAGCAGCCGCTGGATCACTCGCTCGCCTCCGCGACGCGTCGTCGCCGCCGCTTGCCGAGGCCGATCACGGACAGGATCAGCACGTCCGCGCCGACGAAGAGGACGACGAGCCCCTGGATCAGCAGCGTCAGGTTGGACGCCAGCTCCGGCCGGAAGATCTCCGGGTCGAGGTTGCGCGTCGACGTCCCGGTGACGAGCCCCGCGAACAGGAGGGCGGAGAGGCCGACGCCGATCGCGCTGTTCCGCCCCAGAAGCGCGACGGCGATGCCGACGAAGGCGATCGACGGCGCCAGGATGTCGTTCGTGTTGATCCGGTACTGCCAGCCGACGATGTCGATGGCGCCGGCGAGCCCCGCGAACATGCCCGAGATCGCCATCGCGAGGAAGTAGTTGCGCGCCACCGAGATGCCGCCGTATCGCGCCGCCTCGGGGTTGAACCCGACCGCGCGGACCTCGTAGCCGAGCGTCGTCCGGTTGAGCGTGATCCAGTAGACGACGAGAGCGGCGAGGGCGACGAAGAAGCCGACGTGGAGCCCCTGTAGCAGCGGGTCGCCCCAGAACACCTTCAGCTTCGACTCCTCGAGCACGTCGTTCGAGACGGGGACGAACGGCTGGGTGTCGTTCTGGAGCGGGCCGCCGAGGGAGAAGAAGTAGACGCCGACCCAGACGGCGATCCAGTTGAGCATGATCGTCGAGATCACCTCGTGGGTGCCGCGGAGGGCCTTGAGGAGGCCGGCGATGCCCGCCCAGACCGCGCCGCTTAGGGCGCCGGCGACGACCGCCGCGAGGATGTGGACGATTCCGGGTAGGCCGGGCAGCGACGAGCCGACCCACACCGCGATGATCGCGCCCGCGAGGTACTGGCCCTGACCGCCGATGTTGAACATGCCGCAGCGGAACGCGAACGCGACGGCGAGGCCCGTCAGCACGAGCGGCACCCAGATGATCAGCGTCTGCTGGAGGTTGAGCGCCGAGAGGGACTCGAAGTCGTTCGTGTTCCAGGGGAACGGGATGTACGCGTCCGTGAAGGGGATGCGGAGCTCGTACGACCCGACCTCGAGGAACCAGTTGAAGCCGGCGCCCTCGAAGATCGCCTTGTAGGTGTTGAGCGGGTTCTTCCCCGTCGTCACGAGGACGACGAGGCCGCCGATGAAGAAGGCGAGGATCGTGGTCAGCAGCGGGACGGCGATCCCGCCCGCCTTCTGGGCGAGCGCGAGCCGCGCTGCGAGGCCCTGAGGTTGTTCGGGATCCGGCGCCGGCTCGAGCGGCGACGGCTGCTGCTGGCTCAAGCCGCTGCCTTCCGGCCGCCGCCGATCATCGCGACGCCGAGCTCCTCCTCGGAGACGCCCGGCGGGAACTCGCCCACGATCTCGCCCTCGAAGATGACGAGGATCCGGTCGGAGAGCGAGAGGATCTCCTCGAGCTCGAGCGAGACGAGCAGGACGCCGCGGCCCTCGTCGCGCTCCTCGACGAGGCGGCGGTGGACGAACTCGATCGCGCCGACGTCGAGCCCGCGGGTCGGCTGGGCGGCGATCAGCACCTTCGGGTTGCGGTCGATCTCGCGCGCGAGGATCACCTTCTGCTGGTTGCCACCAGAGAGCCCCGCAGCGCGCGTCTGCGGGCCGCCGCCGCGGACGTCGAACTCGCGGATCAGCGTGGCCGCCTTCTCGAGCAGCCGCTTGGGATAGAGCCAGCCGAACTTCGACGACGGGGGGTGGTCGTAGTCGTGGAGGGCGATGTTCTCGGCGAGGGAGAAGTCGAGCACGAGCCCACGCCGCTGCCGGTCCTCCGGAATGTGCCCGAGGCCGGCGTCGAGCGAGTCCTTCACGTTCGCGGTCGTGATGTCCTCGCCTTCGACGGCGATCCGCCCTGCCTTCAGCGGTCGCAGCCCCGTGATCGCGTCGATCAGCTCGGTCTGGCCGTTGCCGTCGACCCCGGCGATGCCGACGATCTCGCCGGCGCGGACCTCGAACGAGACGCCGCGCACCTGCTCGATCTCGCGATCGTCGACGACGCTGAGCCCTTCGACGACGAGCAGCGGCTTACCGGGCTGCCCCGCGGTCTTGTCGACGCGGAGCAGCACCTCGCGGCCGACCATCAGGCGCGCCAGCCCTTGCTCGGTCGCGCCGGCTGCCGGAATCGTCTCGATCTTCTTCCCGCGCCGCAGGACCGTGATCCGATCGGCGATCTCGGTCACCTCGTTCAGCTTGTGGCTGATGAAGATGATCGACTTCTCTTGCTCGGTGAGGCTGCGGACGATCGCGAACAGCTCCTGCGCCTCCTGTGGGGTCAGCACCGCCGTCGGCTCGTCGAGAATGAGAATGTCGGCGCCGCGGTAGAGCGCCTTCAGGATCTCGACGCGCTGCTGCTGCCCGACCGTGATGTCGTGCACGAGCGCTCGGGGGTCGACCGCGAGGCCGAAGCGGGTGGAGATGTCCCGGACGCGCCTCTCCGCCGCCGCGTAGTCGAGCAGGACGCCGTTGTGGGTCGGCTCGGTTGCGAGCACGATGTTCTCCGCGACCGTCATCACCGGGATCAGCATGAAGTGCTGGTGCACCATCCCGACCCCGTTCTCGATCGCCGCACGCGGCGAGCCCAGCTCCGCCTTCCTGCCGTTGATCAGGATCTCGCCCTCGTCCGGGTGGTACAGGCCGTAGAGGACGTTCATCAGCGTCGACTTGCCGGCACCGTTTTCGCCGAGGAGCGCGTGCACCTCGCCCTCGCGCAGGTCGAAGTCGACGTGGTCGTTCGCAACGATGCCTGGGAAGCGCTTCGTGATTCCACGAAGCTCGAGAACGCGCCGCTCGTCCATCCGGGGCGATTCTATGGCGCAGACCCGTGCGGGCCTAGCCGGAACTAGCCGCCGACGGTCTCCGGGATGCCGGTGACGGTGCCCTCGGCGATGTCGTCCTGAACCTGGTTCACCTGCGAGACGAGGTCAGTCGGGATCTCGGACGAGATCTCGCCGAGCCCGACGGCGCCGGAGGCGACGTCGAAGATGGTGTTCTCGCCCCCCGAGAAGGAGCCGTCCTGGACCTCCTGGATCGTCTGGAAGACCGCGACGTCGACCTTCTTCAGGGCGCTCGTGAGGATGTGCTCGCCGAGGAAGCCCTGGTCGGCGTCGACGCCGATCCCCCACACGTTCCGCTCCCCCGCCGCGGAAAGCGCGCCGAGGCCGCACTGGCCGGCGACCTGGAAGACGACCGTCGAGCCGCGTGCGATCTGGGCAAGGCCGATCTCCTTGCACTTCGCCTGGTCGACGAAGTCCTGCGAGTAGCCGTTGAGGGTCGCGATCCCCGGATTCGCCGCCTCCGCGCCGGCCTGGAAGCCGGCGATGTAGCGGTCCACCGGCGGGATCTTCTGGCCGCCGACTGAGCTGACCGTCGGATTCGCGCCCCCCGCCTCTTCGACGACGAGCCCGGCGAGGTACCCGACGAGGTAGCCGGCCTCCTGCTCCTTGAAGAGGAGCCCGCGCACGTTCTTCGGCTTCGAGGGGAGCGCCTCCTGGGCGAAGTCGATGATGGCGAAGTTGACGTCCGGATACTGCTTCGCGACGACGTCGACTGCGTCGGCCATCAGGAAGCCGACCGCGACGACGAGGTCGTAGTCCTGCCGGGCGAGAGTCGTCAGGTTCGGGACGTAATCGGAGTTCGCGCGCGAGATGACGACGCGGCCCTCCACTCCGAGCTCGCTCTTGGCCTGCTCGAGGCCCTTGTTCGCGAGGAAGTTGAAGGAGCGGTCGTCGAGCCCGCCGATGTCGGTGACGAGGCCGATCCTGATCGCATCGCCGGCGGGCGCGGTGGTGGCGCCGCCGCCGGTCTCGGTCGCGGTCGTCCCGTCGCCGGACGCCTCCTCGTCGTCGCCGCCGCAGCCGCCGAGCACGAGCAACGCCCCGACGGCGGCCAGCAGTGCCCACACGACCCGCGTGCGCTTCATGTAGCGGTGGTACCGGAAGGGGCGGGTTCCAAAACCCCGCCCCTTCCGGCAAGGAACTGCCTAGCCCGTGATGGGCGGCGGGGCTGTCTGGGTGACCTTGACCTTGCCGGTCGCGATCTGCGCCCGAAGGCCCAGGAGAGCCCTGCGCCACGAGGGCTGAACCCCCGTGGAGAGCCTGCCGTAGCCGACACCACCGTTCTTGACCGAGTACGTCGTGTCGACGCCGCCGCGGAACGCCGCGCCGGCCTTGCGCGCCAGCTCAACGGTGGTGAGCACCGCGACATCGACCTTCTTCGTCGCGCTCGTCAGCACGTGCTTGCCGAGGTAGCCCTGGTCGGCGTCCACGCCGATGCCGAAGACGTTCTTCTCCTTCGCGGCGTCGAGCGCGCCGAGGCCGCATCCGCCGGCGACCTGGAAGACGACCGTGGCGCCGTTTGCGATGTGGTTCAGCGCCAGCTCCTTGCACTTCGCCTGGTCGACGAAGTCCTGGGAGTAGCTGTGTTCGACCTTCACCTGCGGATACGCCTTCTTCGCACCCTCGTAGTAGCCGCCGAGGAACCGGTCGACCGGCGGCAGCTTCTGCCCTCCGACCGCGGCGATCACGCCCGAGCTGTTCGGGACGTTCTTCGACTGCAGCCCGGCGAGGTAGCCGACGAGGTAGCCGGCCTCCTGCTCCTTGAAGAGTAGGCCGCGTACGTTCTTGGGCTTACCCTTGAGCCCGGCAGCCGGGAAGTCGATGATCGCGAACTTCGTGCTCGGGAAGCGCCTGGCCACCGCGGCCGTGGCGTCACCCATCAGGAAGCCGACGGAGATGATCAGGTTGTAGCCCTGGCGTGCCGCCGTCGAGAGGTTCGGCACGTAGTCCGCGCCCGTCTTCGAGATGAACACGCGTCCCTGGACGCCGTACTTCTTCTTGGCGTCCTGAAGGCCCTTGTTCGCCAGGAAGTTGAACGAGCGGTCGTCGAGCCCGCCGATGTCGGTCACGAGCGCGACCTTGTAGGGCGTCGGAGCCTTCTTGACGTCGGACTTCGCGGCACCCGTTCCGGCGCCGAGCGCCAGCGTCAGGACCGCGATCAAAGCCGCCGCGAAGAGCGGCGTAAGCCTGCGTACGTTCACATACCCTCCTTAGAAGTCACATCCACCGCAAAGCTTGGACGCCTGATTACACCCTAAGTTGGGAAGAAAAGAAAGTCTTTACGACTCTCACGGAGCGGTCGTGACAAAGCGCTCGAGCTCGGCTTCGTCGACGAGGACGCGCCTCGGCTTCGAGCCCTCGTAGCCCGAGATGATCCCACGCCGCTCGAGCATGTCGACCAGCCGCCCGGCGCGCGTGTAGCCCACGCGCAACCGCCGCTGCAGCAGCGACACCGACGCGGTCTGCGTCTGCACCACGATCTCGATCGCCTTGTCGAGCAGCGGATCTTCGTCCGGGTCGAAGTCGCCGTCGTGCTCGTCCGCGCCGTCGACTGCGCCCTCGGGAAGCTCGAGCAGAGTCTCGTCGAGCTCCTGCTCGCGCTGGTGGCGGCACTGCTCCACGACGAGCGACACCTCCTCCTCGGTCACGTACGCGCCCTGGACGCGCTGCAACCGCGAAGTGCCGAGTGGCTTGAAGAGCATGTCGCCCTGGCCGAGCAGACTCTCGGCGCCGGCCGTGTCGAGGATTACGCGCGAGTCGGTCTGGCTCGACACCGCGAAGGCAATCCGACTGGGCACGTTGGCCTTGATCATGCCGGTGATGACGTCCACCGACGGGCGCTGGGTCGCAAGCACGAGGTGGATGCCGACAGCGCGCGACTTCTGCGCGAGCCGGATGACCGCGTCCTCAACCGCTTGCGGGCTGATCATCATCAGGTCTGCGAGCTCGTCGATCACGACGAGCAGGTACGGAAGCGGGTGCTCCCCGCGCGCCCTGAGGGCTCGATTCGCCTCCGGCAGATTGCGGGCGCGCACGAGCGAGAGGCGCTCGTAGCGGCGCTCCATCTCGGCGACGACGTTCGTGAGGACCGCGCTGGCCTCCTTCGGGCTCGATACGACCGGCGTGAGCAGGTGCGGGATCGACTCGTAGTAGCTGAGCTCGATCCGCTTCGGGTCGATCAGGATCATCCGCACCTCGTCGGGCGTCGAGCGGAGCAGGATCGAGGTCAGGAGCGTGTTGATGCACCCGGACTTGCCCGAGCCGGTCGTGCCCGCGATCAGGATGTGCGGCATTCGCGCCAGATCGGCCCAGACCGCGTTGCCGGAGATGTCCTTGCCGAGCCAGACTGCGAGCGGGCTTGCGCTCGAGGGGAGGTCGTCGTAGATGTCGCCGAGGGTGACGATCTTCGGGGCGAGGTTCGGCACCTCGACGCCGACCGCCTGCTTGCCTGGGATCGGAGCGAGGATCCGGATCTCGGTCGTCGCGAGGGCGTAGGAGAGGTCGTCCTTGAGCGCGGCGACCTTCGACACCTTCGTCCCCGGTGCGAGCTGGAGCTCGTAGCGCGTCACGCGCGGCCCCGCGATCTGGCCGACGATCGTCGCAGCGACGCCGAAGTGCGCGAGCGCCTCGACGAGCGTGTCGGCCGTACGCCGGTCGGTCTGCTTGCGCGTTCGCCGCCGCCGCGGGAGAGCTCTTCAGCACGCCCCGGTCCGGAAGGACGTAGTCGCCGTGGGCGGGCGGCACCTCGAAGAGCGGCGCCTGCTCCTCCGTCGGCTCCTCGCCGACGAGGAGCGGCGGCGGCTCGGACAGGCCCTCCGAGACGACGTCGGGATAGTCGTGCACGACGTCCACCGGCGGCTCGTGCACGAGCGCCGGCGGCGGCCCCGAGAGAGGACTGGCGACCGCGCCGTTCTCGCGTCCTGGGCCGTGTCGCCGCGCGGCGCCGTGCGCGCGGCGTACTGCATGGCCCGAGCCGCGAAGCAGGGCGCCGTACGAGGCGCCCGAGAGCAGGAGCACGCCGGCCAGCAGGGCCGTCAAGCCGACGAGAAGCGCTCCGGTATCGCCGAGGAGCCGAGAGACGCCGCCGCCGAGGAGCTCGCCCGCGAACCCGCCCTGGCTCGAGCCGAGCGTGATCATCAGCCCGAGGCAGGTGACGGCGAGCCCGGTGCGGAAGGGGTGCACGTCGAGGAGCCCACTCCGGAGGAGCATCAGCCCGCCGACGACGACGAGGGCGAGCGGCACCGCGTAGGCCGCCGAGCCGACGGCGTCGCGCAGCCCGGCGTCGATCTTCTCGCCCACGATCCCGCCGTCCCAGCCGAGGTACAGAAGCGAGGCGAGGAAGACTCCTGACGCAACGAGCGTGAGCCCGATCAGCTCGGGATGCTCGTGGGCCGCGCGCCGGCGTGTCTTCCGCGTCCGCTTCTTGACGCGCGAGGGCGTGCGCGGCCGAAGCGGCCGCTTCTTCTTCGGAGCAGCCATGCGACGCCGTTCGACGTCGCGCCGCCCCCTCCTACTTTGCGCGCTCCCTAGCCTCTTCCACTATCTGCGTCGCCTCGTCGCGGTTGCCGTAGCCGCGCGTCTCCACCTTCTTCTCCTCGAGGTCCTTGTAGACCTGGAAGAAGTGCTCGATTTCGTCGCGGAACTCGGGCGGAATGTCGTGGACGTCGTGGACGCGCATCCAGGCGGTGTCCTTCAGGGGCACGCAGATCACCTTCTCGTCCGGTCCCTTCTCGTCGGTCATGTGGAAGACGCCGACGACGCGGGCGCGGATGCGGCAGCCGGGAAAGGTCGGCTCGCCGACGAGGCAGAGCGCGTCGAGCGGGTCGCCGTCCTCCCCCAGGGTGCCTTCGATGAAGCCGTAGTCGGCGGGGTAGCTCATCGAAGTGAAGAGCCGGCGGTCGAGCATGAGGTGGCCGGTCTCGGCGTCCCGCTCGTACTTGTTCCGCGACCCGGACGGCACCTCCACGAACACCACGACCTCGGTCACGGGTGCACTCTACGGCTCCAGAGCAGGAGCGCTGCCCCGCCGGCCGCGATCGCCGCCCCGGTCCAGCGCCCGTTCAGGAGCGCGACGAAGCCGAGCGCCAGCGCGAGCGCGCCGAGCGCGGCGACGGCCAGTCGCGCGAGCCCGGGCGGCATCAGGCTGTCGCGTTCACCCGAGGGTGGCGATCCGCGCGAGCAGGAGCTCGAAGAACGCGTCCGCGTCGACCGACACGCCGACGTGGGCGTTCGGCGCTCGGTCGGTGCGGTGCCAGCGGTCGACGACCGTCCGCCCTCGGTTGAGCTCGGATTCGAGCTCGACCTCGACGTTGAGGTGCTCGGTCTGGACGATCCCGGGCCGGAACGCGTGCGCGAGCGCGACCGCGTCGTGGATCGGTGCGCCGTCCCAGCCGTACGTGCGCCGGTGGTAGCGCTTGAAGAACTCGACCAGGTCGGCGACGAAGGTGCCGACGCGACCGGCCTCGCGGAAGCGCTCGGCCCACGCCGGCGTCAGGAGCGCGCGGTGCGTGACGTCGAGCCCGATCATCGTCACGTCGAGCCCGGAGTGGAAGACCCGCTGGGCCGCCTCGGGATCGGCCCAGACGTTGAACTCGGCGGCCGGCGTCATGTTCCCCTCGGCGATCGAACCTCCCATCAGCACGATTCGCGCCGGCTCGATCCCACGCTCGAGCGCCTGGGCGACGTTCGTGAGCGGGCCGAGCGGGACGAGCGTCGTCTCCGGCGTCACGTGCTCGACGAGGAAGTCGACGGCGCTCTCGGCGACCGGCTCCGAGGCGCGCGGCGGGAGCTCCGGCCCGTCGAGGCCGCGTCTCGCCGTGCACGTGCGCGGCGGTGTGGAGCTCGCGAACCAGCGGCCGGTCGGCGCCGGCTGCGACGGGCACGTCTCCCCGGCCCACGAGCGCGAGCACCTTGAGCGCGTTGTCGGTCGTCTTCTCGAGCGTCTGGTTCCCGTGCACGGTCGTCACGCCGACGAGGTCGACCTCCGGGCTCGCGAGCGCGAGCAGGAGCGCGATCGCGTCGTCGTGGCCCGGGTCGCAGTCGATGATGGTCCTGCTCATTGGGCGAGTATCGCGTCTACCTCGGCCCGGGTCGGCAGGGACGGCTGCGCGCCGAAGCGCGAGGCCGCGAGCGCCCCGGCCGCACAGGCCCGCCGCAGCGCCTCCTCGCGCTCCCGGCCCTCGAGCAGCGAGACGAGCAGGCAGGCGGTGAACGCGTCGCCGGCGGCGGTGCCGTCCACGGCGTCCACCTCCGGCGGCTCGGCACGCGCGACTTCCTCGCCGTCCTCGAGCAGGACCGCGCCTTCGGAGCCGAGCGTGACCGCGACGAGCCCGTCGCGGCGTCGAAGGGCTTCGAGCTCGTAGCGGTTGACCACCGTGAGGTCGGCGTCGACGTCGACGGAGCGCGCCGGGGCAGCATTCAGGCAGAAGAGCCCGCTCGCCTGCTCCCAGGCGCTGCGCACGGCCTCGTCCGGGATCTCGAGCTGCGCGAGGACGGCGTCGCTCGGGGCAAGCTCGACCGCGCCGAGCTCTCCGTTCGCGCCCGGCGCGACCGCGATCTGGTTCTCGCCGCGCGCGTCGACCAGGATCAGCGCGACGCCGGTCGGCGCCTCGACGCGGCTCGCGGCGAGGGTGAGTCCCTCCTCTTGCGGCAGCGCCTCGTCCGCGAAGACGTCGGTGCCGACCGAGCAGACGAGGGTCACCTCCGCGCCGAGGCGGGCGCAGGCGACCGCTTGATTCGCGCCCTTGCCGCCCCGAACGCGCGCGAACGACGCGTCGGTGACGGTCTCCCCCGCCCGCGGCAGGCGCTCCACCCGCGCGACGAGGTCGAGGTTGACGCTGCCGACGACGGTGATCGAGGGCGCGCTCACGAGGGCTTACACATGGCTACGCAGCGAGCGCGCGCAGGTCGTCCACGGTCGAGCCGAGCAGGGTGTCGCGCAGGTCGAACAGGCCCGCCCAGAGCGAGGACGCGTCGGGCGGCGCGTCGAGCCGCGCGGCGTCGGAGAGCCCTTGCAGCGCCCGCACGAGAACGGCGAGCTCGAGGTAGGCGGCTGCGACCCGGTTCGGGCAGGCGTGGACGCCGGCACGCAGCAGCACCGGCTTCCACTCGACGAGCTCCCCCGCGCCCGGGCCCGAATACCAGGAGCGCCCTTCAGCCTGGTCGGCCTCGAGCTCGAGCAGGTAGCGCCCGAGCGGCGTTTCGAGCCCCGCGAGAGCAGTCTCGACGCGGTCGGCGGCGTGGCGCAGCGCAGCCTCGCGGCCCCCCGGTGTGGCGGGTCTCGCCTCTCCCCTCCCCCAGCGCTCGAGCAGGCGGCAGAACGCGAGCGCCGCGACCTCGCAGGCCCGCAGCTGCGCAATCAGGCGCCGTGCGGTCAGCTCGCTCGCGGCGTGGCCGACAAGGATGTCGGGCCAGTCGGCCACTAGACCTCGATCACCACCGGAAGGATCATCGGCCGGCGGCGGGTTCTGTCGTAGATCAGCTGGCCGACGGCGTCGTGCAGGTGCTCCTGCAGCAGCTTGATCTCGGAGATGTCGTCGGCGGTGAGCTGCTCGAGGACGCGGGCGGCTTCCTCGCGGAGCTCGTCGAGCAGGGGGCCGGAGTCGCCGAACCCGCGTGCGATCAGCTCGGGCGGCGCCGTCGTGCCGCCGTTCGTGGCCGCGAGCGTCGTGACGATGATCAGCACGCCGTCCTCGGAGAGCCGCCGGCGGTCGCGGAGGGCCACGTCCTGGACGTCGCCGACGCCGAGCCCGTCGACGAACGTGATCCCGGCCTCGACCCGGTCGACGATGCGTGGCGTCCGTCCACGCTCGAGCTCGACCACAGAGCCGTTCTCGGCGATCACGATCGCCTCGGCAGGGACGCCCGCGTCGCGCGCGAGCTGGCCGTGCGCCGCGAGCATGCGGTACTCGCCGTGCACGGGCATCACCGCGCGCGGGCGCACGAGCGAGAGCAGCGTGCGCAGCTCCTCGGAGCAGGCGTGACCGGAGACGTGCACGGGAGCGATCTCCTGGTGCAGCACTTCCGCCCCCGCCTTCGCGAGCCGGTTGATGGAGTCGTGCACGCGCAGCTCGTTCCCCGGTACGGGCTTCGCCGAGATGATCACGGTGTCGCCGCGCTCGATCGACACGGATTGATGGTCGTTGTACGCGATCCGCGTCAGCGCGGACATCGGCTCCCCCTGGCTGCCCGTGCAGAGGATCATCACCTGTCCGGGCGGCAGCTCCATCGCCTCCTGCGGCTTCACGAGCAGGTGGTCGGGCATCTCCAGATAGCCGAGGCCGCGGGCGATGTTGAGGTTCTTGCGCATCGAGCGCCCGACGATCGCCACCTTCCGGCCGACCTGAAGCGCGACGTCGATCGCCTGCTGCATCCGGTGCACGTTCGAGGCGAACGAGACGACGAGGATCCGGCCCTTGCGCAGCGGGATCAGGGTGCGGAACGCCTCGCCGACGAGCCGCTCGGAGCCGGTCATCCCCGGCCGCTCGGCGTTCGTCGAGTCGCCCAGCAGGAGGTCGACGCCGGCGTTGCCGAGCTCAGCGAGCCGGCCCACGTCGGTCTTGAGACCGTCGACCGGCGTGTGGTCGAGCTTCCAGTCACCTGTATGGACGACGCGGCCGGCCTCGCACTCGACGACGACCGCGACGCAGTCGGGAATCGAGTGCGCCATGCGGACGAAGTCGAGCGTGATCGAGCCGACTTCGATCCGCTTTCCGGGCTCGGCCTCCTCGAGCACCGTGTCGGCGGCGAGCCCGTGCTCGTCGAGCTTCGACTTGATCAGGCCGAGCGTCAGCTTCGTCGCGATCACGCGGTCGCAGTCCACCTCGCGCAGCAGGTACGGCAGCCCGCCGACGTGGTCCTCGTGCCCGTGCGTGAGGACGACGGCGTCGATCTTGCGGTCGCGCAGGTAGCCCATATCCGGCAGGAGCAGGTCGACGCCGAGGTGCTCGTCGCGCGGGAAGGCGATGCCGGCGTCGACGACGACGAGATCGTCGCCGTGCTCGTAGACGGTCATGTTCTTGCCGACTTCGCCGAGGCCGCCGAGCGGGATGATCCGCAGACTCATGCGGTTGAGTCTATTCCGGTGATTAGACGGCGGCGGGCTCGAGCAGGCCCAGGCGGGCGAGGCAGTCGCGCACGCGCTCGCGTTCCTCGTCGGTCGCGGCGACGAGCGGCAGGCGATGCCCGCCGACCTCGTGCCCGAGCAGGTTCAGCGCGGCCTTGATCGCGATTGGGTTGCCGACGACACGGAGCAGCTCGAGCGACGGCGCCAGCTCCCGGTCGAGCGCTCGTGCGGCGTCGTGCTCGCCGGCGTTCCAGAGCCGGATCAGCTCCTTCACGCGGGGGCCGACGACGTGCGTGTGCACGCAGACCCCGCCGACTCCGCCGAGCTCGAGGAACGGGAGGATCAGGTCGTCGTCGCCCGCGTAGAGGTCGAGCCCGAGCTCGACGATCCGTTTCGCCTGCTCCAGGTCCGGGTTCGCTTGCTTGACGGCGGTCACATTCTCGATCTCGCCGAGCGCTGCGATCGTCTCCGGCTCGAGGTTGAGCACGACCCGCCCCGGGATGTTGTAGACGACGATCGGCCTGTCGGTGACCGCGGCCACCGCCTCGAAGTGGGCGACGATCCCCCGCGGCGGCGGCTTGTTGTAGTACGGCGTCACGATCAGGAACCCGTCGACGCCGAGCTCGTGCGCACGCTCGGTCAGATGGACGGAGTGCCGGGTGTCGTAGGTCCCGGTGCCGGCGACGACGGTCGCGGTGTCGCCCACCTCCTCCACCGCCGCCGCATAGAGCGCAAAGCGCTCGTCGTCGGAGAGCGTCGGGCTCTCGCCTGTCGTACCGGTGACGACGAGCCCGTCGGAGCCGTTCTCGACGAGGTGGCGCGCCAGCGCGCGGAAGCTCTCCAGGTCGACCGAGCCGTCACGGTCGAACGGCGTCACGATCGCGGTCAGGACCTCGCCGAGCATGGTCGGATCCTACCTTCGCGCTGCGGCGGCGAAGACCTCGCGCAGCTCGTCTCCGAGGAAGACGAAGCGGATCGTGTCGAAGTCGTTCTCGAAGGGCCGGGCTGCCTCGACCGCCACGCGCGCGGCCCGCTCGGGCGGGTAGCCGTAGAGGCCGCAGGAGATCGCCGGGAACGCGACGGAGCGCGCGCCGATCGCTTGGGCGACCTCGAGCGAGCGCCGGTGCGCCGAGGCGAGCAAGTCGGGCTCGCCCTTGTTCCCGCCGCGCCAGACCGGGCCGACCGCGTGGATCACCCAGCGGGCCGGGAGGCGCCCGCCGGTGGTCGCCTTCGCGTCGCCCGTCTCGCAGCCGCCGAGCAGGCGGCACTCGGCCAGGATCTCCGGCCCGCCCGCGCGGTGGATCGCCCCGTCCACCCCGCCCCCGCCGAGAAGCGACGAGTTGGCGGCGTTCACGATCGCGTCGACGCGCTGCTCCGTCAGGTCGCCGACGACGAACTCGAGCGACAAAGCGCTACCCGTTCTGCTCGTACGCCGCGCGCAGGAGCGGCTCGAGCGCGCGCACCTCGTCTTCTTCCGCGTCTGCGGCGAGGTGGAGCCAGTGGGTCGCCTGGGCGAAGCTCTTCGCCGGCTCGAGGCGCGGATCGTCGGGCACCGTGTCGCGGTAGCGCAGGCCGACCCGCAGCGTTCCACGGGGTCCCGGTGCGACGGCGGCGAACTGCGTCTTGCGGACGATCGGGGCGTAGGTCGCCCGCCCCTCGACGGCCGTGTCGCCCCCGAGCCCGGTCGCCAGCGCGACCACGGCGTCGTGCAGTGGGCGCAGCGGGGCCTTCGCGCCCGCGTAGAGGGCGTCCGCGTACTCCTCGACGCTCGGCCGCTCCCAGCCGGCTGCTTTGGCGGCAGCATCCGCGATCGCCCACTGCGAGTTCTGCGGGACGCCGTGTACCTCCTTGAGCCAGCGACGGACGTCTTTCTGCTCCAGCGGATCGAGGTCTGCCTGCTCGACGAGCCGCACCCACTCCTCGAGCGTGCGCCCCGTCCGCTCCTCCATCGAGCGGGTGACCGCCTCCATCATGTCGTTGGGCTCCCTCACGGCGAGGGCAGGAGCGCCTCGAGCCCGACCGTCAGGCCGGGCGGCAACCCGCGCAGCTTCTCCAGCGCCAGCAGCACGCCGGGCACGAACGCTTCGCGGGAGGTCGTGTCGTGCCGGATCGTCAGCGTCTGTCCCGGCCCGCCGAAGATCACCTCCTGGTGAGCGACGAGCCCGGGTAGGCGGACGGAGTGGATCGGAGTCCCGGGCGGCAGGAGGGCTGCGGTCGCCTTCGCCGTTCCCGAAGGGGCGTCGAGCTTCGTCTCGTGGTGAAGCTCGACGATCTCCGCGTGCGGCAGCACCTTCCCGGCTTCTGCGGCGAAGCGGAGCATCAGCACCGCGCCGAGGGCGAAGTTGGGCGCGTAGAACACGGGCAGCTCGTGGACGCGGGCGAGCGCGGCCACCCGCTCCTGGTCGAACCCGGTCGTGCCCACGACGACGGGCACGCCGTCCTCGAGGCAGACCCGGACGTTCTCCTCGACCGCTTCGGGACGGGTGAAGTCGACCGCCGCGTCCGCTCCATGTGTCGACTCGACGAGCTCGTGCCCCTGCCCCCTCGAGCGCTGGGCCGAGCACCGAGCCGACCTTGCCGCGACGCCCGAGGAGGAAGACCTTCACGCTGCTTTTCGTCCAGCGAGCGCCGGGTTGACCTGCTCCACAGCGGCGCGGAACCGGGCCTCGTTCGGGCCGATCCCGGCCGCCGAGAGCCGGTCGAGCCCGAGCAGCTCGCCCGCGACAAGCGCGACGTCCTCACTCGTGACGGCGTCGATCCGCTCGACGAGCTCCTCGAGCGAGAGCAGCTCGGTGCCGGTGACGAGCGACTTGCCGAGCCGGCTCATCCGGTTCGACGTCGACTCCATCGACAGGAGCATCCGTCCCTTCAGGTTCTCCTTCGCACGCTCGAGCTCGCCGGGACCGACGTTCCCGCCGGACACGTCCGCGAGCTCGCGCGCGACGATCTCCAGGCAGGCGACGAGGTTCTCCTCCCGCGTGCCGACGTAGAGCCCGATCTGGCCGGAGTCGGAGTACTGCGAGGCGAAGCTGTAGACCGCATAGGCCATCCCCCGCTTCTCGCGGATCTCCTGGAAGAGCCGCGACGAGGCGGAGCCGCCGAGGATCGAGTCGAGCAGCGACGCTGCGAACCGCCTGTCGTCCCGACGCGAGATCCCCGGCGCGCCCAGACAGACGTGGTACTGCTCCGTCGCCCGGCGCAGGAAGCGGTAGCCGGGTGCCGGGATGCGCCCGATCGGCTTCCGCACACGTCGCGCGGGCGTCTTCGTGGCGGGGATGCGGGCGGCGAGCAGCTCGAGGACGCGCTCGTGGGTCACGTTTCCGGCGACCGCGACGACGACGTTGTCGTGCGCGTACGCGGCCCGGTGGTAGGAGGCGAGCGCCCGGCGGGACACGGTCGAGATCACCTCGGCCCGGCCGATCACCGGACGGCCCAGGGGATGGCCGCCGAAGACGGCCTCGGCGACGACGTCGTGGACGAGGTCCTGCGGGTTGTCCTCGACCATGGCGATCTCCTCGAGCACCACCTCGCGCTCCGCGTCCACGTCCGCGAAGACCGGGTCGTAGACCATCCCGACCACGACGTCGAGCGCGGCTTCGAGCCGGTCGTCCGGCACCCGGGCGAAGAGCAGCGTCGTCTCCCGCGAGGTGGCGGCGTTCAGCTCGCCGCCGAGCCCGTCGAAGACCTCTGCGATCTCCTGGGCCGTATGCGTGCCCGTGCCCTTGAAGAGCAGGTGCTCGATGAAGTGCGAGACGCCCGCGCGCGCATCCGTCTCGTCCCGCGAGCCGGTCCCGATCCAGAAGCCGAGCGAGACGGAACGCACGCTCGGCACCTGCTCGGAGATGACGCGCTCCCCGGTCGGGAGCTGCGAGAGCTCGTAGCGCTGCACCGGCCGATCGTAGCGATCTGCCCTTGTGGCTAGTTGTGGCCGGAGGGCGAGGAGTAGACCTTGTACATGCGCGTTGCGGCGCATCTTCGTGCCAGCCATGCTCGCGGCGGCGGCATTCGCCGCGCCGGGCCGTGGCGGACGCTGCGACGCTGCCGCCCGGGTTCCAGGAGACGGTCGCGTTCAGCGGGCTGACGAACCCGACCGCGGTGCGCTTCTGCGCCGGACGGGCGCGTCTTCGTCGCCGAGAAGAGTGGCGTGATCAAGGTCTTCGACAATCTCTCCGACACGACGCCGACGGTGTTCGCGAACCTGAGCATGAACGTCCACAACTTCTGGGACCGCGGCCTGCTCGGGCTGGAGCTCGACCCGAACTTCCCGGCCAACCCGTACGTCTACGTGCTCTACGCGTACGACGCCGCGATCGGCGGCGTCGCGCCGCGCTGGGGCACGCCGGGTGTCCTCTCCGACCGCTGTCCGACGCCCGCCCGGGCGCGACCGCGGACGGCTGTGTCGTCAGCGGCCGGCTCTCGCGCCTGCAGGCGGCCGGCAACGTGATGACGGGCCCCGAGCAGGTGCTGATCGAGGACTGGTGCCAGCAGTATCCGAGCCACTCGACCGGCAGCATGGCCTTCGGCGCCGACGGCGCGCTCTATGTCAGCGGCGGCGACGGCGCCAGCTTCAACTTCGCCGACTGGGGCCAGGACGGCAGCCCGCTCAACCCGTGCGGCGACCCGCCCGGCGGGCGTCGGAGCGGCGCTGAGCCCGCCGACGGCCGCAGGGCGGCGCGCTGCGGAGCCAGGACTCGCGCACGAGCGGCGACCCGACGAGCCTCGACGGCGCGATCCTCCGCGTCGACCCGGCGACCGGCGCCGGGTATGCCCGACAACCCGAATGCGTTCAGCCCGGACCCGAACCTGCGCCGGATCGTCGCGTACGGCTTTCGCAACCCGTTCCGGATCACGTCCGGCCGGGACGAGCGAGGTCTGGGTCGGCGACGTCGGCTGGAACGCGTGGGAGGAGATCAACCGGATCGTCGACCCCGGCGGACGCGATCGTCGACAACTTCGGCTGGCCCTGCTACGAGGGCGGCGCGCCGCCAGAGCGGCTACGACGGCGCCAACCTGAGTATCTGCGAGAACCTCTACGCCGCCGGACGAGCGCGATCACGCAGCCGTACTTCGCCTGGAACCACAGCGCCCAGGTCGTGCCCGGCGAGACCTGCCCGACCGGGAGCTCGTCGGCGGCCGGAGTCGCTTTCTACGAGCGGCGGCGACTACCCGGGCTACGCCGGGCCGCTCTTCTTCGCCGACTACTCGCGCGACTGCATCTGGGCGATGCGCACCGGCGGGGACGGGCTCCCGAACCCGGCCGACGACCAGACGTTCGCCGCCGGCGGCGGCCAACCCGGTCGACGTCCAGATCGGACCGGGCGGCGACCTCTTCTACGTCGACCTCGACGGCGGCACTGTGCGGCGAATCAGCTTTCGCGAGCGCGAACACGCCGCCGGTGGCCGTGGCGGCGGCGACGCCGACATCGGGCGTCGCCCCGCTCACTGTCTCGTTCGACGGCACCGGCTCGTCGGACCCGGACGGCCAGGCGCTGACCTACGCCTGGGATCTCGACGCCGACGGCGCGTTCGACGACTCGACCTCGGCGACGCCGTCATTCACCTACACGCAACCGGGCACCTACAACGTGCAGCTACGTGTCACCGACCCGCCCGGCGCCTCCGACACGGACGCGGTCACGATCACGGCAGGAAACTCGCCCCCGGTCGCGTCGATCGTGACGCCGACCGCCGGGACGACCTGGCGAGTCGGCAACACCGTCTCGTTCTCCGGCTCCGCGACCGACCCGCAGCAGGGGACGCTTCCCGCGTCCGCGTTCAGCTGGTCGCTGATCCTCCACCACTGCCCGTCGAACTGCCACACGCACCCGCTGCAGGACTTCGTCGGCGTCGCCGGCGGCTCGTTCGTCGCCCCGGACCACGAGTACCCGTCGCATCTCGAGCTGCGCCTCACCGTCACGGACGCCGGCGGTCTCAGCGACACGGAGAGCATCCTGCTTCAGCCCCAGACCGTCGATCTCACCTTCGCGACGACGCCGACTGCGCTCGAGCTCGTCGTGGGCAGCGCCGCAGGGACGGCGCCGTTCACACGCACGGTCATCATCGGGTCCGCGAACTCGGTCAGCGCCGTCTCGCCGCAGCTCGTGGGTGGCACGTCGTACGCCTTCTCGTCCTGGTCGGACGGGGGCGCGCAGACACACGTACTCGTCGCCCCGGCCTCGCCGACGACGTACACGGCAACGTTCGCGCCCGGGTCCGGCCCGCCGCCCACGCCGGGTCTCGTGGCCGCGTACTCGTTCGACGGGGGCAGCGGGGCGTCGTTGGCGGATGTGACGGGGAAGGGGCATACGGGCACGATCAGCGGTGCGGTCTGGTCGACCGGGGGCCACACCGGCGGGGCGCTTTCCTTCGACGGCGTCAACGACTGGGTCACGGTCGCCGACGCGGCGGACCTCGACCTCACCAACGGGATGACCCTGTCCGCCTGGGTGCGGCCGAGCGGCGCCGGCACCGACTGGAAGACGGTGCATGCTCAAGGAGTCGCCCGGCTTCATGGTCTACGCCCTCTACACCGACACCGACAGCCACCGGCCGAGCGGCCACGTGGTCGTCGGAGGCAGACCTCGACGTGCGCGGCACCGCTGCGGTGGCAACCAACGCCTGGACGCATCTCACCGCGACCTTCGACGGCGCCGTCCTTCGCCTCTACGTCAACGGCACGCAGGTCGCGACCCGCGCCGTCACCGGGAGCATGCTCGCATCGACCGGCCTGCTCCGGATCGGCGGCAACAACACCTGGGCCGAATGGTTCGGCGGCCTCATCGACGACCTCCGCATCTACGACCGCGCACTCACCGCCGCCGAGGTCAAGCCGACATGAACACGCCCGGTCGGCCCGCCGCCCCCGACGGACACGCAGCCGCCGACCGCGCCCGGGAATCTCGCCGCGAACGGCGGCCTGAGCTCCGTCTCGCTCACCTGGACGGCTGCCACCGACACGAGCGGCGTGACCCGCTACAACCTCCACCGGAGCACCACCGCCGGGTTCACCCCGACGCTCGCGAACAGGATCGCGCAGCCCACGGGGCTGAGCCACACCGACGCGGGCCTCGCTCCCGGCACCTACTACTACCGCGTCACCGCGGAGGACGCGGCCGGCAACGTGGGCCCGGCCTCGAACCAGGCGAGCGGCGTCGTCACGGGCGACGTCACGCCGCCGAGCGCGCCCGGGAGCCTGCAGGCGACCGGAGCCCTTGGCTCGGCGAGCCTGAGCTGGACCGCCGCCGGCGACAACGTCGGCGTCGTCCGCTACAACGTCCACCGCGCCACCGTGGCCGGCTTCGTCCCCGGTCCCGCCAACCGGGTCGCGCAGCCGACGGGAACCACCCACTCCGAATCGCTCCCGGCCGGCACCTACTTCTACAAGGTGACCGCGGAGGACGCGGCCGGAAACGTCGGCCCGCCCTCGAACGAGGCGTCAGCGACCGTCACCTCGGACACGACGGCGCCGCCGTCGCCGTGACGGCGCCCGCGGGCGGCGCGACCGTGTCCGGCACGGTGACGCTGCAAGCGACCGCTTCCGACAATGTCGGCGTCACGAGCGTCCAGTTCACGGTCGACGGCGCGAACCTCGGCGCCGCGGATACGTCCGCCCCGTACGCGGCCTCCTGGGACACCACCGCGGCGGCGGCCGGCCCGCACACGATCCGGGCCGTCGCGGGTGACGCGGCAGGCAACTCGACGACCTCGGCGCCGGTCACGGTCACGGTCGACAACAGCACGCCGCCGCCGCCGTCCGGCCTCGTCGCGGCATACAGCTTCAACGCAGGCTCCGGGGCGTCGTTGGCGGATGTGACGGGGAAGGGGCATACGGGCACGATCAGCGGTGCGGTCTGGTCGACCGGGGGCCACACCGGCGGGGCGCTCTCCTTCGACGGCGTCAACGACTGGGTCACGGTCGCCGACGCAGCGGACCTCGACCTCACCAACGGGATGACCCTCTCCGCCTGGGTGCGGCCGAGCGGCGCCGGCACCGACTGGCAGACGATCATGCTCAAGGAGTCGCCCGGCTTCATGGCCTACGCCCTCTACGCCGACACCGACAGCAACCGCCCCAGCGGCCACGTCGTCGTCGGCTCCGACCTCGACGTCCGCGGCACCGCCGCGCTCGCAAGCAACACCTGGACCCACCTCACCGCCAGCTACGACGGCGCCAACCTCCGCCTCTACGTCAACGGCAACCAGGTCGCCAGCCGCGCCGTCACCGGCAGCATGGGCGCATCCACCCGCCCGCTCCGGATCGGCGGCAACAACACCTGGGCCGAATGGTTCGGCGGCCTCATCGACGACCTCCGCATCTACAACCGCGCCCTCACCCCAAGCGAGGTCCAAGCGGACATGAACACGCCCGTCGCTTGACATCGAGTCCCGTTCGTACTTAGGTCCCGCTCGGTGGCCGCCAACGACTACTTCCTGAAGCTCGACGGGATCAGCGGCGAGAGCACGGACTCGAAGCACAAGGGCGAGATCGAGGTGCTCTCGTTCAGCTTCGGCGAGACGCTGGCCGCCGGGGGCCCCGGCGCGGGAGGCGGCGGCGGCGCGGGCAAGGTCGAGATGAGCGACTTCACCTTCACGGCGCGCACGAGCAAGGCCTCCCCCCAGCTCTTCCTCCACTGTGCGCAGGGAAAGCACATCAAGCAGGCCCTGCTCACGGTCCGCAAGGCGGGCCAGGCACAGCAGGAGTACCTCAAGATCAAGTTGAACGACGTGCTCGTCTCCTCGTACGCGATCGGAGGTGAGGAGGACGTCGGGCCGCCGGAGGACGCGTTCTCGCTCAACTTCGTCAAGATCGCGTACGACTACTTCGCGCAGAAGTCCGACGGGTCCCTGCACCCCGCCACGCACGCGGGCTGGGACCAGTCGAAGAACGTCAAGATCTGATCCCGGCGCCCACCCCGCCCACGGCCGAGTCCGCAGCACGGCTGCGGGAGTTGCTCACGGCGGCGGGGTTCACGGCAGCGGGGATCGCGCGGCGGCTCCACGCGACAACCGAGCCGATCTTCACGCACCAGGACGTCGAGGTGTACCGGCGCCGGCTCAGGGCCGAGCCGGACGGCCTCTCGCCGCTGATCGCGCTCTTGCTCGTCGGCGATCCCGTGCCGCTCGACGAGCGGGCGGAGCCGCTGGTCGAGGCCGGGCTCGCCGAGGAACGGGACGGCTTGCTGCACGGTCTCGTGCGCCTCGTCCCGCACGACGACCTCCTGGTTGCCTCCGACCGGCTCGATGTCGAGGGTCCGGACCGCGTCGCGGGCGTGCACCGGCCGTCCGCCACGCTCGCCCACCTGACCGTCCGAGCGCAGGTCGAGCGCGCGCTCGACCTCTGCACCGGAAACGGGATCCAGGCGCTCCTGCTCTCCCGCCACGCCGGTGAGGTCGTCGCGACCGACGTCAACGAGCGGGCGCTCGCTTTCGCCGCGTTCAATCTTGCGCTCAACGGCGTCGACAACGTCGAGCTGCGGGCGGGCAGCCTGCTCGAGCCGGTTGCCGGCGAGCGGTTCGGCTGCATCGCCTGCAATCCGCCCTACGTGATCTCTCCGGACGCCTTCTTCACGTTCCGCGACAGCGGCCTTCCTGGCGACCGGATCAGCGAGGAGCTTGCGCGCGGGTTGCCGGCCCTCCTCGAGCGCGGCGGGTTCGCGACGCTGATGGCGAGCTGGGCCCAGGCGGGCGACGACCCTGCCGTGCGCCCGCGCGAGTGGCTCGACGAAGCCGGCTGCGACGTCTGGATCCTGCACTCGACGACCGACGACCCGCTCTCGAACGCGGCCGCCTGGACCCGCGAGTCCGTGGAGACGCCGGCCGCCTTCGGCGCCGCGCTCGACCGCTGGACGTCCTACTACCGCGAGGGCGGGATCGAAGCGGTCGCCTACGGCGCGCTCGTGCTCCGCCGCCGCGACGGGGAGACGTGGAGCCGGGGCGCGAGCCTGCCGCCCCGGCCGCTCGAGCCCGCCTCGAGCCAGCTCCTGCGCATGTTCGCGGGTGTCGACGCCGCCGCGGCCGGGGATGAGGCGCTGCTCGACCTCCGCCTCTCGCTCGCCGCCGCAGCTCGCTTCGAGCAAGTCGTCGTTCCTAGCGAGGGCTGGACCGTCTCGAGCGCGGCCCTCGAGCTCCACGAAGGCCTCGGCTTCCGCGCCGACGTCGACGAGCCGACGCTCAAGCTCCTGCGCGCGCTCGACGGACGGACGACTGCGCGAGAGGCGGTCGTCGCAACGCTCGGCGAGGAAGCGCTCAGCGAGTCGGCGGCGGTCCTGCGCGGGATGCTCGAGACGGGCTTCCTCGCCGCGGAGTGACGAGGGGGCGGCTTCCGCCGCCCCCTCGGGTCACCTCGTTCTCGCTGCGCTACCGGCGCGGACCGCGGTCGCGGCCGCCGCGGCGGTCGCCGCGCGGGCGCTCCTCCTCCGGCGGCCTCGGCGGCGCATTCTTCGCCCGCTCGATCAGCTCCGCGGGCTCGACCAGGCGGCCGTCCTCGTGCTTGTGCACGAGCTTGAGGCCGATCCGGCCGCGCGCCTTGTCCACTTCCTGCACGAGCACGTCGAGCAGGTCGCCGCGCGTCATCACGTCCTCGATGTGCGCGACCCTGCCCGGGCCGACGTTCGAGACGTGCAGGAGCCCGTCCGTGCCCTTCTTCAGCTCCACGAAGGCGCCGAACTGGGTCGTCTTCACGACCTTGCCGGTGAAGGTGTCCCCCACCTCGGGCTCCTTGGTCAGCGCGTCGATTGCTGCAATCGCCGCGTCGGCCTTGGTCCCCTCGGTCGCGTAGACGAGGATCGTGCCGTCCTCCTCGATGTCGATCTGGACGTCGAACTCCGACTCCAGCGAGCGGATCGTCTCGCCGCCCTTGCCGATCACCATCCCGATGAACTCCGGGTTGATCTGGATCGACGAGATCCGAGGCGCGTGCGGGGCCAGCTCCGTCCGGGCCTCGGGCAGCGCCTCCAGCATCCGGTCGAGGATGAACTCACGCGCCCGCTTCGCCTGCTCGAGCGCGCCGCGCATGATCTCCTGCGTGACGCCGGTGATCTTGATGTCCATCTGCAGCGCCGTGATCCCGTCCCGTGTGCCGGCGACCTTGAAGTCCATGTCGCCCAGGTGGTCCTCCGCGCCCTGGATGTCGGTGAGGATGACGTAGTCGTCGCCCTCCTTGACGAGGCCCATTGCGATGCCCGAGACCGGCGCCTTGATCGGCACGCCGGCGTCCATGAGCGCCAGCGTCGAGCCACACACCGAGCCCATCGAGGACGAGCCGTTCGACTCCAGTGTCTCCGAGACGATGCGGATCGTGTACGGGAACTCCTCGGCGGGCGGGATCACAGCCTCCAGCGCCCGCTGCGCCAGAGCACCATGACCGATGTCGCGCCGCTTCGGGCCGCGCATGAAGCCCGTCTCCCCGACCGAGTAGGGCGGGAAGTTGTAGTGGTGCATGAACCGGCGGTCGGTCTCGAGGGAGAGGTCGTCGATCCGCTGCCCCTCCTTCGCGGTCCCGAGGGTCAGGAGCGACAGCACCTGCGTCTGACCGCGCTGGAAGAGGCCGGTTCCGTGCGCCCGCGGGCTGACGGTGACCTCGCACTCGATCGCGCGGATCTCCTCGGCGGAGCGGCCGTCGGGGCGCCGCTTGTCGATCGCGATCTTCTTCCGGACGAGATCCTTGTAGATCGCCTCGGCGGCCCTCTTGACGTAGCTCTTCGTGACCGCGTCCTTCACGACTGGAGACTCGCCTTCGACCGTCGCCGGGCCGGCCGGGAACGGCAGCTCGACGGTGTCGACGATCCGGTCGAAGAGGAGGTGCCGCTTGGCCGACTTCAGCTCCTTCGAATCCTGCTCCGCGTCCGTGAGGGCGCGCAGGTCATCCTCGAACTGAGCCCGTACTGGACCCTCGGCCGACGCGAGCCGCTGCTTCTCGAGCAGGGCCGCGAGCCCGGCGCGGACCTGCATGCGCCGGTTGATGTCGTCCTCGGTCGAGTCCATCGAGAGCTCTGACGCGAGCTCGTCCTCGAGCTCGTCGGTGATCGCCGCACCCTCGCGGAGGCCCTTCGCCTGCAGGCTTTCCCAGATTGCATGGCCGTGGGTGCTCTCGATCTCCGCATTCAGCTCGAGGTCGAGCCACTTCACCTTGCCGGCCTGACGGCGCAGATCCTCCTGCGCCTCGCACAGCTTGCGGATCTCCTGCTGCGCGAGCTCGAGCGCCTCGAGAAGGATGTCCTCCGGCACCTCGTCGGCGCCGGCCTCGACCATCGTCAGGCCGTCCATCGTGCCGACGACGATCAGGTCGAGCGACGACTCCTCGAAGTTCTCCTCGTGCGTCGGGTTGACGACGAGCTCGCCGTCGACGCGGCCGATGCGGACGGCACCGATCGGCCCGAAGAACGGCAGCGGCGAGATCATCAGCGCGGCCGAGGCGCCGTTGATGCAGAGGATGTCGTGCGGGGTGACCAGGTCGGCCGAGAGGACGGTGCAGATGACCTGCACCTCGTTGCGGAAGCCCTTCGGCCACAGCGGCCGGATCGGCCGGTCGATCATTCGTGCCGTGAGGGTGGCGCGCTCGGTGGCGCGGCCCTCGCGCTTGAAGAAGCCGCCGGGGATCTTCCCGGCGGCGTACGCCCGCTCCTCGACGTCGATCGTGAGCGGGAAGAAGTCCGCTCCTTCACGCGCCTCCGGGCGGCCGACGGCGGTCGCGAGGACCATCGTCTCGCCCGAGCGCATCACGACCGCGCCGTCCGCCTGCTTGGCGAGCCGACCGGTTTCGAACGTGATCTCCTTGCCGCCGATCTCTACGGCGACTGAGGCAGCTTGCCCCATGACGGTGCTCATTCCATTTCCTCCACTCTGCTTGGTGGAGAGTGGAAGTTTGGATCAGCCCCGGGCGCGACTGCGGGGCTCGTCCAAGCTTCCACTCTCCCTGATTGCTAGCGCCTGAGGCCTAGCTCCTTGATCAGGGCCCGATAGCCCTCGAGGTCGTGCTTCTGCATGTACGTGAGGAACCGCCGCCGCCGGCCGACGAGCTTCAGAAGCCCGCGCCGGGAGTAGTGGTCCTTCTGGTGGGTTCGCAGGTGCTCGGTGAGGTCGTTGATCCGCCTCGTGAGCATTGCGATCTGCACCTCCGGGGAGCCCGTGTCCGCGTCGTTGCGGCCGTGCTTCCCGATCAGCTCCTGCTTCACTTCCTTGGTGAGGGCCATGCGTCCTCCTCTGTCGTCGTCTCCGGAGTCCCCGCGCGGCGTGAAGGAAGACACGTCCGGCCGAGAGCTCGGTCGCGGACTAGGGTAGCAACCCGTGCTCCCAAGCGGTGTTGCAGCCGGGCATCCCGACACGGTGGCGGCCGGGATCGAGATCCTCGAGGAGGGTGGGACTGCGGCGGACGCAGCGGTCGCGGCGTGCCTCGCTTCGTGTGTCGCCGAGACGATCATGACGGGCTTTCTGGGCGGCGGGCACGCGCTCTACTGGGACGGGAGCGAGGCCTCGCTGCTCGACTGCTTCGTCGACGTGCCCTCCGGGACGGGCGCGCCGCCGGTCGAGCTCAAGGTGCCGTTCGGGGAGGAGCTCGTCCACTACGCCGTCGGACCGGGCACCTGCGCCGTGCCCGGGCTCCCTGCCGGGCTCGACGCGCTCTGGCACCGCCACGGCAGGCTCCCCTGGCCCCGGCTCGTCGAGCCGGCGCTTCGCCTCGCTCGCGCCGGTGTCACCGTCCCTCCCGCCCACGCCTCGTGCCTCGCCATGCTCGCGCCCGTCTTCACCATGGGGCCGGACGGGGCGCGGATCTACGCGCCGTCGGGCCGCCCGCTCGAGGCCGGCGAGACGCTGGCACAGCCGGGTCTCGCCGCTGCGCTGGAGCTCGTCGCCGCGGAGGGGGTTGGGACTGTGTACACAGGCACAATCGCCCAGCTGCTCCTCGCGGTGCCGGGGATCCCCGTCACAGCCCCGGATCTCCGCCGTTACGAGGCTCGTTGGAACAAGCCGGTTGGGACTGGGTACACAGGCACACGATTCCTGACCCGAGGTGGCCTCGCCGGCGTGGCCGACGTGCTTTCCAGATTGCCTCGCCTTCGCGCCCTCAGCGAGCGCGAGCGCGTGCATGTGCTCCTCGGTGCGCTGGATGGCGGCCGCGATCTCGACGGAGATACGACGAACCTGGTCACCGCCGACAGCGAGGGTCGCGCGTGCGTTCTGACGACGAGCCTGGGTCTCGGCACCGGCGACTTCGTATCCGGGCTCGACCTGCACCTGAACAGCATGCTCGGCGAGGTCGACCTCGTCCGGTCGCCGCTCGAGCCGGGTGAGCGGATGGCGAGCATGATGGCGCCGAGCCTCGCGCTCGGCGACGACGGGGTCGTGCTCGCGCTCGGCTCGGCCGGCGGCACAAGGCTACGGACGGCGCTCGTCGGGGTCGCGGCCGGGATCCTCGACGAGGAGCTCGACCCGCGCGAGGCGGTGGAGCGGCCGCGGTTCCACCGCGCAGGCGACGTGGTCAACGCCGAGCCCGGTGTCGACGAGGACGCCCTGGTCGACCTGGAGCAGTCGGGTCTGCGGGTGCGCCGCTGGCCGGCGCAGCACCACTACTTCGGCGGCGTCAGCCTGATCGCGACCACGGGCGGCGCCGCGGATTCGCGCCGCAGCGGGCACGCCGTCACGCTCAGGTGAGGAGCAGCTTCGCGATCCGGCGGCTCGCGAGCCAGGCGCCGCCGAGCCCGAGCATGGCGAGATAAGCGACGTCGACGAGCTGGGCGCCGCCGACCGCGCCCGTCGTCAACGCGCGCAGCAGCGAGACAGCGTGGTAGAGCGGCGTTACCTGCACGATCGCCTGAAGCCAGCCCGGATAGGTCGACAGTGGGAAGAACGTCGCCGAGAAGAGGAACATCGGCAGCACGGCCAGGTTGAGGATGTCGAAGTCCTGCCAGCTGCGCATGTACGTGACCGCGGCGATGCCGGCGCCGGCGAAGGCGAAGCCGATGAAGACGGTCGCGGGCAGCGCCAGGAGCGCCCACCACGAGTAGACGAGCCCGAGCGCGAGGATCACGGCGAAGAAGCCGACGGCGTAGATCAGGCCGCGGAAGAGCGCGAACGCCGTCTCCCCGACCGCGATGTCCTTCGGGCCGAGCGGCGTCGAGAGCACGGCGTCATAGAGCTTCTGGTAGCGCAGCTTCCAGAAGATGTTGGTCGCGTCGTAGAAGGCGCCGTTGAACGCGGACGCGGCGAGGAGTGCCGGCGCGACGAAGGCCGCGTACTCGATCGGCTCGCCGTCGATCACAACCTCGCCCACATAGCCGCCGAGGCCGTACCCGAGTGCGAGGAGGTAGAAGAGCGGCTCGAAGAAGCCCGAGACGATGATCGCCCACGTGCGGCGATGGCTCATCACATTCCGCTCGAAGAGGTGAACGCCGCGGCCGCCGGGCAGGTTGAGCAGGCGTCCGGCGATCGTGGTCATCCGAGCAGCCTCCGCCGATACGCGCGCCTTGCGAGCTCGAAGCCGACGAGCGTCCAGGCGAGCAGGTAGGCGACGTGACCGACCGCGGCGGCCGGGTCGACGTCGCCGAGCGTCAGCATCCTGCAGACCGCGACGCCGTGCCAGAGGGGCGTGATGTAGGCGACGAGCTCGAACGCGAACGGCAGCTGCGAGACCGGAAAGAAGGTGCCGGAGAACAGGAACATCGGCACGATCAGGAAGCGGAAGATGGTGACGAAGGTGTTGTCGTTCTCGACGCTGGCCGAGACCGCGGCCAGCGGCATCGAGAAGGCCGTCCCGATCAGGACGGCGACCGGGACGACCAGCAGCCCGAGCCAGGAGGAGACCGCTCCGAACGCGGCGATGACGACGAGATACGCGGCCGAGGACGTGAGAACGCGCGTCGCCACGAAGAGCTGGTGGCCGACGAAGGCGTCCCGCTCGGTCAGCGGCGTCGCGATCATCGCGTAGTAGATGCGCGACCACTTGATCGCGGCCATGACGGGCCAGCTCGACTCGGTCGCGGCAGTTTGCATTGCGGCCGCAGCCAGGAGACCCGGAGCGACGAAGTCGAGGTAGGGAACGCCGCCCGGGGCGTTCTGCGTCTGGTCGACCAGCGTGCCGAGCCCGACGCCGAGCGCGGTCAGGTACAGAATCGGGTTGACGAGGCTCGTGCCGAGCGTCCCGCGCCAGACACGCTTGTACTGCGCGAGCCAGTGCTCGTAGGCGCGCAGCGGCTGAAGGATGCTCTCCATCAGATCAACCGTCAGTCGACGAGGCTGCGCCCCGTCAGGTGGAGGAAGACGTCCTCGAGCGTCGAGCGCCGGACGAGCGTCGAGTGCGGCGGCAGGCCGCGCCCGGCGACCGCGGCTGCGGTCGCATCGCCGTCGCCTGTATAGAGGAGAACGCGGTCCGGCAGCTCCTCGACCCTGTCGGCGGCGCCGTCGAAGACGCCGTTCCGCGGGCGCTCGTCGTCGAAGCGGACCTCGACCACCTCGCGGGACGAGTAGCGCTGGATCAGCTGCCAGGGAGAGCCCTCGGCGACGATCCTGCCGTGATCCATGACGACGAGCCGGTCACAGAGCTGCTCGGCCTCGTCCATGTAGTGCGTCGTCACGACGAACGTCTTCCCACGCTGCTTGAGGCGGAAGAGCCGGTCCCAGACGACGTGTCGGGCCTGCGGGTCGAGGCCGGTCGTCGGCTCGTCGAGCAGGAGCAGGTCGGGATCGTTGACGAGCGAGCGTGCGATCGTGAGTCGCCGCTTCATCCCGCCGGAGAGCGGCTCGACCCTGTCGCCCGCTCGCTCGGAGAGCTGGACGAACTCGAGCAGCTCCTCGATCCGCGGCCGCAGCTCCCGCCGCGAGAGACCGAAGTAACGGCCGTAGATGAGCACGTTCTCGCGCACGGTCAGCTCGAAGTCGAGCGTGTCCTGCTGGGGGACGACACCGAGCCTGGCGCGGATCGCCGGGCCGTCGTCATCGGGATCGAGCCCCAGGATGCGGAGGGTCCCGGCCGTGACCGGCGAGACACAGCCGATCATCCGCATCGTCGAGCTCTTCCCTGCCCCGTTCGGGCCGAGGAAGCCGAACGCCTCGCCGGCACGGACGTCGAGGTCGATCCCGTCGACGGCGACGAGGTCGCCGAAGCGCTTCACGAGGCCGCGGGCGTGGATCATCGAGCCGTTCACGCTCACGGCTTCAACCTACCTGCCTACCCCGGCCGCACGGCCTCCCGGGTCGCGGCGACGTCCCGAGCGATCTGCTCGACCAGCTCGGCCTCGCTCCCGAAGACCTGCTCGTCGCGAAGCCGCTGCCACAGCTCGACGACGAGACGTCTTCCGTACAGGTCTCCCTCGAAATCGAGCAGGTGTGGCTCGATCCGCCGCTCCTCCCCGCCGTAGTGCGGATTGAGGCCGATCGAGATCGCCGCGCGATGAGTGCCCGCCTCGCCCGCCCGCGCGGCACCGGCGTAGATGCCGTACTTCGGCACGAGCAGCGCCGGATCGACGGACAGATTCGCCGTTGGGAAGCCGAGCGTGCCGCCGCGCTGGTCGCCGGCGACGACGACGCCGTCCAGCTCCGGCGGCCGGCCGAGCAAGCGTGCGGCGCCCTCAACCTCGCCGGCGTGCATCCGGCGGCGGATCTCGCTCGACGAGACTCCGTCCAGGAGCGGGACCGCCCGCACGCCGTAGCCCAGCCGCTCGAGCAGCTCGAGGTCGCCGGCGCGCCTCCGGCCGAAGCGGAAGTTCTCGCCCGCGACGATTACGGCGGCATCAGCCAGCCGCTCGTGGGCGAAGACCTCTGGCTCCTGCCCCGCCAGCTCGAGCGTGAACTCGACCACCGTCGTCTCGGCCACACCGAGCTCGGAGAGCAGCTCGAGCCGGCGCTCGAGCGTCGAGATCAACTCGACCAGGTTGCCGCTGACAACGCCGCGCGGGTGGGGATGGAAGGTGACAGCCCGCACCGGCAGCCCCGTCGCAAGCGCCTCCTCGACCACGCGCCGATGCCCGAGATGCACGCCATCGAACGTGCCGATCGCGACCGCGACTCCCCGCGATCCCTCCGTCACGGCACCAACGCCAGCGCCTGCTCGGCGGGGATCACCCGCTCCTCGTCGGCGTCCTCGACGCTGAACGGACCGATCTCGAGCCGGCGCAGCGTCTGGCAATGGCCCCCGAGCGCTTCGGCGATCGCCCGGACGTACGTGCCCGAGCTCACGCGCAGGTCGAGGCGGACGACGCCGTCTCTATACGCGATGACGTCGAGCGCGTCGACGCGCGAGCGCCGCAGCGGCATCTCCACCCTGACGCCGCGTCGGTGCAGCTTGTAGGCGCGCTCGCCGCCGATCTTGACCGCCGAGGCGGCCGGGACCGGCAGCTCGATCTCGCCCCGGAGGCCCGCGAGCCGCCGCTCGAGCTCGTCCGGTGACGGCGCGTCGTGCCGCTCGACAACGTCCCCCTCCGGGTCGCCCGTCGAGGTACGAGCCGTCAAATCGACGTCCGTGAGATAGCGCTTGTCGAGTCCGACGAACGATCCCGCCAATTTTGTCGCCCGACCGGAGAGCAGAAGCAACAATCCTGTCGCGAAAGGGTCAAGAGTTCCCGCATGCCCCATCCTCGCGCCGGTGCGGGAGCGAACACGCGCGACGATCGCGAACGACGACGGCCCGGCGGGCTTGTCGACGAGGATGATCCCGCTCGGCTCGAGCCCTCTGGGCGGCATCAGCCGGCAGCCGCGGCGACAGCGGCCAGAAACTCGCGGCGGAGGAACGCCGTGATCTCGTCGATCGACTCGTCGCTCGAGAAGCCGGCCGCCTGGCGGTGGCCGCCCCCACCCGCGCCACGCGCGATTGCGGACACATCGAGCTCGTCGTGGGACGCGCGCAGCGAGATCCGTCGCGCCGGGCTGCCGCCGCGGGGCGGCTCCCGGATGAGCGCGGCCATGTCCGCGCCCTCGACCGCGCGGAGGAAGTCGATGATCCCCTCCGAGTACGGCTCCACGGCCCCGACTTCTGCGAAGTCGTTGCGGAGCAGGACGGAGACGACGAGCCCGCCGCCTTCGTACACCTGCGCCCGCTCGAGCGCCCGCGCGAGCAGCTTCAGCTTGGCGAACTGGACGCTCTCGTAGACGCCCTGAAAGACCTTGTGCACGTCCGCTCCGGCCTCGACCAGCTCGGCGGCGAGCCTGAGTGCCTTCGGCGTCGTGTTCGCGTACTGAAACCGGCCGGTGTCGGTCACGAGCGCGACGTAGAGCGGCTCGGCCAGCTCCGGCGTCAGCTCGACCCCGAGCTCGTGGAGGACGTCGCGAAGCACCTCGCTCGTCGATGAGGCGCCCGGCACGACGAGGTCCACGTCGCCGAAGCGCGAGTTGTCGTGGTGGTGGTCGACGTTGACGGTAAAGGGCGTCTGGTGGAGCACGGCCGGATCGGCGCCGAGACGCGCCTCGTTCGCGCAGTCGACTGCGATCAACGTCCGCTCGGCGGCGTCGTCAGGGAGCTCCCGCTGTAGCTCTTCGAGCGGCAGGAACCGGTACTCGCCCGGCAGCGGCGACGGGCCTGCCAGGAACATGACGCTGTCCTTGCCGAGCGAGCGGAGCGCCAGGTGGGTGGCGAGCAGAGACCCGAGGGCGTCGCCGTCGGGGTTCTCGTGCGTCGTGACGAGGAAACGGTCGCGCCCGCGGATCGCCTCGACGACCGCCCCGAGGTCAGCTGCCGTCGTCGTCTGGTTCGGGGGCGAGCTCATCGATCAGTTTGGACATCCGCACGCCGTGCTCGACCGCGTGATCGTATGCGAACGACAGGTGCGGGGTCCACTTCAGCCGGAGCTCGCGGGAGAGCCGGGCCTGAAGGACGCCGTGCGCCGCGTCGAGGCCGATCATGCTCGCGGTCCGCTTCTTCTCGCCGCCGAGCACGCTTACGTAGACGGTCGCCTGCCGCAGGTCCGGGGACGTGTCGACGCCGGTGACGGTGACGAAGCCGATCCGCGGGTCCTTCAGCTCGAGGAGAGCTTCCGAGAGCACCTGGCGGAGCGATTCGTTCACCCTGCGCATGCGCTCGGTCATGGGCCGCACGGTAGCTGCGGGTAGAGGCTTGATGTGAAACCTGCACGGGCTGTGTGACCGCCTCAGACGCGGCGCCAGACCGTCTCGGCGCCCTTGCGCAGGCACCCAGCCTGCGCCGCGGACGCCGAGCCGCTCTCGCTTGGTCTGAGGCGCCCCCACAGCGCGCCAATTCCACATCAAGCCTCTAGTCCTCGAGCGTGACGACCTCGCGCTCGACCGGTCCCAGCTCCCATTCGCGCGAGGCCAGGTAGCGCTCCGCGTCGGCGAGAAGCTTCTCCGCCTCCCTGTGCTCGCGCGCGACGACGGCGGCGGTGATGCGGGCCCGCTGCCAGACGTCGTGGTGGTCGACCTCCGCGACCGAGGCGCCGAACCGGTTTCGCAGCTGCTCCTTGGCCGACCGCAGGAACATGCGCTTTTCCTTCAGCGAGTGCGACTCTGGAAAGTGGAGCTCGGCCGAGAGGATCCCGACCCAGCCGGCGGGCACTAGGAGGAAGACGAAGACGCGGACGAGGCGGACGGAGCGGGAGCGCCGGCAGACTCGTCGAGCGAGGTCCGCTCGACCTCCCGCGTCTCGTACGCCTCGAGCACGTCGTCTTCCTTGACGTCGTTGAAGCCGTCGAGCAGGATGCCGCACTCGAAGCCCTCGGCGACCTCGCGCGCGTCCTCCTTGAACCGCTTCAGCTGGGCGATCGTGGTGTCGTAGATGACCGTGCCGTCGCGGACGACCCGCACCTGCGCGCTCCTGCGGACGACGCCGCTCGTGACCATGCACCCGGCGATCGTCCCGAGCCGGGAGACCTTGAAGAGCGCCCGCACCTCGGCCTCGCCGATGATCTCCTCGGTCTGGACGGCGGAGAGCATGCCGACGAGCGCCTGCTCGATGTCCTCCGTCAGCTGGTAGATGACACGGTAGGTGCGGATGTCGACGCCCTCGCGCTCGGCGAGCGCGCGCGCCTCCGCGTTCGGACGCACGTTGAAGCCGACGACGAGCGCGTTGGAGGTAGACGCGAGCATGATGTCGCCCTCGGTGATCGGCCCGACGCCCTGGTGGATGACGCTCACGCGGACCTCGGGGTGCTCGATCTTCGCGAGCTCGGAGACGGCAGCCTCGACCGAGCCGCCGACGTCCCCCTTGAGCACGAGGTTCAGATCCTGCACCGCGCCCTCCTGGAGCTGCGAGAAGAGCGACTCGAGCGAGACGCCGCCCTTCGAGCGCTGCGCGAGCTGCTCCGTGCGCAGCCGCTGGCCGCGCCGCTGTGCGAGCTGGCGGGCTTCACGCTCGTTCTCGACGACGCGTGCGAGCTCGCCGGCCGGCGGCGGCGCGTCGAAGCCGAGGATCTCGACCGGCGTACCGGGGCGCGCCTCCTGGACCTTCTCGCCGCGGTAGTCGTGGAGCGCGCGAACCTTGCCGTACGCGTCACCCGCGACGATCGCGTCACCGACGCGCAGCGTGCCGCGGTGGACGAGCATCGTCGCGACGGGACCGCGGCCGACGTCGAGCCGCGACTCGATGATCGGGCCGGACGCCTCCGCCGTCGGGTTCGCGGTCAGCTCGAGCTCGGCGTCGGCGACGAGCAGGACCTTCTCGAGCAGGTCGTCGAGGTTCGTCTTCTGCTTCGCGGAGACGTTCGAAAACTGCACCGTGCCGCCCCAGTCCTCGGGCTGCAGGCCCTCGGCGGCGAGGTCGGCCTTGACCCGGTCAGGGTTCGCGTCGGGGACGTCCATCTTGTTGACCGCGACGACGATCGGCACGTTCGCGGCGCGCGCGTGCGAGATCGACTCCTTCGTCTGCGGCATCACGCTGTCGTCGGCGGCGACGACCAGCACCGCGATATCGGTCACCTTGGCGCCGCGGGCGCGCATCGCCGTGAACGCCTCGTGGCCCGGGGTATCGAGGAACGTGATCTTCCGCCCGTCCACCTCGGCCTGGTACGCGCCGATGTGCTGCGTGATCCCGCCCGCCTCGGTGGCGACCACTGACGTCTCGCGGATCGCGTCGAGCAGCGTCGTCTTGCCGTGGTCGACGTGGCCCATGATCGTCACGACCGGCGGCCGCGGCGCGAGGTCCTCCTCGGCGTCCTCGAACACCTCGGGCACCTCTTCCTCGTCGGCGGCGTGCTTGATCGTGATCTCGCGGCCGAGCTCGGCCCCGATCAGCTCGACCTCCTCGTCCGAGAGCGACTGGGTGATCTGGATCATCTGGCCGAGCCCCATCATGATCTTGATGATCTGGGCTGCGGGGACGCCGAGCGCCTGGGAGAGGTCGCGGACCGAGACACCCGACGGAACGGTGGCCGGGCCCGTCGGTGCGACGATCTCGCGTGGCGGCGCCTTCGGGACGTCGCCGCGGTTGCGCGCCTGGCGCGCGTCGCGCGGGCGCTGGCCGCCACCCTCGATCACGACGCGCCGCTTCCGGCCGGGCGCTCCCTGGCGCGGCCGGATCGGGCGGTTTGGCTTGTTCGGTCCGTCAGCCATCAACTCTCGATTCTAGAGGTCATGCGTAAAGACGCGAGAGCGCCGGATCGACGGTCACGGTCTGCCTGAGGACGCGGCTGAACGCACGCCTGCCGGCCGCACGCTCGAAGCAGGCGAGCCGGCGGCAGGTGTAGACGCCCCGTCCGGGCTCCAGCCGACCCTCGACCAGCCGACCGTTCCGCGCTGCGAAGCGGATGAGCTCCGGCTGCGGCGCCTTGCGCCCGCAGCCGGCGCACGTCCGTTCCGGGACGCTGGTCACGAGACAGCGCTCTCGTCCTCCTCCGGCGCGTCGGGCACCTGCGCCTCCATCGCCGCGGGCTCCGCCTCGGGGTCTGCGACCTCGGCGACGGGAACGAGCGACTCCGCCTCCGCCGGCGTTGCCAGCTCCTGTACTTCCTCCGCGGCGACCGTCTTCTCCGGCTCCTGGCTCGCCAGCTCCTGGTGGGCCGGGACACCGCAGTGGCGCGTTCCGGGCAGCGCAGCGTTCGGGCAGCGCTTGCCGTTCGAGAGGATCGCGGCGCAGCGGCCTGAATAGTCGCCGCCCTCGGCGTCGCCCGCGCCGGCGAACGCCGCCTCGGCCTCGGCCTGCGCGAACTCCTCGTCGGACTGGATGTCGACCTTCCAGCCGGTCAAGCGCGCGGCCAGGCGGGCGTTCAGGCCCTCCTTGCCGATCGCGAGCGCCAGCTGGTCGTTCGGGACGACCACCGTCGCCTCCCTGGTCTCGTCGTCGATGTAGACCTCGCGCACGCGCGCCGGCGAGAGCGCCTTGGCGACGAACCGGGCCGGCTCGGTGTTCCACGGGATGATGTCGATCTTCTCGCCCCGGAGCTCGGACACGACCATGCGGACGCGCGAGCCGCGCGGGCCGACGCACGCGCCGACCGGATCGACGCCCTGGGCGTGCGACTCGACCGCGATCTTGGCGCGGTAACCGGGCTCCCGTGCGACGCCGCGGATCTCGACGAGGCCGTCGGCGATCTCGGGCACCTCGAGCTCGAAGAGCGTCTTGATCAGCTCCGGGTCACGCCGGGAGAGGATCACCTGCGGGCCCTTCGTCCCCGAGCGCACCTCCGTGATCACGGCCTTGATCCGCGAGCCCTGCTCGTAGCGCTCGCCGTCGACCTGCTCGGAGCGCGGCAGGAGCGCCTCGACCTTACCGAGGTCGACGAGCACGTTGTTGCGGTCGCCGGCCTGCTGGACGATGCCGGTCACGACCTCGCCCTGGCGGTCGATGTACTCCTCGTACATCATCGCGCGCTCGGCCTCACGGATCCGCTGCTGGATCACCTGCTTGGCCGTCATCGCGGCGATGCGGCCGAAGTCGTTCGGCGTCACGTCCGCCCGGACGATCAGGTCCTCGGACACCTGGTCCCAGTCGAGCTCGAGCTCGTCCGGGTTGATCAGCGTGTGCTGCTTCTCGCCGGTCTCCTCCTCGAGCCGCTCCAGCTCCTCGATCTTGGCCTCCATCGCCTCCTCGAGCAGGCGCTCCTCGAGATCCGCCGGGATCTCGATCGAGTGCACGCGGAACTCGCCTTCGTCGTCCAGCTCGACGACGGCGTGGCGAGCAGAGCCAGGGGTCTTCTTGTAGGCGGCGAGGAGCGCATCCTCGAGGGCACCGACGACGGTGTTCTCCTCGATCCCCTTCTCGCGCTCGAGGCCGCGGATGTGCTCGATGATCTCCTGGGACATCTCCCCTACCCTTCGTTCAATAGGTTGCCCCGGACGATCTGGTCGTACGGGATCTCGACGGTGTCGTCAGCGGACTGAACGACGACGGAACTCTCTCCGGCGCTCACGATCTCGCCCTTCAAGCGCTTGCGCTCGGGGGTGCGGAGGACGACTCGCCTCCCGATCGCATTCCGAAAGTGGTCGGGCTTGCGGACCGGCCGCTCGATACCGGGCGAGGAGACGTCGATCGCATACTCGCGCAGGTACTCGCGCAGCACCTCGGTGACGCGCGCGCAGAGGGAATGGTCGACCCCCGCCGTGTGGTCGACGAAGACGGTGAACCGGTCGGTGCCGGTGAGCTCGACCGCGAGTACCTCGACGCCGGGCAGCGCGGTCTCGACCTCGCGGGCGACCCGGCTCTGCAGCGTCTGCTCCTTCTCGAATGTCGTGCTCATGCGGCTCCTTCAACAAAAATGGGCGCCGCGCGCCCATTTCGACCTACCTGAAATGTGGTTCCGGCAGTGTAGCAGCGAGTAGGCCGTTCGGCCTGTCGGGCCGGGACCTGCGCGACTACTCGGAGGGCGCGTACAGATCGACCGGAACGCCGTCGGGATCCAGCAACTGCGCGTATCGCTGCCCCCAGAAGGCATCCCACGGCTCCTTCTCGCCGCGGAAGCCGGCGGCGGTGACGCGCGCGTAGACCTCGTCGACCTCGGCGGGACTTGCACACTCGAACGCGAGGCTGAGCTGGTTCCCGGCCGCACGCGACCAGTCCGGTCGGAAGGACAGAACGGTCTCTTCGGTGTCGAGCATGAAGCGCACGCCGTTCGGAAGAAACGTGTCGATGTGCCCCTCGTCGGGCGTTTCCGGCACGTCCAGCCCGAGCAGCCGGTAGAAGCTGATCGATCGCGCCATCTCCGAGGCGACGATCCCGATCGCGTTCAGCTGGGGCATGTCGCGAGTCTACGCCTCGAGGACGATCGTCACCGGCTAGGCGGATTTCGTGGCTGTGAAGCAGAACTGGGTGATCGCGAAGTAGAACTCGTCTCGTTCCATCAGCTCGCGCTGCTCGGCGCCCCACGCTTCGGCTTCCACCTCGCCGATACCTTGCCTGCCCACGATGAACGTCGCGATGAACGGCACGAGCGCCGCTCCGTATCTCTCCGGGTCACCTCCGCTCGCAGCGAACGCGTGCGCTTCCACGCGTACGTCCTCGAATCCGGCTGAGCGTAGGTGCGCGCCGAGCGTTCGCGGCAGCGACGGGTCGGCGAGGTGCTCGTCCCAGGCTCGCAGCACGCGCGCGGTCAGAGCGCTGTCCCGCGAGTGCATCGACACCGTCGCCCAGTCCACGTCCCAGACGACTGCACGTCCGCCCGGTCGAAGGGCCCGGTGCAGTTCAGCGAGAGCTGCATCTACGTCCGAGACGTACTCGAGAACCTGCACGCACACCGCGGCGTCGAATGTCCCGCTCTCGACCGGGAGCGCCGTGGCCTCTCCTTCGAGGATTCCGACATTGGCGCGACCAGCGCAGCGGGCGCGCGCAAGCTGAAGCATCGCGGGGCTGCTGTCCACGCCCACTACCGAGCCGGACGAACCAACGTTCTCCGAGAGCTCAAGACAGTAGAACCCCGGCCCGCATCCAACATCGAGGACTCGGTCATTCCGGACTGCCCCGAGTGCCTCGCGAACCAGCTCGCGACGATGCACAGCATCGCGAATGTGGTAGAGGGCCTCGATCCGCCTGGCGGCGTCCGCGTCGAATTGCAACTGGGGCGCACTCACGGCGAACTCTCTATCTGGTTACTAATCGACGTCGAGGATGATCGTTACAGGTCCGTCGTTCACGAGCGAGACCTCCATCCTCGCACCGAACACGCCGGTCTGCACCGGGACGCCTAGCTCTCGCAGCGCCTCGCAGAAGCGCTCGTAGAGGGGCTCGGCAACTCCTCGGGGGGCGGCCTGCGAGAAGTCCGGTCGAGTTCCCTTCTGGCGCTTGCTATCCGCGATCAGCGTGAACTGGCTCACGACGAGCGCGGCGCCGCCCACGTCCAGGAGCGAGCGGTCGAAACGGCCGTCCTCGTTCTCGAAGATCCGCAGCCGGGCGACCTTGCGCGCGAGCGCCTCGGCTTGGGGCTCGGTGTCGAGCTCGGCGACGCCGACGAGCACGAGCAGGCCGGGGCCGATCGCGCCGACGACGCCATCGTCGACCCGCACCGACGCGCGCGAGACCCGCTGGACAACGGCTCTCATGAGTTTCGATTACACCTCATCGCGGTCGCCGCTTCGTAGGGTTCGCATGTGCACCTCGACCGGGACGGCAAGGCGCTCGCGGCGTTCATCGTCGGAACCCTGCTCGCGGGCGGAAACGCCGTCGGCGTCAGGGTCAGCAACCGCGAGCTCGATCCGCTCTGGGGCGCCGGCCTTCGTTTCCTCCTCGCCGCGTGCCTCCTCGGAGCAGCGATGGCCGTGATGAGGCTCACGCTCCCGCACGGGAGAGAGCTGCTCGGCGTGCTGCTCTACGGCTCGCTCATCTTCGGCGGTGCCTTCAGCTTCGTCTACTACGCGTTCGTCCGCATTCATGCGGGCCTCGGGCAAACCCTGCTCGCCCTCGTCCCGCTCGCGACGCTGCTACTCGCCGTCCTCCAGCGTCAGGAGCGGCTGCGACTTGCGGCCGTTGTCGGGACCCTGTTCTCCGTCGCAGGCATCGGCGTGATCTCGGGCCTCTCCGGAGGTGATTCGATACCCGTGCTCTCGCTACTGGCGGTGTTGGCCGGCGTGCTGTGCTTCGCCCAGGCGACAGTGGTTGTCCGGCTCTTCCCACCCGTCCACCCGGTGACGGCGAACGCCGTCGGGATGGCCGCGGGCGCGGCGATCCTGATCGCGCTCTCCCTGCTCCTGAAGCAGTCGATCGTCCTGCCGGAGGATGGCGCGACGTGGCTCGCCCTCGCGTACATGGTCGTGCTCGGCTCCGGGCCGGTCTTCGTGCTCTACGTCGTCGTCGTCAGGCTGTGGAGCGCGTCGCGGGCGGCCTACAGCTTCGTGCTGATCCCGCTCGTCGCCATCCTGCTCTCGGCATGGATCGACGACGAGCCGATCGGCGCCGAGCTCCTGGTCGGCGGTCTGCTGGTGCTGGCGGGCGTGTACATCGGCGCGCTCCGCCCGGCCGCGAGCCCGGCGCCGCAAGCCGACGTGTGAGCGACTACGCCTCGTCCGACGGCGTGGATGGCTCGTCGCCGAGCTCCATGATCCGGTCTGCGTAGTGCTCGCTCTTCGGCGAGAGTGAGCTGGCGAGCTTGTAGTGCCCGTTCGCCTCCGCGTCCCGCCCCTGCTTCTCGAGCGCGCGACCGAGTGCGTAGTGCGCGTAGTCGTCCGTCGGGGCGATCTCGAGCACGGCGCGGAACTCCGCCTCCGCCTCCTGCCAACGCTGGATCCGGAAGTACGCGATCCCGAGCGCCTCCCTGATCGAGGCCTTTTCGGGCTCGAGCTTCTTCGCCTTCTCGAGCGGCACCGTCGCCTGCGCGGCCATCCCGTCCTTGAGGAGGCCGCGGCCCTGCTGGAAGAACTCGTAGGCGTCGGTCATAGAGCTCCAAGGTACGGGAAGTTCTGCTCGAGCACGTCCACGGGCGCCGTCAGATCGCGTGTCGCCCCGATCTCGACCGCTGCGATCTGCTCGCCCGCGTCGATCGCCGCCTGAAACGCGTTCCCGAGCTCCCAAGGGCGCTCGTCCAGGCAGAGCCGTTCGTGCACGGGCGGCCCCACCGCCCAGAGGGGTGCTGCGGAGAGGCCCCCGTGACCGTCCGGGTCGACGACGCGCTCAACGAGCCCCTCGCGGATCCCGACGGGCGTCCGGGGAGGGCGGCGTCGAACCGCGATCGCTCCGGCTGGGAGTGCCCGGCGTGCGAACGACTCGACGCTCCCGGGAGGGAAGCGCGTGTCGGCCGCGAGCACGAGATACGGCGCGTCTTCGCCGGCGCGCCGGACCGCGTCGGCGGAACCGGCCGGCTCCGGCTGCTCGGCGTAGCGGAGCTCGACGCCGAGCCCGCTGCCGTCTCCGAGCAGTCGCCGCACCTGCTCGCCGAGATGGCCGACGACGACCGTCACGCGCGGGCAGCCTGCGTCGGCCAGCTCGCGCACGACGAGGGCGATCACGGGCCTGCCGTCGATCGGAAGCACCGGCTTGGCGTATCGCTCGGTGAGCGGCCGCATCCGCGTGCCGAGCCCGGCCGCGATCACGACCGCAGGTGGGATCACGCCTTGAGCGAGCGGAGAGCGACGAGCCCGCGCAACCGCGCCCAGCGGCCGAGAGCGCGGCGGATCGAGTGGAGGAGCGTCCGCAGCTCGCGCCGAGCGCGGGCAGCCGCCGCTGCGCTTGCTCCCGGGGGCCCGAAGCGCGCCTCGGCGAGCGCCGCGGCGAACGGGCGGCCGTCGGCCCGGAGCTCCTCGTACACGAGCCGGTGCAGCTCCTCGGGCGTCGCGCTCGGGCGGATCGCGATCCCCTGATCGGCGAGGAAGTCCGCCAGCTCGCGACGCGCGGCGGCGGCGAGCCGGCGCGGATCTCGCGTCATGTAGCGAAGCCGGCGGCGGACGAGCTTGGCGATGCCGATCGCCGCTCCGGCCGCCAGGGCGGCCAGGAGTAGGAGCCAGACCGCTCCGATCCCCCGGTCGTCCGTCGTTGCACCGCCGCGTGCCTGTCGCTCGGCGAGCTGCTCCTTCAGCGCCAGGAGGCGGCCGAGCTCCCCGGCGCCACCCGCCGCGCCCTCCCGTCCGGCGAACGCCTCCGCCGCGTCACCGGCGTTGAACCCGGTCGAGGAGGCGCTGTAGTTGGCGGCCAGCGACCCACGCCCGGGGGTCGGGTCGAAAGCGAGCCAGCCGTAGCCGGGGAACCAGGCCTCGACCCACGCGTGGGCGTTGTGGTCGGTCACGGTCCAGCCGCCGTCGTCGCGCGTGCCGCTCGTGAAGCCGGCGGCGACCCGTGCCGGAATGCCGAGGAAGCGGAGCATCAGGGACATCGCCCCGGCGAAGTGCTGGCAGTAGCCGCGCCTGCCCTCTGCGAGGAAGTGCGCGAGCGGCGGCAGGCCGCCTGCTCGCGGCGGCGACTCGTCGTAGACGAAGCCGCCGGTCGAGCGGAGCCACGTCTCGATCGCGACGACCGCGCCATAGGGCGTCCGCGCGCCCGCGCGGAGCCTGCGCGCCTCGTCCCAAAGCTCTTCGTACGGCCACAGCGCGACGTAACGCTCGTCGTCGAACAAGGCGTCGACACGCGCGTCGCGGCCCGAGACGCCGAAGGGCTCGACTCGCGTCCTGCCGACGTCGAGGTAGCGGTCGAGACCGTCGGGATAGGCGGCGGCGATGCGCGCCAGCTCGGCCGGCCCGGGCTTGGGGGCGTAGCTCCAGACCGTGTACTGCTGGCCTCGCTGGAGGCCGCCGGGCACACGGACGATGCCGCTCGAGAGGCGGAACACCTCCCCTAGCTGACGCGACTCGAGCGCGACCGGCTGCGCCGCCCCGACGAGATGCTCGTCCGCGAGCGCGCCCACCTCGACCTGCTGCCGAACCCAGGTGGCGCGATTGTCGGCTCGCTTCGGCAGCAGGGGGTCGGAAGGCAGCCTGCCGCTCGCATCCCCGGGCGAGAGCGGGATCGGGCTCTCGAGCCAGCGGTCGCCTTCGAACAGGTCGAGCGTCGTCGCCCGCCAGTAGTGGCCCCGCTCCGGGCCGGTGATCCGGAGCACCGTCGTCTTCGCCTTCGCAAACTGGATCCCGCCGTAGTTCGAGTTCCAGACGTACGCCACCGAGACGGGCACCCGCACTGACCGGCTCGGATCCCAGTTCTCCCAGGCGAGCAGGCCGTCCTTGGCGACCGCCGCCGAGGTCGACGCGGCCGCGGCCGCGAGCACGAGCGCAGCACCCGCCACCACCGCAGGGAGCGGCCGGCTCGCCCGCATCGCGGCGAGCACCCACAGGGCGGCCGCGAGGATCAACGCGCCGTACACGACGCCGTCCGTCGGATAGAGCGTCAAGGGCCAGCCCGCACCGGCAAGGACGGCCAGCACGGCCGGCAACGGCCGGCGGGCCGCGATCGCGTGGGCGAGCACGAGGCAGAAGCCGAAGATGGCGAGGACGACGACGCCGTGCATCTTCAGCCGCTCGAGCCCCGAGAACGGCACGGCGACATCGAAGAAGCCCGCCAGGCCGTCGGCGAGCCGGTCGCCGACGGGTTCGAAGAACCCCCGCCGGTCGTCGGGCGCAGGCGTGTCGAACGCGATCCAGAGGACTGTCAACGCGGCCGGGACGCTGAGCGCGAGCCGGAGCCAAAGCGCGGGCGCGAGCGCCGGCGCGAGCGCGAGCAGGATCGCCCAGAGCCAGTCGCCTCCGTCCGCGACCGGCTGCTCGAGGCGGAGCCAGGCGAGCGCGATCAGGCCGGCCGGCAGCGAGTAGACCGCAGCAGTCCTAGCCATGGGCGGCGCTCCTGACCACCGGCGCGACACCGAGCACGGCAGCCAGCGGGTCGCCGCTGCGCACGACGGCGACGGCGACGCCGGCGGCCTGGAGCCGCAGCAGCTCGGGCTCGACCTTCGTCGGCCTGCCGGCGAAGCTGGGCGCGTCGACCCAGACGACGCTGACGCCCTGGCCGGCGAGCGCGCGCTGGATCAGCTTCGTCCCGAGCGCGCCTGTGAGACGCGCCGTGACGACCACGGTCTCCACCGCGCTGGAAGCAGGCCCGTTCTCGCGAGCCAGGAGCTCCACGACCGGCCGGGAGCCGTCAGCTTCCGCCTCGGCGAGCACGGCCAGGGCGGTGAGCCACTCGCCGTCGAGCGAGGAGACGTGCACGCGCTGCTGCCGTGCCGAGCTGACGGCCAGGACCGCGCGGCGCCCATGCGAGGCATGCGCGCGCAGGATCGAGCCGGCCGCGCGCACCTGGACGTCGAACGACCCGCCGGTGACGGCGCTCGCGTCCGCGTCCAGCAGCACCGCGATCTCGTCGCGCGGCGCATCCTCCAGCTCTTTCACCATCAGCTGGCCCCTGCGTGCCGTCGTCCGCCAGTGCACCTTCCGCAGCGACTCACCCTGCTCGTACTCGCGCACGGAATGGAGGTCGAAGCCCGCCGGCCGGCGCAGCAACAGGCGACGTCCGTCCTGCGCGTGTGCGCCGCTCTCGGAGAAGAGCCGATCCAGCGACACGAGGCGCGGGTAGACGAGGAGCGAGCCGCCGCTGTCGAGGTCGACCTCCGCGCGCGCGAGCCCGAACGGGTCGTCGATGGTCGCGTGCGCTTCCTCGAACGTGTAGCGGCCGCGGGGCACCCGCTCGAGCACATAGGTGCCGCGATACGAGAGACCGGCCCGGCGGAGCGGCGTGACCCGCTCCCCGAACCGCGCGATCTGCTCGGTGACCGAGACCGAGGGGAGCGGCACGCGCGTCTCCGGGCGAGCGTCGAGCGTCAGCCAGACGTCCTCGCCCTCGAGCAGCGCCCCCTTTCCGGCCCGCCGCCGCAGCTGGATCGGCGCCGCGCAGGCGCGAACCCAGGTCCGGGCCACGAGCGGAGCGAGCACGAGCCCGGTCGCCGCCGGATAGAGCGCCTTGGCGCCGAAGAGCCAGGCCGCCGCGTAGGTGGCGAGGCCAAGGAGGAGCGTGAGCGCGCCCCGCCGAGTCACGACTAGACCGGGACGGGGGTCTGCTCGAGCGCCTCGCCGACGATCTCGCCGGCCGTGAGCCCGGCGGAGCGGGCCTCCGGAGCCAGGATCAGCCTGTGCGCGAGCACGGGACGGGCGACGGCCTTGACGTCGTCGGGAAGCACGTAGTCGCGGCCTTCCGCGAGCGCGCGCGCCTTGGCGACGCGGAGGAGCGCAATTCCCGCACGTGGGCTCGCCCCGAGCGCGAGCCGGGAGCTCGCGCGTGTGTGTCGGAGCAGGGCGACGACGTAGCGGTTCAGGCTCTCCTCGACGTAGAGCGACTTGGCCTCTTCGATCGCGGCAACGATCTCGCCGGTTCCGGCGACCGGAGCGAGCGACTCGAGCGGCGGCTCGGTCGTTTGCTCGTTGAGCATCTTGGCCTCCTCCGCGAGCGGCGGGTAACCGAGCGAGAGCAGCATCGAGAAGCGGTCGAGCTGCGCCTCCGGCAGCGGATACGTGCCCTCGTACTCGATCGGGTTCTGCGTCGCCAGCACGATGAAGGGCCGCTCGAGCGGGTAGGTCTCGCCGTCGATCGTGACCTGGCTCTCCTGCATCGCCTCCAGCAGGGCCGCCTGCGTCTTGGGCGAGGCGCGGTTGATCTCGTCGACGAGGAGGACGTTCGCGAAGACGGGGCCGGGCCGGAACTCGAACTCGTTCGCGCGCTGGTTGAAGACGTTGACGCCGGTGACGTCCGAGGGGAGCAGGTCAGGCGTGAACTGGATCCGGGAGAAGTCGACTGCGACCGAGCGCGCCAGCGACTTCGCCAGCATCGTCTTCCCCACGCCGGGGAAGTCCTCGATGATCACGTGTCCCTCGGCGATGAGCGCGAGCACGCAGAGACGGAGCGTGTCGGCGGGCGCATGGACGACCCGCGCGAGGTTCGCGGCCAGGCGCTCCACCGTCTCGGCGGATGTGGCGACCGCGGCCGGGTCCCTATGCGCTTCCACGATTCTCCTCGAGCAGGCGCTCGACCTCGTCGACGATCCCGGCGGCGATCTCGGACTTGGGAGCGCGCGCGAGCCGGCGCTCCCCCACCCCGGTCACCAGCGTGACCTCGTTCTCGGGTGCGTCGAAGCCGATGCCGGGCACGCTCACGTCGTTGTAGACGACGAGATCGAGGTTCTTGTCGGTCAGCATGCGCCGCTTCCGCTCGAGCCCCGCCTCCCCCGCCTCGGCGCCGAAGCCGACCAGCACCTGCCCATTGCGCTCGCTCTCCCCGAGCCGAGCCAGCACGTCGACGGTCGGCTCGAGCTCGACCGCCCAGGGCCCCTGCGACTTCGGCCGCTTGCCGGCGAGCGGCTCGGCCGGGCGGTAGTCGGCCACGGCGGCGGCCATCACGACGACGTCGGCGCCCGGCGCACGGGTCGTCGCCTCGCGCTCGAGATCGGCCGCCGTCGGTGCCTGCACGATCTCGACCCCGTCGGGCGCGGGCACGGCGAGGTTCGAGGCGAGCAGCGTCACCTCGGCCCCGCGACGGCGCGCCTCGGCCGCGACCGCGACGCCCATCCGGCCCGAGGAGCGGTTGCCGAGGAAGCGCACGGCGTCGAGCGGCTCGCGCGTGCCGCCCGCGCTCACGAGCACGCGCGCCCCCGCGAGCGGACTTTGTGTTGAAACAACACTTTCTCCCCCGAGCAGCTGCTCGACCCGGGCGGCGATCGCATCCGGCTCGCTCATCCGCCCCGCCCCGACCTCTCCCTCCGCGAGCTCGCCCTCCTCCGGGCCGATCAGCTCGACTCCACGGGAGCGCAGCGTCGCCGCGTTCGCCTGCGTCGCCTCGTGCTCCCACATGCGCGTGTTCATCGCCGGTGCGACGAGCACCGGGCCGCGATGGGCGAGCGCCGCCTCGGTGAGAACGTCGTCGGCGAGGCCGTGTGCGAGCTTCGCGAGCGTGTTCGCGGTCAACGGCGCGATCACGAGCAGGTCGGCGCGCTCCAGGTGTGGGTACGGGTCGACGCTCGGGCTCTTCCGCGCCAGCGCGAAGAAGGTCTCGGCGCGGACGAAGCGCTCGGCACCGCGGGTCGGTAGCGGCAGCACGTCGTGCCCGGCCTTGACGAGCAGGCGCGTCAGCTCACAGGCCTTGTAGGCCGCGATGCCGCCGGTGATCCCGAGCAGGATGCGTGCCACCGCACCATTGTGCCCGCCCGATGCGGTCGCAGCGTTGCGGAAGCGTTCAGCTTCCACTCAGCCGTTCGTCGGTCGGACTACCGTTTGCCGTAGTCGTACTTGATTTTCCCTTGAGCAATTTCCTCGAGGGACATGGTCAAGTAGTTCTTCGACCGGGACTCGACGAGCGGCGGCGGAGCTTCCTCGAAGCCCATGCCTTCACCGAGCTGGTGGTGGTAGTTGTTGATCTGCCGGGCGCGCTTGGCGGCGACGATGACCAGCGCGTAGCGCGAGTCGACCCCACCGGCGTCGGTGTCGAGCAGCTCATCGATGCGAGGATGGATCATGGACGCGCCATGGTAGCTGCAAGCTGCAGCTCCCGTTCAACCAGGGCTTCCAGCGCCGCCGTGGCGCGCTCGACGTCGTCGTTCCGGACCATGTAGCGGAAGCGGTGTGCCTGCTCGAGCTGGTACCGCGCCGTCGCGATCCGCTCGCCGATCTCTCCCGAGCTCTCGGTCGCGCGGGCACGCAGGCGTCGTTCGAGCTCGGGAACGTCTGCGGCGATGAAGAGGGTGACGCTGTACGCGACCTCGTCCTGCACCTTCAGGGCGCCTTCGATCTCGAGCTCGAGGATGCAGACCTTGCCGTCCGCGCCGATCCGATCGATCTCCGAGGCGAGCGTGCCGTAGCGGCCGCCGACAAACGTCACGTGCTCGAGGAACTCACCCGCGTCGATCCGCGCCACGAACTCCTCCTCCGAGAGGAACCAGTAGTCGCGGCCGTTCTCCTCGACGCCCCGCTGCGGGCGGGTCGTCGCGGAGACGGCGACCTCGAGGTCGGGCTGCCGCTCGACCAGCCGCTTGATCAGCGTTCCCTTGCCGGCCCCGCTCGGGCCGGTGACCACGAAGACGGGAATCGGCCTACCTGTGGAAGAGGCCAATGAGCTCGGCGCGCTGACGGTCCGAAAGGCCGCCGACGGTCTTCGACTGGCTGATCCGGCACTGGTTGAGCATCCGGGCAGCCTTGACGCGGCCGAACTTGGGCACCGCCATGAGCATGTCGAAGACCTTCGCGGTCGAGACGTACTCCGGCGGGTCGAGGAGGATCCCCTCTATCTGGGCTCGCCCGTCCTTGAGATCTTTCTTCAACTGAGCACGCCGAACACGGATGTCGTTGGCCCGCTTGAGGGCTTCCATCCGTTGATCGAGCGACCGCAGCGGGGCCTGTGCCTGGGTCTTCGACGACACCATGAGCGCGGGATACTAGCAGCCTTGGGAACCCGGTCAAGCAGTCAGTTTCGGCCCGTTTCCAGGTGTTTTCCGCGAGTTGTTGTCGAAATTGAATACGCTCATTTGCAGGGAAGAATGAGCTACACGGTAGGCCCCGAGCGGCTGCGAGAAGCCCCGAGCGGCCGCTTCGGCCTCGAGCTCTGACCGGATCCGGACGGCCGCTCCCGGCTCCGAGAAGAGAATCGTGCCCAGCGCGATCGCATTCGCCCCGGCCGCGAGCAGCTCCAGCGCGTCGAGGCCCGTGCACACCCCGCCCATGCCCACGATCGGCAGGTCGACGGCGGCGGCGCAGGCGTAGACCGCAGCCAGCGCGACGGGCTTCAGGGCAGGTCCTGAGTAGCCCCCGGCCCCGCGGGCGAGCTTCGGCTGCAGCGTCTCGTCGAGCGCGAGCCCGCGCAGCGTGTTCACGAGCGAGAGCCCGTCGGCGCCCGCGGCCGCGACCGCCCGCGCAACCTCCGCGATGTCCCAGGCGGCCGGAGAAAGCTTCGCGTAGAGCGGCAATGGGGTCACGGCGCGACAAGCGGCGACGATCTCGGCCGCGCCCTCCGGCGCCTCGTCGACGTTCGGGCAGGAGAGATTCAGCTCGATCGCCTCGACGTCTGCGAGCGCCGCGCACGTCTCCGCGTACTCACTCGCGGCGAAGCCACCGACCGAGATCCAGAGCGGCACGTCGAGCGCGCGCAAACGCGGCAACGTCTCAGCCAGGAAGCGCTCCCGGCCCGGGTTCGCCAGCCCGATCGAGTTGAGCATCCCGCTCTCGGTCTCGGCGATCCGGACGGGTGGATTGCCCTCGCGTGGCTCGGGCGTGATCGTCTTCGTCACGAAGGCGTCGAGCGAGCGGGCGACGTCCGGCGCCGTGAGCGCGTCCAGGCAGCCGGAGAGCGTTCGAGGCGCGGAGCGTTAGCGCACGAAGCACCGGTCCCTCGACGCAGAGCCGCTTCAGCTCGCCCTCGTGCTCGACTGCGCAGCCGTAGCAGGCCCCGTAGCCGCAGGCCATCGGCGCTTCCCAGGCGAGCTGTGCCTCCGGGACGAGCGCGCGCAGTGCCTCGAGCATCGGCTCAGGACCGCAGGCGAGCACGTCGTGGGCCTCGTCGGGCAGCCGCTCGGTCACGTACGTGGGCTCGACGCAGACCTCGGCGTGCGGCAGCAGCGCTGCCGCCTCGGCGTGCCAGGCAGTCCGGAAGCCGAGCAGCGCCGGCGGCGAGCCGAGCGCTTCGGAGAGGAACGGAAGCGGTGCGATCCCGATCCCGCCTCCGACGAGGAGCGGTCTCTCGACATCCAGGTCGAACCCGTTCCCGAGCGGGCCGAGGACGTGCAGCCGCTCCCCGCGCTCGAGCGAGCAGAGCCGCCGTGTTCCCGGCCCGACCGGATCGATCAGGAACGCGAGCTCGGTGGCGCCGGCGAGGCAGACGCTCATCGGGCGCGGCAGTACCCGCCCAGGCGCCTCGAGCATGAAGAACTGGCCCGGAACACCCGCGTCGAGCCCGCCGCGCTCGACGCGCAGAAGCGTGTACGGGCCGATCGCCTCGGCCGAGACGACCCTACGCAGCTCGCGTCTCATGCTCGATCCGCTCCTGGAGGGAGCGCGCGATCTCCCCGCGCGCGTTCGCGATCGCATCGACTGCGAGGCGGGCACCGGCGAGGGTCGTGATGCACGGCACGCGGGCGGAGAGCGCCGCCTGCCGGATCAAGGCGCCGTCGCGCCGCGCACCCGAGCCCTGGGGCGTGTTCACGACGAGGTCGCAGCGGCGACTGCGGATCGCATCGACGACCGCGTCGCGCTTCGGCAGCGTCGCCACCTCGAGCCCGGCAGCCCTGAGCACCGCCGCCGTGCCCTCCGTCGCGAGCAGCCCGAAGCCGAGCCCTGCGAGCGGCGCAGCGACCGCCGCGATCGCGTCCTTGTCGGCGTCGCGGACGGACAGGAACGCCGTTCCCGAGGTCGGCAGCGGCCTCCCGGCCGCACGTTCCGCCTTCGCGAACGCGGTCGGCAGGTCGGCCGCGCTCGCCATCACCTCGCCGGTCGAGCGCATCTCCGGGCCGAGGACGGGATCGGAGCCGGGAAAGCGCGCAAAGGGAAGCACCGCGGCCTTGACGCTCACCAGCTCCGGTCGACGCTCCACGGGAAGCTCGAGCTCGTGCAGCCGTGCGCCGGCGGCGAGGCGTACGGCCGCGTCGACCAGGTTGACGCCGGTGGCCTTGCTCGCGAACGGCACCGTGCGCGAGGCTCGTGGGTTGACCTCGAGGACGGAGACCTCGCCGCCGACGAGGGCGAGCTGGACGTTCAGCAGGCCGACGACGCCGAGCGCAGGACCGAGCCGGCGCACGACCCGGCAGACCTCCGCGTAGGACTCCTCGCCGAGCGACGGCGCCGGAAGGACGCAGGAGGAGTCGCCCGAGTGGACTCCGGCCTCCTCGACGTGCTCCATCACGGCGCCGACGTGGACCGAGACACCGTCGCAGAGCGCGTCGACGTCGATCTCGAGCGCACCCTCGAGGAAGCGGTCGACAAGAACCGCCCCCTGGACGCCCGTCATCGCCGCCCGGACCTGTTCGCCGTCGTAGCAGACCCGCATCGCGCGGCCGCCGAGCACGTAGGAGGGCCGGACGAGTACCGGGTAGCCGACGCGCTCGGCGATCCCGACCGCGGCTTCGGGCTCCTCGGCGATCCCCCACGGCGGGCAGCGCACCCCGAGCTCGTCGAGCAGTTGCCCGAACCGCTGCCTGTCCTCGGCCAGGTCGACCGCCTCGTACGGCGTCCCCAGCACCTTGTAGCCCGCCGCCTCGATCGCGCGCGCGAGCTTCAGCGGCGTCTGCCCGCCGAACTGGATCACGACGCCCTCCGGCTGCTCGCGCTCGCAGACGGCGAGCACAGAGTCGACGTCGAGCGGCTCGAAGTAGAGCCGGTCGGAGGTGTCGTAGTCGGTCGAGACGGTCTCCGGGTTGCAGTTGACCATCACCGCCTCGTAGCCGAGCGCGCGGAAGCTCTGTGCGGCGTGGACGCAGCAGTAGTCGAACTCGATTCCCTGGCCGATCCGGTTCGGGCCCGAGCCGAGGATGACGACGCGCGGCTTGCCCCGCGCGGGCGGCGCCTCGTCGGCCTCGCCGCGTGTCGAGTAGTAGTAGTTCGACTCGGCCGCGACCTCGCCGGCGCAGGAATCGACGCGACGGTACGCGAGCCGGCCCTGTGGCGGCCCCTCGTCTCGCAGCTGCTCCAACTCGCGCCGGAACCAGGGATGAAGCCCTTCGGGCAGGTCTTCGAGGGTCGCCCAGGGCGTCACGGAGCCGGCGTCGAGCTCGCGGCTCGCGAAGGCCTTCGCGAACGCCTCCTGGAAGGTGCGCCCGATCCCCATCGCCTCTCCGACCGACTTCATCTGCGTGCCGAGGGTCGTATCGGCGCCGGGGAACTTCTCGAAGGCGAAGCGGGGGAACTTGACGACGACGTAGTCGAGCGTCGGCTCGAAGCTCGCCGGCGTCGTCCTCGTCAGGTCGTTCGGAATCTCGTCCAGCGTGTATCCGACCGCGAGCTTGGCGGCGACCTTGGCGATCGGGTAGCCGGTCGCCTTCGACGCAAGCGCGGACGAGCGGGAGACGCGTGGGTTCATCTCGATGACGCGCAGCGCCCCGCTCTCGCGGTCGCGCGCGAACTGGATGTTGGAGCCACCTGTCTCGACGCCGACTGCGCGGATGACGGCGATCGCGGCGTCGCGCAGCTCCTGGTAGGCCTCGTCGGACAGGGTCAGCTGCGGCGCCACCGTGACCGAGTCGCCCGTGTGGACGCCCATCGGGTCGAGGTTCTCGATCGAACAGACGATCACGACGTTGTCGTGCCGGTCGCGGATCACCTCGAGCTCGAACTCGTCCCAGCCCTTCACGCTCTCTTCCACCAGCACCTGACCGATCGGGCTCTCTCGCAGGCCGATCTCCACCTGCTGGTGGAGCTCACCCCGCGACAGCGCGAACCCGCCTCCGTGGCCGCCCAGCGTGAAGGCGGGCCGGACGACGGCAGGCAGGACGATGTCGGCGAGGTCCTCGAGCGAGGTGACGATCTTCGAGCTCGGCACCGTGAGGCCACAGCTCTGCACAGCCGCGCGGAAGAGCTCCCGGTCCTCTGCGCGCCGGATCACGTCGACGGGCGCGCCGAGCAGCTCGACGCCGAGCGCGTCAAGCACGCCCTCCTCCGCCAGCTCGATCGCGAGGTTCAGTGCGGTCTGGCCGCCGAGCGTCGGCAGCAGCGCGTCCGGGCGCTCACGACCGAGCACGTCCGCGACTCCCTCGAGGTCGAGCGGCTCGAGGTAGGTCGCGTCGGCGAACCCTGGGTCGGTCATGATCGTCGCCGGGTTCGAGTTGACGACGATCGTGCGGAAGCCGTCCTCGCGCAGCACCTTCAGCGCCTGGCAGCCCGCGTAGTCGAACTCGCAGGCCTGGCCGATCACGATCGGTCCCGAGCCGATCAGGCAGATCGAGCGGAGATCGCGCCCTACGCGGCAGTCCGCACCCTCCTCGACCCACGACTCGAGGAGCGGCCACGCGTCGTGCGGGCCCGGGCCTGCCTCCGGGTGGAACTGCAGCGAGCGCGCGCGAAGCTCGGGGAAGTCGAAGCCCTCGACGGTGCCGTCGTAGAGGGAGACGTGCGTCGCCTCTGCGTCGTCCGCCGGCGCGACCGCGAAGCCGTGGTTCTGGCTCGTCACGAGCACGCGGCCCGTGCGCCGGTCGAGCACCGGGTGGTTGGCGCCGCGGTGGCCGAAGGGAAGCTTGTACGTCTCGTGCCCGGTCGCCAGGCCGAGCAGCTGGTGGCCGAGGCAGATCCCGAGCACGGGCACGCGCCCGAGCAGCTCGCGAACGACCGCTACCTGCTCGCGGAGCGGCTCCGGGTCGCCGGGCCCGTTCGAGAGGACGACGCCGTCGTACCGGGTGAGCTCGTCGGCGGTGGTTGTGCATGGGTACACAGTCACATGTGCCGCCGAGGCGGCGAGGCGGCGAAGAATCGAGCGCTTGCAGCCGTAGTCGACGACGGCGATCCGCACCGAGCCGGCGTCCGAGTAGACGTAGCGTGTGCCTGTGGACACATGGGCCACGAGCGCCGCACCGCTCATCGTCGGCGTGGCCCGGACCTCGGCGATCGCGTCGTCCGGAGTCAGCGCCCCTGCGACGGCAACGGCCCGCATCGCGCCGCGCTCCCGCAGGCGGAGCACGAGCGACCGTGTGTCGATTCCCGTCAGCGCGACGATGCCGTGCTCGCGCAGCCAGTCGGTCCAGTCAGGCCCGCGAGCCTCCTTCATCAGCACGGCTTTGGCATGCGCGCCCGTCGACTCGGCGCGGTCGGCGGCGACGCCGTAGTTGCCCACCATCGGGGCCGTGAAGCAGACGAGCTGCTCCGCAAAGCTTGGATCGGTGACCGTCTCCTGATAGCCGGTCATCGCGGTCGTGAAGACCGCCTCGCCGAAGGCGACACCCGTGGCGCCGACGGGCTCCCCACGGAAGACCGCCCCGTCCTCGAGGGCGAGGAAGCCGTTCACGCCGCGTGGACCACCCGTCCGTCCGCAACCGTCGTCCGTACGACGCCGCGCAGGCGCTCGCCGAGGAGCCACGAGTTCGCGGAGCGAGAGCGGAAGCCGCTCTCGGCGACGGTCCACTCCGCTTCGAGGTCGAGCAGGACGAGGTTCGCGCGCGCTCCCACCTCGAGCCGCGGCTCGGGCAGCCCGAACGCCCGCGCGGGCCCTGCGGACATGCGCTCCAGCAAGGTCTCGAGCGAGACGAGGCCGGGCTCGACGAGATGGGTGTACAGCGCCGCGAAGGCCGTCTCGAGCCCGGTGACGCCGAACGGAGCCGCTTCGAACGGCTGCTCCTTCTCCTCGCGTGAGTGCGGCGCGTGGTCGGTGGCGACGCAGGCGATGGTGCCGTCGCGGAGCGCCTCGATCAGCGCCTTCCGGTCGGCCGCAGCGCGCAGCGGCGGGTTCATCTTCACGTTCGTGTCGAGCGACCGGACCGCGTCGTCGGTGAGGACGAGGTGGTGCGGCGTCACTTCGGCGGTCGCGTCGACGCCGTGCGCCTGGGCCGCGCGAAGCGCCTCGACCGACTCGCTCGCGGAGAGGTGCATCAGGTGGAGCGGGCGACCTTCGTAGCGCGCCAGCGAGAGATCGCGCTCCACCATCGCGCTCTCGGCGACCGCCGGGTACGGCGCGAAGCCGAGCTCGGCGCTGACGCGGCCCTCGTGCACCTGCCCGTCGCGCGAGAGCGTCGGCTCCTCGCAATGGAGTGCGAGCCTGCGGCCGGTCACGGCGCCGTACTGGAGCGCGCGGCGGAGCACGCCGGCAGAGGCGACCGGGCGGCCGTCGTCGGTGAAGGCTGCGGCGCCGGCATCGGCGAGCTCCGCCATCTCCGTCAACTCCTCGCCGCCGAGCCCCTTCGAGATCGCAGCCATGAACCCGGTCGGGACAACCGCCTCGCGCCGTGCCGTCTCGACGAGCGAGCCGAGCACCGCAGCCGAGTCGACGACCGGGTCCGTGTTCGGCATGGCGAGGATCGCGCAGTAGCCGCCAGCTGCGGCCGCAGCAGTGCCGCTCGCGATCGTCTCTTCGTCCTCGCGGCCGGGAGTGCGCAGGTGCACGTGCGGATCCACAAACGCCGGCGCAAGGACAAGAGCGCGCGAGTCGCGACTCGCCCCTGACGGGGCGATTCGCGATATGACGCCGTCCGTGACGGTCACTTCGACGAACTCGCCACCACAAAGCCGGCCTTCCAGCACGAGGCTGTCGGAGCGCCCGTTCCGGCAGACGAGGGTCATGCGACCACCTCGAGCGCCGGCCGGGCGACGAGCAACTCCTGGAGCACGGCCATCCGGACGGCGACGCCGGAGCGCACCTGCTCGAGGATCAGTGCGTCTCGCCCGTCGGCGACCCGCGCGTCGATCTCGACGCCGCGGTTGATCGGCCCGGGGTGCATCACCCGCTGACCCGGGCGCAGCCGCTCGGGCGTGATCCCCCAGCGGGCGGCGTACTCGCGCAGGCTCGGGACGAACGCCGACTCCATCCGCTCGCGCTGCATGCGCAGGACGTAGACGACGTCGGCCGACTCGATCGCGTCGAGCTCGTGCGAGGTCTCGCAGCCGAGCGCCTCGATCCCGCGCGGCAGCAGCGTCGGCGGCCCGACGAGCGTGGCGCGAGCGCCGACGAGCACGAGCGCCTGTACGAGCGAGCGTGCGACCCGGCTGTGGAGCACGTCGCCGACGATCGCCACGTGCAGCCCTTCGAGCCGTCCGAGCGCCGCGCGCATCGTGAAGAGGTCGAGCAGCGCCTGGGTCGGGTGCTGGTGCTTGCCGTCGCCCGCGTTCACGACCGCCGCGCCGCTCCAGCGCGCGACGAGCTGGGGGGCGCCGATCTGCGGGTGGCGGACGACGATCGCGCTCGGCTCGTACTGCGCCAGCGTCAGCACCGTGTCCTGGAGCGACTCGCCCTTGTCGACCGACGAGCCGGCCGCCTTCAGCGACATCACGTCCGCCGAGAGTCGCTTCGCCGCGAGCTCGAAGCTGGACGACGTCCGCGTCGACGACTCGAAGAAGAGGTTGAGCACGAGCTTGCCACGGAGCGTCGGCAGCGGTCCCTCGACGTCGGCGAGCGCGTCCGCGGTCTCGAGGATCCGCTCGACGTCGTCACGGCCGAGGTCGGCGATCGAGAGCAGGTGCCTCACATCTGCTCCTCGGGTGCCGCAACCAGGAGCACCCTGTCGACGCCGTCGATCTCCTCGAGCTCGACCTGGATCCGCTCGCTCCGGGCGGTCGGCAGGTTCTTGCCCACGTAGTCCGGGCGAATCGGCAGCTCTCGGTGCCCGCGGTCGACCAGGACCGCGAGCTGGACGCGCGCCGGGCGGCCGCGCTCGAAGAGCGTCTCGATCGCGGCTCGGATCGTGCGCCCGGTGTAGAGCACGTCGTCGACGAGGACGCAGGTCGTGCCGCCGAGCTCGAAGTCGACAGCCGTCGCATGGACGACAGGCTGCTCCACGCCGGGCCGTCTCACATGTGAACCGATGTCGTCGCGATGGAAGGTGATGTCGACCGCGCCGAGCGCGACCTCCTCCCCGCTCCGCTCCTCGATCAGGGCAGCCAGGCGTTCCGCGAGCGGGACGCCGCGCGTGTGGATGCCGACGAGCGCCAACCGGTCGAGATCGTCGTTGCGCTCGATGATCTCGTGCGCGATCCGCGAGAGCGTGCGGCCGAGCGCCGGTGCGTCCAGCAGGATCTTCGCCCCCGTGCGGTCCGGGACGTGCGTGCTCATTCCGCTCCTTTCCGGCCTCGCAGGACCGGGTTAAAGGGTCGGGCGGGATCCTAGCGCCCTTGCCGGACGGGTGCGAGCGATACTCACTCCGATCGCTCTCCGACGACACGCAGCCACTGCGGCGCTCGCGCTGCTCGTCACCGCATCGGCCGTCGCGCGCTACGCGGCCGGCCGGGGCTTCGAGGTGCCCTGGATCGCGCCGGACGAGTCGATCTACGCGCTGCTCGGCCGGTCACTCTGGGAAACCGGCACGCCGACGCTTCTGGGCGCGGACGGCTGGGGCTACTCGCTGCTCTATCCCGCGCTGATCGGCTGGCCGCTCACCCTCGGCGACCTCGCGCTCGGGGTCGAGCTCGTGCAGGCGTTCCAGGCGGTCGCGATGTCCGCGACGGCCGTCGTCGTCTACCTCTGGGGGCGAAAACCGCTCGGCGCGACGTGGGCACTCGTCGCCGCCGCACTCACGGTTGCCGTTCCGGGGCTTGCCTACTCGGGTCTCGTGATGAGCGAAGCAGCGGTGTACCCGCTCACGACGCTCGCCCTCGCGGCGATGGCGACCATGCTCGCCCGCCCAACGCCGCTCCATCAGGCGCTTTTCCTGGGAACGGCCGCGCTCGCCCTGCTGACCCACGTCCGCGCCGCTGCGCTCGTGCCGGCCGTTGTCCTCGCCGTCGCGGGCCAGTGCTGGTTCGCGCGCGGGCTGGGGCCGGCGCGACGGCAGAAACGGCTGCTGGCAACGACCGCGATCCTCGTCGCGGCCGTCGTCGCCGCCTTTGCGCTCGCCGGGCGTTGGAGCGACGTCTTCGGTGTCTATGCGGCCGCAACGGGCGGGTACGAGGTCGGCGACGCTGCCAAGACCGTCGTCTGGCATCTGGGCGGCATCTTCGTGCTCGTGGCGGGGATCCCGCTCGTCGCGCTCGCAGCGATGGTGGCCGAGTGCGCGGGCGGGCGCGAACGCGACCCGGCCGCGCAGGCGCTCGTGGCGACGGCGGCCGCCTGGACGGTCTCGGTCGCGCTCGAGGTCGGAGTCTTTGCCTCGCGCTGGGTCGAGCACATCGCGGAGCGGGAGCTGCTCACTGTCGCGCCGCCGCTCTTCCTCGTCCTCGGCCTCTGGCTCCGGCGCGGCGTGCCGCGTCCTGGGCCCTGGACGGCAATCGCGGCATTTGCGATCGCAGCACCCGTCGTCCTCATGCCGGTCGCGCGCCTCGCCGTGCAGGAGGCCGCGCTCGACGCCTTCAGCTTCATCCCGCTTTGGCGTCTCGCCGAGGCGACCTCGACTTCCACGCTCGAGGTGGTCTTCCCGCTCTCGGCGGCCGCGCTCGTGGCGGCGGCCGTGTTCGTCCCCCGGCGCGCGAAGGTTGTTCTGCCGGCGCTCGTCGCGATCGTGCTCGTCGGGCTCTCAGCCGCGTCCACGCGCGAGATCGCGCGGCTCTCGCGACTCGACCGCGCGTGGGTCTTCGACACCGGTGACCCCCGCTGGCTCGACCGGGCCGCGGCCGGCTCGGTGACCTACCTACACGGCTCCGCGTTTCCCGTCGGAGTGTGGAAGCAGGCCTTCTGGAACCGCAGCATCGGTGCGGTCGCCCGGCTGGGCGGTGCTGCCCCGGTCGCTCCGCTGATCCCGGAGGGACTCGAGCTGCGCGCGGACGGTGTGCTCCAGAGCTCCGACGGGCGTGTCCCCCCGGGGCTCGTCGTCGCCCCGGCGGAGCTCGAGCTCGCGGGTGAGCGGATCGCCCAGGCGCCTCGTTCGACCGACCAGGCCGGGCTCGCGCTCTGGCGGGCCGAGGCGCCGCTTCGGCTCAGCACGTGGCGCACCGGTGTGCAGCCGAACGGGGACATCCTCGGCCGGGCGGAGATCACGGCCTACCGCTGCGGCGGCGGCAGGCTGGAGCTGACGCTGCTGGGAAAGCAGGGAACGCCCCTCGAGCTGCGGGCGAACGGGCTGACGGTCGGCCGACCGGAGATCGCCACCGACGAGGTCTGGAACGGCACGATCTACGCGCCCGCAGACGCCGACCGGAACTCGACGTGCGTCTTCGAGCTGGTCAGCCCTGGCCTGATCGGCTCGACTCGGCTCGAGTTCGCCCGCAGCTAAGAGACCGTTACGGCTCTGAAATCAACTCGTCGGGCTCGGTCAGCGCCTCGATCGCGTCTTGCGCCGCCTCGATGGAGGACTCGGGAACGAGCACGGCGAGCGCGTCGGCCTCGTCTTCCGGGTGCAGCTCAGACTCGATTCCCGCGGTCGAGAGGATCGACTGAAGCTCCTCGCCCTCGGCGACGTCCCCTGCGACGGCGACCTGCACCATGCGCGTCATGTGACGGAGCGTACTTCAGCCCGCGGCAAGCGTGCGCCGCTCTTCACGAGCTCCGGGCCGCCCCGCTCCTGGAAAGGAATCTCGATCAGGTCGAAGTCACGTGGGACGACGGTGTCGGGGAAGACCGTCCTCGCCTCCCGCTCGACGTCGCCGCCGCCGTAGCGGCTCGAGAGATGCGTGAGCGCGAGCAGCCGGACGCCTGCGTCGAGCGCGACCCGTGCCGCCTCGAGAGCGGTCGAATGCTCGGTCTCGCGAGCGCGCTCTGCCTCGTCCTCGCAGAAGGTCGCCTCGTGCACGAGCAGGTCGGCGCCGAGCGCCGCTTCGACGACGCCGTCCGAGGGCGCCGTGTCGCCGGTGAGGACGACCTTGCGGCCCGGTCGCGCCTCCCCGAGCACCTGCTGCGGCGTGACGACGCGGCCGTCCGAGAGCGTCACTTCCTGCCCCTCTTGCAGCAGGCCGCGCTCAGGCCCGAACGGGACGCCGAGCGCGTCGGCCGTCGCGACGTCGAAGCGGCCCGGCCGTTCCTCTTCGACGAGGGCATAGCCGAGCGCGTCCCGGCCGTGGCGGACAGCGAACGTGCGCAGTTCATAGCCGTCGCGCGTGAGCACGGCGTCGGGGGCGACTTCGACGACGGCGACCTCGTACGCGAGGCGGCCGACGACCCCCTGCAGCGAGCGCAGCAGCGCGCCGAGCCCGCGGGGGCCGTACAGGGCGAGCGGCACCTCCCGCCCCCGGAGCGCGAACGTCTTGAGCATCCCGGGGAGACCGAGGAAATGATCGGCGTGGAAGTGCGTGAAGAAGATCTCCTCGAGGTCGACCAGCCCGATGTCCGAGCGCAGCAGCTGTCGCTGCGTTCCCTCGGCGCAGTCGAAGAGGAGCCGTTCGCCGCCGCGGCGGACGAGCGTCGCCGAAGGCGAGCGCCGCGCGGTCGGCATCGAGCCGGCCGTGCCGAGAAAGATCACGTCGAGATCCACGACGTGAGTCTACGGCGGCCCTTAACTGAGGTCTTAGGGGAGCACGAGGACCTGGCCCGGGACGATCGTCGCCCCCTTCAGGCCGTTCCGCTCCGCAATCTCCCAGACCCCTTGGCGCGGATCGGCGTAATCCCTCGCCGCGATCGACCAGAGCGTGTCGTACGGCCGGACGACATAGCGTTGCTCCGGCCCGGATGCGTCGGACGAGCGCGCGAACGCGGCCCAGAGGAAGACTGCGAGCGCTGCGACGAGAAGTAGGCGAACGAACATGTGTTCGCCATGATGCACGAACACGTGTTCGCTGTCAAGGGAGACTCGCCAGCACTGCGTCGAGCAGGCGCTCGGGGCCGAAGCGGACCGGATCGTCCACCGGGAGCCCGGTCTCGGCGGCAGTTTCCGCCACGGCCTCGTGCGCCTCGTCCTCGCCCAGCAGACGTGTGTTCAGGGCGATCGCCGCCACCTTGGCCGGGCGGGCCGGCAGCGACATCCGCTCGTGCAGCTCGACCAGCTCCGGCAGCGGAAGGATCGGGTGCCCCGGATAGCCCTCGATCTCGCGCTCCCCCGCCATGTGGCAGAGGACGAGCGCGTGCGGCGCGGCGCCGTGGAGAAGCCCGAGCGTGACGCCGGAGTAGGCAGGGTGGATGAGCGAGCCCTGGCCCTCGACCATGAGCAGCTCTCCCCCGCGCGCGTGCCCCTCGACGACCAGCTGCTCGGTCGCGCCGGCGAGGAAGTCGGAGACGACGGCGTCGACGGCGATCCCCCAGCCGGCGATCGCGATCCCGGTCTGCCCCGTCGGGACGAAGCGCGACGCGAGCCCCCTGGCCTGGGCGGCACGGTCGAGCTCGAGCGAGACGGTCATCTTCCCGATCGCGCAGTCCGAGCCGACCGTGAGCACCGTACGCACCGGCAGCTCCAGGTTGGCGCCCGTCGGCACGTTGAGGCCCGCCGGTGGCCGCCGCAGGTCGCGCAGCTCGACGCGGTGCTGCGCCGCGAGCGCGCTCAGCTCCTCGTCCGCGTCGAGGAACTCGTGCAAGCCGTTCTCGACGTGCAGGCCGCTCGAGATCGCCTCGCGCAGGAGCGCGCGCCAGGCGGGAGGGAAGCGACCGCCCTGGGTGGCGACGCCGACGAGGGCGGTCGTCGGCTCGAAGGCGAGCGCGTCGTCCACGGAGCCGACGATCGGGACGCCGTCCTGCTGCTCACCGGTCCGGGTCGAGTCGAGCAGCGCGACGACGGGCCGCTCGCCGTACGCGAGCACGCCGCGCGCCGTCTTCCCGTAGTGCGGATCGCCGGAGAAGCCCTCGGCGAGGATCAGGAGCCGTTCCACACACCCAACCCCGGCCGGTCCGCGGGAACCTGGACGCCGTCGACCAGCGAAACACCTTGCCAGGGGTCCTCCGCCAGCAGGAGGTTCCCGTCGAGGTCGACGTGGTCGCAGAGCGGCGCGACCACGCAGCCGGCGGCGATCCCGAGCCCCGACTCCACCATGCAGCCGAGCATCACGCCGAGCCCGAGCGCGCGTGCGGCGTGCGCCATCCGCACCGCCTCGCGGATCCCGCCCGACTTGGCGAGCTTGATGTTGATCCCGTGCGCGATCTCGGCGCAGGCCGCGACGTCGCCGAGCCGGTGGCAGTCCTCGTCGACGTAGATCGGGATCGGCGAGCGCTCCTTCAACGTCGGGCCGCCCTCGTCGCCCGCCGCGAGCGGCTGCTCGCAATAGGCGACGCCGAGCTCGGCGAGCTGCGGGAGCGACTTCGAGCGCCTCGTCGAGCGACCAGGCCTCGTTCACGTCCACTTGCAGCGGCAGCTCGGTGACGCCCCGGACGGCGCGAACCCGCTCGACGTCGAGGCCGTCGCGGCCGCCGAGCTTCAGCTTCAGGCGCCGGAATCGCGCCGCCGCACGCTCGGCGCGGCGCGCCATGTCGTCCGGATCCCCGAGCCAGACCGTCCAGGAGGTCGGCGGCCCCGTGCGGGGCAGTCCTAGCAGCCGGCGAACAGGGAGGCCGACGAGCTTTCCCTGCAGGTCGTGGAGGGCCGCGTCCAGCGCGGCCCGGGCGGCATTCTCGCCCTCGGGCAGCCGCGCCTCGATTTCCTCGAGCGCGAACGGGTCGTCACCGAGAAGGGGCGCGTGCGCCTCGAGGTAGGCGAGCGCCGTTGACGCCGACTCGCCGTAGTGCTCGATCGGAGCCGCCTCGCCGAACCCCGACACGCCGTCGTGCCGGAGCTCGATCTGGACGACGTCGACCTCGTCGCTGGCCTCGCGCGAGATCACGAATGTCTCCGCCAGCCGCAACGTTTCGATCCTGGCGGTCAGCTCCATCAGCGTGAGCCTAATCGCGCTACGGTGCGGCGGCATCGTTCCAGGTAAGGGGGGATACATGAAGCGATTGATCGCGCTCGCGACCATCGTGCTCGCCGTGCTCGCGCTCGGCGCGGCGCCGGTCCCGGCGAGCCCGGGTGGCTCCGAAGCATGCGCGGGCGGGGAGGCGGCCGGCGCGGGGATCTTCGACAGCACCGCCTCGCTGACCGCGACCTCGCGGACGGCGCGAGGTGGAGACGTCGTCCGCGAGCCTAGCCTGAAGGCGACCTATGAGGCGCTGCCCGAGAACGCGAAGGGCAAGGGCGGCCCCGGGTTCAGGGCGACCGTGCCGGTGTGGTTCCACGTCGTCTCCGACGGCGAGATCGGCAACGTCACCCAGAAGCAGATCGACGAGCAGATGACGGTGCTCAACCTCGCATTCGCGGGCTTCTACGGCGGTGCCAGGTCGGGCTTCAGCTTCGAGCTCGTCGGCGTGACCCGGACGGACAATGCCGACTGGTTCAACGGCGGCATCACCGGCTCCGGCGAGCGGCCCATGAAGCGGGCGCTGCATCGCGGCGGCTTCGAGACGCTCAACGTCTACTCGACGACGGCCGGCCCGTACCTCGGCTGGGCGTATCTGCCCGGACTGCCCGACTCGCAGCTGTACCTCGACGGCGTCGTCTCGGACTGGGAGGCGATGCCCGGCACCTCCGACACGTACGAGGGCCAGTTCGACCTCGGCCAGACGCTGACGCACGAGGTCGGCCACTGGCTCAACCTCGAGCACACGTTCTTCGGCGGCTGCAACGCCAAGGGCGACTTCGTCGACGATACGCCGCCGATGAAGGTGCCGACGAGCGGCTGCCCCGAGGGCAAGGACACGTGCGCCGAGCCCGGACTGGACCCGATCCACAACTACATGGACTACTCGTTCGACGCCTGTTACGAGGAGTTCACGCCGGGCCAGGTCGCCCGTGCACAGGACGCCTGGCTCTTCCACAGGGCCGGCTAGAGGAAGGGGAGAGAATGAAGCGACTCATCCTGCTCGCGATAGGGGCGCTCGCGCTCGTCGCGACCACGGCGGCGCCCGCCGGCGCGGGCGCGAACGCTACAACCGCCTCGAGCGCCGTCTGCCTCGAGGCAAGCGAGTTCAGCAGCCTCACCGCGCTCACCGCGTCGTCGTCCACGGCCAGGGGCTGGAACCGCGACGCACCGGCGCGCCTCAATGTCGGCGACTCCGACTACGACGGCGGGCTTGCGCCGAACGTCCCGCCGGGCTTCACCGTGACAGTCCCGACATACATCCACGTGCTCACGGACGGCAACACCGGGCGCCTCACGAACGCGCAGATCCGGCGGCAGATGGACGTGCTCAACCTGTCCTTCGCCGGCTTCTACGGGGGCGCCAACTCGGGCATCTCGTTCGAGCTCGAGGGCGTCACCCACACCGACAACGCCGACTGGTTCACGATGAACGACTTCGCGGACGAGATCGCCGCGAAGACGGCACTCCGCCAGGGTGGCCCGAACGCACTCAACATCTACACGGGCACGGCCGCCGGGAACCTCGGCTTCGCGTACTACCCGTCGATCCTCAAGCTCAACGGCGGCAGGTTCGCGACGCTCGACGGCATCGTCATCCACTACGGCACCGTGCCGGGCGGGTTCATCGAGAACTTCAACCTCGGCTTCACGGCCACGCACGAGGTCGGCCACTGGCTCGGGCTCGCGCACACCTTCGACAAGGGCTGCCTCGGCGACGGCGACCGCGTGGACGACACGCCTGCGATGTCCGTGCCGACGAGCGGCTGCCCCGAGGGGAAGGACACCTGCGTCAAGGAGGCGGGGCTCGACCCGATCCACAACTACATGGACTACTCGGACGACCCCTGTTACGACCAGTTCACGCCGGGCCAGGCCGCACGGATGCAGGCTCAGTACATCCACTACCGCACCGGCCGCTACTAGGCCGGAAAGCAGAGGGGGGCCGCGGCGGCCCCCCTCTACCGGCGTCGGAACCGATGCGGCCGCGAAGCGGGCGCGTCACGGACGTGCGCGACGGAAAGCACGCGCGCGCGACCTCGCTACACTCCGTGCTCTCCAGGCGCCCGTAGCTCAGGGGATAGAGCGTTCGCCTCCGGAGCGAAAGGTCGCACGTTCGAATCGTGCCGGGCGCATCGCAACGCCGTTTCGGACGCGTCGAGGCCGATGTGCACTGCCACGGACGGCTGAACGGCCTCGAGCCCCCTCTTGCATCGTCTCGTTGCGGAGTGAGAGGATCGGCTCGGACGACTCCCGTCGTCTGCGACACAAACTTCTGCGGCAGTGGAGAACACCACGTTATGCGCGTGCACGTGTCAGGTGCCGGCCATCTCGCCGGCGTAGGTGGCCGGAAGCGCGTGGTCACCAGTGCCGCTCGCGCCTTCGCCCGACGCGGCGGAGCGGAAGGGAGGATCCTATGTCCAAAGTCGTCCTCGTCATCGCGACCGTGGCGGCGTCATTCGCGGCGGTTGGAGCGGCCACCGCGGGGGGCGTGAGCCCAGCTCAGCTGAGCAAGGCCGGCTGGACCTGCTTCGCAGACCCCGGCGCTCCGAGGATCGTCTGCAGCGATCCCGGCCACGGCCGGCCGGTCGTGCCGGCGGATCCGGAGGGGCCTGCGTCGTTCAACTTCAAGCTCTTCACCCTCGATGACGCGTTCATAGGCACATCGCACTTGATTCGCGCCGATCTCTACAACAACCAGCCATGCGCGCAAACGGGTGGCCTGTACTTCTTCATCGCGCCGATCGGTTACTACAGGTGCGAGCACTTCTAGTTCGGGGCCGTCGGACTGAAGCGATTCACAGCGCTACTCCGCCGTCGGGCGGCGGCGGAGTAGCCTCCGGACTGCGCGTGCCCTTGATGCTCAGCTCGTGGCGGTGATCGTGATGCCGCCGCGGGCCTTCTGGGTGAGCTCGACGCGCACGTCGTCCGTCTGCAGCTCGAGCGCCGCCGCGATGTCGTCCCGGATCTTCACCGCGAGCGCCTCGCAGAAGACGCCCTCGTTCCGGAAGGCCGCGAGGTACAGCTTGAGCGACTTCGACTCGATGCACAGAGCCTTGGGCCGGTACTCGATCACGGCCGTATAGAGGTCGGGCTGGCCCGTGACCGGGCAGACGGCGGCCAGCTCGTCGCTCGTCATCGTCACCTGCGAGACGCCCGGGTTCGGGAAGGTCTCGAGTCCGGCGTAGTGCTCGGAGCCGGCGTGCCCGAGCGCGACGAACTCCGTCGACCGCGTCGTCTCCTCCATCGCTTCGTACTCTACGCCCGCATGCGCGTCTACCTCGCCGGGCCGCCGTTCGCGGACGAGTACCGCCGGCGCGCGGCTGCGCTCGTCCGGGCCGCCGGTTGGGAGCCGGTCGACCCGATGCGCCGCGACTTCCGCGGCCGCACGGAGGGCCAGGAGCGGGAGCTCGTCGAGGGCGACCTCGCCGACATCGACACCTGCGACGCCGTCCTCGCCGCCTTCACCGCTCCCGACGAGGGCACGGCGATGGAGGCCTGGTATGCGCACCGGTCCGGGAAGCGCGTGGTCGCCTACACGGGCGGGACGCCGCCGCATCCCTGGACGGTCTACGTGTCGGACGCTGTCCGCGCCGACCTCGACGAGGCGGTCGAGGCGCTCACGCCCTGAGCTTCGCGAGCGCCCCGAGCAGGCGCTCGACGTCCTCCGCCTCGTTGTAGGGCGCAATCGAGACACGAAGCAGCCGCTTCCCTTCCCACTCCGTCACCGGCACCTCGATCCGGTGCTCCTCGTGCAGGCGCCGTTGCAGCTCGGCAGCGTCGCCCGGCGGGAGCTCCGTCGCCCACATCTGCGGCGCCGGGCGCGGTCCCACGGGAGGCAAGCGGTCGTGGAACGACGCCGCCAGCTCGCGACAGCGCTCCAGGTCGAAGGTGCGGTGCGCCTCGATCGCGGCTGGCACCGCGAGCGCCGCCGCGGGGTCGCGCGTCCCCTGCCAGCCGTGCCGCTTCGCGAAGCCCTCGTCGTAGCCCCAGGAGACGACGAGCGGCTCGATCCAGCCGTGGTGCTCCGGCCGCGCCCAGAGGAAGCCCGCCCCCTTCGGCCCGGAGAGCCACTTGTGACAGTTGCCCGCGTAGACGTCCGCACCGAGCCCTTCGAGGTCGAGCGACAGCTGGCCAAGCGCGTGCGCGCCGTCGACGAGCGAGAGCACGCCAGCCTCACGCGCGGCCGCGCAGATCTGCCCCACCGGGACGACGAGCGCGGTCGGCGAGGTGATGTGGCTCATGGAGACGGCTTTCGTCCGCGCACCGATTGCCGCCGCGAGCTCATCCGGCTCGGCGTACACGAGCCTCGCCCCCGCGAATTCCCAGGTGCGCGTGACGGCGCCGTACTCGTGGCGGGTCGTCAGCACCTCGTCCCCGGGCCCGAGCCGGAGTGAGCGAATCACCGCGTTCAGGCCGGATGTCGCGTTGGGGACGAAAACGAGGTCCTCGGCCCGGGCACCCACGAATGTCGCCAGGGCCTCCCGCGCCTCGGCGATCAGGTCGTCGAAGCGGCGGCCGAGGAAGGACATCGGGTTCCGCTCGAGCTCGCGCTGCAGCTCCTGATAGCGCTCGAAGACCGGCACGGGGCAGGCGCCGTAGGAGCCGTGGTTCAAGTAGGTCACCTCGGGATCGAGGAGGAAGTCCACCTCGGTACTGTCCCACGGTGCGGCGCTTCCTCTCCAGCTTGAACCCGCGCCTGCCGCGAGAGGTCCAGCTGCTCCAAGTGGGCGGGTTGATGAACGCGTTCGGAAACGGGCTCGTCGTCCCCTTCCTGCTCATCTACCTGCACAACGAGCGCGGGATCGGTCTCGGCGTCGCGGGCCTCATACTGGCGACGAACGCAGGCGTCAGCCTCGTCTCCGGGCCGATCACGGGCGTGCTCGTCGACCGCGTCGGCGGGAAGACGATGCTCACCGTCGCGCTCGGGTTCCTCACGCTCGGCTTCGCCGGCTACGCGTTCGTCGAGAGCCCGTGGCAGGGCTTCCTCGCGAGCGCGGTGACCGGGATCGGCAACGGCGCCTTCTGGCCCGCGCAATCGACGCTCCTCGCCGGGCTGACCACGCGTGAGCAGCGCTCGGCCACCTTCGGGATGCAGCGAGTCGTGATGAACCTCGGCATCGGCCTCGGCGGCGTGGCAGGCGGCTTCATCGCGACCGAGAGCTTCCGCGCCCTCTTCCTGCTCGACGCGCTCACGTTCGTCGCCTACGCCGCCGTCCTCACGGTCTTCGTGCACGAGCCGGCGCACCGCGCGGAGCGCGCCGCGCGATCGGGCAGCTACAGGACTGTCTTCCGGCACAAGATCTTCATGGCGCTGATGGTCGCGAACGCCCTGTACATCGGGGCCGGCATCTCCCAGCTGGAGATTCTCCCCGCGTTCGCGAAGAACGAGGCGGGGATCTCGGAGGCGGCGATCGGCTGGCTCTTCCTCGTCAATACGCTCGTCGTCGTGGTGTTGCAGCTGCCGACGACCAAGCTCGCGGAAGGAAGGCGCCGCATCCCGCTCCTCGCCCTGATGGGCGTCGTCTCCGCGGCCGCCTGGCTGCTCGTGCCGGTGAGCGGCCTCTGGCTCTCGGGTGCGGCGGCGTTCGCCCTGCTCGCGGCGGCCGTGTCTGTGTTCGCGGTCGGCGAGTGCCTCCACGGAGCGGTGCTGCCCGCGCTGGTCGTCGACCTGTCCGACCCGCGGCTCCTCGGCCGCTACATGGCGACCTCGGCGCTTTCCTGGCAGGTCGGCTTCACGATCGGGCCGGCGCTGGGCGGGGCGCTTCTGGCCACCTCGCCGGCGGGCCTGTGGCTCGTCATGGCCGCCGTCTGCCTCGGCGCGGGGATGTCGACCCTGGCGCTCGAGCGCGGCTTGCCCGAGTCGCTCCGACGAGCGCCGCGCCGAGCGCACACCGAGGAGCCTGTCGCCCTGCCGGTGGTCGCTCCCGAGCCGGAGCCCAGCCGGGTAGCGGGGTAGACTCCCTTCCATGCCGACGCTCGAGGACCCGCTCAGTACGCATGCCCAGCCTGCCCCGCATCCGGCGGACCCGGCCAGGCGCGGCTCCCGTCGCGCGCGCCGAGGGTGAGCCGCTCGAGCTCACCTCGGCGGGGCTGACCTGGGTCCACCTCGACCGGCCGCACCCCGCGGCAACGGACGCGCTCGCCGAGCGCTTCGGCTGGCACGCGCTCGACGTCGAAGACGTGCTCTCGAAGCGGCAGCGGCCGAAGGTCGACGAGTACCCCGACTACCTCTTCGGCGTCCTCCATTTCCCGGTCTACGACAAGGCGATTCAGCGCCTGAACGCCGCCGAGCTCGACGTCTTCCTCGGCGCGGACTATCTCGTCACGCTCCCGAACGTCGAGCTGCTCCCGGTGACGCGCCTCTTCCACCGTTGCGAGGAGGACGAGCAGCTCCGCGATGACCTGTTCGCGAAGGGCTCGGGCCGCCTCCTCTACGAGGTGCTCGACGACCTCTTCGACTACTGCTTCCCGATCCTCGACAAGATCGGGCACAAGCTCGACTCGGTCGAGGACGACATGTTCGAGCGGCGCGCCGAGGACGTCGTGCGCGACCTCTCGAACGTGAAGCAGGAGATCATCTCCTACCGCAAGATCATCAAGCCCGAGCGGGCGACGCTGCGGCAGCTCGAGCGCCGCGTCGAGCGGTTCCTGCCCGAGGAGCTCGACCTCTACTTCGACGACATCGTCGACGGCGCCGAGCGGATCTGGGACCTGCTCGACAACTACAAGGAGGTCGTCGAGGGGCTCGAGTCGACGAACGAGTCGGTGATCTCCCACCGCCAGAACGACGTCCTGCGCGTGCTCACGGTCTTCAGCGCGATCCTGCTCCCGCTGACCCTTGTGGCGAGCATCTTCGGCATGAACGTCGAGTTCCCCGGCAACGACACAGCGACGGCGTTCTGGGTGATCGCGGCCGTGCTGGTCGCAGTCGGCGCGGGCCTGCTCGGCTTCTTCCGCTGGAAGCGCTGGCTGTAGCGATCAGTCGGCGGCGAAGAGGACGACCAGGAGCACGCCGACGCCGAGCACGAGCCCGGTCGCCGTGAATACCGCGACCGCCGCTCCACTCGGGGCCGCGTACTCGCCGGCCGCGAGCGCCCGGTCGACCGCACGCTGCCGCACCCAGCCGTAGAGCACGAAGGCGACGCCGAGGAGCCCGAAGCCGGCGCCGAGCAGCTCGTACGGCCAAGGCTCGACATCGTCGGCGACCGCGGGCACGAGCTTCCCGGCGCCGATCGCGACGGCGAACGCGGTCAGCCCGGTCCGCCACCACGCGAGAAAGGTGCGCTCGTTCGCCAGCCTCGTGCGCCGCGTCGCGTCGCGTGTCTCGTCCACCGGCTACAACTCCTCCTGCGCCGCCTCGACCGCCTGCTCGGCCTTCGCCACCGCGTCGTCCGCCCGCTGCGCCTCGCGCTCGGCGCGGCCGAGCTCCTTCCGCGCGGCCGCAGCGGCCCGCTTGGCTTCCGCGAGCTGCTCCTTCGCGGCGCGAAGCCGCGCCCGGGCGGCGTCCTTGACCCTGCGCTCCTCCTGCGCGTCGCGCTTCGGCCGGGTGGCGGTCTTCTTCCGCCGCACGACCGGGGTCTCGACGATGCCCGGGTCGATCGAGAAGCCCGAAACCTCGACCTCACGCGCAAGCATCCCCCGCTCGAGGAGCGGCTGGAGCTCAGGCTCGACCGAGGCGGCGCGGACCGTCGCGACCACGCGCTCGAGCACGGCGCTCGAGAGCTTCAGCCGACGCGCCTCCCGCTGGACCCGGTCGAGAGCCGCCCGGTGCTCGCGGACCGCCTCCTGGAGGTCCGCGCCCCACTTCCCGGCCACGGCGCCCTCCTGCGCCTCCCGCAGCCGCTTTCCCGCCTGGACGAGCGCGCGGATCTCGGAGGGCTCGTCGCGGGCGAGCCGGTTGACGGCCGCGGCGGCCGTCGTCGGCTTGGGCAGCTTCGCGACGGCCGCGGCAAGCTCGGGGCTCTCCGGCTTCAGCTCCTTCGCGCGCGCGTTCCTCGCCTTCGTGTAGTCGTCCGCCGGCAACCCGTAGAGCTCCGCCGTCTCACGGGCAATGGCCGCCTCGACTTCGTCGCCCTTCGCCACGCCGTCATCCTTCCACGTCCTCCTCGAGCGGGGGTACGGTCACGCCGATGCGTGTGCTGTTCACCTCGACGCAGGGCGCCGGGCACTTCAACCCGCTCGTCCCGTTCGTCGAGGGGGCGCGCCGGCTCGGTCACGAGGTGCTTGTCGCTGGGCCGTCCGGGCTCCGCCCCGTCGTCGAGCGGACCGACTACCCGTTCCACGAGTGTGCCGACCCAGCAGAGGAGGACATCCGGCCCGTGTGGGAGCGCGTCCCGACGGTCTCACGCGAGGAAGGCGAAGTGCTCGTCGTGCGCGAGATCTTCGCGCGCTACGACGCCGCCGCGATCCTCCCCGGCCTGCGGGAGGCCATCGAGGGCTTCCGGCCCGACCTGATCCTGCGCGACCCGAACGAGTATGGCTCGGCGGTCGCGGCCGACCTGGCAGGGATCCCGCACGCGCGGGTCGCGATCAGCCTCGCCGCCGTCGAGGAGGGCGCGCTTCAGATCGCCGCCGAGACCGTCTCGGAGCTGCGGGTCTCCGTCGGCCTCGAGGCTGACCCGACAGGAGAGCGCATCCGCCGTTCTCCCTTCCTGACGCTCTTTCCCGCTTCCTTCGAGGCCGAGGGCGAGCCGCAGCCGCCCGACATCCGACGCTTCCGCGACCGCGAGCCTGGTCCGCCTCAGCCGCTACCGACCTGGTGGGCGGACGACGGCGAGAAGCCGCTCGTCTACGTCACCTTCGGGAGCGTCGCAGGTGCAGTGCCCTGGGTGGCCGCCGTCTATGCGGCTGCGCTCGAGGCGCTCGACGGTCTTCCGGTTCGCGCTCTGCTCACCCTCGGCGCAGCCGACCCGGGCGTGCTCGGGGCGGTGCCGGCGAACGTCCACGTCGAGAGCTGGGTTCCGCAGGCCGACGTGCTCGCACACGCGGACGCGGTCGTCTGCCACGGCGGCTCCGGCTCGACGCTCGGCGCGCTCGGAGCCGGGAAGCCGCTCGTGGTCGCGCCGCTCTTCGCCGACCAGCCGTACAACGCCCGGCGGGTGCAGGAGGTCGGTGCGGGCGTGTCGGTCGTGCCCGACCCGGCCGCGCTGCGGGCGGGCATCGAGACGGTGCTCGGAATACGGTTCCTACCGGGCAGCCGCTGCGCGGATCGCCGAGGAGATGCGCGGCCAGCCTCCCGTCGACGACGCGTTCTCCGCGCTCGCCGAGGCCGGGTAGGGTCCCCGGCCGTGGCGGACGGGTTCCTCCTCGGTAAGCGGCTCGACAAGGACGAGCCCCTGCGCCTCGACCCGGACGACTTGACGACGCACGCGGTGATCGTCGGCATGACCGGCTCCGGCAAGACGGGTCTGGGAATCGTGCTGCTGGAGGAGGCGCTCTCGCGCGGGACTCCTGCTCTGATCCTCGACCCGAAGGGTGACATGGGCAACCTCGCCCTCACCTTCCCGGGTCTCGACGCGGCCAGCTTCAGGCCCTGGGTCGACGAGGCGACGGCGCGCGACGCAGGCGTCTCGGTCGACGAGTACGCGGAGCGGACGGCGACGCGGTGGAAAGAGGGCCTGGCCGCGTCAGGGATCGGGCCCGACCGGGTCGAGGCGCTCCGCGCCGCCTGTGAGGTGACGCTCTACACGCCCGGCTCCGAGGCGGGCGTGCCGCTGAACGTGATCGGCTCGCTCCAGGCGCCCTCGCTCTCCTGGGAGGAGAGCGAGGAGACGATCCGCGACGAGATCGAGGGAACCGTCTCGAGCCTGCTCGGGCTCGTCGGCATCGACGCGGACCCGCTCGGCAGCCGCGAGCACGTGCTGCTCGCCAACCTGTTCGAGCACTCCTGGCGGGCCGGCAAGGACCTCGACCTCGGCACCCTGATCGGCCAGATCCAGACGCCGCCGCTGCGCAAGCTCGGCGTCTTCGAGGTCGACGCCTTCATGCCCCCGAAGGAGCGGAACGAGCTCGCGCTGCGCCTGAACGCGCTCGTCGCGTCGCCCTCGTTCGCCGCTTGGGGACGGGGCCCCGCGCTCGACCCGCGCGCGCTCCTGCGCACCGAGGACGGCAAGCCGCGGGCGGCCGTCATCTACCTCTCGCACCTCTCCGACCTCGAGCGGCAGCTCGTCGTCACGCTCGTCCTCTCGCGGTTGATCACGTGGATGCACGAGCAGCCGGGGACGAGCGAGCTCCGTGCGCTCGTCTACCTCGACGAGGTCTTCGGCTTCGCGCCACCGACGGCCGCGCCGCCGTCGAAGAAGCCGATCCTCACGCTCCTGAAGCAGGCGCGCGCATTCGGGGTCGGCATGGTTGTCGCGACCCAGAACCCGGTCGACCTCGACTACAAGGCGATGGCAAACGCGGGCAGCTGGTTCGTCGGCCGGCTCCAGACAGAGAATGACAAGAAGCGCGTCCTCGAAGGCCTGCGCTCGGCCGCGGGCGGCGTCGACGTCGCCAAGCTCGACACGGCGATCGGCGCGCTCGAGCAACGCCAGTTCCTGCTCCAGAGCGCGCACCGCGACGAGCCCGCGCTCTTTGCCACCCGCTGGGCGATGTCGTTCCTGCGCGGGCCCCTGACGAAGGAGCAGATCGAGACGCTGACGCCGGAGGAGGAGAAGGCCCCAGCCGGCGCCTGCGGACGACGAGCCGGCCGCGCCCGCTCTCGCCGACGACGAGAGCGCGGTCGCGCCGGCGGTGGCCAAGAGCGCGACTGTCCGCTACCTGGACCCGGCCGCGCCGTGGGGCGAGGAGATCGGCGCCGAACCGGAGGGCACACGGCTGCAGGCGTTCCTCGCGGCGCGCGTGAGCCTTCGCTACGACGACACGAAGGCCGGGCTCGACACGACTCAGGAGTGGGAGGCGCTCTACGGCCCGCTCGACGGCGGCCTCGACCTCGACGCCGAGACGACTGTCGACTACGACGAGCGCGACTTCCGCGACGAGCCCATCCGCGGCGGCAGCGCGTATGTGCTCCCGTCCGCACCGCTCGACAAGGACGCGTTCTTCCGCGACGCCGCACGCGCGATCCAGCGTCGCGTCGCCGACACGCAATCGCTCGAGCTTCTCCGCTGTGCGGAGCTCGATCTCTACTCCCGCCCGGGGGAGACACGCGAGCAGTTCGAGGCCCGCGCCGACGAGGCGGCCCAGGCGGGCGCGGACGCGGAGACGGCCAAGATCCGCGACCGCCTCGAGGCGAAGCGAGACCGGCTCGAGCGCGCCTTGGAGACCGCCCGCCGCCGCGCCGAGGAGGCCGAGAGCGCGCAGAGCTCGCGCCGGTCGTCAGAGTTGCTCTCCGGGGTCGGGAGCGTCATCGGCGTCCTGCTCGGCGGCAAAGCGAACTCCCGCACGATCGCCCGCGCCGGCCGCGAGCTCGGCAGCGCGGCCTCCCGGCGCGGCATGACGACACGGGCGGGCGAGCGGCAGCGGACGGCCGAGGAACGCGTCGAGAGCGCCGAGGAAGACCTGGAAGCGCTCGAGCAGGAGCTGCTCGACGAGATCGCCGAGATCGACGACAAGTGGAAGGCGAAGGCCGACGCGACTCGAGACGGTCGCGATCCGGCTCGAGGCGACGGACGTCCGCGTCGTCGAGACAACGCTCGTCTGGGTGCCGACGGCCTGATCCGCGCGGTCGCCGCGGCTGCGACCGTCCTCGCAGTGCAGGTCGGCTGCGGCGGCAAGACCGAGCCGCCGACCGCACTCGCTGAAACTCGGGCAACGGTGGCGTTCGTGGTTGACGGGGACACGATCGAGCTCGCCGATGGGCGACGCGTGCGGCTCGTCCAGGTCGACGCGCCCGAGCTCGTCGGCGAGTGCTACGGACCGGCCGCGCGCCTCGTCCTGCGCCGGCTGCTCCCGCCGGGCGTGCGCGTGCGCCTCATCCGCGATCCGGCACTCGACGACCGCGACGAGCACGGACGGCTCCTCCGCTACGTCGAGGCGAACGGCGTCGATGTGAACGTCGAGCTCGTCCGCCTCGGCGCGGCGGCGCCCTACTTCTTCCGCGGTGCGCGTGGTCGTGACGCCGCCCGGCTCGAGCGTACCGCGCAGGCGGCGGTGCGCCAACGTCGCGGCGTGTGGAGGGCATGCCCACAGGCCCGTCTCCGCCCCATGCGGGCGCTCGCCGCAGGCCCTCCGGTTGCATGAGCCCGCCGCCCGTCGCAGAATGAGGAACGACCTCCGGCGGTTGCGGCCCGCCTCGACCGAGAGGATTCCGCATGCCCGTGGCAGACAGCAGCGTCGATCTCGTCTTCGAAGGCGGCGGTGTGAAGGGGATCGGGCTCGCCGGTGCCCTCGCCACGCTCGAGGAACGCGGCTACCTGCCGCAGAACGTCGCCGGCACCTCGGCGGGCGCGATCAACGCCTCGTTGCTGGCGGCCGGCTATACCGCCGCCGAGCTGCGCGAGATCATCATCAGCCTCGACTACCGCGAGTTCAAAGACCAGGCCTGGGAGGACAAGGTGCCGCTGGTCGAGCGCTCGTTCAGCCTGCTGCTCGACCTCGGCCTCTACGAGGGCACTCGCTTCCTCGAGTGGATCCGCGAGCGGCTGGAGGCGAAGGGCGTGCGCACGTTCGCCGACCTCGTCCACCCCGACTTCGCCGACGACCCGCTCTATCGCTCGAAGCTCCAGGTGATCGTCTCCGACGTGACGACCCACGAGCTGCTCGTGCTCCCGCGCGACGCAGGCAAGCTCGGGATCGAGCCCGACGAGCTCGATGTCGCCTTTGCAGTTCGGATGAGCATGAGCATCCCGGTCTTCTTCGAGCCCGTCCGCTGGGAGAACCCGAAGACCGGCCAGACACACGTGATCGTGGACGGCGGCATGCTCTCGAACTACCCGATCTGGCTCTTCGACAGCGACGGCACTCCTGAGTGGCCCACGTTCGGGATGCTGCTCGTCGAGCCGAAGCCGACCGTGCCGATCGGCGAGCGGTTGCCGAAGCCGAAGATGTCGGGGAAGGGGCCTGACGCTGTGATCGACTACGTGAAGGCGCTGGCGCAGACGATGATGGAGGCGCACGACCGTCTCTACGTGGAGCAGGCGAACTACGCGCGGACGATCCCGATCCCGACGCTCGGTGTCCGGACGACGGAGTTCAGCCTCGCGAAGGAACGTGCGCTGGCACTGTTCGACTCCGGCCGCTGGGCGGCCGAGCAGTTCCTCGACACCTGGGACTTCGACGCCTACATCGCCGAGTACCGGAGCGGCAAGAAGCACTCGCGCCGGGCGGCGATGACAGCCTCGCTCGAGCCGACGGCGCCGCAGTAGCTCCTGCGAGGATCGGCGCATGCCGAAGCCGCTGTGGGCGCCCTGGCGCCTCGAGTACGTCACGCACGCCGACGAGCAGACGGGCTGCGTGCTCTGCGCCGAGGCCGCCGGCGAGGTCGAGGAGACGCTCGTCGTCCGCCGCGGCGAGCGCGCGTTCGCGCTCCTGAACAAGTTCCCCTACTCGTCCGGCCATCTGCTGGTCGCGCCCTACGAGCACACCGGCGAGCTCGAGGCGCTCGCCGACGAGACGGTGCTCGAGATCCACCGGCTGAGCCTGCACGGGCTGGAAGCGCTGCGCGCGACGTACGCCCCGGCCGGCTTCAACCTCGGCTGGAACCTTGGTCGTGTCGCCGGCGCGGGGATCGCCGACCACGTCCACCTCCACGTCGTCCCCCGCTGGGCGGGCGACACGAGCTTCATGCCGGTGCTCGGCGACGTGAAGGTGCTGCCGGAGCACCTGCTCGCGACGCGCGACCGCCTGGGCGCCGCGTGGCCCAGCTAGAATCGCGGCACGCGGGCGTAGCTCAGTTGGTAGAGCATCAGCTTCCCAAGCTGAGGGTCGTGGGTTCGAGCCCCATCGCCCGCTCTCTCGAAAGCCCTGCATATGCGGGGCTTTCGTGTTCTCGTGGGGCACGCACCGCCAGCCTTGGTTTGGGAGACATGAGCCGGGTCTCCCGTGCGGTCGCCCGGAGCTAGTCCTCGCCTTCCCAGTACTCGGCCGTCGGCCCGGGCCTCGCGAACATGATGTCTTCGTCCTCGACGTCCTTGGCGAGAACCTTTCCGGTGTCGAGGTACTCGATGATCTCGCCGGGGATCATCGAGGAGAGCATGAGTACGCGAATAGGCGAGTCTGTTCGGTTGATGATCTGATGCGCACCGGCCTTGCCCCGCGGAAAGCAGACAACGTCACCCTCCTTCAACCCATGCTCACCTTCGGGCGTGCGCAGCGTCGGCTCGCCGCGGAGCACGACCACCCATTCCTCGTTCAGGTAGTGCGTGTGGTAGGGCCAGAGCGTGTCGCCGGACTCGACCTCGGACATGGTCGCGCCGATTAGCTCACCGCCGATGCGTTGGCCGACAAGCGCGCCCTTGGCGCGCCAGCCCTCGCGGTTCCTCGTCGCGTCCCACTCGTCGCTGTTGAGGTTGAACGTCTTCATTCGGTAAGCGTTCGCCTGTGTCTCAAGGGACATTCCTGCACGCTCGCGCAGGCGAGAGCATGATCCTGCCAGATGCCCGCCGCACAGGTTGCGGCAGCGAGCGTTGGCGCGCCCGTTCCACCCCGCGCCGCCCTGCGGACTGGCCTTGACAGAAAAAGAGGGGGCGCCGATGATCGTTGCGGTGCTGATTGAACAGGACTGGCAGCTCCAGGAGCCGGGGGCGCCGGTTTATCGAGCCGGGGCCGGCCGGTGGGTCGCTGCTCTTTGCGTGATCGTCTCGGCGCTGGTGCTCGTCCCGGCGGCCGCCTCGGCGCCGAACACGAAGTTCGTCTCGAAGCAGTACGGCTACTCGATCGTCCTTCCCGGCAACTCGAGCCACTGGATCTCGAGCCTCGCCCGTGTCACGTGGTCGACCGGCACGATCTCGCCGGATGCGACTGCCTTCGACACCTTCACCGATCTGCGGACCGGCCGGCTGTACATCATCGGGGCGCGACGGCTGCTGGCGGGATCCACGCTCGAGAAGTGGACGGCGACTTTCCTCAGGAATCGCGGGCCGAACTGCACGACACACCCCACGCTCTCGAACTCGAAGCTCTCCGGGACGCCGGCGCGCCTCCTCACGTGGTCGTGCACGGACGGCTACAACGCAATCGGGATCACCGCGCTCCACGCCCACCTCGGCTACTTCATGATCGTCGCCTCACGGACGACCAGTTCCCGCGCCTCCGACCGCACCGCCTTCAGCGACGCCCGAGCATCATTCCGCTTCCTGTCTAAGTAGGAGGCCGCGAAGACGCCGGTCACCGCGACGGGGTTCGACGTCGGCGAGCTTGCCGACCGGCTCGCGAAGCGAAGACCGCGCCGCGCTGCGCAAAAACGCCGCTGACGCTGAGTCGCTCGCGTCATCTTGTATTCGGCAGGCGGATCGGCGACTATGGGGCACTTGCGGCTGCCCGCCTCGTCGTCTGGGCCCGAACGCTCGGGTTGGGGGGCGACTTCGGTGCTGGCTCCCGTGTCCCCAGACCTGGCGACAAGGAGGAGTAAACGTGAAGCATCGACCCCTGAGACGGGTGGTGGGCGTGACGGTGGCGCTTGCACTCTCGCTCGGCGTTGCGAGCGCGACCGCGGCGCCTGCTCAGCACGGCGAGGACAATGTGGTTGGCGACGTGTTCGTATGCGAGAGCGCGACATACACGGTGATCGAAGGCACTCTCAAGTTCACGATCCATGAAGGCAGCAGCAAATCCGGGAACACCAACTTCACCGGAACGCTCGTCCCCCACCACGTTGTCCTCGTGGATGAGGACGGGGCAAAGTACTCGAACACGGGCGCGGTGTGGTTCGGCGATACCTCCAACGCTCAGCAGGGCTCAGCCCAGGGCACCTTTACGGCGCACCTGAACATCGTCAGCAAGGGCGGCGGAGTCGTCGACACCGTTCGGCAAACCGGCCACTTCGGCGCGAACGGTGAGTTCGAACTGGATAAGGGAACCTGCGAACTGCCCCCCGAATAAGCGGGAGCACTGCCCTACAGGCGGCCCGCTAAGCGGGCCGCCTGCAACCCTCACGGATCGAGCCCTTCGCGGTGCCGCCACTGATGGTCGTTCAGGAGCACGCCACGCCACTCGGCGAGCCCGTCCTGCGGGTCTTCGAGCGCGTCGAGGATGATTGCCCGCTCGTCGATCGAGAACGCGAGCAGCTTCACCGGGTCGTTGAGCGTGCGCGCGAGCCGGTCGGCGAGCTCGTCGGCGCCGGCCGTCCGGACCACGCCGGCGAGCTCCGTGACCGAGTCGGCGGCCACGGGTACACCGGCCGTGAGGGGTGCGTGACCGCTGAGACGGCTTAGCTGCGACGTTCCGCAACAGGCCGCAACTGTTTCGGGCCACTTCCCAAGCTGAGGGTCGTGGGTTCGAGCCCCCTCGCCCGCTTCACACGAAGCCCGCTAACCGGGGCTCCGGCGCTTCAGAGTCGAGGGCGTCGGACCCCGCGACGAGGCCGCCTCACTCCTTCGCCGAGAGCGGGCGGCCGAGCTGCTTCTCCCACCAGTCGGACTCGCGCCACTCTGCGACGCGCTCCTCGCTCTGCTCCAGCTCGCTCTCCTGCTGCCGTAGCCCGGCCGCGCGGGTCGCGAGGACGGCCTCGCGCGCCTCGAGCCGCGCCGTCTCCTCTGCGGCGCTCCTCTCCGCGTCGGCCAGCGACCGTTCGAGGTCGCGTTCGCGCTGCGCGAGGGCGGCCTCCTGCTTGGCGAGCTCCGCGGCCGCCTCGGTACGCTCGTGCTCCGCCGCCGTCAGCTCGCGGAGCTTCACCGAGATCTGACGCTCGCGCTCGACCGTTCTCCGCTCGGCCGCGGCCAGCTCCGCCTCTAGGTCGGCCAACCGTTTCTGCTCGGCCGCGAGGGCGGAATCGGTCGCGACCTGTGGACCATCGGGCTCGACCGATCGACGGAGACCGAGCCACGCGGCGAGAACGAGCGCAGTGCCGGCAGTGCCAGCCACCAGCGCGACTGCGAGTACATCAATCGTCATCATCCCCTCTCTATCGCCCCGCACCAACGGTAGTGCAGCGGGGACCGCCTAACACCCCCCGCTCGATCAGTTTCGCGGCAGCGTTTAGGAACGCCCTGAGCCTCTCGATGCTCAGAGGTGCGCTCCAGGACGTCTTAGGATTCACGCACATGGCGCGCTTCGGAGAGCATGCGGTGTGGTTCGCGTTCACCTCGGATCGTTTCGACCACTCGTCCGACCTGCCACCCGAGGCGAATGCCGGCAATCGGTTCTACGGGCGAGACGTTGCGTCGTTCATCACCGCCGGGCTGTCCGAGCGCGGGCTCGACGCCTCCTTCTTCGACGAGGACTGGGGCTGGCAAGCCCACGCGAAGCGTCTCGGACGAGGCGATACTCGAGATCTCCGTCTACCACAACCCGGAGGAGAATCCGGCCACCGAGGATGACTGGGCGCTCATGCTGCGATCGCTCCACAAGGAACGCAAGTTGGGGATAGCGCGCTTTCGCGAGACCGAGGTCGACGCAGATGCGGTCTCGACGCTGGAGGATGTGTTCCGTGAGGCCGGGGTCGCACTCAGGCGAACGCCGCCCCGCTAACGACGTCGATGCCGTCCGGGTCGACGTCAGCCGCTATTCGTCGAGGCTCAGCGTGTAGCCCCATCTCCCGGAGTACCCGATCGCCCTTGGAGCCACGACGAAGGCCCGCACGTGCGGGCCTTCGTCGTACCGCGTGACGGGATCTCGCTACCCGAGCGGGATCCTGAGGACCTCTCCTCCACCCATGCAGACCGCGCAGGTGGACAGGTACGCATGTCCTCCTCCGAACGCGACGCCGTACGGCGCGAACAGATTGCCGATCACCGTCTGGTGCTGGCTGCTGCCCGGATTGATCTTCTTCAGCGCGCCGATGGGGCCGTTCAGCAGGCCCGTGCTGGCGATCTCGACCGCGTAGAGCGATCCGTCGGGGCCGAACGCCAGATCGGTGACGTTCGTGAGCCCGGAGGCGTACACCGTCCGGGACCCGCCGGGAACGACCCGCCAGATGTTGGCGTCGCCGGCCTCGAACGGGAAGCCGGTCAACTGGCTGACGTAGTAGGCACCGTCGGGGCCCCGCACGACCGAGGTCGGCACGGCGTCGGTCGGGATCTGCGTGCCGGGTGGCAGACCGAGGAACGGTGGAGCCAACGCGCTACCCGGAGGCAGGGCTGTGATCGTGGTGAAGGTTCCCTTGTGGGACGCGCGGACGACCGCGTTCGCGCCTGCGTCGGCGATCACGTAGCCCTCACCGTCGCGGACGAGCCCCACTGGATTGCTGTCGATGTCGGTGCCGTCGGGATTGGCGACTGCTTCGTTGGCCAAGACGTCGGCGAACAGCGACACGCCGTCGTGCTTGAGCTTGCCGGTCAGCAGTGTCGCCAGCCACGCACCCTGAGGGCCGAATGCCGCCCGGAACTCGTCGCTCCCCCCTAGTCCGATGCTGAGCACGAACTTCTGGCTGCCGGTGAACGCGATGTCCGAGGGGCCCAAGGCTTCGCCGTCGCCGTTCAGGATCGAAGGCAGGCCGGTGAGGACTCTCGGATCGGGGCCGCTGTCCTGGACCTGCGTGACGGCACCGCTGAAGCCGAAGCAGAACACGCCCAGCGAGGGATGCGCGGCGCAGGGGCCTGCGCCACCCCTGCCGGCCTCGGCGACGTAGAGCTCGCCGTCCCCCGCAAACGACAGATGCCTCGGGCTGTCCAAGCCCGACGCGACGACCACCGGCTGCGCCAACGCGCTGGATGCGGAGAAGAGCGCGACGGCGAACGCAGCGGCGAGCAACCCGGCTCGAGTGAAGCGGTTACGCGTATGCACAAGGACCTCCATGCTTGGTGAATGCATCGTCGAGCGGGCCGTCAGGCATCGACGCACGCACTCCGAGCTCGAAGTCGTTCTGCAGCGCCCTCTTCCCCGCTCCACGCACACCATCTCACCGCGTTTGGGCGGGAGTCAACTTCCTGCAAGCCGAGGCCCCGTCGGCGAGCCTAAACCCAGCCCGATCAACCTTCCAATCCATGTTCGACCATGATCCCCGGTGACAGTGACCGCGCTCGCGCAACCGTTGTCGAGGGCGTTCGGCGGCTACCGGACGATCTTCGGGAACGAGAACCTCCGTCGGCTTCAGTTCGCGTATGCGGCGGCGATCGCGGCCGAGTGGGCGAGCACGGTCGCGATCGGCATCGTCGCCTACGAGGCCGGCGGCGCGCTCGCCGTGGGCGTCGTCGGGCTCGTCCGGATGCTGCCGTCGGCCGCGGCGACACCGTTCGCAGCACTCGTCGGCGACCGCTATCCGCGCGAACGTGTCCTCCTGGCCATCGATGTCGCGAGCGCGGCGACGCTCGCCCTCATGGCAGTGCTCTTCTTCCTCGGCGCGACGGAGATCCCGCTCTACCTCCTCGCCGGCGTCCTTGCCGTCCTGGCGACGCTGACGCAGCCGACGATCTCGGCGTTGATGCCGTCGCTCGCGCGGACACCTGAAGAGCTCGTTGCCGCCAACGGCGTCTCAGAGACGACCAAGAGTCTCGGCACTCTCGCCGGGCCGCTGGTCGCCGGCGTCGTCGTCGCTGCCGCGGACTCGGGCGCCGTCTTCGCCGCCGCAGCGGGCGCGTACGCCGTCGCCGCGGTGCTCCTGGCGTCGATCTCCGTCGTGGGTCGGCTTCCCCGGACGAGCGGGGGTGAGCCGACGAGGATCCGCAGCGACCTCGTCGCCGGCCTGCGCGTCGCCGTTCGCGAGCCTGGGCCGCGGCTGATCATCGCCTTGATCGGGGCCCAGGCACTGATCCGCGGAGCGCTGACGGTGCTCATCGTCGTGATGGCGTTTCGCCTCCTCGACTCCGACGGCAGTTGGGTCGGCTTCCTGACCGCCGCTCTGGGCGCGGGAGGGCTCGTCGGCGCCTTCGCGTCGATGACGCTCGCGGGACGACGGCTGGCGCCGCCGCTCGCGCTGGGACTCGTGCTCTGGGGGCCCCCGATCGCGCTGATCGCGCTTTGGCCGAACAAGCTCGCGGCACTCCTCCTGGTCGCCGTCGTCGGAGTGGGGAATTCCATCGAGGACGTCTCGGCGCTGACGCTCCTCCAGCGGATCGTCAGCGACGACGTGCTCAGTCGCGTCTACGGCGTCTTCTGGGGCATCGCGATGGCCGGTGCCGGAGTCGGCTCGATGCTCGCGCCGCCGGTCGTGTCCGCCGTCGGACCACGCGGTGCGCTGGTCGTCACCGGTTGCGTCATGCCCGTGCTCGTGGCGCTCGCGTGGCCCCGCCTGGTGGCGATCGACCGTTCGGCGTCGGCGCCGCTGCGCGAGCTCGACTTTCTCGAAGGCGTCCCCATGTTCGCGCCCCTCTCGGTCGCGGCGAAGGAGCACGTCGCCGGCCGTCTCGTTCCGGTGTCGCTGGCGGCGGGGACCGAGATCATCCGGGAGGGCGACCGCGGCGACCGTTTCTACATCGTGGTCGAGGGTGAGGCGCAGGTGACGAAGTCCGGGCGGAGCATCGCCAGACGCGCTGAGGGCGAGTACTTCGGCGAGATCGCGCTCCTCGGCGCGGTCCCGCGCGCCGCGACGGTGACGGCGACGACCGACATGGAGCTCTACGCGCTCGAGCGGGACGACTTCCTTACCGCGGTCACCGGGCACTCGGCCGGTATCGCAGCGGGTAGCGCCGTCGTCGCCGAACGGCTCGCCAACATCCGTGCACGGGCTCCCGCCGACGACGTAGTCGCACCCGCGCCGCCGTTGGAGTGATCGGCCGGACCTACCTGGAGCGCGGACGGCCGGTGCGGGTCGTGGTGCGCTGGGGCGGGGCCGGGCCGCGGAACGTCCTGGTCGAGCGCGCGGACGGAACACGCGTCGTCCGGCCCTTCCGCGGCCTCCGGCGTCCTCGCGTGCCGGGCTGACCGCCGCCGCCGGCTGACCACTTGTGCTCTCCGGCTCGAACCGGGCCGTGGGTGCCTGCGAACCGAGTCGAGACGTGCTCATGCAACCGACGAGGAAGGGGATCAGCATGAATGCACTCGGCAAGAGACACGTCGCGCGCCGCGCGCCTGCGGTCATCGCCGCAGCCGTGCTCGCTGAGCTGGCCTGACGGCGAGCCTCCGCGGACGGGCGTGCCCGAACCGACGGCACGTATCGCCACGCTCGTGCCCGACCCGGTGGCGCTGATGGACAACGAGCATCCCGACGCGGCGACGCAGACGTACGCGTTCGGCCAGGTCGTGGGCGCGTACCTCGACGACGATGCCGTGCCGAATGCCGATGGTCGCTATCGCGGCGGAGGTCGATCCATCGGCTACGTCGTGGGCACGACGAGCGCGACTACATCCGACTCGACGTCCCCGGCTCGCGCGCTACCTCGGCCGTGAAGATCGACAACCGCGGCCGCGTACTCGGCGAGTTCAAGGACGCGGACGGTGCCATCCATGGCTTCCTCCGCGATCGCGGTCGCGACACGATCCTCGACCACCCGCGCAGCACGACCGACAGCACTGCCCTCGACATCACCGAGCGCGGGGAGATCCTGCTCCAGTCGCCTCGCATGTTCGGTGTCGTCGGCGGCGTCGCGTGAAGTGAACGGCGGACGGAGTGGTCAGCCGCCGCTGATCGCGGTGATCACGTCGACGCGCGAGCGCGCCTCGAGCGCGGTGTCGAGCTGTGCGCGCTCGCGGTCGACGTAGACGTGGATGTGCGTGCGCAACGCCGGGCCGGGCTCGCAGAGACGGTCGCGCAGTCCCGGCCAGCGCTCGTCCAGCTGGTCGAGGGCATCGTCGACCGTCGCCGCGTCGAGGTCGAGCGTGCGCGGCAAGCCGGCGAAGAGCGGCGGCAGCGTCGAGGGTAGGTGCAGCTCGGCCATGCCTACGCTAGGACCGCGACCTCGACGGAGGTGATCCCGGGCAGGTAGCTCGCGATCTCGGTCCAGCTCTCACCTTCGTCCGCGCTCGCGAAGAGCTGCCCGGTGCTGGTGCCGAAGTAGACGCCCGGGCGCTCGTGCGTATCGATTGCCATCCCCTCGCGCAGCACGCCCACGTGCGCGTCCTCCTGCGGAAGGCCCTGCGCGAGCCGCTCCCAGCTGGCGCCCGCGTCGCGGGTGCGCCAGACGGCGGCGCGGCCCTCGGGCATGCAGCGCGCGTGGCCGGGGTCGAGCGGGATCACGTAGAACGTGTCCCGGTCGTGCGGGTGCGCGCCCGCCGCGAAGCCGAACTCGGTCGGCAGACCGTCCGTGATCTCAGTCCATGTCAGACCGGCGTCGTCGCTTCTGTGCATGCCGACGTGGTTCTGCTGGTACAGGCGCTCGCTGTCGACGGGCGACATGACGAGCTTGTGCACGCAGTACCCGACCTCCTCGTTCTCGAGCGGCCAGTCGGCGCGCAGCCCACGGTTGCGCGGGGTCCACGAGGCGGCGTCGTCCGTCGTCTCGAAGATGCCGACGCCCTGGACGACAGCCCAGTACCGGGAGGCGTCGTCGGGGTGCGGGAGGATCGCCGGAACGCCGAGATGGCCGGGCGGCTGGTTGTCGGCGTCGTTCCACTTGTCGCTGCCCGGCTGCCCCTCGAGCGTCGTGAGAAGTGACCAAGTCTCGCCGCCGTCGCGGCTCTCGAAAACGCCGGGATTCTCCACGCCTGCGAAGAGGCGCCCGTTGTGCGCAGTCAGGCCGGACACCTTCGAGAGCTTGAGCGCGCCCTCGGCGTCGCCGAAGCCGAGCCCCTCGCTCGACTGCTCCCAGGTCTCGCCGAGGTCGTGGCTGCGCCAGACGCTCGACCCGTGCCACTCGCTGCCCGCCGCGGCGTAGATCGTGCCGCTGCCGGCGTCGTGGATGGCGTGGTAGATCGGCCAGCTCTCGCACAAGGGCCCGCGCAGCTGCCAGTCGCGGCGACCCTCGTCGCTCTCGAGCAGGAAGCAGCCCTTGCGGGTGCCGACCAGCAGAACCGTCTTCGACATCGATTACCTCCGCGTATGACGTACGTCGAGTACTCGGTCAGTCAGACCCGAGGAGCGCAAGAAACTCATCGGTAGATCCTAGGCGTCATCCATCGCCTCCTTCCGGAGCTGCTCGAGCCGCGTTGCGACGAGCTCGTCGGCCTGCCGTGAGCTCAGCGGGTGACCCGTCACTGCCGCCAGGAACTCGCTCCGCTCGAGCCGGTAGACATGCGACTCCTCGAGGGCGCGGACGGTCGCGTTCCGCGGCGCATCCCGGAGCAGCGCGATCTCGCCGAAGAGGTCGGACGGGCCGAGGTGCCTCAGCCGGCGGCCGTGGGTCTCGACCGCGAAGTCGCCGTCGTCGATCAGGTAGGCGCAGTCACCCGCGTCTCCCTCGCGGACGACTTCCTCCCCCGCCGCGACGGTCATCGGCTCGAGGCGGGCTGCGACCCGTTCCAGAGCGAGGGGGAGAATCGGCGCGAAGACGGGCGAAGCCTGCAGCAGCCGCAACTCGTGCTCGGGCACCTCCGAGCGTGCGTCGAGCGCGCGAACACCGCGCCGTGCCGCCGCGGCCACGACCACGAGGACTGCGCCCGTCGCCGCGAGCGCGAGCCGTGCACCACCCGCGGCGACCAGCACCGGCGCGAGCACGGCTCCGACTGCCATCGAGCCAGAACGGACCGCAGCGAGGACGCCGAAGACCCGTGCGAGCACGTCGTCGCGCGCCGAGCGGACGAGCAGGGTCGAGCCGACGACCGAGACGACCGCGAACCCCGCGCCGACAGCTCCGATGCACACGACGACGAGCGTGTCCGCAGGCAGCGCACCGGCGAGCACGAGCGTTGCGCCGGTCGCCGCCAAACCGCCCGCCATGGGGCCGGCGAGCGTCCTGCGGCCGACGAGCCCCGCCGTGGCGACCGCGCCCGCGAGGCCGCCGACCCCCACCGCCGCGTTGAGGAAACCGACGCCGGCCTCGCCCGTCTCGAGCAGCTCGAGCGGAACGACGACGAGCAGCACGCCGACCGAGCCGCGCGCGATGCCGTGCGCGGCGAACAGTCCGAGCACGAGCCCGACCCCGCGCTCGCGCGCAGCCATCCGAAAGCCGCTCGCGAGCTCGTGCAGCGCTCCCGCCATCGGCGGCGCGCTCCGCACCGCGTCGGTGCGTCCGACTCCCAGCAGTGTCAGCGCCCCGAGCGCGAACGCCACCGCCGCGAGCGCGAAGAGGACGGGCACGCCCGCGACCAGCAGCACCACTCCCGCGAGCGCGGGCGCGAGGAGGCCGGACGCGTTTCTGATCAGGCTCGCGGCGGCACACGCGGCGGTCACTTCGTCGGCCGAGCGCGCCAGCAGCGGAACGAGCGCCGTTTGAGCCGGGTAGATGGTCTGCGACGCGAGCGCCAGCAACGCCGCCAGCACGTAGACGACCGCAACAGGCGCGTCGGCAGCCGCCGCGAGCGCCGCCAGCGCCATGGTCGCCGCGCGCACGACGTCGCTTGCGATTACGACGAGCTCCCGCCGGAAGCGGTCGCCGAGCACGGCGGCAACCGGCGCGAAGAGCATCGCGGGCACCATCTGAACCAAGGCCACGACACCGACCGCCGTCGCACCGCCGGCCTCGTAGGCAAACAAGCCGAGCGCGATCGAGCGCGATGAACTCGCCGGACGTCGATCCTGCCCAGGCGAGCTGCACGCGCCGCAGCTGCGGCTGCGCGAGCGCCGCCCGCAGTGCCGCGAGCGATCCGGAGGACCAGCGGCGAACACCGGGACCCGCCATCAGGCATCCGAGCCTAGAGCCTCGCACGGAGACGTGTCCACCAAGCCGCACTGCGATGAGTTCTGCGCCGTACTGCGGTCTACGTCACAGTGCAACGCGCAAAGGAGCTCCCGATGGATGAGCAGTTCACCGCCACGCTGCAGAAGAGCCCGAGCAAGGGCGGCTGGACCTACGTCGTCTGGCCCGCCTCGGTGGAGTTCTTCGGTACCCGCGGCCTCGTCAAGGTGCGCGGCACGATCGACGGCCGGCCGTTCCGCAGCTCCTTCATGGCGATGGGCGACGGGACGCACAAGCTGCCCGTGAAGGCCGACCTCCGCAAGGCGATCGGGAAGGAAGCCGGTGAAACGGTCACCGTCCGGCTGGAGGAACGAATCAGCGACTGATCAGGTCGACCGCGCCAGCTCCTCCATCTCGGCCGAGTAGCGGCCCGCCACCGCCGCGCTGTTGCAGCGCGCGCGCAGCGCGAGGAAGGACTGGCCCGCCTCGACGTTTGCGGCGTCGCCGCCCCACGCCTTCAGCGCCGGCGCCTGCAGCGCCCTGCCGTACGAGAACGAGAGCGCCCAGGGCTGCGCGCCGTGGGAGTTGATCGCGTTCAGGTTCTCGCTCGCCTGCTGGTCCGACTGGCCGCCGGAGAGGAAGACGATCCCGGGGACGGCCGCGGGCACCGTCTCGTGGAAGCACCTGAGCGTCCACTCGGCCACCTCGTCCGCGCTCGCCTGCGTGGGCGAGCCCTTGCCCGAGATGACCATGTTCGGCTTCAGCAGCGTCCCCTCCAGGTCGACGCGCTGGTGGTAGAGCTCGTCGAAGGTCTTGTGCAGCGTCCGCTTCGTGGCGCGGTAGCACGTCTCGATGTCGTTGTCCGCGTCCATCAGCACCTCGGGCTCGACGATCGGGACGAGCCCCTGCTCCTGACAGAGCGCGGCGTACCGGGCCAGCGCGTGCGCGTTCGCCTCGATGCAGTAGGCGGTCGGGATCCCCTCTCCGATCGTGATCACGGCGCGCCACTTGGCGAAGCGGGCCCCGAGCCCGCGGTACTCCTCCAGCCGCTCGCGCAGGCCGTCGAGACCCTCCGTCACCTTCTCTCCGGGGGCGCCGGCGAGGTCCTTGGCGCCGGTGTCGACCTTTATCCCCGGGATGATCCCCCTGTCCGCGAGCAGCTTCGCGAACGGCGTCCCGTCCGCGGACGACTGGCGGATCGTCTCGTCGTAGAGGATCACGCCGCTGACGAACTGCTCCAGGTCGGGCGTCGTGAAGAGCATGTCGCGATAGGCGCGCCTGTTCTCCTCGGTCGACTCGAGCGAGATCGAGTCGAAGCGCTTCTCGATCGTCCCCGAGCTCTCGTCGGCGGCGAGGATGCCCTTGTCGTCGGCGACGAGCGCACGCGCGGTCTCGTACAGCGCCATGTTGGTTTCAGTGCCGGCCATTGCGGCCTCCTTTCAGCAAGGTGGGTAGCTTCGCAAGTGGGTGATGGGCCTGGATGCGGCGCACGGTGCCCGAGCGGGAGCGCATCACGATCGACTCCGTCTCGACGCCGACGGCCGATGTGCGCACGCCGCGCAGGAGCGCGCCGCTCGTCACTCCGGTCGCGGCGACGAAGACGTCCTCGCCCGCGACGAGGTCGTCGTGCGTGAGCACGCGGTCGACGTCGTAGCCCGCGTCGACGAGCTGTTGCCGCTCGCCCTCGTCGCGCGGCCAGAGGCGGCCCTGAAGGGCGCCGCCGAGGCACTTGATCGCGGCGGCGGAGATGACGCCCTCGGGGGTGCCGCCGATCCCCATCAGCATGTCGACGCCCAGGAACGGCTGGGCGGCGGCGATCGACGGCGCGACGTCGCCGTCCCGGATCAGGTTTACGCGCGCGCCCGCCTCGCGCAGCTCGGCGATCAGGTTCTCGTGCCGGTCGCGCTCGAGCACGACCACCGTCACGTCCGCGACCTCCATCCCCTTCGCGTCCGCCACGGCCTGGACGTTCTCGGTCGGAGACGCGTCGATCGAGATCGCCTCGGCGGCCTCCGCCCCGACGGCGATCTTGTCCATGTAGACGGCGGCCCCGGGGAAGAACATCGTCCCGCGCTCTGCGACGGCGATCACGGCGATCGCGTTCGGCTGGCCGAGCGCAGTCAGCCTGGTTCCCTCGAGCGGGTCGACGGCGACGTCGACCTCGGGGCCGTGGCCGGAGCCGACGGACTCGCCGTTGAAGAGCATCGGCGCCTCGTCCTTCTCCCCCTCCCCGATCACGACGACCCCGTCCATCTCGACGGTGCCGAGCATCAGCCGCATCGCGTCGACGGCGGCCTGGTCGGCGAGCTCCTTCTGGCCGCGGCCGATCCAGCCGGCGGCCGCCATCGCCGCAGACTCCGTCACGCGCACGATCTCGAGGGCGAGGTTCCGGTCGGGAGCAGTGGCCGCCATGCGGCCCGGATCCTATCCGCGCCGCTACATCCGCTCCGGCGCCTCGACCCCGATCAGGTCGAGCGAGCGGGCGATCACGGCCTTCGTCGCCGTGACCAGGCCGAGCCGGAAGGGCTCGGCCTCGGAGCCGAGCACCTTGTGCCGGTGGTAGAAGCGGTGAAAGTCGTCCGCGACCCGGATCGCGTAGGTGGGGATCGCATGAGGGCCGCGGCGCTCCGTCGCCTCCGCGACGATCGCCGGGAACTCGGCCAGGCGCTTGACGAGGTCGCGCTCCTCGTCCGCGAGCTCCGCCGGCGGCTCCGCCGACGGGGTCGCGTCGGCGGCGTTGCGGAGGATCCCGGCGATCCGCGCATGGGCGTACTGGACGTAGTAGACGGGGTTCTTCTGCGTTCGCTCGGCGGCGAGGTCGACGTCGATCTCGATCGTCTGGTCGGGCCCGCGCGAGACGAGGTACCAGCGGGCCGCGTCGACGCCGACCTCGTCGAGGAACTCGTCGAGGAAGACGACGTCGCCGCGCCGCTTCGACATCTTCGCCGCCTCCCCGCCGCGGGTCAGGTGAACGAGCTGGTAGAGCAGGATCTCGACTCGTCCGGCGTCGTAGCCGAGCATCCGTGCGACGGCCGCGTACCAGTTCCGCGTGCCGTGATGGTCGGCGCCGAGCACGTAGACGGCGCGGTCGAGCCCGCGCTCGAGCTTGTCCGCCAGGTAGACGACGTCGGCGGCGCGGTACGTCGGCGTGCCGGTCTCGGACCGGATCAGGACGCGGTCGTCGTCGTCGCCGTGCGCGGACGAGCGCGCCCAGACAGCCCCGTCGCGCTCGTAGGTGTCCAGGCGGGGCAGGAAGTCGGGCAGACGCTTCTCCAGCTCGCTCTGCAGCGCCCACGAGTCGAAGTGGATCCGGAAGCGCTCCATCGTCGCCTCGATCCGCTCCAGCATCAGCGGCACCGGGTCGTCCGGCAGCTGCGCGAGCTCCTTGACGTAGTCGCCGTGATAGCCGTCCTCGGGCGGCTCCTCCCCGCGCCGACGGGCTTCGACCGAGGCGCGGAAGCGCATCATCTGCGCGCCCGCGTCGTTGTAGTAGTACTCGCGCTCGACCTCGTGCCCCGCGAACGTGAGCAGCCGCGCGACGCTGTCGCCGTAGGCGCCGTTCCTGGCCGACGCGACGGTGACGGGGCCGGTCGGGTTGGCGGAGACCATCTCCACCTGGACGTGCTCCTTCGCCGCCGCGCTCCCGCCGCCGTAGCCGTCGCCGGCGGCGAGGATCTCCGCGAGCGCATCGCCGTACCAGGCCGGCGCGAGCCAGAGGTTGACGAAGCCCGGCCCGGCGATCTCGGCGCGCTCCACGTCCGGCAGCGCGCTCGCCTGGGCGACGAGCTGCTCGGCGATCGCGCGCGGGGCCAGCTTGCGCGCGCCGGCGAGCCGCATCGCGACGTTGGTGGCGTAGTCGCCGTGCGCGGCGTCGCCGGGACGCTCGAGCGCGACCTCGGTCCCCGCAGCCTCCCCCAGCGCGGCCTCGAGCCGCTCGATTGCGTCAGCCGGCATGGATCTGCCCGTTCTCGGTCGTCACGCCGTTATCGTAGGGATGTGGACGAGGACCGCTCCGGGCAGGAGCGCCAGCTCAACATCCAGATCGACGAGAAGCATCTCGCCGGCTCGTACGCGAACTTCGCCAACGTCTCGTTCTCCGACTACGAGTTCACGCTCACGTTCGCCCGCATCGACCACGAGGTCGATGAGGGCGACATCCCCGGTGTCGTCGTCGCACGCGTGAACATGTCGACGAAGTTCGCCAAGGAGCTGCTCGACGCGATGAACGACTCCTGGTCGAAGTACACGACCGTGCGGGGCATCCAGAACCTGCCCGAAGCACCGGGCCCCCCACGCGACACCTAGCGGCCCCCTGGCCAGCTGCGCCGAGCGATGAGGATTGCCGTCATCTCGGACGTCCACTCGAATCTGCACGCGCTCGACGCGGTTCTCGCCGAGGTCGACGCAGGCGGCTTCGACCAGCTCTGGTGCCTCGGCGACGTGGTCGGCTACGGGCCGCGGCCGGTCGAGTGCGTCGCCGCGCTGCGGGAGCGGGCCACCGTCTGCCTCGGCGGCAACCACGACCTCGTCGTGGCTGGAAAGATCCCGCTCGCCACGTTCGCGGACGAGGCCGCCGAGGCGGCGTCGTGGACGCGCGGTGTCCTCGACGAGGCCGCGCGAGGCTTTCTCGACACCCTGGAGCCGAAGGCGACCCTTCCCGGCGCGGAGCTCTTCCATGGCAGCCCGCGCGATCCGGTCTGGGACTACGTCCTGTCCGAGGACGCGGCGCGGTGGACCCTCGCCGCGACTTCGGCGCCGCTCGTGCTCGTCGGGCACAGCCACGTCGCCCTCGAGCTCGCCGGAGACGGGACCGAAGTGCGAGGCGGACAGGCCGCGGCCGGAACGACCCTCGACCTCGGCGCCGCGCGGCGGCTGCTCAATCCGGGGTCGGTCGGACAGCCGCGCGACGGCGACCCGCGTGCCAGCTGGCTCGAGATTGACAATAGGGCAGGGTGGGCAACCTTTCGCCGTACGGTCTATCCGGTCGAGCGGACGCAGGCCGAGATGCGCGAGCGGGGTCTCCCGGAAGTGCTCGCAGCGCGGCTCGAGCACGGCTTCTAGCCCGGCCCGAGGAAACGGAGTGACATGGCAGAGCTGACCAACATGGAGACGAAGCTCGGAGAGGTGATCGGCCTCGCGATGGCTGCACAGGCGGCGACGGAGCGGGTCGAGAAGCTGACGAAGGACCGCGAGCTGGTCTCGAGCCTGAAGACCATGCGAAAGGAGGCGGCCAAGGCCGAGAAGGACGGCACTGCGGTGGCCGCCTCGATCGACCGTAAGAAGGGGAAGATCCTCGCCGAGGCGCGCTCGGTGAAGAAAAAGGGCGCGACGATGATGAGGACCTACCTCGAGCGTGACTCGGACGAGCTGGACGGGTTCGAGTTCCTGACCATGGCCGAAGCCGGCGAGGTCGGGCACTGGTCGGTGCTGCAGGAGCTGAACAAGCAGGCGAAGCACGCCGGCGTCCGCCAGCTCGTGAGCACGCACCTGCCGATCCAGCAGCGGCACCTGAAGGACGTGATGGCGGCGAGCCGGAAGCTCGCGGCGAAGGAGGACGCGACCGCGCCTGCCTAGGCGACAGCTAGAGCGCTACGGCTAGGCCAGTGCCGGCTCGGCCGGCTTGGCCCGCTTGTCCGAGCCGGTGTCGGCGCCGAACGTGATCCCCTCGCGGGCGAGCGCGAGCTGGACTTCCTCGCGGGCCTTGTAGATCCGCCACTTGACGGTCGCCAGCGTGATCTCGAGCGAGTCGGCGATCTCGGTGTAGGAGAGCCCGACGACGTCGCGCAGCAGGAGGGCCATCTTCAGGTCGACGCTCAGGTTCTCGACCGCCCTCCAGACCGCGTCGATCGCTTCCACCCGCTCGAACGGCGCGTCGACGACCTCGAGCGGTGGAATGTCCTCGAGGTTAACCACCGCGCGTGGCCGGCGCTCGAGTGCCCGCAGCTCGTCGAGGACGCGATTCTTCGTCACCTGGAAGAGCCAGGTCGTGAAGCGGCAACGGAGCGAGAAGCTCGGCAGGCCCTGATAGACCCGCAGGAACACTTCCTGCGTCAGGTCTTCCGCCAACGACCGGTCGCCCACGAGCCGCAGCACGTAGTTGAAGACCGGCAGCTCGTACGCGCGAACGATGAGCGAGAACGCTCGCTCATCTCCTCGCTGAGCCTTCCGCAGAACGCCAAGATCAGGCTGGGGCAGCGACAAGTGGGCCGCAGTATAGCGCCCGTTTCTTCAAACTGGAGGTCCAGATTTCGTGTCGCTGCAGAGGTCAACTCCTGTCATCGCCTGCGGCGGCTCGAGGCCGAGTAGCCGGAGCGCGGTCGGGGCGAGGTCGGCGAGCTCACCCCCGGCCCGGACCTGCAGGTCGGCGGAGGTGACGACGAGCGGCACGGGGTTGGTCGTGTGGGCGGTGTGGGGGCTGATGCCGTCGGGCTCGAGCATCGTCTCGGCGTTCCCGTGGTCGGCGGTCACGAGGCAGATCCCGCCCGCAGCGTGCGTCGACTCGACCACCACGTCGAGGCACTCGTCGGTCACCTCGACCGCGCGCGTGACCGCCGGGATCGAGCCGGTGTGCCCGACCATGTCCGGATTGGCGAAGTTGACGACGGCGAAGCGGTACCCGTCGCCGATTGCGGCCGCGAAGCGCGCGGCGACCTCCCGCGCCGACATCTCGGGCTTGAAGTCGTAGCTCGGCACGTCGCGTGGGCTGGGCACGAGGATGCGCGTCTCGCCGGTCCACGCCGCCTCGACGCCGCCGTTGAAGAAGTACGTCACGTGCGCGTACTTCTCCGTCTCGGCGACGTGCAGTTGGCGCGCGTCCGCGCCGGCAAGGGTTTCGGCGAGCGTGCTCGCGACGTTCTGCTCCTCGAAGGCGACCGGGACGTCCAGCTCGTCCGAGTAGCGCGTCATCGTCGTCAGGTCGAGCTCCGCCTCCGTGAGCTTGGCCGCCAGCTGCCGGCCGCGGTCGGGCCGGAAGTTGAAGAAGATCGCAGTGTCCTCCGGGCCGAGCCGCGGCGCTCCGGCGACGACGATCGGCTCCAGGAACTCGTCCGTGACACCCGCGTCATAGCTCCGTTGCACTTCTGCGAGCACTTCGCCGGGTTGCACATGGGTACCCATGCCCATCGTGAGCGCGTCGAGCGCCTTCTGCGTCCGCTCCCAGCGCTGGTCCCGGTCCATCGCGTAGTAGCGGCCGACCACCGTCGCCAGCTGCGCCGCCGGCAGCTCCGCGAGATCGGACACGGCCGAGGTAGGCGACACGTCCCGTCCGTCGGTGAAGGCGTGGATCCACGTCCGCTGCTCGAGCCCCAGTCGTCGCGAGAGCTCGAGCAACGCCCGGAGGTGGTCGATGTGGGAGTGGACGCCGCCGTAGGAGACGAGCCCGAGCAGATGGATTGCGCCGCCGCCCGCCTGCGCCCGCTCGAACGCGCCGACGAGCGCTTCGTTCTCGAAGAACGAGGCTTCGCGGATCGCTGAGTTCACCCGCTGCAAGTCCTGGAAGAGGATTCGGCCCGAGCCGATCGTCAGGTGTCCAACCTCGGAGTTTCCCATCTGGCCCTTGGGAAGCCCAACGGCCTCGCCGGAGGCCTGCAGGGTCGTGTGCGGATACTCCCGCCAGAGCCGGTCGAAGACGGGCGTACGGGCCAACTCGACGGCGTTGCCAGGCCCCGGCGGCGCACAGCCCCACCCGTCGAGGACGACGAGCGTTACGAGGTCGAAGCTGCCTGGCAAATCGCAGCGAAGGAGTCGGGTTCGAGCGAAGCGCCGCCGACAAGGGCGCCGTCGATCGACGGCTGGGCGAGCAGATCGGCCGCGTTCTCCGGCTTGACCGAGCCGCCGTAGAGCACCGGCCGGTCGAGGAGCGACCTGATGAAGCCGTGCGCCTCCTCGGCCAGCTCGGGCGTCGCCGTCCTGCCGGTGCCGATCGCCCAGACCGGCTCGTACGCGATCACCAGCTGCTCGTGCTCGCCGGCGGCGAAGGCGATCGCCTCCACCTGGATCTTGAGCACGAGCTCGGTGTCGCCCGCCTCGCGCTGCTCCAGCGTCTCGCCGACGCAGGCGATCACGCCGAGCCCAGCTTCGAGCGCGGCCCGCGCCCGGCGGGCGACGCTCTCGTCCGTCTCGCCGAACAGCTGGCGCCGCTCCGAGTGCCCGACAAGCGAGCCCTCGACGCCGAGCTCGCGCAGCATCTGCGGCGAGACCTCGCCGGTGTAGGCGCCCGACGGCTCCCAATGCACGTTCTGGGCGTAGATCGTCCGGCCGCTGTCGACGGCCGCGGCCAGCGAGAGGAAGGGCGGGCAGAAGACGACGTCGACCCCGGCCGGCGCCTCGAAGTCGTCGAGGAAGTCCCGCGCCTCGTCCGGGCCCTTGAACATCTTCCAGTTACCCGCGATCAGCATCAGGGCTGAGCCTCGGGGATCGCGGCCACGCCCGGTAGCTCTTTACCTTCGAGCAGCTCGAGCGACGCTCCGCCCCCCGTTGAGACCCAGGAGACCTCGTCGTCGAGCCCGAGCTCGTTGACGGCGCGGACGGAGTCGCCGCCGCCGACGACCGTGTAGCCCTTCACGGCCGCTACCGCCTCGGCGACCGCCCGTGTCCCGCCCGCGAACGCGTCCCACTCGAAGACGCCCATCGGCCCGTTCCAGAACACCGTCTTCGCCGCCCCGATCCGTCGCGCGAAGTCGGTGCGCGACTCGGGCCCGATGTCAAGGCCCAGCCAGCCGTCGGGGAGATCGTCGAACGGCGTCACGCGCGTCTCCGCGCCTTCCTCGAACGCGCCGGCAGCAACGACGTCGGCCGGCAGCACGACCGGAAACGGGAGCGGGTTCTCGTCTCGGAGCTCCTCGGCCATCTTCCCGCCCACCAGCACCTCGTCCGCGGCGCCGCCGAGGTTCCGGAGCACGCCGAGCTTGTCCTCGACCTTGGCGCCGCCGGTGACGAGCACGAACGGCCGCTCGACGTCGCCGAGCAGCCGGCCGAGGTGCTCGAGCTCCGCGAGGAGGAGCAGCCCCGCGTACGAAGGCAAGAGCTCCGCGACACCCACGGTCGAGGCGTGCGCGCGATGAGCCGAGCCGAACGCGTCGTCGACGTACAGATCGCTCCCAGCAGCGAGCTCGCGCGCGAACGCAGGGTCGTTCTTCGTCTCGCCGGGATGAAAGCGCGTGTTCTCCAGCACCTCGATCCGCTCGTCCGGGAGGAGCGAGCGCAGGTGGGCGCGGACGGGCTCGATCCGGAACGCCGGGTCTCGCCTCTTTCGGGCGGCCGAGGTGCGAGCAGACGCGGACCCTGGCCGCGCCCCGCTCGAGCAGCAGCTCGAGCGTCGGCAGCGCCGCCCGGATGCGCGTGTCGTCCGCGACTGCGCCGTCCTCGAGCGGGACGTTGAGATCGGAGCGGACGAGGACGGTCTTGCCCTCGACGTCCGCGTCGCGGACCGAGCGCGGTCGCCTCATTCCTGCGTCTCGAGCACCGTCACAGCAGCTTGCCCACCACGTCGACGAGCCGGCACGAGTAGCCCCACTCGTTGTCGTACCAGCCGAAGATCTTGACGTTCCGCCCCATCGCCATCGTCAGCTCGCTGTCGAAGATGCACGAGTACGGCGAGCGCTCGATGTCGCTCGAGACGATCGGGTCGTCCGTGTACTGGAGGATCCCCTCCAGCGGCCCGGACGCGGCGGCCGCGAAAGCCGCGTTCACTTCCTCCGCGGACGTCTCCTTCCCGACCGTGGCCACGAAGTCGGTCAGGGAGCCCGTCGGCACCGGTGCACGCACCGCGACACCGTCGACCTTCCCCTTCAGCTCGGGCAGCACCAGCCCGATCGCCCGCGCCGCGCCGGTTGAGGTCGGGATCAGGTTGATCGCCGCCGCCCGTGCGCGTCGGAGGTCCTCGTGGGGCAGGTCGAGGATGCGCTGGTCGTTCGTGTACGCGTGGATCGTCGTCATGAACCCCTGCTCGATCCCGAACGTGTCGTTGAGCACCTTCGCCATCGGCGCGACGCAGTTCGTCGTGCAGGACGCGTTGGAGACGATGTGGTGGGCGTCCTTGTCGTAGGCGGCATCGTTGACGCCGAGCACGATCGTGATGTCCGGATCGGTCGCCGGTGCAGAGATGACGACCTTCTTCGCTCCCGCGTCGAGATGCTTCTGCGCACCCTCGCGCTTGGTGAAGAAGCCGGTCGACTCGAGCACGACGTCGACGCCGAGGTCACCCCACGGGATCGCCCCTGGGTCACGTTCAGAGAACAGCTTGAGCTCCTCGCCGGCGGCACGGATGACGCCCTCCCCCACCTCGACCTCGCCCCCGAGCGGGCCGAGCGTCGAGTCGTACTTGAGCAGGTGCGCCATCGTCTGCTCGTCGCCGAGGTCGTTCGCCGCGACGATCTCGATGTCCGCTTTCCGCTCGAGCTGCGCCCGGAAGAAGTTCCGGCCGATGCGGCCGAAGCCGTTGATGCCCACACGAATCGCCATTCGCCTCGCTTCCTCCTAGCCGTGTCGATATCCGCGGCCGAGTCTAGTGCGCCAGCGGGTACTTCCCCTGCAGGTACCGGAGATACGGCTCGGGGTCGAGCCCGCCGCCTGTGATCCGCTCGAGCAGCTCGTTCGGCAGGTACTTGCGCCCGTGCCGCCAGAGGTGCTCGCGCAACCACGCGGCGAGCGCGCCGAACTCGCGCTGCTCGAACTGCGCCTGCAGGTCGGGGATCTCGGCGTTCAGCTTCTCCCACAGCTGCGCGGAGGCGACGTTGCCGAGCGCGTAGGTGGAGAAATAGCCGATCAACCCGACCGCCCAGTGCATATCTTGGAGCACGCCCAGCGCGTCGTTCGGCGGACGGACCCCGAGGTAGTCCTCCATGCGCTGATTCCAGATCTCGGGCAGCTCCTCCAGCTCGATCGTGTCGGCGAGGAGCTCCTGCTCGAGCTCGAAGCGCAGGATCACGTGCAGGTTGTAGGTCGCCTCGTCCGCCTCGACGCGGATCAGCGAGGGCTCGACCCAGTTGACGTCCCGGTACCACTCCTCGAGCTCGACGTCGCCGAGCGCCTCCGGGAACGTGCTCCGGAGATCGGGGTAGAAGGCGCGCCAGAAGGAGAGGCTGCGGCCGACGAGGTTCTCCCACATCCGACTCTGCGACTCGTGCAGGGCGAGCGAGGCACCGCGTGCGAGCGGCGTGCGCTCGAGCGCTGGGTCGACACCGTGCTCGTAGAGCCCGTGCCCGCACTCGTGCATGGTGCTGAAGAGCCCATCGAGGCTCTCCTCGGAGTACCGCGTCGTCAGCCGGATGTCGCCGATCCCGATCGACGAGGCGAACGGGTGCACCGCGGTGTCGAGGCGCCATTCGCCCGGCTCGAAGCCAAAGCGCTCGATCACCTTCAGCTCAAACTGCTGCTGGCGCTCGACGGGGAAGGTCGCGTTGCGCACCGGGCGCTCACCCTCGGCGCGGGCGCGAGCCACGAGCGGCACCTGCTCCTGCTTGAGCCTGTCGAACACGGCGCGGACCTCGGCCGTCTTCATGCCCGGCTCGAAGTCGTCCAGCAGAACGTCGTAGGGCTCGTCGTAGTCGTCGAAGCAGTCGACGTAGCGGCGACGTAGCTCGAGGTTCTTGCGCAACGCCGGGACGAACTGCTCAAAGTCGGACTCCTGACGCGCCTTCACCCAAACGGGCATCGCCAGCGAGCCGGCCCGCCGGATCTCGCCCTGCAGCTCCGCCGGGACACGCCGCGCCTTCTCCCACTCGCGGCGAACGAGCCGGATCAGGCTCGCCTCGTCGGAATCGTACGGCTGCGCCTCCTCGAACGGCCCGAGCCGGTCGAGCAGGCGGCCGACCTCGTCACTGGTGAGCGCCTCGTGCGCGAGCCGGCTCACCGTCGCGAGCTGCTCCGCCCGAACGGCCGCGCCGCCGGGCGGCATCTTCACCTGCTGGTCCCAGGCGAGCAGCGACGCAGTTGCCCCGAGATCCGAGATCTCAGCGACCCGCTCCTTCAGCTCCGTGAACGCCGGCTCCACGGCGGCAACCTACCGCGCCGGAGGCGCACGAGGCCGCACTCGGGAAGGGCGGGCCGGAGGGGGAGCTCCGAGGACGACCTCCCCCTCCGCGTGGCCATGCTCCGGTGCCGACAGCAGACGGGGTCTGAATCCGCCGCCGGACGAGCATGGACCCGCCGACTTCCAAGGTTACGCCATCAAGCCCTGCTCGTCACCCGCGTTTCAAGTGGGAAACGGAGGCGTTTCGTTCTCGCGCCAGGCAACTGCTGCACCGCCTCACGGCGTCGCCAGCTCGCGCAGCTTCCGCAGGCGTCGGTGGACGGACGCCTTCGTGCTCGGCGGCTCACACCGCTCGGCCAGCTCGCGCAGTGGGAGGGTCGGGTAACGGAGGCGGAGGCGGGCGACCTCGCCCAGCCGGTCCGGGAGCCGGTCCAGCTTCCCTGCTGCCTGCAGCGACCGGACCGCTTCGAGCTGCTCCTGTGCGGCGCGGCTGGTGCGCACGAGGTTCGCGTGATCGGCATTCGCAAGCCGGTTTGCGTCGGCGCGGGCGGCAGCGACGACCGAGCGCTCCTCGAAGGCCAAGACCGTGTCCCCCGCCCCCGCCGCGGTGAGCATCGCCTCGATCGTGTCCAGCCCTTTCGCGTACGCGGCCGCATGCCGGCCACGGTCGAGCACGCCGAGGCGGACGTCGCCGGCCGCGGCGACGCGCCGCAGGAACTCGGCGCCCTCGAGCGACGTCGTGCGCAGCTCGAGATGCGGCCGCCGCGGCCCCGACAGCGAGCCGCCGCCGAGCAGTGCGCCGCGGAGGTACGCGCCCCGGCAACAGGCACGCCCGACGACCCGCTTCGGCGGCCGTTCGACGGGAGCATGACGGGCATCCAGAACGCCGGCCTCGGCGAGCACCGCCAGCGCCTGCTCGTTGCCATCGACGTGCAGCTGGTACCGCGTCGCCCGATCGAAGGACCTCCGGCTGTACGTACGGATCTCCGAGTCGATCCCGAGCTCGCGCAGAAGTGAGAAGGCCCGCCGCGCGACTGCGGCCGTCGAGACGTCGAGATGGAGGGCGACCTCGCCGCGACCGCGCAGGTGGACGCTGCCCGCCGAGTGGAAGAGGGCCGACAGCTCAGCAAGCCTGCAGCAGCCCCGCTTCGGCGCGATCGCCGCCAGCTCCCCGCGCAGGTCGTCAGAGAGCGTCATGTCCCTCGAGCCGGAGCAGGCGTTGCTTGTACTCGACGCCGAGAGCGCCGTAGCCGCCGATGCCGCCGACCGAGACGACGCGGTGGCACGGGACGAACAGGGCGAAGCGGTTCTCGGCGCAGAAAGTGCCGGCTGCACGGGCGGCGCGCGAGCGGCCCGCGAGCGCGGCGAGCTCGCCGTACGTGACCACCTCGCCCCAGGGCACGGCTCGGAGCTCGGCGGCGAGCGCGTCCTGGAACGGCGTCCCCCAGCCACCGTCGAGCGGGACGTCCGCGAACGAGACCGGCTCGCCGCGGAAGTACCTGTGGAGCGATCGGAGCAATTCCGGCACGAGTCCGTCACGCTCCTGCGCACGGTCGGCCGATAGCGTTTCAGTAGGGACACCCGGGGTGCCCCTGGGGCTCGTTTGGGGGTCGGTTTCGGGGCCGGTTGCGGAGCCGCCCTGGGCGCCGGCTTCGCCGAGTGCGCCTTCGAAGCGGACACCCGGTGCCGGCGGGTCGTGCGCCACGACCACGCTGCCGTCGCCGACCCAGAGCTCCCCGACCCCCCAACCCTCGATCTCGTACGGGTGCCGCGTCACGCGCATCGCATCGACCTCGACTCTACAATCGGGCCGTGAGCAAGCCCGGGATCTTTCAGGCCGCCCACGCCGATCAACGAGCCGGTGCGCATGTACGCGCCCGGCTCGCCGGAGCGCGAGGAGCTCCGCGTGCGGCTGACGCAGATGGAGGGCGAGCGGATCGAGATTCCGATGGTGATCGGCGGCAAGGAAGTCGGGACGAAGGAGACGACCCAGGCCGTGATGCCGCACCGGAAAGAGCATGTCCTCGCCGACGTGGCGAAGGGCGGTCCCGAGCACGTCGAGCAGGCGATCGAAGCGGCGCGCGACGCACACGGTGACTGGTCGCGCCTCCCCTGGGAAGAGCGCGCGTCAGTCTTCCTGCGCGCTGCCGAGCTGCTCGCAGGCCCGTGGCGCTCCACCCTCGTCGCCGCGACGATGCTCAACCAGTCCAAGACCGCACACCAGGCGGAGATCGACGCAGCCTGCGAGCTGATCGACTTCTGGCGCTTCAACGTCGAGTTCATGTTCCGCCTCTACTCGGAGCAGCCGGCCTCCTCGCCGGGCGTCTGGAACCGGCTCGAGTACCGGCCGCTCGAAGGCTTCGTCTTCGCCGTGAGCCCGTTCAACTTCACGGCCATCGGCGGGAACCTCTCCGGCTCGCCGGCACTGATGGGCAACACGGTCGTCTGGAAGCCGGCTTCGACGGCCGCGCTCTCGGCTCACTACACGCTGCAGATCCTGCGCGAAGCGGGCCTCCCGGACGGCGTGATCAACATCGTCTACGGCTCGGGCGCCACCGTGGGCGACGCCGCGCTCGCGAGCCCGGAGCTCGCCGGCATCCACTTCACCGGCTCGACGCCCGTCTTCCAGGGGATGTGGAAGACGGTCGGCGGCCGGATCGCCGAATACCGCAACTATCCGCGGATCGTCGGCGAGACGGGCGGCAAGGACTTCATCATCGCGCACGCGAGCGCCGACGTCGACGAGGTCGCGACTGCCATCGTGCGCGGCTCGTTCGAGTACCAGGGCCAGAAGTGCTCGGCGGCATCGCGCGTGTACGCGCCGAAGAGCATGTGGCCCGACCTCAAGGATCGGCTCGCCGAGCAGGTAGGCGAGCTGCGCATGGGCGACGTCTCCGACTTCTCGAACTTCATGGGCGCCGTGATCGACGGCAGCTCCTTCAAGACGCAGAAGGAGGCAATCGAGGAGGCACGCGCGTCCGGCAAGGCCGAGATCGTCGCCGGCGGCGACTACGACGACAGCGAGGGCTACTTCGTCGCACCGACCGTGATCCAGACCGAGGACCCCGGGTACCGGACGATGCAGGAAGAGCTGTTCGGCCCGGTCGTGACCACCTACGTGTACGACGACAAGCGCTGGAGCGACACGCTCGAGCTCGTCGACAAGAGCGCTCCGTACGGCCTCACGGGTGCGGTCTTCGCCGACGACCGCTACGCCGTCGAGGAAGCCCACGCAGCGCTCCGCTACGCGGCCGGCAACTTCTACGTGAACGACAAGCCGACGGGCGCGGTCGTCGGTCAGCAGCCGTTCGGCGGCTCGCGCGCGTCCGGGACGAACGACAAGGCCGGCTCGATGTGGAACCTGATCCGCTGGGTCAGCCCGCGCACGGTCAAGGAGACCTTCGTCCCGGCCACCGACTACCGCTACCCGTTCATGGCCCCGGACGGAGCAGACCGGCCCTAGCGGCCCCTGGCCGGCTGCGCCTCCCGGCCGGCGGAGCCGGCCTCCGGCGCAGCCTCGCGCAGCGAGCGGGCGCCAGGAACCGCTAGGGAGACCGAGGTAACGTGATCGCGTGGGCGCCGTCCTGGACGCGATCGGAACGTTCTTCGAGCAGCTCGCGTCGGTCAACTTCGGCCCGCTCGCGCTCGCGATCTGCTCCCACCTGCTGAAGACATGCTGCACGGGAATGGCGTGGCGGAACACGATTGCCGCCGCGTACCCGGAGACGATGGTGCGCTGGCGCTCGATCTACGGCGCCTACCTCGCCGGGGTCGGCGTGAACGCGATCGTGCCGGCGCGCGCCGGCGACGCGGTCAAGCTCTACCTCGCGCATCATGCCGTCCCGGGCAGCACCTACACGGCGCTCGGCTCGACGCTGCTCGTCCTCTCCTTCTTCGACATGGCGGCGGCGGGGCTGATCTTCCTCTACGCGCTCACGCTCGGCGTCCTCCCCGGGCTCGACGCGCTCGGGAACCTGCCGGGCTTCGACTTCCGCTGGGTCGCGAGGAGCCCGGAGTTCTCGCTCCTGCTCCTGCTCGCGCTCGTGATCCTCGCCGGTGTCGGCCTCGCCTGGGTGCGGCTTCACCTGGAGGAGTTCAAGCAGCGCGTGCGCCAGGGGTTCGCCGTCCTGGCCGACCGGTCCGTCTACCTACGCACGGTCGCGCTCTGGCAGGCAGCCGACTGGATGCTCCGCTTCGTCGCGATCTGGTTCTTCCTCGGCGCATTCGGGATCGACCAGTCACTTCGGAACGTGCTCCTCGTCCAGGTGACGCAGAGTCTCGCCACGCTCGTCCCGATCTCGCCGGGCGGGATCGGCACCGAGCAGGCGTTCATCGTCTACGTCTTCTCCGGCACCGGTGTCGGTCGCGCCACCCTGCTCGCCTTCAGCGTCGGCATGAAGCTGACGCTGACCGTCGTCAACGTGATCGCCGGCTTCACCGCGCTCTTCCTCATCCTCGGCCACACCGACTGGCGCTCGCTCGTCGGCGCGGACAAGAAGCCCGCCCCCTCCTGAGCCGTGCGCTCTAGCGCTGTTCGGTCGTCGCCCAGACGGAGACGTGCTTGGCGCTGTCGCCCGTGAACGGCTCTCGCTGCCAGTCGCTCCAGCGCTCGCGCAGCGTCATCCCGGCGAGCCGCGCCATCAGGTCGAGCTCCGACGGCCACACGTAGCGGAACGGCGGCGAGAAGAGCTCGACCTTGCCGTCTTCGATCCAGTAGTGGTGCGAGACCAGGCCCTGCCGAGCCACGTCGTACTCGTCGAGCCCGACGTGCGTCGGGCTCACGTCGAAGAGCTGGAACGTCTCGCCGGGCGGAAGCCGCCGCAACCCCGGCACGAGCACCTCGATCACGAAGCAGCCGCCCGGCTCGAGGTGCGCGGCGACGTTCTGGAAGCAGGCGACCTGCTCGTCCTGCGTCGTCAGGTTCATGATCGTGTTGGCGACGAGGTAGGCGACGGAGAACGTGCCGTCGACGGTCGTCGTGGCGAAATCGCCGATCGTGACGCGGATCTGCTCGGCGCCCGGCTTCGCTCGCAGCTGCGCGACCATCGCCTCCGACAGATCGATCCCGTGCACCCGGACGCCGCGTCGCGCGAGCGGCAGCGCGATCCGGCCCGTGCCGATGCCCAGCTCCAGCGCGGCGCCGTCGCCGGCCAGGTCGGCGAGGAAGGCGACGATGGGGTCGACGACTGCAGGGTCGGCCTTGTGCGCATACCGCTCGTCGAACCGTTCCGCTACGCGCTCGCCGAAGTGGTCCTCGGGCATCGGCGCCCTAACCGCGGCCGGTCCGGTGCAGCTGCGCGTAGATCGCCCGGGCGGTCTTCGGCGGCAGCCCGGGAACGCCCTCGAGCTCCTCCTGGCTCGCGCCGAGCACGCGCTCGGTCGAGCCGAAGTGCCGCAGGAGCGCGCGCCGCCGCACCGGGCCGACGCCCTCGAGCGTGTCGAAGAGCGACTCGCGCGCGCGCGCCGAGCGGCGCTGGCGGTGGAAGTCGAGCGCGAAGCGATGCGCCTCGTCCCGGACCCGCTGCAGCAGCTGCAGGCCCGAGCTCAGGGGATCGAGCAGGATCGGGTCGGAACGGCCGGGCACGAACACCTCCTCGATCCGCTTGGCCAGCGCGATCGCGGCCACGCGCGGCAGGTCGTAGGCCTGCATCGCCGTCAGCGCGGCCGAAAGCTGTCCCTTGCCGCCGTCGATGACGACGAGGTTCGGCGCCGTCGCGAACCCTTCGTCGTAGTCCTCCTCCGTGCCCGTGCGCAGGCGGGCGAAACGGCGTGAGACGACCTCGGCCAGCGCGGCGAAGTCGTCCTGGCCGTCGAGGCCGCGCACGGCGAACTTGCGGTAGTGCGCCTTCTTGGCCAGCCCGTCCTGGAAGACGACCATCGAGCCGACGATCTCCTGCCCCTGGATGTTCGAGATGTCGTAGCACTCGATCCGGAGCGGCAGGCTCTCGAGGTTGAGCGCCTCGCGCAACTCCTCGAGCGCGGCGACCCGGCGCAGGCGCTTCTGCTCGGTGACGAGCGTCTCCGACTCGAGCGCGATCCTGGCGTTCTGGCCCGCGAGCTCGGCGAGCCGCCGCTTCTCTCCCCGCGCGGGCGCGCGCACCTCGACGCGCGAACCGCGCAGCTCGGAGAGAAACTGCTGCAGCGCTTCGATCCCCGTCGCGTCGGGCGGCACGACGATCTGAGGCGGGATCGAGGGCGCGTTGCCGTAGTACTCGAGGCAGAACGCCTCCAGGATCGTGGTCGGGTCCTGGCCCTCGACGTTCTCGAGGTGGAAGCCGTGCCGGTCGATCATCTTCCCGCCGCGGAGCGGGAAGACCTGAACCGCGGCGCGGTCCCCCTCGGCCGCGACGCCGAGCACGTCGATCGATCCGGTCTCGCGCCGGTCCGCGCCCTGCCGCTCGGCGAGGTTCTCGATCGCGAAGAGCCGGTTCCGGTACCGGGCCGCGTCCTCGAAGCGCTCGTCCGCAGCCGCCTCGGCCATCTGCCGCTGCAGCTCGCGCACGATCGTCTTCGTGTCGCCCGAGAGGAAGTTGACCACGCCTTCGATGATCTCGCCGTAGTTCTGCTTCGAGATGTAGTCGACGCAGGGCGCGTGGCAGCGCTCGATGTGGAAGTCGAGGCACGGGATGCCGGAGTGGCGGCCCGGCTTCGGCCCTTCGCAGGGCCGGAACTGGAAGACGCGGTTGAGCACGTCCAGGGTCTCGCGCACCTTCTTCGCGTTCGCATACGGGCCGAAGTACCGGACGCCGCGGCGGTGGCGCTCGCGGGTGAACATCACGCGCGGGTAGTCGTCCTCGACGGTCACGGCGATGTACGGGAACGATTTGTCGTCGCGGAGCCGGACGTTGAACGGCGGCCGGTGCCGCTTGACGAGGTTCTGCTCGAGGTGGAGCGCCTCGACCTCGGTGCGGGTGACGATCACGTCGAGGTCGGCGATCCGCGTGACGAGGTTGGGGATCGACGCGCGGGTATCGCCGCGGCCGGCCTGGAAGTACGAGCGTACGCGCGGCCGCAGCGACTTCGCCTTGCCGATGTAGAGAACCTCGCCCCGCTCGTCGCGGAAGAGGTAGACGCCGGGCTTGGCCGGGATCGACTTCAACTTGCCCGAGACGTCTGGCACGACAGCTACCTTAGCCCGCTGTGTTCAGGGCTCTGGGGGCACTTCTGGCGGCGCTTGCGCTCGTGCCTGCGGCACACGCGGGCGGTTCGTCGATCTCGCTCGGCGCCGCCGAGGACGCAGTGCGGTCGCCGACCCTCGTCGACTCGGAGGCGACCATGGGCCTCCTCCGGCTGGCCGGTTTCCGAGCCGTCCGGATCACGAGCACGTGGGAGCCGGGTCTCGTCGCGCCGAGCGAGCACGAGGCCGCCATCCTTGCGAACGTCGCCGCCGCAGCCGCCCTCCACGGCGTGCGCGTCTACGTGTCCGTCTACCACGCCGGCTCGCTGACGACCCCGCTCACGGTGCAGGCGCAGTCGGAGTTCGCGGCCTACGTGACGGAGCTCCTCAAGTCGAACGAGGCGTTCCGGGACGTGATCGTGGGCAACGAGCCGAACCTGAACCGCTTCTGGCTACCGCAGTTCCGCGCCAACGGCACCGGTGCGTCGGCGCCTGCGTACAACAGCCTGCTCGCGAAGACGTACGACGCCGTCAAGGAGGCCGTTCCCGAGACCGTCGTCTGGGGCGGCGCCCTGGCGCCGCGCGGCGTCGACAAGCCGCTCACGGGCCGCGACACGATCTCGCCGACGCGGTTCATCCGCGAGTGGGGAGCGACCTACCGCGCCAGCCGGCGCACCCGGCCGGTCATGGACGGCTTCGCCTTCCACCCGTACGGCCAGAACTCGAGCGTCGCCGTCGACCGGCTTCCGGGCGACCGCGACCACCTTGGCCTGGTCGACCAGGACCGGCTGGTGCAGCTGCTCGGCAGCGCCTTCAACGGTACCGCGCAGAAGGGCTCGGGCCTGCCGATCCTCTACGACGAGTACGGGATCGAGTCCGTGATCCCGGCCGACAAGGCGGCCCTCTACGTCGGGCTCGGAGCCCGTCACCACCCGGCCGGTCTCGGAGACCGCGCAGGCGGCCGCCTACGCGAAGGCGCTCCGGCTCGCGTACTGCCAGTCGAACGTCGCCGGGGTGCTGCTCTTCCACTCGTCCGACGAGCCGTTCCGCGCCGGCTGGCAGTCCGGGCTCTTCTACGCCGACGGGACGCCGAAGACGTCGCTCGGCATCGTGCGCGGCACGCTCGACGCGATCGCGAACGGGACGCTCGGCGAGTGCCCGGTCCCCGTCAAGCCGCTGGTCGCGTTCGTGCCGGGCGACCGTAAGATCTCCCTCCGGTGCGACCGCAACTGCGTCTACCGCGCCCGCCTGGTGCGGCTCCCAGCCGGGTCGGTGACCGCCTGGCGGACCGGCCGGGCCGCCGCAGGGCGCCGCGTCGCGTTCCGCCTCGGCGCCCGCATCGCGCCCGGCCACTACCGGCTCTCGGTCTCGTTCGTGCACGCGACCAGGCCCGGCACGCCGGTCGCGCTCACGAGCGCCCCCTTCGCCGTGCGCTCGTCCGCGCCCTCGCCCTCGCGCTAGCCGCGCTGACGCTCGCCGCCTGCGGCGGTGACGAAGCCGCGCCGCCGCCTCCGCCGCCCGGCACGAGCACCCAGCCACAGCCGCAGCCACCACCGACGTCCGACCCGGAGACACAGCCGCCGGCCCCCACGCCCGCGCCCCCTGCTTTCCTCGTCGGCGCGGTCGACGACGCCGTCCGCCAGCCCGGCCCGCCGCTCGACCGGCTGCGCGACGCCGGCTTCGGCGCAGTCGCGATCACGAGCCGCTGGCAGCCGGGCCTTTCGGCGCCGCCGCCGGAGGAGCTCGCCGTCCTCCGCGACGTCGCCGAGCGGGCGGGCGGGGTCAGGGTCTTCGTCGGCGTCTACCAGCCCGGCTCGGCGACGACCCCGCTGACGGCCGAGGCCCGCGCGCAGTTCGCCGCCTACGTCGCGACGATCGTGCGCGAGGTGCCACGGCTCCGTGACGTGATCGTCGGCAACGAGCCGAACCTGAACCGCTTCTGGCTGCCGCAGTTCGACGAGGAGGGAAACGACGTGGCGGCGCCGGCCTACTTCGCCCTGCTCGCCGAGGTCTACGACGCGGCCAAGGCCGCGGCGGACGACGTCACGATCTGGGGCGGCGCGCTCGCCCCGCGCGGGATCGACCGGCCCGGCACCGGCCGCGACACGCACTCGCCGACGGCGTTCATCCGCGACCTCGGCGACGCCTACCGCGCGAGCGGCCGCGCGGAGCCGCCGCTCGACGGCTTCGCCTACCACCCGTATCCGGCCAGCTCGAGCATCCCGCCCGACCGGCCGACCGACCCCGCGTCGACCTCGATCGGCCTCGCCGACTACGAGGAGAAGCTCGCGCCCCTGCTCGAGGAAGCCTTCGGCCGCGAGCTCCCCGTCCTCTACAGCGAGCTGGGCGTCGAGACGCCGGTCCCGGCCGGCAAGGCCGCGCTGTACGAAGGCTCGGAGCCGGCGAGCACGGTCGACGAGGCGACGCAGGCCGACTACTACCGGCGCGCGATCGAGCTCGCGGCGTGCCAGGAGGGCGTCGCCGGGCTGCTCCTCTTCCACTCCCAGGACGAGCCCTCGCTGGCCGGATTCCAGTCCGGCGTCCACTACGTGGACGGGACGCCAAAGGCGAGCCTCGAGCCCGTGCGGGCCGCGATCGCGAACGCGGGCTGCTAGACCTTCGCGACTACGGGCAGCGGCCGGCGGAATACGCAGCATGGTCCGGCCCGCCGACCACCCACGCCCACTCGCCGTCGACCTCGAAGACGTGCATGTCGAGCTCGACCGGCTCGCCGCCGAGCTCGAAGCGGAGCGCGACCTCGGTGCTCGGCTGCTCGCCGACACCCGGCACCACCGCCGGCTCATCGCGCACGGCTGCGACGTCGATCCGCTCGACCCCGCCGCCGAGGCCGTCCGTGCCCTCGCAGCGCACGTAGAGCGCGCGCGGGATCGCCTCGCGATGCGCCGGGTGGAGCTCCTCCCAGGCCTGGCCCGCCTCGCCCGCCTCGAGCAGGCCGAGCACGCGGACGGCGAAATCCGACGGAGTCTCGTCCCCCGCGCCGCCGCCGCAGCCGGCCAGCGCGAGCAGGCCGAGAACGAGCACGAGCCCACGCACGGCCGCAACGATAGTCCGGCCGATCGGATAGTTGAAGGGCACGTTCCCCCCCACTAAGTTCTGCCAGTCGCCGGTAGCGCGGGCCACGCGCCCGCAAACGAGGAAGGGGTCCCCACCTTGAGACGCACTCGCCAGCTCGTCGTCGTTCTTGCGGCGCTCGCCGCCCTGCTCGCGTGCGCGACCTCGTCGCGTGCGGCGGACACGCAGGCCGTGTGCAACGGCGTCGCCGTCACGATCGCGGGCACCGCGGGGCCCGATGTCCTCGCCGGGACACCCGGAAACGACGTCGTCGACGCCGGAGCGGGCGACGATCTCGTCGACGGCGGCGGCGGCGACGACGTGATCTGCGGCGGCAACGGCACGGACATCCTCTCGGGCGGCGCTGACGCCGACACGTTGCTGGGCGAGAACGGCATCGACACCCTGCTCGGCGACGAGGACGACGACGTGCTCGACGGTGGGGACGCATCCGACCGGCTCAGTGGCGGCCAGGGCGCGGACGCCCTCTCCGGCGGCAACGGCGGCGACGACCTCGACGGCGGCAGCGGACAGGACACCCTCGCCGGCGGCAACGGGCCCGACCGGTGCGAGCTCGGCGAGGAGCACACGGGCTGCGAGAACGTCGTTGCGCCTTTCAACCCGGTCGCGGCGCTCGGTGAGGCCAAGCCGGGGATCGTGCGGGCGAGCGCCCGCGACGGCGTCAAGGTCGAGATCGAGTCCAACGGCGGCATCCGGCCCTGGGACGTGCACGTCGGCGTCGACCCGGTCGCGATGCGAACCGTGCGTGACGCGCTCGCCTCCCCTGCCTACGACTTCTCGGTCCCGAAGGACGCGCCGGCGTTCACGAGCGCCCGCATCACGATCCCGTACGACGAGAGCCTGCTGGACGGGTTCCCCGAGTCGGAGCTCCGCATCTACACGCTCGACGAGACGACCGGGCTCTGGCTCTCGGGGGGTGAGGATCAGGTCGTCGATACAGCCGCGAACACGGTCACCGTCACCGTGCAGCACTTCTCGGTCTATGCCGTGCTGAAGCTCGACGAGCAGGGCTGGGCGCGGTACTGGGCGAGCAAGCCTGCGCGCTGCATCCCGGTCGACGATCCCGACGCGCCGGGTGCGCTGGCGATCGACTTCGTCTTCGTGCTCGACGAGTCGGGCAGCATGGCCTCGAACGACCCGGCCGGCCTGCGCAAGACGGCCGCGAAGCAGGTGGTCGACCGGCTCGCCGAGATCAGCGATCTCGACCGCGTCGGCGTCGTCTCCTTCAGCACGGCCGCGCGCACGCGCATCGCGCTGACGCCGCTCCTGACCTCCTTCCAGGTGGACGCCGTCAAAGCGGCGATCGACACGGTCGTCGCCTCGGGTGGCACGAACATCGGCGCGGGCGCCTCGCTGGGCATCGACGTGCTCACCGTGGACGCGCCGGCCGGCCGGCCGCGGGTGATGGTGCTGATGACGGACGGGATCGGCGCCTACGACGACGCGATCACCGCCCGTGCCGCCGAGGAGGGGATCGTCGTCTACACGGTCGGGCTCGGCTCGGGCATCGACGAGGAGCTGCTCCGGCGGATCGCCACCGGTACCGGCGGCCGCTATTTCTCCGCCCCGAGCGCGGACGACCTGATCGCCGCCTTCGAGGAGATCGGCGCCGTGATCCGTGACGACGGCACCGATACCGACGGCGACGGGCTCACGGACTGCGAGGAGGAGAACGGGATGCTCTCCACCTGGGGCATGTTCGACGAGCACCTCGACCCGACCCAGAACGAGCCGTTCATCGGCGATCGGGTCGTCACCTCTGACCCAGGGGACCGCGACACCGACGACGACGGCCTCACCGACGGCGAGGAGATGCGTGGCCTCGGCCTGGGCGATCCGCTCGACCTGCGTGAGTTCGACGCGACCCGGGACGAGTACGCGTTCCTGATCGAGGCGGGGATCACGAAGTACTTCATCATGCACTCGGATCCGAACGACCCGGAGACGGACGGCGACCTCTTGCCGGACTTCGACGAGGCGCACGGGATCGAGGGCGCGGACGGTCGCACGTACAGGACGCGCGGCGACCGCTGGGACACTGATCTGGACGGAGCGAACGACCGCCTCGAGCTGGAGCTCGGCACGGATCCGCTCTTCCCGGAGGCCAACGAGCTGGGGATCCCGGACCTGCCGCGCTTCACGCTCTTCCAGCCCTACGAGCCGCCCCCGGTCATCGGCGGGAACTGGCAGGTGATCGCCGGACAGGCTGAGTTCGTCGAGTGGAACCGCAACCCGGTCGGCTACGCGCCGCCGGACTACGACTGCGTCGTCAACTGCACGGCGATCCGGGCCGAAGCAGAGCGGCGGCCGGGGGGGTCGTGGTGCTGGCTGCCCTTCAGCGACTGCTCGTCCGTCGACGACCGCGTCCGCGACATCGTTCGCGAGGCCGTCGCCGCACAGGCGATCTTCGCCGAGGACGGGTCGTTCCGCGACTCATTCGTGGCGAACCAGGCCGTCGTCGAGTGCGCGCGCACCCATGCGGACGCGTCCGACTGCGAGGCGATCTTCGACGACGCCCCCGACGGTGCGGAGCCCGGCGAGAGCCTCGACGAGGCGATCGCGGAGACCCTGATGAACATCCCGGGCGGCTACCGGCCGAAGGATCTCTGCGGCGGCCCGAACGGAAAGGGCGGCACGTACCGCCTGGTCGACCCGGCCACCGGACGCACGCGCTACGTCGGCCAGTCGGGCGACTTGGCGGCGCGGCGGGTGCAGCACGCCAACGACCCCCGCTACCGTAACCTCGACTTCGAGATCCGGCACCGCACCGACAACTACCAGGCGCGGCGAGGGCTCGAGCAGCGCGACTACAACGACAACTGGGGCGATGTCCCGATCGGCGAGGCACAAGCGAAGGGCAGCCTCAACGGGCAGCGGCCGATGGCTTCGGGTCGTGCGGACTACGACTGGCGCCTCGAGCTGGCGCAGACGTTCCTCGACCTCTGCCTCTGATGGCCGCACTCCCGTACCGCGAGGGGGACTGGTTCGCAGTCCCCCTCGGCGACACGAAGCACGCGCTCTGCAGGATCGCCCGGCACCACCAGGGCATCGTCTTCGTCTACGTCTTCGGCCCGGCGCTCGACCGCCTGCCGACGCTCGCGGACGCAGCCGGGCTGACCGCATCGGATTCGCTGACCCAGATGCTCGTCTCGCACCTCGACCTCCGTGACGGAGCGTGGCCCGTGCTCGGCCAGGAGGAAGGCTGGGACCCCACCGCCTGGCCGCTGGTGGAGTTCGAGCGCCGGGTCGAGACGCCCGGACGTCCGGACGAGCTTCACGCCGTCCTCTGGGACGAACAGGATCTGAGTCAGGAGGCCGGCGTGCGACGGCTCGACCCGTCCGAGGCGGGGCGGCGGCCGCGAGACACGCTGTCCGGCGCGGGTGCCGCCGTCGTCCGCCTGCGCCAGGCTCTGGGCGTGTGACGCGCGTACCATAGGCGGCGTGAGCAGCGAGCCTCAGGGCCAGTACGTCGCCTACTCGTTCCACCGCGTCGACCCGGCCTGGCGCAGGCTCCCGGTCGAGGAGCGGGCGGCGATGAAGGACGCCTTCGCCGACGTGATCGAGGGCTGGAGCGACCGCTTCGAGCACCTGCGCAGCTACTCGACGGCCGGTGTCCGGCCGGATTGCGACTTCTTCCTCTGGAAGATCACCGAGCGCTACGCCGATCTGGGCGAGCTCGGCGCCGAGCTGAACGGGACCGCGCTCGCCGGCTGGCTCGAGACGCCCTACTCGTACCTCGCCACGACGAAGGCCTCGCCGTACACGCAGGCCCGCCGTCCGCGCAAGGTCGTCCCGAAAGGCTCGCCGTACCTCGTCGTCTACCCGTTCGTGAAGACGCGCCCGTGGTACGCGCTGCCGCTGGAGGAGCGCCAGCGCGCGATGGACGAGCACATCCGCGTCGGGCGCGAGTTCGAGACGATCCACAACCACACGACGTACTCGTTCGGGATCGACGACCAGGAGTTCATGACCGCGTTCGAGTGCGACGAGCCGGCCGACTTCATGCACCTGATGCTGACGCTGCGCGAGAGCGAAGCGTCGGCGTACACCGAGCGGGACACGCCGATCTTCGTCGGCGAGGGGATGTCGATCCGCGCCGCGCTGGACGCGCTCGACGGCGCGACCGCGCGGGTGCGCGCGTAGATGGTTGATCGGCAATTACCGCACGCGCGGATGACGACCCAGACACGGCGCCGGGAGCCACCCTCGACCTTGCCAAGGCAACCAGCCTTGGCTGCGGCCGAGTGCGGCTCCCAGCTTGGTCTGGATCGCCCCCGCGAGCACGCCAACTACCGATCAACCATCTAGGCGTGCGCCGCCTCGCGCTCTTGCTCCTCGCGGCGGTGGCGCTCGCCGGCTGCGGCGGCGACGAGGAGGCGGCCGTAACGACCGGCACTGCCGCGGCGCCGAGCGGCAGCGTGAAGGAGCTCACGAACGTCCTCGACCTGCGGGCCGACTTCGAGGCGGACGCGGGGAAGCCCCGCGTGATCGTCCTCCTCTCCCCGACCTGAGGCACGTGCCTCGCCGGCGCCCGTTGGGTGCGGGAGAACATCCTGGACGGCGAGACGCCGAAGGACCTGAAGATCTACGCCGTCTGGCTCAACCAGCGCTCCACCGACGCGCGCGACACGATCGACGAGTCGACCCTCACCGACCCGCGCGTGACCCAGTACTGGGACGAGGAGGGCATCACCGGCAAGTACTTCGCGGAGACCGACCTCGGCGGCCTCGGCTTCTCTGGCTTCGTCTACGACGTCTACTACGTCTTCGGCCCCGATGCGGCCTGGGCCGACCAGCCGGCCCCGCTCGCCGCATCCGGTGGGCCGGTTCTGTTCGAGGGCGAGGAGCTGCTGGACGCGATCCGCGCTCAGACGTAGCGATGCTCGTTGCGCCAGACGCGGAACGCCGCGTAGGCGCAGGCGCCGAGCACGAGGAAGAACGCGAGCGCGTCGAGACCGGAGGCGCCGAGACCGATGAACGCTCCGATGTCGACCACCGCGAGGATGACGGCGGCGTAGAAGACATAGCGGCCCCGGTCGGACCAGGTCTCGATGTCGCCGCGCTTCTCGCGCCAGAGCAGGAAGAGGAAGAACGCGATCGCGAGGAAGAAGGCGATCTGGAGGAGGCCGCCGACGGTCGCGAGCACCGACTGCAATGAGAGCACCACGACCACGGCCGCGATCAACGCGATGATCAGGAAGCCGCGCACGGTGGCGTTCATCTGGGTGAAGAAGCGCTTCACGATCCGGTCATGAATGCTCGCACGGCGAGCGCGGCGGCGAGGAGCGAGGTGCCGGCGAACCAGGCGAGGCGCTTCGGCCCGGCTGCCGGGGCGTACAGCCACGGCACCAGAATCGCCCCCAGCGCGAGCGACCCGTAGACGTAGTGGAGCTCGTCCGTGGCCCGCCGCTCGTCGGAGAGGAGCAGCAGTCCGAGCGCGACCTGAGCGACGAGCAGCGTCTGCGCGAGCGCGAGCAGGTTGGCGACGAGGCGGCCCGCACCGCGCCGGCGCCAGTAGACGAGGCCGCCGACGAGCGCCGCGAGCGCGGGCACAGCGACGACGAGGACGGCAAGGATGCCGTGTGCGGTTAGCATCGCGTCGGAATCTAGCGAGAGGAGTTGTGTGGCTCAGGTAGGGCAGCCGGCAGTCACGACTGTCCCTGGCAACGAGACGAGCTGGGAGGATCTCCAGGCCGTCTTCGGCACGCGCGGTGACCCGTCCAGGTGCTACTGCCAGCGGTACAAGATGCGGCCCGGGGAGTCTTGGGCCTCGTTTCCCGCGGAGGAACGCGCCCACCGGCTCCGCGAGCAGACCGACTGCGATCACCCGGAGTCGGGCACGACGGCCGGCCTTGTGGCCTACCTCGACGGCGAGCCTGTCGGCTGGTGCGCGGTCGAGCCTCGCACCGCCTACCCGCGCCTGCTGCTCAAGACCCGCGTCCCCTGGGCGGACCGAGGTGAGGACAAGACCGACGACAGCGTCTGGGCCGTGACGTGCTTCGTCACCCGCACCGGGTTCCGTCGCCGCGGCATCAGCCGGGCGCTCGCGCGCGCGACCGTGGACTTCGCGCGGGAACGCGGCGCCCGTGCACTCGAGGGCTACCCGATGATCACGGAGGCGCAGAACTTCCTCGTTGAGGAGCTGCACGTCGGCACCCGCGACACCTTCGCTGACGCCGGGTTCACCGAGGCAAGCCATCCAACCCTCCGCCGAGTCGTGATGCGCATCGACTTCTAGGAGTACTCGCTCTCTATCCCACGAAGGAGGCACGCATGATCGAGGAAGGAACCGCAGCACCGGACTTCGAGCTGACGTCCGACGACGGCTCCACGGTGAGGCTCTCGGACCTGCGAGGCAAGCCTGTCGTCCTCTACTTCTATCCCAAGGACGACACACCCGGGTGCACGACGCAGGCGTGCGGAATCCGCGACGCCTGGGGCGACTTCGAGCGCGCCGGTGCGGTCGTGCTCGGCGTCAGTCCCGACGACGAGCAGTCGCACGTGAAGTTCAAGGCCAAGTACGACCTCCCGTTCACGCTCCTCGCCGACACTGACCACAAGACGTGCGACGAGTACGGCGTCTGGGGCGAGAAGACCTACGCCGGCAAGACGTACATGGGTGTCTCCCGCTCCACGTTCGTGATCGACGAGGACGGCAAGGTCGCCAAGGAGATGCGCAACGTGAAGGCGGATACCCACGCCGACGACGTGCTGGCGGTGCTCTCCCCGTAGCCGTCGCGCTGCCGCCGCCGCTGGCCGAGGCGATCGAGCGGGTCGTCGCGCGCGCGGGCGGCTCCGTCGAGCAGGAGGTCGAGCGGCTGTCGGCCGCTTACCGCGGCCAGGACGCCGCGTCTGTGCGGGCGGCGAGCACGCAGGCCGGCGTCGCCGCGTACCTCGCCTATCGCGCGCCTGCGACCTATGCGGCGACAGCGTCCGTCTTCCGGCAGGTCGCGCTTGGGCGGCCCGGCTGGACGCCACGCTCGCTGCTCGACGTCGGGGCCGGACCGGGCGTCGCGGCCTGGGCGGCTCTCGCGACGTGGCCGTCGCTCGATGGAGCTGACTCTCGTCGAGGCGGAGCCGGAGATGGTCGCTGCGGGCCGTGAGCTCCTCCCCGACGGACACTGGGTGCAGGCGGACGCGTCGGACGCGCGCGGACCTGCCGATCTCGTGGTCGCGAGCTACGTGCTCGGTGAGCTCCCGTCTCCGTCGGTCGTGACGCAGCTCTGGTCGGCGGCCGCGGACGCGATCGCATTCGTCGAGCCCGGAACGCCCGCCGGTTACCGGCGGATCCTCGAGGCGCGCTCGGCGGTGATCGCGGCTGGTGGCTTCACCGTCGCACCGTGCCCGCACGACCTGACCTGCCCGCTGCCGAGTGACGACTGGTGTCACTTCGGCGTCCGTCTCCCCCGCTCGAAGCTGCACCGCCGTGCGAAGGGCGTCGAGCTCGGCTACGAGGACGAGAAGTTCGCCTATGCGGTGCTCTCACGGGTGCCGGTGACGAGCGCCGCGGCTCGGCTCATCCGCCGGCCGCAGACCCGCTCCGGCCACGTCAACCTCGTCACCTGCGAGCCGGACGGCATCCACGCCCGCACCGTCAGCCGCAAGCAGGGAGCGCTCTACAAGGACGCGCGTGGCGCAGCCTGGGGCGACGCTATCGACCTGCGCGAGCGACGGCCTTGACCGCGCCGTCCACGCAGAACCCGACGAGCACATCTTGCTCGTCGGTCGCCGTCGCAAGCTCGAGCGCGTCGCCGAGATCGACCGGATCGCGGTACTCGAGCTCGGCGACGAGCGGCTGCCGAGGGTCGAGACCGGCAGACGCGAGCACCTGCTCGACCGCCTGCCAGTAGACCGCATTGTTGACGTGCCCGTGCAGGTCGACGTCGGACAGCCGCAGCGGCCATGCCGACCGAAGCGCGTCGCCGGGAGGGTCCGGGAGCTCGAGCTTCGTCGACACACGCCGGCCGTCTGTTCCGTCGGCATAGACGTCGAAGCCGTCGATCCGCGCGGGCCGCTGGTCGGGGCCGAGGTGGATCCAGACGCTGTCGACTTCGACTCGCCCGCCGCTGTCGCCCGTGACCGACCAGCGCCGGCCCGCGGCGATCGCGGCAACGCCGCTGCACCAGGTGAGCAGCTCGAGCTCGCGATCTGCCAGGAGCGGCTCGTGCACCACGATCCGGATCCGCCGGACGAACCAGAGGTGCTCGGGAAGCCCCCAGCCCGTCTCCTGGACGTCGTCGATCGCGACGTCCTGGAGGAACCGCGCGACCGCGTCGAGCCGCACGCGGCCCTGGGAGTCCACGTCCGCGAGACGCACTCGCCGCCGCGCGGCGAACGTCCGTCCCTGTGCCGGCACCGGGAGGCTGGGATCGAGCATGCGGGCGGCGAGCGCCGGGGCTAGCCCGCGAGCGTGGAGACTGAGGTGCGGATGAGAGGACTTGAACCTCCACGCCCCGAAGGGCACACGGACCTGAACCGTGCGCGTCTACCAATTCCGCCACATCCGCGTGGGATCGTCAGTGTAGCCGCACTCGTAACACCGTTTTCACACGCCTTCCCTACCATTGCGCCGTGCGCCGGGGCCTCCTGATCGTCTCTCTCTGCCTGCTCGCGCTCGGGCCGGCGGCGGCACGCGCCGACGAGCCCGTCTCGACCGACGAGCCCGTCGAGGTGGTCGTCTCGCTCGCGCAGAAGCCGCTCGGGACGACGCGCTGGCTCGCCGGCCGGGCTGCCCAGACGCAGGCGCTGGCAGCCTCCCAGGCGGCGCTCGAGCAGCGGATCGAGGCGGCGCTGCCGCAGGCGCAGATCCGCTGGCGCTACCGGCTCGTCGCGAACGGAATGGCGATCGTCCTCCCCCGCTCGCAGCTCGGACGACTGGCCGCCCTTCCCGGCGTCGAGACCGTCTATCCGAGCGCGCGCTATCGCATGCAGCTCGACCGCAGCCCGCAGCAGATCGGCGCACCCTCGCTCTGGGCTCCCGGGCTCCAGAACGCAGGCGAGGGGATGAAGATTGCGATCATCGACGAGGGGATCGACCAGACACACCCCTTCTTCTCTCCCGCCGGGTACACGATGCCGGCCGGCTTCCCCAAGGGCCAGACGGCGTACACGAACGCCAAGGTGATCGTCGCGCGCGCGTTCCCGCCGGCCAATGCCACCTGGAGGCATGCGTCGAAGCCGTTCGACCCCGTGCACTCCTCCCACGGCACCCACGTCGCCGGCATCGCCGCGGGCAATGCGAACACGCCGGCAGAGGGTGAACGCGTCTCCGGTGTCGCACCCCGGGCGTACCTCGGCAACTACAAGGCGCTGACGATCCCGACCGACGCGGACGTCGGGCTCGACGGCAACTCGCCCGAGCTCGTGGCGGCGATCGAGGCGGCGGTCGCGGACGGCATGGACGTGATCAACATGTCGCTCGGCGAGCCCGAGATCGAGCCGTCCCGCGACATCGTCGTGCAGGCGCTCGCAGCGGCCGCGCGGGCCGGGGTCGTTCCGGTGGTTTCCGCCGGGAATGACTACGAGGACTTCGGCCGCGGCTCGGTGAGCTCGCCCGGGACGGCGCCGGACGCCATCACGGTCGCCGCCGTCTCGACCACGCGGAGCGGCGCGGAGGACGTCGTCGCGGACTTCTCGTCCAGCGGCCCCACCCCGCTCTCGCTGCAGCTGAAGCCCGAGGTCAGCGCTCCCGGCGTCTCGATCGTCTCGGCGGCGCCCGGCGGCTCCTGGACGCCGCTCTCCGGCACGAGCATGGCCGCGCCGCACGTCGCCGGCGCCGCTGCGCTCCTGCTCCAGCGTCACCCGACCTGGACGCCCGCGCAGGTGAAGTCGGCCCTCGCGCTCACAGGTGACCCCGCGTACGCCGACGAGCGCAAGCTCGTCGAGCTCGCGACGGTGCGAGCCGGCGGCGGCGTGATCAATCTGCAGCGCGCGGACAATCCGCTCGTCTTCGCTCGACCGGTGGCGCTCTCGTTCGGGCTCGTCGCCGCGACCGCCACCGTGACGCAGCAGATCGAGCTCACGGACGCCGGGGGCGGCGCCGGACCGTGGACGGTGACGCTCGAGCCTCAGAGCGGCGCGCCGTCGGTCGCGATCTCCGTTCCGCCCGCCGTGAGCGTGCCGGGAACGCTTGCGATGACCGTCACGACCGCGAACGCGCCCGACACGGAGCTCGCCGGCTACATCGTGCTGACGCTCGGCTCCGAGCGGCGTCGGATCCCGTACTGGTTCCGCACCGGCACGGCCGCTCTCGCCGGCGTGAAGTCGACGCCGCTGCGCCGTCCCGGCACCTACTCCTCGACGACGAAGGGCGGCACGAGCAGGATCACGGCCTACCGCTACCCGGAGCGCCCGGCCGGTCACGGCTTCGCCGTCCGGTTGCCGGGGCCGGAGCGCGTCTTCCGGGTCACGCTCGCCCGGCCTGCGGTCAACTTCGGGGTCGTCGTCACAAGTCGGGCGAAGGGCGTGCGGGTCGAGCCGCGGATCGTGGTCGCGGGCGACGAACGGCGCCTGACCGGGTACGCGGCCCTCCCGTTCAACCTGAACCCCTACCTGCGCACCTTCGGCGATCCGGTGCCGGCCGCAGGCGCCATCCTCCCCGTCGCGGGCAGCTACGACGTCGTCTTCGACAGCCCCTCGGGCGCGAGTGCCGGGAAGTTCTCGTTCCGCTACTGGCTGAACGACGCCACGCCGCCCACGGCTGCCCTCCGCACACCGCGGGTCGCGGCCGGCCGGCAGCTCGCGGTCGCGGTCTCCGACCGCGGAGCCGGAGTCGATCGTGCGTCACTCGTCGTCAGCGTCGACGGCACCGCGCGCCGTGGCCGCTTCGGCGCCGGAACGGTGCTCGTTCCGACCAACGGGCTCCGCAAGGGTCGGCACGTACTGCGCCTCCAGATCTCCGACTACCAGGAGACGCGGAACATGGAGAACGTCGGCGGGATCCTGCCGAACACGCGCGTCCTGCAGACGACCTTCGTCGTCCGCTAGATCCGCCTAGCGCCTGTCCTTCTCGAAGGTCGGCAGCTGATCCAGGTCGCGCTGGACGCTCTCCGCGAACTCCTCCTCCTCGGACCGGATCAGCTTGAGGCTTGCCTTGCGCTTCCGGCGCTCTCGGGCCCGCCGTGCGTCCGCCCCGAGCAAGCCGCCCACGCGCTGCCACTCGGCGGCCACGACGAGGCCGACTGCGATGGCGAGCAGCACGATCCAGGGCCAGCTCACGCCTCAAGTGTACCCCCGCGAAACCTGAGCTACAGTCATCGACGTGAGCCGGGTCGCACGCCTCCTGGTCGCCTCCGTCGCGGCCACGCTGGTCGTGCCTGCGCTCGCTCGGGCCGAGGAGCGCGTCCTGACGTTCACGACCGGGCCGATCTCGGTCGAGGCGTACGGCGTCGCGCAGGAGCCCCTGCTCGCCGACTCACCTCAGGGTCGACGGCTACGTCGTGGGCATGGACGCCGAAGTCGTCGACGCGAGCGGCCGCGTCCAGGGTCGCGACAAGGTGATGCTCCACCACATCGTCTTCGCCAAGCTCGGCGTGCCCGACTACACCTGTGGCGGGGCCGGCGAGCGCTTCTTCGCCGAGGGTGAGGAGCGACTGGCGCTGACGCTCCCGCGCGGCTTCGGGTACGCGAACAAGGCGACCGACCGCTGGGGCCTCCTCTACATGCTGATGAACCACAAGCCGCGCCGGCTCGACGGCTACATCCGCTACCGGGTGCGCTACGTGACCGGCGAGACGCTGACGCCGGTGAAGCCGGTCTGGCTCGACATCCGCAACTGCACCGGCCCGGACCCCGTCTTCGACGTCCCCGGCGGCGGCAAGCGCTTCTCCACCTTCGCGAAGACCGCCGACTTCACGGTGCCCGAGAGCGGGCGGCTCGTCTCCGGGGGCGGCCACCTCCACGGCGGCGGCATCCGGCTCGAGCTCCGCAACGCGACCTGCCGGACGACGCCGTTCACGTCGCGCCCGACCTGGGGCGGACCGCTGCCGAGGCCGATCCTGCACGAGCCCGGCCCGACGAAGATGTCCTCCTTCCGCTCGACCGACGGGATCCCGGTGGCGAAGGGCCAGACGCTGCGTCTGGCCGCGGTCTACGACAACGGGAGGCCGCACACGCGCGCGATGGGGATCATGCTCCTCTTCCTCGCGCCGGGCGCCGTCGAGGGCTGCGGGGCGACCCCGGCGCTCGAGCTCGACCTCGGCCGTCCGTCGGCGCCGCCGCCGTTCTCGATGCCGTTGCCGCGGGCGCCGTCGGGGCCCGTCTCGACCGCGCGCTCGACCTGGGTCGGCGACTTCCGCTACGGCGCCGAGCGGATCCTGTTGAAGCGAGGCGCCACCTTTACCTGGAGCTTCCGCGGCGGGGTCCCGCACGACGTGACCGTCGTGGGCGGCCCGGAGGGATTCTCGGCGCCGTGGACGATGTCCGGCGTCTTCAAGCACCGGTTCACCAAGGCGGGCGTCTACCGCCTCTTCTGCTCGCTGCACCCGTCGAGGATGGTGCAGCAGATCACCGTGCGCTAGACGTGCGACACCGCGGCCGCGTCCGCGGCCAACGGGACGAGCTCGAAGCGGTCGACGTCCACGAGCCCGTGATCCGTCAGCTTCAGGCTCGGGATCACCGAGAGGGCGAGGAAGGCGAGGGACTGGAAGGGTGACGCGACCTCCGAGCCGAGCGCGTGGACGGCTGCAACCGTCGCCTCGCTCGCCGCGATCACGTCGTCGAGCGGCAGGTCGGAGAGAAGGCCGGCGACGGGAAGCGGCAGCTCAGCCGCGACTTCGCCGCCGTCGACGACCACGATGCCGCCACCGAGCTCGACCAGCCGCTCGACGGCGCGAGCCATGTCGCCGTCGCTCGTGCCGACGACGACGAGGTTGTGGGCGTCGTGCGAGAACGTCGACGCGAACGCGCCCCGATCGAGGCCGAAGCCGCGGACGAAGCCGATGCCGATCCGGCCGGTGCCGAGGTGCCGCTCGATCACGGCGATCTTGGCGAGGTCGCGCTCCGGCTCGGCGAGCGCGGCGCCGTCCTCCGCGCGCAGCTCCTCGACGAGCGCGTCGGAGACGATCTGGCCCGGCACGAGGCCGATCACGCGCGCTCGGCCGCCCTCCCACGCGACGCGGAAGTCGGTCGCGGACACATCCTTGATCCGCACGCTCTGCGTCACCCACTCGGGCACCGGTGTCGGTGGAATCTCGTCCACCGCCCGGCCACGCTTGAGCACGATCTCGGGCACGAAGCCCTCCAGGTCGGGCAGGAGCAGCAGGTCGGCCTGGTAGCCCGGCGCGATCGCGCCCAGGTCGTCCAGCCCGTGCCAGAGCGCCGGGTGGTGCGAGGCGAGCACGAGCGCGTCCTCGGGCGCGACGCCGTACGAGACCGCGTCGCGCACGATCGCGTTGATGTGGCCGTCCTCGGCGATGTGCTCCGGCTCGCGGTCGTCGGTGCAGAACGCCATCCGGGCCGGCCCGAGCTCGACGACGAGCGGCGCGAGGGCCTTCAGGTTCCGCGCCGCCGATGCCTCCCGGATCAGCAGCCACATCCCGGCGCGCAGGCGCTCTCGCCCCTCCTCCGGCGTGAACGCCTCGTGGTCCGAGCGGATGCCCGCGGCAGCGTACGCCTGGAGCGCGCGGCCGAGCACCCCCGGCGCGTGGCCGTCGACGTGATGCGCTCCGGCGACCGCGAGCTTGGCGAGCTCGCTTTCGGCGCCGGCGATCACGCCCGGGAAGTTCATCATCTCCGCCAGGCCGATCACCCGCTTCCGCCGCAGCAGGCTCTCGAGGTCGCCGGGCGTGAACGGCCGGCGCGGCGACTCGAACTGCGAGGCGGGCACGCACGAGGAGGCGGTAAAGAAGACGTCGAGCGGGAGGTCGTCGCAGACGTCGACGAGCCAGTGGACGCCGTCGGTGCCGAGCACGTTCGCGATCTCGTGTGGGTCTGCGACCACCGCGGTCGTGCCCAACGGCAGCACCAGCCGGGCGAACTCCGACGGGAGCAGCTTGGACGTCTCGAGGTGCATGTGCGCGTCGATGAACCCCGGAACGACGTAGGACCCCGCCGCGTCCAGGGTCTCTGCGCCCTCGTAGCGTCCGAGCCCGGCGATCGTGCCGTCGCAGATCGCCACGTCGGCCTCGAGCCACTCGCGCGTGAAGACCGAGAGGACGCGGCCGCCGCGGACGACGAGGTCAGCAGGCTCGTCGCCGCGCGCGACGGCCAGGCGGCGGGCGAGATCACCCGTCTGCGGCATCAGCTCTCTCGGCAGGCGCGTCGATGGGGCAAGTATGACCGCGCAGCTCGTCGCCGGATACGCCGTCCTTTGGGCCACGCTCCTCAAGGCCCTGCTCGCGAAGGCCAAGGTGATCCCGGCCGAGTGCGCCCGCTGTGGGCTCGCCTACGAGCGCCGCGAGCTCGGCGGAGCCGTCTGCACCTGCGATCGCTGAGGGGCGCCCCTCGACCTACCGGGTCGAAGCCTTTCGCGCTGGGCATGGGTTCACTTCAAGCACGTGGCCGCCGCGGACATGTGGGGTCCTGGCCCCGACATGCCCACAGCGAACAATGTCCACTTCACCGCGAAACCTGTTCGTAAGCGCGCTAGACCGACGATCCTTCCGTTGAGAGACGGGCCGTTGCGGACATGTGGGGTCCTGGCCCCGACACGTCTGCCAAGGAGGGGCCGCGTGCAGCTCTAAAGACACCCCGTTTCCACGCAGCTAGCGAGAGGAGCCGACGCGGACGAGGTTGCCGCTGCGGTCGACGAGCGCGAACTCGCGCATCCCGTAGTCGGTCGTCACCGGCTCTTCGAGACGACTGCCCGTGGCGGGATCCGGCTCGACCACGCCCCGCCACTCCTCGTAGACGGCGTCGGCGTCGTCGACGTAGAGGTAGCAGCCCGCAATGGTCGTGAGCGGATCGATCTCGGGCATGGGGAAGAAGTGCAGCCAGATCTCGCCGCGCCGGATGATCAAGTAGTTCCACTCCTCCCACGGCCCGCCGCCCACCTCGAAGCCGAGCCGCTCGTAGAACGCGAGCGTCTCGCCCAGGTCGCGGCTCGGCAGGATCGGGACGGCGCCCTCGGCCATCAGCCCGGGTACACCTGCATCGGGAGGCGGGACAGCGGCTCACCGCCGCCGTCCGTGACGAGCCACGTGTCCTGCATGTAGAGGCAGTTTCGCCCATCGGGCGCAATCGCGTGCGGGTGCATCGAGAGCACCATCCCCGATCGGAGAACCGTCTCCATGCCCTCGCCGACGCGCGGGTGCTCGATCATCGTCATCCCGATCGAGTGGCCGGTGACGTGGCCGAGGTGGTAGCCGCGCTCGGTGAACCCCTTCGAGACGGCGCGGTGGACGTCGTGGGCGGTCGCCCCGTCGCGCATCGCCGTCCGCGCAGCGTCGTGGTACTCGCGGTACGCCTCGACCATCGGCTCCACCTCGGCCGGCACGGCGCCGATCGCGCGCGAGACCTCGACCCAGTGCATCCCCGGCCCGGCGACCTCGAGTGACGGGAGGACGAAGTCGCCGAGCACCGTCTCGCGCTTCGCGATCCCGAACTCGGGGCCGATCAGGACCATGTTCATCGTCAGCCGGCCGCAGCCGCGCTCGACGAACAGCTGCTCGGCGGGTGCCATCGCCTCGGCCGCCGTACGCCCCGGCTCGTACGCGTCCCGGAACGCCTCGAAGCCGTCCTCGTTGATGCGGACGCTCTCGCGCACCGACTCGAGCTCCGCCTCGCTCTTGACCGCGCGCGCGAGGTCGAACTCGGCGTCGAACGGGACGAGGTCGAGGCCCTCCAGGGCGCGGTAGTCGCGCACGGCCATGATGTAGTCGAGCCCGTAGACGCCGATCCGGCGCCAGCCGCTGTCGCGCGCGGTAGCCGCCATGTGCTCGCCGGGCCGGTCGTGGAAGACCTGCTCGAGCTGCGCCGTCCCGTGCTCGCCGACGTAGCGCGCCTCGGTCGGGAAGACGATCTGCGGCTCCCCGTCCGCGGGGACGACGACGTAGGCGTAGCGGTGCACGATCTGGAAGCCCGAGAGGTAGGTGACCGAGCCCTCGAAGCCGCTGTACTCGCTGCCGGAGACGATCAGCGCGTCGAGCTCGTGCTCGGCCATCGCGGCGCGAACGTTGGCGTAGCGGCGCTCTAGCTCCTGGTCCATGACGCCTCCCTTCCCTTGATCAGGGCCACGACGGCCTCGTTGAGCGGCGTTGGGACGCCGTGCTCGCGGCCGAAGCGGACGATGCCGCCGTTCAGCCAGTCGACCTCGGTCGGCCGGCACGCCTCGACGTCCTGGAGCATGCTCGCCTTGTGGCCGTAGGCGACCTCGGGCCTGGCGGCGTGGTCGATCAACGCCTCGGGGTCGGCGTCGAGCTCGATCCCCTGCGCGGCGGCGACCGCCTTGCCCTCGTCGACGAGCCCGCTGACGAGCCGGCGCAGGTCCGGGACGCTCGCAGACGCGGCCGTGCGTCAGCCCGGTCAGCGCGCCGATCGGGTTCGTCGCGGCGTTGAAGATCACCTTGCGCCACTGGGCGCCGCGCGCGTCCTCGAGCGCCGCAGCGGGCATCCCGCCACGGGTGCAGGCATCGGCGAGCCGCTCGATCTCCTCCGAGCTCGCCGGGCTCGGCTCGAACGGGCCGAAGGACGTGTCCCCTTTGACGTCCCACTGCACGACGCCGGGCTCGAGGATCTTCCCCGCCGGGAACGTCGTGCCGCGGATCACGCGGGCGACGTGCGGCGCGATCGCCTCCTCGTTGCCGACCCCGTTCTGGACCGAGGCGACGGCGCCGTCGCCGAAGGCGTGCGCGGTAGCGGCGATCGCAGCCTCGGTGTGCATCGCCTTGGTCGCGACGATCCCGAAGTCGCAGGCCGGAAGCGCGGCCGCGTCGCTCGTCGCGTGGATGCGGGTCGCGTGCACCTCCCCCGCGCCGGTCAGGCGCAGGCCGCGCTCGTTGATCGCGTCGACGTGCGCCTGCGCGAGGTCGTACGCCCAGACCTCGACGTCGTCCAGCGAGGCGAGGTTGGCCGCGAAGAGCGAGCCCACCGCCCCACAGCCGACGACGCAGACCCTCATGCTGCGCGCCTCCTCGGAAGGCGCAGCTCGCGGCCGCCCGTGATCCCGGACGGGCGCAGGATCAGCATCAATGCCATCAGGGCGCCGAGTATGACCAGCCGCGACCCTTCGGGCAGGTCGAGCCTGAAGCCGACCCCGATCCCGTCCTCGGCGTTCCCGAGCACGGAGTCGAGACCGCTGATCGCCAGCGCCCCGATCACCGCGCCCCAGAGGCTCGTCACGCCGCCGACGACGAGCATCGCGAGCGTGATGAAGGTGAGCTCGAGGTAGACCTGCTCGGTCGTGATCGAGCCCAGCATGTGCACGAGCAGGCCGCCTGCGAACCCGCAGAGCGCGCCCGAGAGCGTGAACGCCCAGAGCCGCTGCCTGTGCACGCTGATCCCGACCGCCTGCGCCGCGGCCGGGTCCTCCCGAGTCGCGCGCGCCTTCCGGCCGAGCGGGCTCAGCTGGTAAAGCCACGCGGCGCCGATCACGATCAGTGCGCCGACGGTCGCCTGCAGCGGGCCTGTCGTCTCCGGCACGAGCGACAGGGTCGTCGCGCCCGGACCGATCTTGATCCACTCGCGCAGGAGGTTGTGCGTGATCTCGAGCACCGCGAAGGTGGCGATCCCGGCCGCGAGGCCGGACAGGCGCATCAGAGGCATGCCGACGAGGAAGGCGAACGCCCCTCCGACCGCCGCCGCGAGCAGGAGCGAGGCGACGTTGCCGATCGTGTGGTCGCGCAGGATCGGAAAGAGGTCGGGCAGAACGCCGGTCTTCGACTCGAGCGGGACGGTCAGCACACCGGCGGCGAACGCCCCGACGGCGACGAAGCTGATCTGCCCGAACGAGATCACGCCGGAGCTGCCGACGAAGACGTAGATCGCGACCACGATCGACACGGCGACGAGTGCGTTGAGGAAGTGGATCTCGTTCGAACGCGAGACGAACGTCGCGCCGATGCCGACGAGCACCACGAGGAGCGCAGGCCCGAGCAGCGTCACCCACGTGTCGAGGCGTCTCATACGCGCTCAACCAGCGCGGACTGGCCGCGCGCGAAGAGCCCGGCCGGGCGCAGGAGCAGGACGAGGATCACGAGCGCGAACACGGCCGAGGGCAGGAAGACGGTCTTGTCGGTCGGCAGCGCGCCGTTGATCACGCCGGTGGCGAAGCCGATCGTGAAGCCGCCGAGCGTCGCTGTCCAGAGCCGGTCGATCCCTCCGACAACGACTCCGACGAGCACGACGATCGTCTCCTTCAGCGCGAAGTCGGGCGAGACGAGCGGGAACTGGACGGTCAGGATCACCGCCACGGTCGCGGCGAGGACCCCGGAGAGCAGGACGGCGGCGCCGATGACGCGGTCGGCCTTGACCCCTAGCAGCCGAGCCGTGCGGAAGTCGGTGGCGGCGGCCCGCATCTGCAGCCCGATCGTCGTCCGCCCGAGCAGCAGCGCGAGCAGCGCGAGCGACACGATCGCGACCCCGACGGCAAGGATTGTCACCTTGCGGACGTCGACGCCGCCGATCGTCACGACCTGGTTCAGCGACGCGACCGAGACGGCCGGCTCGCCGATCGTGCCGTCGCGGATGTCGAGGATCAGCGCGATTGCCTGGAGCAGGAACGCGACCGCGAAGGTCGTCACGAGCATCACGGCCGGCGACTGGGTCCGGAGCGGCCGGAAGACGGCGCCTTCCATCGCGAACGAGAGCGCGATCACCACCGCGAAGCAGGCAAGCACGCTCCCCGCGACGGGCCAGCCCGAGGTGAATGCAAGCGTGTAGGCCCCGGCCATGATCAGCTGTCCGTAGGCGAAGTTGACGAGGCGGAGCATTCCGAAGACGAGCCCGATCCCGACGGCCATGAGCGCGTAGACGGCCCCGAGGCCGACTGCGTCGACGAGCGTCTGGGCGTCTACCGCGGCGAGGATCATGCGAGGTACGCCTGAATCATCTTGTCGGTGTCGTCCGCATCGGCCGGGCTGAGCGTCATCCGCAGCTCGCCGTTCGCGAGCACGTGCGTCCGGTCCGCGAGCGCGACCGTCCGCTGCGCGCGCTGCTCGACGAGCAGGACCGCGACGCCGCGGTCGCGGATCGCCGCGAGGGCGGCGAAGACCGCGTCGACCATCGTCGGCGCGAGGCCGAGCGAGGGCTCGTCGAGCAGGAGCACGTCCGGATCGGCCACGAGCGCTCGCCCGATCGCGAGCTGCTGCTGCTGGCCTCCGGAGAGGGCGCCCGCCGGACGGCGCCGGAACTCGGCGAGAATCGGGAAGAGCTTGTACGCCTTCTCCAGCGGATCGCCGCCGTTGCCGCGCCACGCCGCGAGGCCGAGCCGCAGGTTCTCCTCGACCGTCAGCTCGCCGAAGATCCGCCGGCCCTCCGGCACGAGCGCGACCCCGGAGCGCGCGATCGCCTCGGGAGCCAGGCCGCGCAGGGACGCACCCGCCAGCCGCACCTCCCCGGCCGCCGGCCGCACGAGGCCCATGATCGCGTGCAGCGTCGTCGACTTGCCGGCGCCGTTCGGGCCGATCAGGCCAACGAGCTCGCCGCGCCCGACCTCGAGGTCGACCCCGCGGACGGCCGGCACCGACCCGTAGGAGACGTGAAGCCCGGCGAGCTCGAGCAGTGCCGTCACTCGGCGACCGCGCTCTCGCCGAGGTAGGCGGCCGCGACGTCGAGGTTGCCCCGGATCTCGGCGGGCGTGCCCTGCGCGAGCGTGCGGCCCTGGTCGAGCACCTGGATCCGGTCGCAGACCGCCATCACGAGCGCCATGTTGTGGTCGATCAGGAGCACGCCGACGTCGTGGTCGTCGCGGACCGAGCGCACGACCCCGGCGAACTCCGGCACTTCGGCCTCGGGCAGGCCGGCCGCCGGCTCGTCGAGGAGCACGAACGTCGGCTCGGTCGCGAGCGCCCGCGCGACGCCGAGCCGCCGCTCGTCGCCGTGGGCGAGCGTCGCCGCGGGCATCTCGGCGTAGCGCTCGAGCGCGAGCAATTCGAGCAGCTCGTTCGCGCGTTCTCTGGCCGCCCGCGGCCCCGCGCCGACCCCGAGTGCCGAGATCTCGACGTTTTCCCGCACGGACAGCCCCCGGAAGGAGCGGCTGTGCTGAAAGGTCCTCGCGATCCCGGCCCGGCCGCGGCGGTGCGGGCTCCACCCGGTCACGTCCCGGTCGCCCAGCTCGACCCCGCCCGACGTGGGCACGTCGAAGCCGCTCAGCACGTTGACGAGCGTCGACTTGCCCGCCCCGTTCGGGCCGATCAGACCGACCACCTCGTGCCGGTGCAGCTCGAGCGTGACCTCGTCGAGCGCCCGCACCCCCGCGAACGACCGGGACACGGAGGAGGCCCGGAGCGTCGCCCCGGGCCTCCCGCGTTCGTCTGTCTCCTGCGCCGCCGTCAATCCCTAGATCTTCGGGACGACCTTGGCGGTCACGGCGCCGACGTAGCTCGCCTTGTTGTTGTGGATCTTGATCACGCGGTACTGCCGCCCGAAGACGGTGTGGAACTGCGGCGAGAAGCTGACGAGCCCGGACAGGGTCGGCACCTTCCTGAACTTCTCCATCGTCGTCGCCAGCGTGGAGCCGGTCGTCGAGCCACCCGACCGCCGAATCGCGGTCACGACGCCGTCGATCGCCGCCGAGCCGGTCACGAAGCCGCCTGTGAACGCCTTCAGCTGCTTCGCGAGCGTCCGCACCGCGGGGATCGGGTCGTCGCCGAACGCCGAGGCGAAGGTGACGGCGTAGTAGTCGGTGACCTGCGGGTTCCCGGCCACCCAGTAGGTGCCGTCGCCCGCCCACGAGTTGAGGATCGGCGTCTCGTTGCCGAGCGAGCGGATCCCCTTGACGAGCGCGGGCAGCTCGCCGAACGCCGTCGAGGTGACGATCACGTCGGCCTCGCGGGCGTTGAGGCGGCTGACCGCCGCGTTGACGTTGTTCGCCCCGGTCGCGTAGCTCTCGCGGCCGGCGATCTTGCCGCCGAGCTGCGTGAACCGCTTCTCGAACGCCTGCACGACGTTCTTGAAGTAGACGAGCAGGGTGTTGGTGGCGAGGTTCGCCGTCCGCCAGCCCCTCCGGTAGGCGTACTCGGCCATCGCCGAGCCCTCGTCCTGAGCGACGTTGCCGAAGCTGAACGCAAGCTTGCCGGCCGTTCCGAACCGCTTCGGGCCCATCTGGTCCGTGCCGATACAGGGCGCGACCGTCAGCTTGCCGGCCTTCAACGACTCCTGCACGACCGGAGTCGCGAAGTCGACGTCGCAGGTGACGAACATGACGTGGGCGCCCTTGCCGAGCAGTTGCGCCGCACACGACTTCGCCTTGGCCGGATTGTTGTTGTTCGTGTCGCAGGTCTCGATCCGCAGCGGGCGTCCGTTGACGCCGCCCCTCGAGTTCACCTGGTTGACGCGGACCTTCGCCGCCGCGAGCGCCGGCCCGTCGAACGGCGCCATGTTCCCCTTGCTGTCGTATGCCCAGCCGATCACGATCGGCGCCGCCGCGTTCGTCCGCGACCCGCCGAGCCCTGTGCCCACTGTCGCGACGACGACCGCAGACAGCGCGAGCAGCGCCCCGAAGACGCTCCACCGCGTTCTTGCCGTCATTCCCGTCCCCCTTCCGATTGCTGGTAGAGAAGCCATGAGTCTTCCTTCGCCTTGATCAGGCGATACAGCGCCGTGTGCAGCGGCACGGGCACGCCGAGCCGCTCCGCCTCGCGCACGAGCGAGCCGGTGATCAGCTCGATCTCGGTCGGGCGGTGCGCCTCGACGTCCTCGAGCATGGACGGGTAGTGCGCGCTCCCCCGCTGCGTTGCGTGCACGTTCATCTCCCACGGGTCCTCGTGCAGCTCGATCCCCGCTGCCGCTGCGACCGCCTTGCCCTCGTCGACCAGCGCGTGCACGAGATGGCCGAGGTCGGAGGGTCGCTCCTCCGCGGCGAAGTGGGCGTCGTGCGGCAGCCCGGTGAGCGCCGCGACCGCGTTCACGGTCGCGTTGAAGATCAGCTTCGACCACTGCGCCGGCCGCAGGTCGGGGAACGCACGCGCTTTCAAGCCGGAGCGCTCGATCAGGCCGGCGAGCTCCTCGACCTGCTCGTACGGGATCCCGTTGTAGGGCCCGAGCCACGTCTCCGTGTCGAGGATGTACTCGACGTGCGTGTCGTCGTGGCGCGTGCCGCTCATGAACGTCACGCCGGAGACGAGCGGCCAGTCGCCGTGCCTGCGCACGACCTGCTCGGCACCCAGGCCGTTCTGGATGGTGACGACAGTCGCGCCGGCGAGCCGGCCTTCGAGCGCGCGGGCCGCGGCGTCGAGCTCAGTCCCCTTCGTCGCCACGATCGCGACGTCGAGCTCGGGGAGCGCCGCCGGATCGTCGGTCGCGTGCACCGTGCCGGTGAAGTCGGACCGGCCGGAGACGGTCAGGCCGTCGGCCGTGAGAGCGCGGGCATGCTCAGGTCGTCGCGTCAGCACCCAGACATCCGCGACGCGGCTCAGGTGAGCCGCGTACAGGCTGCCGATCACGCCGGCCCCGACGACGCCAATTCGCTCAATCACACTGGCGCGAGTATCCCGCGCCGGTGACATGTCAGTCAATTCCGGGCGAGCCTGCGGAACTCTGCGTCGGTGAGGAGGCGCCCCTTTCGCGTCGCGAGGCGCTTGACGCCCGCGAGCACCTCGGCGTAGCGCTCCTCCGGCAGCTCGAGGCCGAGCTGCTCGGCTTTCAGCCGGATCGAGTCGAGGCCGCTCTTCTTGCCGAGCACGATCCCGCGCTCGGCGCCGACGACGTCCGCCGCGTACGGCTCGATCGCGGGCGGGTCGTGGAACTGGCTCGCGACCGCGCCGCTCTCGCGCGTGAACAGGTTGTCGCCGGTCAGCGGCGTCCACGGCGCGAGCTCGTAGCCGGACCGCTCGCGCACGAGCGCGGCGAGCGAGCGCGCCTGGGAGAGGTCGAGCCGCGTCGGGATCCCGTAGAGACCTTCGAGCGCCAGTGCGACCTCGAGCAGGTTCGCGTTGCCGGCCCGCTCGCCCATGCCGTTCACCGTGCCGTGCACCCAGGTGGCGCCCGCCTGGACGGCCGCGACCGCAGCGGCGGTGGCGAGGCCGAAGTCGTCGTGGCCATGCCAGTGCACCGGCACGTCGAGCCAGTCGACCGCCTGGCCGACGAGGTACGCCGCGCCCTCGGGCGTCGCGACGCCGATCGTGTCGACCACGACCGCCTCCTGCGCGCCCGCCTCGACGGCGGCCTCGTAGGCGCGGTGGAAGAAGTCGAGCTCGGCCCGCGAGCCGTCGACACCGAAGAAGGCGACCGTGATCCCCTCGCCCGCCGCGAACGAGACCGCTTTCCGGATCCGGCCGAGCATGTCGTCGTGCGAGACGCCAAGGGCGGCCAGCTTCGCGTCCGAGATCGGGCTCTCGACCACGGCCGCCGCACGCCGAGCTCTGCGAGCAGCTCGACGTCCGCCTGCACCGCGCGCGCAAAGCCCCACACCTCGGCGCGAAGGCCAGCGTCTGCGATCAGCCGGATCGCCTCGGCGTCCTCCTCCGAGACGCGCGGGAAGCCGGCCTCGATCCGGTCGACGCCCGCCTCGTCGAGCGCGCGCGCGATCGCGAGCTTGTCCTCCGGCGAGAGGACGACGCCGACGGTCTGCTCGCCGTCGCGGAGGGTCGTGTCGTAGAGACCGACGGTCGCGTGCGTCTGCGGCTCGAGCGCGCGCCGGTTCAGCTCGCCCGTCCACAGCTTGTCCCGGTCCAGGGTCAGGGAGTCCTCACGATCCCGTCGGGGAAGCGGCAGAGCCGCTCCGGGCCGTCGTCGGTGATCAGGAAGTTGTCCTCGACGCGAAGGCCGCCGCCCTCCGGCCAGTACACGCCCGGTTCGATCGCCAGCACCATCCCGGCCTCGATCGTGCCCGTTCCGGCCTGGTGCGCGTAGGGCGGCTCGTGCGCGCGGGCGCCGACGCCGTGGCAGACCGGGTGGCTCGGCTGGCCCGGGTAGCCCATCTCGGCGAGGCCGTCCCGGATCAACCGGTCGAGCTCGGGCAGGCTTGCACCGGGCCGGCAGTGGTCGATCGCGGCCCGGTAGACGCCGAGCAGCTGCTCCTCGAGCTCGCGGTAGCGCGGCGTCGGGTCGCCCGGGACGAGGTTCTTCGTGTGGTCGCACCAGTAGCCGTCCGCGCAGACCCAGATCTCGAACAGGGTCGGCTCGTGCTCGCGGATCGGCCTGTTGCCCGGTCGCCGTGAAGGTGCGGATGCCCGGCCCGGACCAGACGAGCGAGAAGCCGAGCGCGAGCTCGACCTTGCCGTGCAGGCCGGTCCCGTGCCCGTGCACCCAGCCCTGCCAGAGCGCCGCGGCCTCGCTCTCGGTCATGCGCGGGTGCAAGTGCGCCGCCGTGTGCTCGAGCGCCCGCGCCGCGATCTCGTTCGCGAGCCGCATCCGCTCGACCTCCTGCTCGGTCTTGACCGCACGGGCGGCGGCGAGGAGCGGGGTCGCGTCCTTCGCGCTGCGGAACGCGTCGAACCAGGCCTTCGGGAACGTCGTCGGCTCGCCGACCATCCGGTCCGCGGCCTGCGTGCCCAGGCTGTGCTCTGCTCCGACCCGGTCGTACCCCGAGGCGATCTGCCGCGCCAGGTCGAGCGCGCGCAGGCCGGGCGGTCGCGGGTCGTTCTCGTCGTAGCCGTGGAAGATCCGCACGTCGCTCGTCCAGCTCGTCCGCTCCGCGTCGGCCTCGGACGCCTCGAGGCAGATCAGGACGGGCTCGCCCTCGCGCGGGAAGACGGCCGCGTCGTACCCCTTCATCCCCCAGAAGTTGGTCAGGTAGAGGACGTTGTCGGGCGCGCGGACGACGAGCGCGTCGAGCTCCTGCTCGGCCATGAGCGCCCGCACTCGGTTCAGCTTCGCGTCGTCGCGGGGCCACGTCACCACGCGGAAACCAGACCTTGTTTCAACACAAGCCTCATCGCTCCGCGGCCTCCCAGACGACGCGACCGTCGCGCCGGACGACACGGCCGATGCCGCCCTCCGGGTAGTGGCCGCAGACGACGAGCACGTCCGCGTCCACGATCTCCGACAGCAGTTGGCGCCTCGTCGCCGCGCTCGCGACAGGATCTGCGTCCGAGACGTAGCGGGCGCCGGGCTCGTCCAGGAGCATCGGGTGCACCGCGGCGTCGGCGATCAGGAGCGCCCGCTCGCCTCCCGACTCGATCCGAAGACCCATATGACCTGGGTAGTGGCCGGGTAGCGGGAACACGCTGACGCCCTCGCCGAGCTCCGTCTCGCCCCCGAGCTCCTCGAATTCGAGCGGCAGGATGCAGCGTGCGATGTGCGGCCGGTCGCCGCCCCTGGCGAACGCGAGGGCGTCCCGGTGCGCGAGCACGCGTGCACGCGGGAAGGCGGGCTTGCCGTCGCGGTCCGCGTTCCAGCCCACGTGGTCGATGTGGAGATGCGTGAGGAAGACGATGTCGACGTCCTCCGGCGGGACCCCCACCTGCGCCAGCCCTGCCGGCAGTCCCTCCTCCCAGTCCGCTTCCCACCCCCAGAGACCGGCCGGGCCCACGCCCGTGTCCACGAGGATGTCGGTGCCCGCGGAGCGGATCAGGTACGACGTGCACGGCACGAGCCACCTGCTCTCCCGAAAGAGCGACGGGTAGAGCTCGCGGTACGGCTCCCAGCCCTCGAACTCGGGGTAGAGCTCGGCGAGCTCACCGAGCTCGCCGACACAGTCGACGATCGGCACGACCTCGACCGAGCCGACTACCAACGCACGCGCTCCGGCGCGGGCTCGCCGTGCGCCTCCTCCCAGCCGACGACCGGGTTGCGGAGCACGCCGATCCGCTCGATCTCGGCCTCGATCACGTCGCCCGGCCTGAGATAGAGCGACGCCGCGTCCTCCGAGAACCCCGCCACGCCGGACACCGTCCCCGTCGAGAGCACGTCCCCTGCCGAATAGCCGAGCGCCGAGTAGTGGGAGAGGATCTCCGGGATCGTCACGCTCATGTTCCCCGAGTGGGAGGTCTGCCTCGACTGCCCGTTCACGCGCAGCTCCATCGCCAGATCGTGCGGGTCGGGGATCTCGTCGGGCGTGACGATCCACGGCCCGAGCGGGCAGAACGTGTCGATCGCCTTGCAGAAGCTGAAGACCCCGGAGCGCATCTCGCGCCGCTGGATGTCGCGCGCGGTGATGTCGTTGAAGATCACGTAGCCGCCGACGTAGTCCATCGCCTCCTCGGGCGGGAACCACTTTCCGGCCTTCTTGAGCACGACGGCGAGCTCGAGCTCGTAGTCGAGCTCCTCGGTCAGGTGCTCGGGATAGACGACGGGCTCGTCCGGGCCGACGATCGCGTCCACGTTCTGGAAGAAGACGATCCACGGGGCGATCTCGTGCGACCACGCGACGACCTTCGACTCCTCCTCGTGCTCGCGGAAGTTGCCGGCGGTGTGGAAGAACTTCTTCGGCACGATCGGGGCGCGAAGCCGTGCATCGGCCAGCGGAACCCGCTCCCCCGTTTCCTCCGCCCCGCCGCGCTCGAACCACGCTCGGGTGCTCGGCACGTCGAGCACGGCGATCTCGTCGCCGTCGACGTGGCCGACACGAGCGTCGTCGAACGTGACGAGTCTCACCCGCAGACCCTCTCCGCCGCGCGGGCGTAGACCTCGGCGATCTTGACCAGTCCGTCGATCTCGAGATTCTCGCCGTACTCCGGGTCGGGCAGGCCGGACGAGGTGCCGTAGTTGATCGTCGCGATCCCGTAGCGCGACAGCACCGACGCGTCCGAGAACCAGCGCGTGACGTCGCGCTCGGGCGGCGCGCCGAAGACCTCCTCGTGCGCGTCCTCGAGTGCCCCGACGAGCGGGTGCGACTCCTCCAGCTCAGCGCCGGGCGCCGTCACGTAGACCTCCGCCTCGACTCCCTCCAGGCCGCGCGCGAACTCGAGCGCGCGCCGCCGCGCCGCCGCCATCTCCACGTCCGGCGGCACCCGGAGGTCGAGGAAGAGGTCGGTCCGGTGCGGCGTCCGCGAGGCGCGCCAGCCGAAGCCGCCCTGGATCGCGCCGACGTTCGCGACCCCGCGCACGTCGCCGTAGCTCATCTCCTCCTCCCAGCTGGGCAGCCATTCGAGCACGCGGTCGAGCACGTCGCGCATGCGCACGATCGAGTTCTCCTCGAGCCGCCCCGACGAGAACGCGGTGTGCACGAACGGGCCCGACGTCGAGAGCCGGAGCCAGATCGTCCCGAAGTGCGCGAGCACGAGCTTCTGCTCGGTCGGCTCGCCGAGGATGCACATGTCTGCGGCGCCGCCGTGCCCCACGAGGTAGCGCGAGCCCGTGGCGTAGCCGCGGTACTCGGCGCCCTGCGCGTCGCCCTGCTGCGTCTTCTCGATCTCGCCTGCAACCGCGGCGAGGAGCACGTCGCCCTTCAGCGGCGTGTCGCCGAGCGCGCGTAGGGCTGCCAGGTACGCGACGAGCGCTCCCTTCATGTTCGAGATCCCCAGCCCGTAGATCCGGCCCTCCCGCTCGAACCCCTGCGGCTGGAAGCCGGGGATGCCGGCGAGCCACGCCTCACGGCCGGAGTACGACGTGTCCAGGTGGCCGTTGAACATCAGCGTCGGCCCCCCGCCCGTCCCCGCCCGCGTCGCGAGCACGTTGGCGCGCTCGTCCTCGACCTGCTGCCACTGGACGGCGAGCCCGAGCTCCTCACACTGGCCGGCCATCCACGCCGCCATCGCCTCCTCCGAGCCGGTGAAGCTGGGGATCGAGACTGCGGCGAGCGCGTCGGCGACGAGCCGCTCGCGGTCGATCACTGCTTTCGCCCGGAGCCGAGCTTGACCGCGACCGGCACGTCGAACCCGTCGCCGGCGGAATGGACGTCGAGCAACTCGTCGAAGCGGGCGCGAACTGCACGCCGCACGTCGTCGCTCTGAGCCTGGACGAGCGCGCGCATGCGAACGGCCCCGTCGATCAGTCCGTTCCAGAGCTCGTCCGCGCTGCCGACGTGCAGGAGAAACTCGACCGTGCGCATTGACGGGTCCGCCAAGCCCGCGCCGGTCATGAGCGTGGTGAGCTCGTTCTCGTCGGCGAATCGGAAGAACGGCGGTCCCGCGGGGACATCGGCAGGCGCCGAGACGCCCACCTCCTCGATCGCATCGACGAGCACGCCGAGCCAGCGTCCTCGCGCCGGCACGTCCCAGACCGTGAACGCGGCTGCGCCGCCCGGCCGGAGCGCGCGGGCCGCCTCCGCCACTGCCCGCTCCGGCTCGGCGAGATGGAGGAGGAGGAACGCGGCGGTGACAGCGTCGAAGGACTCGTCCTCGAAAGGGAGGGCCGTGACGTCGCCGCGGACGAACTCGACGCCGGGCACGTGCTCACGCGCGAACGCGAGCATGGCGTCGGAGAGATCGAGTCCCACAGCTTCCGCTCCGCGTGCCACAGCACGTCCGGCGACGTACCCCGGGCCGGTCGCCAGGTCGAGAAGCCGCGTTCCGCGGCCGGCCCCGACCGCGTCGAGCAGCGGTTCGGCGAACCTCTCGGTCACGCGCCCCAGCAGCATGTCGTACGCACCGGCGTCCTTCTCCGCCCAGCCGGCGGCCTCGAACGCGTCGAATGCCTTCGGGTCGTAGCTCACGAGCGGAAGTGTGGCAGCACCTTCTCCCCGAAGAGGCGGATCTGGTCGTGCCGCTCGTCCCCCCACAGCTCGAGCATGACGTGGGTGCAGCCGGCGTCGCGGTACTCCTCGATCGCTGCGATGCAGTCCGCGGGCGTGCCGGCGATCGGCTTGCAGCGGTCGAGGATCGCGTCGGTCACCTTCGCCTTCGCAGCCAGCCGGCCGCCCTGCTCCATCGCCTCGGCGATCGGGCGGATCTCGTCCTGATCGAGGCCGGCGAGGTCGAGCAGCGTGTCGGCCGCACCCTTGATGTTCTGCACCTTGTTCGCCAGGTACATGCCGGCGATCTCGCGCGCGCCGTCACGCCCCTTGTCGCGGTCCTCGTCGATCGAGGCGACGACGGTGCAGCCGATGTCGATGTCCGCAACCACGTTCTCGCGCGTGTAACGGACGAAAGCAGGTGTGGTGATCGACGGTGTCAGGCAGCCGTCGGCGATCTCGCCGGCGAGCGCCTGCATCTTCGGCGCCGTCGCCGCGACGTAGACCGGGGGCACCTCCCTCGGCGCGTGTGCCTCCGCAGAGAGCGCGGGCACGTCAGCCGACCACGCTTCACCGTCGTAGCGGAACGCCTCGCCGCCGAGCACGCCGCGGACGATCTCGACTGCGTCGCGCATCGGCCCGAGCGTCTTCTTCGTCTGCATCTGGGCGTTGTTGAGGAAGATCTTCGACGTCCCGAAGCCGAGCAGGAAGCGACCCGGCCCGGCCGCCTCCTGGACGACGCGAGCGTCCATCGCCACCTGCACCGGGTGCCGTGTGAACGGCGAGATGATCCCCCAGCCGATCGTCAGCCGCTCCGTCTCGCGCGCCATCAGCGCCGAGACGACCGTCGACGAGCGCGCCTCCATCTGGTGCTTGCGCCACCACGGATAGGCCTCGGCGAGCCAGATCGTGTCCATCCCGGCCTCGTCCATCACGCGCGCCGACTCGAGCATCTCCTCGAGCGGCTCCATGGTGAGCTGCATGACGCCGATCCGGAACGGGACCGGCACTAGGTCTTCGTGTCGTCTGGGCTCGCCTGCTCGACCTGCTTCTCGAGCGCCGTGAGCACGTTCCCGACCTGCTGGTTGATGATCGGCTGCAGCACGCGCTGTCCCATCGCGCCGACCGGCCCCGCGATCTTGACGTCCGCCTCCCAGCGCATCGACGTCCCCGCCCCGGCCTCGGAGAGGTGGAACTGCGTCTGCATGTTCATGATCGCCCCGACGCCGTTCCCCTTCGCGTTCAGCGCCGCGAACTCGGGCTCACGCTCGTCGACCTTCTCGAAGTCGACCGTCATCCGCAGGCCTCCGAGCCCGAGCGGGATCTTCACCTTCGCCTGCCAGTGGCGCTCGTCGCGAATCTCGAAGCCCTCGACGCCGGGCATCAGCTTCGCCATCTGCGCGGGATCGTTCAGCACCTGCCAGACCGTCTCGCGCGGGGCCGCGAGCTCCTTCGTGCCCTCGAGCTTCACGCCGGCACCACCTTCACGCTCGCGCGCGTCGACTCGGGATCCTGGAGCATCGCCCAGACGCGGTGGGAGGGATTGCAGCTCTCGTGGACGATCGGCTTCCCCACCGGCTTCAGCGCATCCTGGATCGCCGCGCAGATGCAGTGGATGCCGCCGCCGCCACCCTCGCCCATCCCCTTCGCTCCAAGCGGCGAGAAGGGCGAAGGCGACTCGATCGCGCCCGTCTTCAACGGCGGGACGTCGAGCGCGTGGGGCACGTGGTAGTCGTAGAAGTTCGACGTCAGCAGCTGGCCGTCCTCGTCGTAGACGAAATCCTCGTAGAGCGCGGCGCCGATCGCGTGCACGGTCGCGCCGTGAACCTGCCCCTCGACGATCTGCGGGTGGATCCGCACGCCGCAGTCGTCGACGGCGGCGTAGTCGACGATCTCGACGACGCCCGTCTCGCGGTCGACCTCGACCACGCAGGCGTGGATCTGCGACGCGTAGGTGAGCGTCAGCTTGCCCGTCTTCTTCTCCGTGTCGACCATGCCGAAGTAGGGCCGGTAGACGAAGCGGTGGTTCAGGGTCGGGTTGAAGTCGGGCGGCAGGAAGGCGTTGTTCGCGTTCACGATCGCGCCGAGCGCCATGAACGGCAGCGCCGCCTCGGGCGGACCGTCCTTGATCCGCGCGAAGCCGTCCGCGAGCTCGATCTGTCCCTCCTCGCACTGGAGCACGGCGGCCGCGAGCGCGACCATCTCGGCGCGGAGCGCGTCGGCGGCGCCCTTGACGGCGCCGAGCCCGGTGACGGCGAACTGGCTCGCATAGGTTCCCGAGAAGCCCGCGTTCGAGTTGAAGAACGTGTCGTGGCCCTGCCGCACGTTCACCTGGTCGGGCGAGCAGCCGAGGATGTCGGCGACGACCTGTGACGCCGTCGTCTCGTGCCCCTGCCCCTGCGGGACGGTGCCGAGCGTGACGACGACCTCGCCGAAGATGTCGAGCTTCACCGTCGCCGCCTCGTTGTTGCCCGAGAACTGGAGCTCGGGATTGAGGAGGGTCGACTGGCCGAAGTTGTTCGTGCCGGAGTCGAGCGTCGAGCCGATCCCGACCCCGAGCAGCTTCCCGCGCGACGCGGCCTCCTCGCGGCGCTGCTCGATCCCGTCGTAGCCGATCAGCTCGAGGGCGATGTCGAGGCAGCGGGCGTAGTCGCCGGAGTCGTAGACGCAGCCGTTCGGCGTCTCGTAGGGCATCTGCTCGGTCTTGACGTAGTTGCGCTTCCGCACCTCGACCGGGTCGAGCTCGAGCTCGGCCGCGACGATGTCGACGATGCGCTCGGTCAGCCAGAGGTGCTGCATCCGGGAGTAGCCGCGGTTCGGCGACGCCGGCGACTTGTTCGTGCAGACCTGCGTGAAGTCGACGCGGATGTTGCGCCAGGCGTAGCACCCGGGCGTCACCTGCGCCCAGATGATGCAGCCGAGCGGCTCGTACCGCGGGAAGGCGCCGCAGTCGTCGAGCGCCTTGACGCTGAAGCCGAGCATCGTCCCGTCCGACTTGACCGCGACCTCGACGTCCTGGAACCAGCGCTCGTTCCCGTGCGCGTTCGCCGTGTGCTGGTCGGTGCGCCACTCCGTCCAGTTGACCGGCCGGTTCAGCTTCCGCGCCAGCAGGCAGAGCGTGACGTAGTACGGGTGCAGGCAGATCTTGTTGCCGAAGCCGCCGCCGATGTCGCGGGTGACGAAGCGGAGCTTGTCGAGCCCCGTGCGCAGGGCGGGCGCCATCCAGATCGCGCCGATACCCGGCATCTGGTGGTTGCAGTGGAGCGTCCACTGGCCGTCGGCGCGCTCGTACTCGACGACGGCGCCCGAGCACTCGAGCGGGGTCGAGCTGAAGCGGCGGAAGTGGAGCTCGTCGATCGTCACGATGTGGTCGGCCTCGGCCTTCGCGGCTTCCCAGTCGCCCCAGTCGAAGACGCCGCTCCAGACGACGTTCGAGCCGGCGTCGTCGTGCAACACCGTCTCGTTCTTGAGCGACTCCCGCGCGTCGACGAGCACCGGCAGCGCCTCGTACTCGACCTCGACCAGCTCGGCGGCGTCGCGCGCAAGCTCGCGCGTGCGTGCGCACACGGCCGCGACGGGCTCGCCCATGAAGCGCACCCGCCCGACCGCGAGCGCGTAGTCCTTGATCTCGTTCCCGGGCGGGGTCGACATCTCGAAGAACGGATCGGTCTGGATCGCGACCTCGTCGCCGGTGATCGTGCCGTAGACGCCCTCGAGCGCCAGCGCCGCGGAGACGTCGATCGAGACGATCTTGGCGTGTGCGTGCGGCGAGCGGACGAAGTGGACGTAGCCCATGCCGTGCCGGCGGACGTCGTCGAAGAAGACGCCCTGGCCCTGGACGAGCCGCTTGTCCTCCTTGCGCGGGATCGACTGGCCGATGTGGCCCTTCTGGAGCTCGGTCGGGGCGGCCGTCGTCGTCGTCTCGGTCGTGCTCATTGGTTTGTGTTCACGATCGCCTCGACGATGTTCACGTAGCCCGTGCAGCGGCAGATGTTGCCCTGGATCGCCGTCCGCGCCTCCTCCTCGCTCGGCCGCGGGCTCTGCTCGAGCAGCGCGGTCGCGCTCATCAGCATTCCCGGCGTGCAATAGCCGCACTGGAGCGCGTGGTGCGCCGAGAAGGCCTTCTGCAGCGGGCTCAGCTCGCCCTCGGCCGGCGCCAGCCCTTCGACCGTCCGCACCTTCGCGCCGTCGGCCTGCACGGCGAGCAGCATGCAGCTCTTCACCGCCTGGCCGTCGAGCAGGACGGTGCAGGCGCCGCAGTTGCCCGTGTCGCAGCCGATGTGCGTCCCGGTCAGCTCGACGTCGTCTCGGAGGAAGTGGACGAACAGGCGGCGCGCGTCGACATCGCGTTCGTAGACATCGCCGTTGACCTCGACGGAGATCGAGCGGCTCGTTGTCGGTGCCTCCACGCCTACTTCCCCCTCTCCGTCGCCGCAGCGACGGCCCGCACGGCGCAGACCGCGGCGAGATGGCGGCGATAGTCGGCTGATCCGTGCACGTCGGACGGTGGCTCGAGCGCGGCGTCGGCCACGGCGGCGCGAACGCTGTCCTCGTCGGTACCCGCTGGAGTCAGCAGGACCGGGACGGCGTCGACGCACCCGAGCACGATCCGCGCCCCGTCGTCGGTCAGGCAGGCAGCTGCATTCGCGATGCAGGTGCCGTCCCGGCCGATCGTGACCGCGGCGAAGCCGTCGGCGGCCTTGGCGGCCGCCGGAACCGCGATCGACGTGAGCAGCTCGCCCTCCCCGACGGCCGTCAGGTAGACGCCGAGGAAGAACTCATCCGCGGACACCGTCCGCTCGCCACTCTCGCCGCGAATCGTCATCGACGCATCGAGCGCAACGAGCAGCGGCGGCAGGTGGTTCGTCGGATCGTTCGAGCAGATGTTGCCGCCGATGGTGCCGCGGTTGCGCACCTGGACGTCGGCGATCTGGGCCGAGACCTCGGCGAGAATCGGGCGCGAGACCTCGACCTCCGAGGATCCCATGATCTGCGTGTACGTCGCCATCGCGCCGAGGTGGAGGGTGTCTCCGGACACGGAGATCGCGCGCAGGTCGTCGAGCCGGTTCAGGTCGACGAGCACGTCGGGTGAGGCGGCGCGCGCCTTCATCACGTTCACGAGCGTCTGACCTCCGGCGAGCGCCCGGGCGCCGTCGTTCCCCGCCAGGAGCCGGATTGCCTCGTCGACCGAGGACGGCCGCGCGTACTCGACCTCACGCAGGAGCATCGGACAGGAATCTCACGCATCGGGCGCTGACATGTCAAGCCGTCGTCCGTCGCCTCTATCGTCAGGCGTGCGATGCGCCGGCCCGTCGACGACGAGATCCTGCTCGGCGACAACCTGCCGCTGCTGCGCCAGTTCGCCGCCGAGACCTTCCAGCTCGTGTACATCGACCCGCCCTTCAACACCGGCCGCACGCAGCGGCGGGTCACGCTCGAGACGGCGGCCGACCCCGGCGGCGACCGGGTCGGCTTCGGCGGGCGGCGCTACCGGAGCCGGCTTCTCGCCGAGTCGTCCTACCGCGACTCGTTCGACGACTACCTCGGCTTCCTCGCGCCGCGCCTCGAGGAGGCCCGCCGCCTGCTGACCGCCACGGGCACGCTCTACCTCCACGTCGACTATCGCGAGGCGCACTACTGCAAGCTCCTGCTCGACGAGCTCTTCGGGCGCGAGTGCTTCCTGAACGAGATCATCTGGGCCTACGACTACGGCGCGCGCTCGACGCGCCGCTGGCCCGCGAAGCACGACACGATCCTCGTCTACGTCAAGGACGCGCGGGACTACCACTTCGACGCCGCCGAGGTCGACCGCGAGCCGTACATGGCCCCCGGGCTCGTGACCGCGGAGAAAGCGGCGCGAGGGAAGCTGCCCACTGACGTCTGGTGGCACACGATCGTGCCCACGAACGGGGCCGAGAAGACGGGCTACCCGACCCAGAAGCCGGAGGGGGTCGTGCGCCGGATGGTGCTGGCATCGACCCGCCCCGGAGACTGGTGCCTCGACTTCTTCGCCGGCAGCGGCACGCTCGGCGCCGTGGCCGCGAAGCTGGGGCGCCGCTACGTCCTGATCGACTCGAGCCCCGAGGCGGTGCGCGTAATGGAGCACCGGCTTGCGACTCGACGCTCTCGTTCTGCATAGAGTCGGGCCATGAACGGCTTCGACGCGGTCTGCGTCGGCAGCGGTATCAACTCGCTCGCCGCCGCGGCGCTGCTGGCGAAGGAGGGCTGGCGCGTCTGCGTGCTCGAGCGGAACGACTGGCTCGGCGGCGCGATCAAGACGGTCGAGGGCCTGACCGCACCGGGCTTCACGCATGAGGTCTTCGCCTCCTGGCACCCGCTCTGGGTCGGCTCCCCGGCCTACGCGGAGCTGAAGCCGGACCTCGACCGGCTCGGGCTCGAGTACCTCAACACCGACCTCCCCACCGCCGCCGCGTTTCCCGACGGAACGAGCGCGTTCCTCTCGACCGACGGCGCGGCGAACGTGGCCGAGCTCGGGCCGGAGTGGCAGCGCCAGTTCGACGAGTTCATGGGCGGCGCCGGGATCGCCTTCGGCGTCCTCGGCACCGAGCTCTGGTCGGGCCAGGGGCTCTCGCTCGGCCGGAAGGCGTACTCGCACTACGGCCGCCGCGGCCTCGTCGAGTTCGCCGGCCGCACACTGCTTTCCGCTCGCGACTGGCTGACGGAGACGTTCGAGCGCGAGCCGGCCCGCGGGCTGCTCGCACCCTGGGTGTTGCACACCGGACTCGGTCCCGATCAGGCGGTCTCGGGCTTCATGACGCAGGTGATCGCCTGCTCGCTGCAACTCGGCGGAATGCCGGTGCCGAAGGGCGGCGGCGTCAAGCTCGTCGAGGCCCTGGCCACGATCGTGCGCGATGCGGGCGGCGAGCTGCGCACCGAGGCCGAGGTCGAGCGAATCCTCGTCGCCGAGGGCCGTGCGACCGCAGTCCTGCTCGCCGGCGGCGAGACGATCTCGGTCTCACGGGCCGTGCTCGCCTGCGTCACGCCGACACAGCTCTACGGGCGCCTGCTCGGCGACGGTGCCGTTCCCGAACGCGTGCGTGACGCCGCGCTCCGCTTCCGTTACGGCCGCGGCGAGATGCAGATCCACATCGCGATGAACGAGCCTCCGCGCTGGCGTGGCGACGAACGGCTGGGGCGGGTGCCGCTCCTCCACCTCACTACCGGCCTCGACGGGGTCTCGCGGGCGGTCAACGAGGCCGACCGTGGCCTGCTCCCGGCGGAGGCGACGATCGCGCTCGGCCAGCCGATGGCGGTCGACCCATCGCGCGCCCCGGAGGGCTCGTGGGTGCTCTGGGTCCAGCTCCAGGAGCTGCCACCAAGCCCGAAGGGCGACGCCGCCGGCGAGCTCGACGCAAGCGGCGGCTGGACCGAGGAGCTGCGCGAGGCATATGCCGACAGGATCGTGGCGCGCATCGCCGGCCACGTCGAGAACCTCGAGCACGCGACCGTCGGCCGCGTCGTCCTCTCACCCGCTGACATCGAGGCGGCGAACCCGAACTGGGTCGGCGGCGACATCTACGCCGGCTCGTGCTCGCTCGACCAGAACCTGCTCTTCAGGCCGACGCCGGCCTCGCCGGGTCACGAGACGCCGGTCGACCGGCTCTTCCACATCGGCGCGAGCACGCATCCAGGCCCCGGGCTCGGCGCCGGCTCGGGCTACCTCGTCGCGAAGCACTTGACCAGGAGGCCGCTGTCCAGGCGGCTGCTGGCGAAGCTGCCGGGGGCGTCGTGACGCTCTCGCTGAGTGAGATCTCGACTGTCGCCGCAAGCTTTCGCGACGACGTCGGCGCGTACGCCGCAGCCGGCTTCGACGGCATCGGGGTCTGGGAGATGAAGCTCGGCGACGACGAGGACGACCTCACCGCGCTGCGCGCGAGCGGCCTGCGAGTCACGAACTGCGTGCCGGCCGTTCCGTCGGTGCTTCCGAACACGGTGATCGAAGGGCCCGACGACGTCGAAGCCCGCGTCGACTCGCTGTGCGCGTCGATGCACAGGTTCGCGCCCTTCGAGCCCGAGTGCGTCCTTTGCCTGACCGGCCCGTCCGGCGATCGCAACGAGTACGAGGCCCGTCAACTCGTGATCGACGGCCTGCGGCGCATCGCCGCGGCCGCCGACAACGCGGGGGTCCGGCTCGGCCTCGAGCCGGTTCATGCCTCCGAGCGCGACGGGCTCACGCTCGTGACGACGATTCCCGAGACGCTCGACCTGCTCGACGAGGCCGCGCTCCCGGACGTCGGGATCATGGTCGACCTCTGGCACGTCTGGGACACGCCGGAGATCGAGCGCCACCTGGTCGAGAACGTCGACCGGATCACCGGCGTCCACCTGGCCGACTGGTTCGCGGAGGAGCGCAGCGACCGCGCGTTGCCGGGCGAGGGCATCTCGCGGACGGCCGAGCTGATGGGAGTGCTCCGCGACGCCGGCTGGCGCGGGGCGTGGGACGTCGAGATCTTCGGCGATCCCGAGCGGCCGGACTCGCTCTGGTCGCTCGAGGTCGACGAAGCCGCGCAGCGGGCCTATGCCGCGATCGCCGCGCTCGCGCCCGCCTAGAACTCGATTCAGGATGAGCTTCGTCGCTGGGGTGCTCCGGGTGGTGCGAGCGCAAGGACGCAGGGAGCCTCGATAGCTGAAGCTATCGGGGCGACTGAGGACGCGGCGATCGTGCCGCCCGGGGCGGCCCGGCGACACAAGCCTCATTCTGAATTGAGTTCTTAAAGAGGGCGGCCGGTCAGAGCGAGGACGTTCGCGACGAACTTCTTCGTGTCCTCGAAGAGGCCGCGCTCTCGGACCGCCTTCTCGCCCTGATACCAGGCGGCCAGCGCCAGACGCTGGTCGCCCTCGAAGCGCTTGAGCAGGTGGTTGAGCAGCGTCATCCCGATCTCGACCCCGCCCTCGCCGGTGCGCGGGACGCTGCGGCCGAGCAGGATCGTCTCGACGAACGTCCACGTCTCGGGCATCACTTGCATCGGCCCCCACGCGCCCGTGGACGAGGTGACGTTCGTCTGGAACCCGGACTCCTGCCAGGCGAGCGCGCGGGCGAGGCTGACCGGGATGCCGTGCTGGTTGGCCCACTTGTCGATGAGCGCCCGCACGGTCGAGCGACTCAACTCCTCGGCAGGGCTGGACGCAGTCGCGGCCGCGCCCGGCAGGCGCAGCGTGTCGCCGATGACCACGAGATTCGGCTTGTCGATGTCGTTCGCCTTCGCGAGCGCCGGCACCGTCGTCTTGTGCCGTGCCGCTATCTCGGCGAGCGTGTCGCCGGGCCGCACGGTGTACGAGATCATGCTCACGGTCGAGCGGGCGAGCACCGGCGAGGGCGTGCGGCCGCCGCCGCCGCCGCGACGGCCGAAGGCGGCCAGGGTCGCCGGCCCGAAGATCCCGTCGGAGACCAGGCGGCGCGAGCGCTGGAAGCGGTTGAGCGCTGCCTTCGTCGACGCGCCGAAGTGACCGTCGACCTCGAGCAGACGAAGGTGCCCCGCCCGCGCGAGCTGGAACTGCAGCGTCGACACGTCCCAGCCATACGTGCCCTGCACGAGCACGCGGCGCGAAACGAGCGGCCGGCCGAGCGCGCCGAGCCGGGCACGCGTCCTCGGCCCGAGCTTGCCGTCGACCGGGAGCTTCACGAGCCGCTGGAACGTCCGCAACCCTTTGGCGGTCATCGACCCGGCGACGCCGTCGATCCGGCCGAAGTAGAGGCCCTTCGAGCGCAGCGCAACCTGGAGCCCGGCGATCTCGGGGTCGGGCGTTGCCGCCGCATGCGCGGCCGGCGCTCCGGCGAGCACGCCGGCGGCGACCGCGGTCGTAAGTACAAGTCGGAGACGCACGGGATGGACCAGTTAGGGACCAGGCGCCCGGCTCCTTCAAGGCTTTACAAAGTCGAGCTGCGCCCGATCCGATGGATCTCGGCGACGACGTAGTCGGCGTACGGCCGAACGCGCGACTCGAGATCGTCCCAGCGCTCTTCCTCCTCCCCGAGGTAGATCGCGCGGGCGCGAGCGAGAACCGGCCGGTGCCCGTCGGGGAGCCTCTCGAGCGCCCAGTCCGCAGCCGCGTCCTTCGAGCGGATGTCACCGGTGGCGACGGTGCTCCAGATGCGCGAGAGCGTCAGGATCACGTTGCGGGTGTCGTCGTCGAGGTCGCCCAGGAGGACATCGACGTCGCCGACGATCGCGCTGAGGAGGTCCTCGTGAGGAACCGGCTCGAGGATCTCGGCCGGCGGCCGCCCCAGCACCGGCCTGTCGGCGAGGAGCGCCATCGTGATCAGCGAGGCGAGGTCCGGGTTCGTCTTCGTCGGCCAGGGCGCGAGGTTGCCGTTCTCGAACTCGCCGCGCAGCCAGTCGCCGTACTGGAAGTCCATCGTCGGCGGGAAGCGCCAGGGCTTGATCTCCGACTCCACCACGATCGTCAGCTCGACGCGGCGCCACCGACCCTGTGAAGCCCGCCTCCCCGAGAAGGCGAGCAGGCGATCGACGAGCCGCCGCTTCTGCTCGCGCGTCGTCGGCCGCCTCGAGACGCCGAGCACGTCGAGGTCGCTCTCCGGCTGCAGGCCGCCGAGAACGGCCGAGCCGAAGAGATATGCCCCGACGACGTCCGGTCCGAGGACGTCACGCAGGAGATTCGAGACGCGATCGAGCTGCTGCTGGTCCTGGAGACCGAGGCGCCCGATGTAGCGTCAGCCGCCTATTCGAACTGGGACCGTTTCTGTTTCTCCCGGCGGTCGATGAACCAGCCGATCCCGAGCAGCACGGCCGTGAGGGCCAGGAACATCCCGAGCAAGCCCCAGGCGTAGATTGCGCGACTGATGATCAGCACGAAGATCCACACGGCGATTCCGATCGCGAGCATGGCGCCAGCGAACTTCGCGTAGAAGCCGAACCCGAGCCCTTGCTCGTCGTCGTCCATCAGTGCGCGAGTATGGACCACGGCGGGTTCCGTGTCCATCGCCCCAAGACTCAGGGCGCTTGTTCCTACGGTGGCCCTTGGGTCGTCCTCGCCCATAGGCTTGTGGCGATGATCGCCGCCGCCCGCCGCCTGATCCGGGCAGTCAAGATCCTCGCCCGCGACGGTGATATCCCCAAGCCGCTACGCGGACTCGCGGCGTTCGGCGTCCTGCCCGTCCCAGGGCCGATCGACGAGGCAGTGCTCCTGATTGTCGGCCTGATCCTCTGGACGTTCTACCGGCACCGACTCCGCGAGGCCTGGAGCCAAGCGGCTCCCTCGAATGAATGCGTTACCACGAGGGCGGAAGGAGCCTGATGACGACAACGACACCAACCACCCTGACGCTGAACAACGGCGTCGCGATGCCGATCCTTGGACTCGGCGTCTTTCAACGCTCACCGGAGGAGACGAGCGCGGCCGTCGAGCCCTCAAGCGAGAGCACGCTCGCGTAAGTGGCTGTTCTGTCTCAGGGTCAACCGTCGCGGCTCAGCCTGAGCCCTGTGCGAGCACCCTACGTCGCTCCACGTCCGCCTCGTGCATGACCTCCTCGGCCGCAGCGCCGAATCGGAGGAAGCGACGGCCGCCGAACGCGATGCAGCAAATAGCGAACCAGGCCCAGCCGAGGAACAGCCCCGCGACGGTATCCGTGAGCCAGTGCACGTCGAGAAGGACGCGAGTGCACGCCACGGCGACGGCGATCCCCGCTGCGGCTCCGGCCAGAAGTGCGCGGCCGTGTTTGCCGACGCCTCGGCCGAGGACCAGCGCCGCGGCGGCGTAGAACGCAGCAGCTGCCGTCGTGTGACCGCTCGGGAACGACGGCCCGAGTGTCTCGGTGATCGGGTTCAGCGTGGGCCGGACGCGGTCGAACAATTCCTTGATGCCGTTCGTGAGCAGCCATTGGCCTACAAGCACCGTGAGGAAAAAAACAGGAATCCAGCGATTAGGTCGTCGCACGTAGCCGACCACCACGACGACGAACGCCAGAACGACGACGAGCCATGTTGCACCGAGTTGCGTGATCAGGGTTAGCCCACGCTCGGACACAGGCCCTGCATGATCGGCCCCCCAGTGGGCGACGCGGGCATCGAGATCGACGAGCCGCGAGTTCGTCCGCACGAGGTATGCGAGCCCGCCGAGAACGAGGCCTCCAAGCAGTACAGCGCCAAGAGCCACCGTCAAGGCGAGTCCGGTTACGGCCTCGGGGCTGAGGCGGCTCGTAATCGAGCGACGCAGCCGGCTGTGGTGCGCAAGCTCACGTCCCATCGCTTTCGCAGCGGCGAGGCTGGGCGTCGGAGTCATCGGTAGCGGGTAGTGCCACGCCGCGAACGCAACGGCAATAAAGACAACGACAGCGACAAGAGCGAGCACGAAAAGTGCCATCAAAGCGCAGCCCCGAGCGCTGCACTAGCCTCGGAACGCATCACGGCGCTCGTTGGGCCTGGGCTGCTGCGTACCGGGCGTTCGCCTCTTCGCGTTCCGCGTCCCAGGAGCCCCGCCCGTCGGTACCGCCGTCCAGGTCTTCGTTCACGACCGGAACACCGCTCACTCGATTTCCGGCATCGTCGAGCCGCATCCTGATCGCGTTGACGATCGAGCCGCTCTGGCCCACCGACGACCCACTTCGCGTCAGACTCGAGACGATTCGTACCTGGTCGCCGAACACGCTCATCCTGGGCTAGGCCGCAGCAGGCTCGCGTTGTGCGGGGCGACGAACATGCGCGGCTCCTGACGTTTGCATCGACGCCGACCGTGTGTTTGAGCCGGAAAGTCGCCCGCCGGGCTCTGGGGCAAGGCCGCTTGAACCCTATCACCCCGGAGACAGAGATCAGGTCGATCGGCGGGCCTAACGAGGCGTTGGCGCACCTTGGATCAGGGCATCGGGACGGAGAAATCAGGGTGCCGGATCAGGGTGGCGCACTGATGTCGCCGCGCGGCGTGTGCGACACGCTCAACCCATGTCCGGTAGTCGCCTCCATCGCCTCCACGAGCCGCGCGAACAGCACGTCGCGTTCGCCTCAGCCAGGCGCCATGCGCACTGGACGGGACTCGCTGTTCTCTCCCTCGTGGTGCTGTTCGTCGGGCTCGACAGCATGAGCCTGAACGTCATGTTGCCGCTCGCTGATCAGCTCGGCGCCGAGGGCTCGGCCCTCCGCTGGATCGACCGTGCCGCGGCGATCGCGACGTGGTCGTGGACGGCGACCGCTGAGATCGGTCTAATCGCAGGCGACCTGATCACGCTGATTCCGTTGAGCATGCCGTCATTCGCGTCAACGGCAGCGATCTCGACCCTCGGGTCTTGAGAGCGCCGCGCGACCTGCCCGGACTAGCGCTTGCCTAGCCTGTGGTGCGGCTTTGCGACCAACAGGTACGAGAGTCCGGCGACTCCGATCACGACGAGCAGGAGCGGAGCAGCCCAGATCTGATACGCCGGCGCATCGGGAGGGGCCAGCGAGGTGCGCGGCCAGGCGATGTTGACGGTCTCGAAGGCAAGCCAGGCGACGGCGAGGGCGTTGACGAGCGGGCCGGCGCGGCCGAGCCGGACACGCCCGGAAGGAACCCAGCTGCCACGCAGCCGCGCGATGAGCGCGGCGACCGCGACGAGCAGGAACGCGACGTAGATCGCTGCGGTTCCGAAGGCAATCAGGCTGCCGACCGCGGCCGAGTTGAGGCCGAGCAGCAGGGCGAGGCAAGCAATCACGCATGGTTGCCGCGATGGCGCCGATTGGCGCCCCCCTTCGGTCGACCCTGCGGAGGAGCCGCGAGGCCGGTAGCACGCCGTCGCGGGCGACTGAGAAGATCGTCCGCGCGGTGAGCGCCTGGGCGGCCATGCCGCAGGCTAGGAACGCCAAAAGCACGACGGCCGCGAACGGCTTGGCCGACCAGGTTCCAAAAGAGCTGACGACCGCGGTGGAGACTGGGTCGATGTCGCGCCCGGCGACGATGTCGGCGGGGTTCGGATGCGCGAGCTCGGCGGCGACGGCATTGAGCATGACCACCGCTGCGACGCTGAGCAGTGCGAACCAGAGCGCGCGCGGAACGTGGCGCGCCGCACCCCTCGTTTCCTCGGAGGCGCCGACGCATGCGTCGAAGCCGATGAACACCCAGCCGCCGACGGCAAGAGCGGCGAGCATGCCTGCGCCGACGGATCCACCCGAGAGCTCCTCGGCGCCAAGGGTCTCCGTGAGGATGGAGATGGGCTGGGTTCGGAAGACGAGCAGGAGCGCCACTCCGATCCCGACCGACGCAACGATCTCGGCGGCGATGCCGGCTCGGATCACACGGCCAAGGACATCGATCCCAAGTGCACCGACGGTCCCGCAGACCAGGACGAGAACCATCCCGGCCGCCACGATCGCATTCGGGGTCGGTGCGATACCTACTAGAGCGAGTGCCCAGGGAGCGCCGAGATAGGCGATCGTCGTGTTGGCCACAAGGTAGGCGCAGATGGCCACCCAGCCGCTAAACCAGCCGTAGGCACCGCCCATGAGGCGGCGGCTCCACTGGTACGCGCCACCCGCAATCGGAAACTCTGACGCGAGCTCGGCGTACACCGCCAAGAGCAGACATTGGCCGGCGAGCGCGATCGGCAGCACCCAGATCCAGGCCGGGCCCGCCACGATGGTGCCGACGAGCACGACCGCGTAGAGCCCGACGACGGGCGACGTTGTGGCGAATCCCATCGCAGCGTTGTCGAAGAAGCGAAGCCCACGCGAGAGCTCCTGCCGGTACCCGAGCTCCGCGAGCCGCTCCGCGTCAGGATCGAGCGGCGGTGCGGCAACGAGACTCATATCCGCTGCGCGCCGTCGAGCTGGCGTCGCGCGTGTTCAATCGCGCGAGCGACCTCGACCCGGGACGAGACACCCAGCTTCTGAAAGATGTGGCGCATATGCGACTCGACGGTCTTGAGGCTCAGGAAGAGCTCCGCTGCGATCTCGCGATTCGTCTTACGATCCGTTGCCAGCGTCGCGATCTCGAACTCACGCCTGGTCAGAGACGCGAGACCGCTGTCTCCTTCACTGACAGGCCCACGTGTTTCCGCTCTGGCTCCCAGTCGTCGCAGCTCGCGACGCGTCTCGTCGCGGACGCGCAGCGAGCCGCACTCGTCGAGTTCGCGTTCGGCCAGGCGCAACACGGCGACCGCCTCCTGGCGCTCACCGGCCGCTGCGAGCGCCCGCCCCTGGAGACTGTGCGAGAGCGCCACGTGCAGCTGAGCCCCGATCGCTTCGGCGGCCTCGGCCGATCGAGCAGCCATGGCCGCGGCCGCGGCCGGTTGACCCCCCGTGAGCAACACCGCCGCGCGCGCCCGACCGGCTAGCGCCGCGGGGAGTTGAAGCCCGAGTTGCGCCGCTTCCTCTTCGGCGCGGAGCGCGTAGGCGTCAGCCGCCTCGCTGTTTCCGAACGCAAGCTCGACCGCTGTCAGGCTTTCCCAGTCGAAGCAGCGCTCCACAGGCATCGTGCGCGCGACCTCCTCGCCGCCGAGCTCGAGGAGGATCTTTCGTCCCCGCTCGACCTCGCCGGCCTCGAACCAGGCCACGCCGAGTCCCCAGCCCGGACCGCCACCCCCGTTTGGGATCGTGCCGCCGGCCAGCCGGCGATCGACGCGCAGGCTTTCCTCAAAGGCGGCGATCGCACCGTCGAGATCTCCCGAGAAGTAGAGCGTCCAACCGAGTTCGAACAGCGCCCGGTACAGCTCGTGCGGGCTGGCGGACAGCCGCGCGGCCTCGAGCGCCGCCTCGCAGCATTCGAGCCCTTCAACGAGGCGCCCTGTCATCTCGAGGGCGTAGTTCTTGCCGAGCATCATCGGGATCAACAGGCGCCCGTCGCCGGTCGCTCGCGCGATCTCCAGCCCGCGCTCGAAGCGACCGATCCCGTCTGCGTACTGCTCGAGGTAGGTCTCCGCCCAGCCCAGGTAGTAAAGAGCTTCCAGGCGCGGCGCCAGCTCCTCATCCATGAGCTGGTCGACCTCTGCCCGCGCCTCCTCGCGGCACTCGCGGGCGTGGTCGATTCGCCCGGCGACGGTCTCACCCAGGCAGAGCACCGACGCGGCCGCTGCGATGAGCGCGCGATCGCCCAGAGCACGCGCGTTCGCCAAAGCGTGGCGTCCCATATCTGCCGTCTGATCGAAGTCGAGCTCATAGAGACCGTCGACTGCCAACTCGATCTCCAGAACGGCCGCGGCAGCTGTCGACCGATCGGGCAGGTCTTCCCAGGCGCGGATCAGGCGTTGATGCGCGTCCTCGTGGCGGCCGAGCCAGTGCTCGGTCGCCGCGCACAGCGCAGTCAGCTCGGCCCGCCGCTCCGACGCGCCCACCGGCAGCAAGTCGATCGCCTCCAGCAGCGTTGACCGACAGTGGTCCAATTCGCCGACGGCACGGAGGGCCGAAGCGAGCGCGACGCGCACGCTTACCTGCCGTTCGGCATCAGCCGCGCGGAGCAGTCGCAAGGTCGCCTGGAACCAACGAGCCGCCACTGCCGGAGCTCGTGGTGCAGCTGCCGCACCCGCCTCGAGCAACAGCTCGACCGCCGCCTCGTTCCCCTGCTCCGCCGAGAGTTCGACGTGGTGAGCGCGCTCGCCGGCTGCAGCGCCTCGCGCCGCCAGTTCGGCCGCGGCGCGCGCGTGCGCTGCAAGCCTCCAACCGCCCAGAGTCGACTCGTAGACCGCCCGCCGCACGAGCGGATGGCGAAACACGAACCGGCGCGGCACTGCTGTCGGGCGCACGAGATCATGCGTGAGCAAGGCATCGAGCGCGGCGAGCCCCTCGGGAGCGGACAGCTCGGCGATCGTTGCGGCGAGATCTGGCTCGAACGGCTCTCCGGCCACGGCCGCGGCCTCGAGCAACACGCGCTCCGTAACGGAGAGTGACGTCAGCTCGTCGGCAAGCGACGCGACGACAGCGGCCGGCACGCCGACCTCATCCGTTGAAGCGCCCTTCGCCGACGCCTCGAGCGTCGCATCCTCGCCCGCCCGCGCGAGCTGCTCGAGGTAGAAGGGATTGCCCCCGCCATGCCCGTAGATCGCCGCCGCCGTTTTCGGATCAAGCTCGCCCAGCAGCAACGTCGCCTCCGCCTCGCTCAGCTGCGCGAGTCCGATCCTCCGCACCACCGGCGCGGTCACCGCAGCAGACAGACGCACCGGCGCCTGCGTCGGCCGAAACGCGAGCGCCAGTAAGACATCGGCGTCCGGTCCACGCCGAAGGAGCGCTCCCAGAAGCTCGATCGACGCTCCATCGCTCCAGTGCAAGTCATCGAGTACCAACACCAGCGGTCGATCGGCCGCGAGCAACTCGAGCAGCGTCCGCACTGCTCCGTGAGTGCGGTAGCGCTCGTCGGCGACCGAGTTGACCGATCCTGACCCGGCTGGGCGCGTCACGGACGGCAGCACACCGGCGAGCTCGCCGGCCGCCTCGCTGTCCCAGTCCTGCAGGCCGAGTTCTTGCGAGGCGACGTATGCGTCGAGAGCGTCGACCCAGACGCTGAACGGCAGATCGCGCTCGAACTCGGTCGCCGACCCGGCCAACACGAGGCAGTCCCGCGCCTCGGCGCGATCGCGCAGCTCACCGAGCAGACGCGTCTTGCCGATTCCCGGCTCGCCCTCCAACGCCACGCAGACCAAGCCGCTCTCCCCCAGCGCCTCGAGTGCCGCATCGAGCAGCAGGAGCTCTGACTCGCGCCCGACGGTCGGCCGGACGCTTGCGTGCTCAGCGGCCGCCATCGGCGGCCGTGTCGTGCCCGTGGAGCGCAGCCGGGCGTCCTGCCGCTATCCGAACGAGCTCCCGCAGGTTCCGCCGTGTCAGCGTTACCGCGGCACCCGCTGGCGAGACACCCGATGCATGCCTCGGCACGCGAACGAGCAGCGCGCCCGGCAATGAGACGAAGCGGAGCGGCGGCGCAAGCGTGAGCGCCTCCCCATCGAGGCCCACGGCCACCGGCGCCTCGGAGTGCACCTCGAACTCGAGGCTCGACCATTGCAGCACGCCTCCAAAGCGTCGGTGCGCGCCGATGGTTCCGAGGGTCACCAGCTTGGCGACTCCACCAGCACCGCGAAGTTGTGCCACGAAGATGCCCAGGCGGCCGGTGTCGAGATCCGCTCGCGTCCCGGCGCCCCGAAAGCGACGCATCTGGTACGGGTTGTTCGAGACGATGACGAGTGCCGCGTCACACCAGTCCTTCGCATGCGGCGTCTCGAAGCGAAGAGCGCAGGCGGCCGTGTCCTGCCCCATCATGTCGGGCAGCATCTGCTTCCACGTCGTGAGCTTGGCGTCGCGATACTCGTCCGACTGCACGACGCGCGCGTAGACACCGAGCGAGGCGTTGTTGACGAAGATGCGCTCGTTGAGCGACGCGAGGTCGACACGCCGCTCGACCCCGTCGGTGAACGCGTCGAGAGCACCGACGACGTCGTTTCGGTCGAGGCCGAGGTCGAGGGCGAAGTGGTTGCGGGTGCCGGAAGGGACGCAGACGTGGGCGACGTCATGACGCATTGCGACGGCAGCGACCAAGGCCTGCGAACCGTCACCCCCCGCCATTCCGATGACATCCGCACCCCGTTCGACGGCATCCTCCGCGAGCTCGCAGAGGTCGTCGCCAGGCCTGAGCAGCACAGGCTCGATGCTGCGCTTTCTCGCCTCCTCCGGCAGGTTGAATCGCTCCGCCTTCCCGCCACCCGACTTGGGATTGATGATCAGCACGCCCATCTCGGTGGGCTGCAACGGTCGTGCGTGCCCGTGTGCCGCCCGCCGAACCGGAGCCTGGTCGTGTCGCACCGCATAGCGCGCGACCACGCCGAAGAGCAGCAGCAGGACGACCGTGACAGCGAGCTGATACTTCTGGTCGTATCCGTAGGTGCCGAGTATTAGGAGTCCCCAGAAGACGATCGGCAGGACGAGCCAGCGTCGGAGCCCGCGCCTGGTCACGATGAACCACGCAAAGAACACGACGAGGAAGAGGGATACAAACGACAGGACGAGGCCGACAGGATCGTTCGCGATCAGCGAGATCGTGAGCCAGCCGAGGAAGAAGAGGACGACGAGCGCGCCGACTGCAGCGAGCTGAGCCCGGCGGCTCGCGCCGACCTCACTCGACGAGGCGAGTTGACTGGCAGGCTCGGGCTGGTGCTCGGACGACACGCGCGCTCCTCCGTTCGCGTCCAGTGCCGACCGAGTATTGGAGCCGGAAAGTCGCCCGCCGGGCTTTAGGGCAAGGCGGCCTCCACCGTATCACCTTCGTCCGCAGGGTTACGGCCGCTCAGGACCCGATGGTCACGCGCCCGAGGCCGATGCCGGCGCCGCTTTAGGCAAGAGAAAGTGGCCATCGACGACTGCAGAGGCGATGTCTACGAGCTTCCTGTTCGTCGAGCGGGAGTGCGCGCGGAGCATGTCGAAGGCAGCGGCCTCGTCCACCGAGTGGCGCTCCATCAGGATGCCCTTCGCGCGCTCCGTGATGGCGCGCCGTCCGAACGCGCCCTCGAGGTCGTGATACTCGGCGAAGCGGCGAAGGACGATGTCTATCGAGCTTTGCCAGTCGGTTCCTTCCCCGTCAGTGACGTAGGCGAAGACGCCACGCTTGGACGCCTCCTTGACGAATGCCGGGTCGGGTGCATGAAGCAGCACGATCACGGGGCAAGCCGCCTCCTGAACGATCTTCTCGATAAGGCGGAGGGCATGGTCGGAGCTCTCGCCGAGTCCGACCAGCGCGACGTCGGGACGTTCTCGAGCAGTTGCCGGCCCGACGTCCTCGACATCGATCTCGCGAGCGATGACCTCGTGCCCGAGTGCGGCAACGATCGGCGCGAGCAGCGCCAGGCGGTCCCTCCGCTCGTTCGCGATCAGAACGCGGAGGTGTTCTGTTTCGCGATAACTCACTCGTTACTCCAGTACATAAACCATACCCCGACCGGGTCATCCAAAACCCGATTCGCACCGTGGCCTTTCGAGTGGTAAGGTCGTTGGGTCTGCCCCAGCCTTAGGCGGGCAACCCTTTCCGGCTCCGACACTCGGCCGGCGTGGCGCCGACACCGCCGTCGACGCAGAACGCAACCGTAAGGAGCCGCCATGGCCGTCTCGCCCGATCAATCGACCGTCTTGGCTACGCCGCTGCCGGCGGATCACGTTCAGCTGGCGCCGGGCGTCGTCGCGAAGATTCGCAACCCGATCCTCGTCGTCGTCTTCAGCCTGATCACGCTCGGGATCTACCAGGTCTTCTGGTGGTACTTCACGAACCGCGAGATGGCCGACTACGGCCGGGCGAGGGGAACCAACGAGCTCGGTGACAGCCCGGCAAAGTCGACGCTCGCGCTCTTTCCCGGGGCGCTCATCGTGGTGCCGGCCATCTGGACGTACTTCACGACCTTCCAGCGCATCCAAGCTGCCCAGCGACTGAACAGTCAAGTCCCGATCAACGGGTGGCTCGGCCTGGTCCTCTTCCTCGTGATCTCGCCCGTGCTCGTCGGCTACATGCAGAGCGGCCTCAACTCGGCGTGGAAGGCCGTTCCACAGGCGGGCCAGGCGCCGGCGTCCGCCTGAGGATCCGTGGCGGTCGCCACGCGCATCAAGGAGAAGCACCTTCCGAGCCGCGTCGCAGGCAAGCGCTCGCCGAGTCTCGTGGGCGCGATCGAGGGGACCATCATCGCCACGGCCGTCGTCGTGGGGCTGGATGAGAGCGACTCAGTGACGCCGCTCCGCGGCTTCTGGCTCCTCGTGGCCACCGGTGTGTTCTTCTGGATTGCGCACGTCTACTCGGATTTGCTTGCCGACCGCATCAAGGGCCACCACCGCATGGGACGGCACGCCATCGCGGCGGTCATGGCGCGAGAATGGCCGCTTCTCCAGTCGAGCTTCGTCCTCGCCGTTCCGCTCGCGCTCGGCGCCGTCGGCGCCCTGAGCGCCCAGATCGCCTTCGACCTGGCCTGGTTGAGCGGCATGGCGGCACTCGTCGGCTGGGGAATCGTCTTCTCGCGCAAGGAGGGTCACGGTCTGGTCGGAGTCGTCGCCGCCGCCTCTCTCAACGCCGCGGTCGGGCTGCTCATCGTCGGGTTCAAGGTGATCGTGAAGTGAGCGCCAACGGTCAACGCAATGACGTTGTCGCCTCTGCGCACGAGAGAGATTGGAGGCCGAAGTGACCGGAACCCTTGCCCCCGAGGTGCGCGCCGAGCCGCAGGGCCTTACGTGGCAGAAGCTGTTCCTCGGAGATTGGTCGCGCATCGTCCGCGATCCGCTCGACGTCTATCGCATCCTCTTCGTCGGCGGTGCGGTCGTGTGGGGGCTCTCCGGGAGACCGGTCGCGATCCTTGTCGCCGCGTCCGCAGTCCTGCTGCTCGCCCGGCTCATCGACCTTCCGCGCTTCTACGACTTCAGCCTCATCGTCGTCATGGTCCTCGTCGCGTGGGGCGAGGTGCTCGGCCTCTACGACTCGTGGAAGGGCTACGACAACGTCGTGCATTTCACCGTGCCGTTCCTCCTAACGGGGATGGTCTACGTGCTGCTGGTCCGTCTCGGCGTCCTCCCCGAGCTCAGCGATCTCAAGCAGGTGCACCAGAAGTTCGGCTTCTTCCTGACGGCAGTGATGCTCGGAATGGCAATCGGCGCCGGTTGGGAGATTGTCGAGTGGTCGCTGGATGAGTGGGCGGGCTCGAATCTCGTCGGCACGGCGACGGACACAGCGACCGATCTGATCTGGGACACCATGGGCGCGACGCTGAGCGCGATCGTCCTGACACTCTGGAGCCTCGGCGGGCATTCCCTGAGACGCCGGCCGGGCGCAGCGCTCGCCGACAAGCGGTTCGGCAGCTTCCTGACACTCCATTCCGACAGATCCGTCGCCGCGGCCGAGTGACGCGGAGCGACGCGATGGTCGAGATCGACAAGGGTGCTCGGGTCGTCGCGTCGAGCGAGATCGAGGTCGCCGCAGCTCCAGAGCTGGTGTGGGCCGTTCTCACCGAAATCGAGCACTGGCCGAGCTGGAATCCCGCAGTCGAGTCCGTTTCTATCGACGGAGGCTTCGAGGAGGGATCCGAGTTCCGCTGGAAGGCGGGGCCGGGGACGATCACGTCGACCATCAGGGACGTCGACGCACCTCGGCGAACCGCCTGGACCGGGACGTCGTTCGGGATCAAGGCGATCCACGTCCACACGTTGGAGCCGCGGAACGGTGGGACGCTTGTCAGGACCGAGGAGTCGTACGCAGGGCTCGTGGCCAGCCTCCTCCGTCGTCCGCTCCGAAGCATGCTGGACCGCACGCTTCAGGGCGAGCTCGAGCACCTGAAGGCCGAAGCGGAGCGGCAGGACCGTCAGGCGTAGGGCGCTGCGATGAGAGAGGTGGCGGCCGGCACCGCGGGGCACAGCGCTGAACCACGGGGCAGAGGGCGGGGTCTCGACACCCTCGCGCGGGGGTGGTAGGGTGACTTCTGCCTTGCTCCAGCCTTAGGCGGGCAGATCTCTTCCGGCTCCGACACCTGGCCGGCATCGCGTGTGACCTGAGTCACGCGAAAGCCAAGCGTCAGGAGCCGCCCATGACCACTGCGCCGAACTACTCGATCGGACGCCCGGCGGTGTGTCTGCTTGCCCGGCAAGCGCCGCGCGCAGCGACCCGACGGCGCACTCGAGAAAGGAAGAGGTCATGACTGAGGCGACGCCTCCTATCCATGTGTCGGGCGTCCCGCTCGAATCGCGCGCTGGGCGGCGGCTCAAGGCGGCGAAGGTGGCTGGGCTGAGCATCTGGGTGACCGGCTTCACCTGCTCCCATCGCTCTTCGTCTCCTGGCTCGTAGCGAACGCTGGCGTGGTCGTCCTGGCCACCGGTGTCGTGGCGCTCGGGTTCTTCGTGACGAGGATCCTGCTCTCGATCGACGCCGTCGTCACCGCCGACGAGTGGTTGCCCATCTGGGTGGAGGGTCAGCGCACGCCGTTCCTGGACGACGTGTCGTACATCACCTCGAATCTGGCGGACCGCTACGTGCTGATCCCGCTCATCGGCATTGTCGGGATCTTCTTCATCCTGCGCCGACGTTGGAGGATGGCCAGCTTCGTCCTTCAGGCGGCGCTCGCCGAAGTCCTCTGCTACGCGCTCGTCGTCTACTTCGTGGCTCGCCCACGGCCGCCCGTCGAGCAGATGGATCCGTTCAACCTGACGCACAGCTATCCGTCCGGCCACGTTGCCGCCTCCGTGGCGATCTATGGCTCGCTGACATTGCTTCTCGCGGCGCACTTCAAGGACATTCGGGTGCGCGTCGCGATCTGGAGCATCGGCGCCCTTTTCCCGCTCGCCGTGATCGGCTCGCGGATCTACCGCGGCGAGCATCACCCGATCGACGTCACCGCCGGAGTGCTGATGGGCGTCGGCGCGTTGTGCGTCGCGCTCTTCGCGGCGCGTACCTCCCGGCGGGTCGCCGAGCTGCGCAAGGAACGGAATAACGGTGAGGTCGCCATCGACACTCAATTCGACTTCTCCGCCGACGCTGCCGAACGCGCTCCCGTCGACGTTCCGGCCGAGGCACGGGCATGAGCACCGTCGCGGTCGTCGCTCACTCGGGCAAGAGCCTCCACGGCGGTCTTCCGGCGCTTCGCAAGGCACTCGAGAACAACGGCATCAGAGATCCGATCTGGCATGAGGTTCCCAAGAGCCACCTGGCTCCCAGGCAGGTTCGTCGCGCACTGGAGCAAGGCGCCGATCTGATCTTCGTCTGGGGCGGCGACGGGATGGTCCAGCGTTGCGTCGACGTCGTTGCCGGCACGGCCGCGACCATGGCGATCCTCCCGGCGGGCACCGCGAATCTGTTCGCGTCGAACCTCGGCATACCGAAGCACATCGATGATGCGGTCGAGGTTGGCCTCAACGGCGCGCGTCGCAAGCTGGACGTGGGGCGACTGAACGGCGAGATGTTCGCCGTCATGGCCGGCGTCGGCTTCGATGCACGCGTGATCCGCGACGCCACTCCCGAGATGAAACACGCGCTCGGACGGTCGGCATATGTGTGGGCGGGGGCGAAGAATCTCCGCTCGAAGCCCTTCGACGCGAAGGTCGTGGTTGACGGAGAGGAGTGGTACGAGGGGCCGGCGAGCCTCGTCCTCTTCGGCAACGTCGGGAATGCGTTCGCCGGCGTCAAGGCCTTTGCGGACGCGCGGCCCGACGACGGGCTGCTCGAGATCGGTGTCGGCAGCGCGCACGGCGTTTTCCAGTGGGGCCGGACACTCGCGCGTAGTGCAACAGGCGGCATCCAGAAATCCCGCTTCGTCCACATGACCAAGGGTCGCAAGGCCGAGGTGAAGCTGAGCCGCAAGGTCCTCTACGAGCTCGACGGTGGCGACCGAGACAAGAGGAAGACGTTTCGCGTCGCCGTCCAGCCGAGCGCTGTGACGGTGTGCGTCCCGACGCCCAAGGCGGCGTAATCGAATACGCCCGGGCCGGCAGTCATCCGTAAGACTGCTGGATCGCGAGCTCCCCTGACCCAAGCTCGACCGACGAGCCTCTTGACTCGCGCTCGACCCTACACCGAGCGAGCGCCATGACCGGACGGATTCTCCACATCTCCGATCTCCACCTGGGGCACACCACTGCGCCGGAGCCACTCGAGCGCCTACGCGAGCTGATTCCTACGCTGGATCCTGAGATCCTCGTGGTCTCGGGTGACCTCACACACCGCGGTCGCCCGGCGGAGCTCGCGGGGGCGCGTGAGCTGCTCGAGAGCCTCAGCCTCCCGCTGCTAGCAATTCCGGGCAACCACGATATTCCGTACGTCTTCCCGACACGCTTCACGCGGACTCGCGAGGCATGGGAACTTGTCTTCGGAACGGCACAGCCCGTATACATCTCCGATCGGCTCGCGATCGTTGGAATGAACTCAGTTCGTCCGTGGCGTCAGCAGGGGGGCGCGCTCGATTCGTCCCAGCTCGACCGCCTCGCGCCGAAGCTCGAAGCCGTGCAGCCCGGTGCGCTGCGGACGGTCGCGCTTCACCACCATCTTGCCGCACCTCCTTGGCGCGCTGCACACAAGCGTCCTGTGCGCAAGCGCGACCTGGTGCTGCAGAGACTTGCGTCGGCAGGAGTCGAGCTCGTTCTCAGCGGCCACGTCCATCAGAGCTCCGTAGCCGAGCGCGGAGAGTTCGAGGTGGTCGAGCATGACCAGCGTTCCTCGATCGTTCTCGCGACCGCCGCCGGCTTCGGGCGGCCCAGACCGCACCGGCGTGGAGAGGCGCTCGGGTTTAACGTCTACGGATCAGACCCGGAAACGATTTCGGTCGTCACGTGGTCATGGTCCCACGGTGCCTTCGCCGAGGTCGGTCGGCGGACGTTCCAGCGTCGAGAGCCAGAACGCCCCAAGCCCTGACGAGCACGCCCCGCGACTCGTGGGATCCCGAGGGGAAGGGGCGCCTGAGCCTTGATGACCTCCGAGATGCATGGTGCAGGTCAGGTGCTTCCTGACTCCCGCGGTTGGACTCGAACCAACAACCCTCCGGTTAACAGCCGGATGCTCTGCCAATTGAGCTACGCGGGAACGCAGCCGGGGGATTGTAGCCGCTCGCCGTCGCCGCTCAAGCCAGCTCGGCGACGGCCGCCTGGACGCGCGCCAGGGCGCTCTGCAGCTCCTTGATGCGCTCCAGCTCCGCCCCGGCCAGCTCGCGCCGCAGGCGCCGCTCGCGCAGGTGGAGAAGGAGCTCCTTGCCGGTGCGTTCGTCCAGCCCTTCGCGCGCGGCGCGCGCATCGAGCTCGGCGCGGAGTGCGAGCAGCTCCTCGTCCTCCTCCCCGCCGTCCACGAGGTGAGCCCTGAAGCGCCGGTGCAGGTCCGCGTCGAAGTGCTCGGGCGTGATCTCCGCGAGCAGCTTGACGAGCGAGGGGTGGAGCACGCACGCAGCGAGTGCGTTCCGCTCCAGCCGCTCGCCCTTCTCGAGCAGCTTCGGCGAGAGGTCTTCTGCGATCGTGCGCGTGCCGCCCTTCGGGGTCAGGCCGGCGAGGGTCTCTCGCGGCAGGCTCAGCCGCCCGGCGAGCAGGCGCAGGGCGTCCTGCCACTCGGGCGAGTCCTCGTTGCGCCCGAGCACCTCACGGGCGCGTACGAACGCCTCGTGCCGGTCGGGCGTCCGGTCGAGCTCGAGCCGCACACGGTGGACGACGTAGCTCTCGGCCCCCGCGAGCCGTGCCTCGAAGTCCGCCGGCGCGTCCGCGGGATCCTGGCCCTTCGGGAGCCTCACCACCCGGACGTCGAAGCCGAGCGAGACCGCAAGCTCCATCCCGCGCAGCGTCGCCTCCTCGCCGGCCGCATCCGAGTCGAAGCAGAGATAGAGGCGCCGCGTGAGTCGCTGCAGCTCCTTCAGCTGCCGGTCGGTCAGCGCCGTGCCCATCGAGGCGACCACCGGCTCGAAGCCGGCCTGGCGGAGCGCGATCACGTCGGTGTTCCCCTCGACGACGACCGCGCGCTCCTGCTTCGCGATCGCGGTGCGCCCGAGGTGGAGCCCGTAGAGGATCGCCGACTTGTGGAAGAGCTCGCCTTCGGGCGAGTTGACGTACTTGCCCCGGAGCGGGTCGTCGTCGCGCAGCTTGCGCGCCTGGAAGCCGACGATCCGGCCGCGGGCGTCGGCGAGCGGGAACATCAGGCGCTGCGGGAAGTAGTCGTTGCCGCGGGCGTTCGTCAGGCCGGCACCGCGGAGCTCGTCGGGCGTGAAGCCCTTCTCCCCCGCTTTCTGGGCCAGCCCGGACCCCGGAGAGAGGCCGAGCCGGAATTCGCGGCACACCTCCTCGCCGAGCCCGCGCCCCTCGAGGTAGGCGCGGACCGGCGCGCCGGCTGCGCTCTCCCAGAGGTGGCGCTCGTAGAACGAGGCCGCCTGGTCGAGCACCTCGTGCAGCCGGTCGCGCCGCCTGCGCGACTCCTCCAGGCGCGGCGAGGTCTCCTCGTACTCGAGCGGAACGCGAAAGCGCTCGGCGAGCCATTCGACGGCCTCGGCGAAGTCGAGGTTCTCCGTCTCGCGCACGAACGTGATCACGTCGCCGCCCTTGCCGCAGCCGAAGCAGTGGTAGAGCTTGTCGGCCGCGTTGACGGAGAAGCTCGGCGTCCGCTCCTCGTGGAACGGGCACCGCCCGGTGTAGCGAGCCCCCGCTCGGCGCAGCGGCGTCCGCCCGGAGACGACCTCGACCATGTCGGCTGCCGCGACGACCTCCCGCACCGAAGTGTCCTTGATCCGAGCCATCAGATCCGCTCGGCGTAGGCGAGCGCGAAACGGTCGGTCATCCCGGAGACGAAGCCGCGAATCTCGTCCTCCGAGTCGCCGCGGGAGGCGAGGTGCTCGAAGATCCGCGCGATCGTCGCGTGCGCGCGCTCGTGCTCGCCGCGGGCGTGCTCGCCGAGGTAGACACGCTCGAACATGAAGGAGCGGAGCGCGAGCATCGCCGTCCCGACGTCCTCGCTCTGGGCGATGTCGCCGGCGCGCTCGGAGGTCTCGACCAGGTCGTGCACGAGCGTGTCGATTCGGCTCGAGCCCGTCTCGCCGAGTAGGTCGAGCTCAGCGCGCGGGAGATCGGCGGGCGTGAGCATGCCCCAGCGGATCGCGTCGTCGATGTCGTGGTTGATGTAGGCGACCCGGTCGACCAGCCGCACGATCTTGCCTTCCAGCGTCTGCGGCTCTCGCTCGCCCGTGTGCGTGAGGATGCCGTCGCGCACCTCCGCGGTCAGGTTCAGCTCCTCCGCGATCCGCAGCGACTGCTCGTTGTGGCGGAAGCCGCTGCCGAACCGCTCGCGCAGGCAGCGGTCGAGCTCGTCTTCTCCCGCGTGGCCGAACGGTGGGTGCCCCATGTCGTGGCCGAGCCCGATCGCCTCGGTCAGATCCTCGTTCAGGCGGAGCGCCCGCGCGACGACGCGCGCGATGCCGGTCGTCTCGAGCGTGTGCGTGATCCGCGTCCGGAAGTGGTCGCCGGCGGGGTCGATGAAGACCTGGGTCTTTCCTTTCAGCCGCCGGAACGGCTTCGAGTGGACGATCCGGTCGCGATCGCGCTGGAACGGCGTCCGTACGCCGCACTCGTCCTCTTCAGCGACGCGGCCCCGTGTCTCGTAGGAGCGGACGGCGAGCTGCGAGAGCGTGCTCTCTTCCTGCGCGCGGATGCGCGCCTCGAAGGCGTCCGCGACTCGTCCGGCCAGCTCCGGCATGCCGTCAGCCTAGAGGGTCGGTCGGCGGCGGCAGGAGCTCCGAGTCGTACTCGCGGAACAGCTCGTGGACGTCCTGCCAATCTCCTTCGTGGAGACGCTCGATCAGGCGCTCGATCTTCGGCGTCATCACGAGCAGGTAGCGGGCCGGCTCGGGCGAGGGGTTGCCGTACGCGTGTGCGGTGCCCTTGGCCGCGAAGACGGTGGTGCCGGCTGGAGCGTGGACGACCTCGCCGCGGAGCAGGAAGCGCAGGCTGCCCTCGAGCACGTGCCACGCCTCGTCGTCGGCGTGGTGGATGTGGAGCGGCGCGATCCAGTCCGTCCCGCCTGGATCGCTCCACTCGACGATGACGAAGTCGCGCATCTCGCTCACAGGATGATCGGGACCGTCCCGCCGTCGGCCGACCAGGCAGCGCCCGTGACGTAGGAGGCGCGCTCAGAGGCGAGGAAGGCGATCACGGCAGCGATCTCCGCCGGCTCCGCAAGCCGGCCGAGCGGCCGCCCGGCGCCCACCTTGGCCAGCACCTCGTCGCGGTCGCCACCCTGCTGGTCGGCGAGCCCGCCCTCGCCGAGCCACGCCTCCGTCGCGGTCGGCCCGGGCGTGACTGCGTTGCAGCGGATCCCGTCGGCGGCGTAGAGGTCGGCGACGAGGCGCGAGAGCGAGAGCACCGCCGCCTTCGTGACCGAGTAGTGCGGCATCCCGCCCGAGGGGCGCTTGCCCGCCGTCGACGAGACGTTGACGACGACGCCTTTCGACGCGCGCAGGTGGGGCAGCGCGGCGCGGATCGCGCGCACGTAGCTCATCACGTTCAGCTGCCACATCACGTCCCAGTCCGCATCGGAGACCTCCTCGAAGCGCGCCTGGACGGCGTAGCCGACGTTGTTGACGAGAACGTCGAGCCCGCCGAGGGTCTCGACGGCGGTGTCGATCAGCCGCCCGGGAGCGCCGGGGTCGGACAGATCGGCGCGCACGTGCAGCGCCTCGCCGATCGCCGGCGCCTCGCTGCGGCCGCAGGTGACCACGCGAGCTCCTTCGGCCACGAGCAGCTTTGCCGTCTCGAGACCGATCCCACCGGTCGAGCCGGTCACGATGCAGGCCTTTCCGCTCAGTCCGAGGTCCATCGGCGGCTAGCGTAACGGCGTGACGACACTCCTCCTGGCGCGACACGGCGAAACGGACTGGAACCGCGAGCTGCGGGTTCAGGGCACATCCGACACGGAGCTGAACGAGCTCGGGCGGCGCCAGGCGGCGGAGCTCGCGCGTCAGCTGGACCGGGCCGAGGTCGACGCCATCTATGCCAGCGACCTGCGCCGTGCGCGTGAGACGGCCGAGATCGTCGCCGCGACCACCGGCCACGAGGTCCGGCTCGACCCGGGCCTCCGGGAGCGCGACTTCGGCTCGTGGGAGGGCCTCACGCGGGAAGAGATCGACGCGCGCTTCGGCGACCACGAGCAGCACGACGGCGAGACCTACGAGGAGGTCCGCGCACGCGTGCTGGCGTCGGCCCACCGCATCGTCGCCGCGCATCCCGGCGAGACCGTCCTCGTCGTCTCCCACGGCGGCGCGCTGAACGCGCTCTGGCACGACGCGCTCGGCGAGCGGCTGGGACGCTGGGGCAACTGCGCGGTGTACGGGCTCGAGTTCCGGGACGGCGCCTTCGTGGCGGTACACTGACCGCCCTCGTGGAGGACTACACGAGCAAGTACAAGGTTCGAGTGGTCAAGCGAGTTTGCTTGCTTTCCGCGGTCGCGGAACGGTCACAATCGAGGAAGCGCACCCGCTCGCTCGATGGCCCGTCGCGCCGCAGCGCAAGAGTCATCGAAGTCGTGAGACACCGGAAGCGCCGCAAACATCCGACGCCGCCAGGCGTCAACCAGGTGCGCCGTCAGACTGCGATGGAAGCAACGCACCGTCCCGCCGGATGAGGCACAAATCGTGCGAGCTTCAATCCGGTAAGGCGAAACGGCGCTGGCGCATCGCCCCACCAGCGCAGATGCCGGGCCTTGGTTGTACTGCCAGGACTCTGCGCTGCCGCGTCCGCCGACGATCGCCAGGGCGAGCGCGGCCAGTGCTGCGCTAACGGCGATCAAACCAAGCGTGTGCGTTCGAAAACGACTGGACATTTACGCATCTCCGTTTCGCCATGCCGACGGCCTCGGTACTCGCTAGACGCGCGAGGGTCGCGCTATCTTCCGGCGACGCGGCTCAATCGAGCCTGTCGCTGCAACGAGACGCGAACGGGTGGATAGCTCCGAGGACGGGCACAGGTGGTCGGACGTGTGCCGACCGCCTGCCAGCGTCAGTTCAGCAGCTTCACCTCAAGCCCGCGAGGATGCACGATTTGAAACGGTCGGCCCTTGCCTTCGCTGCACAGCCATGATGGGCTCGATCACCAGGAAGGTCGAGCAGATACGGTTTGAACGTTTCGGAGCTTGCCGGTGTCTTGGTCTCAGATCTAACGCGGGCGAGTCGGCGTCGTTGCACCGTGGTCTCGAGTTCGAGATGTGCCGAGACGCTCCGCGACCATACCGGCGGCGGACTTCCACAGCAGACGACGACTGATACGACCGGTTGAACAAGCCGAAACGGCTAGCCTGCACGGCCGTGGAGGACTACACGAACAAGTACAAGGGCGAGCAGATCGAGGTCGCGCTGTTCGGAGGCGAGTACCAGGAGGGCGTCCTGACCGCCTACTGCTCGATCGAGGACGTCCCCCACATCGAGCTGAACGGTCACATCCTCGTCCCGCTCCAGAACGTCGCCTCGCTCCATTGCTCGAGCCGCTGCGACGCACCGGAGCCGGACTGGCCGCCGCGCGGGCTCGGCGAGGACGACCGCGACGGCCTCGGCGACGACGACACCTAGATCGCTTCGCCTCGCTGCGGCGCGCAACCTGGCGAAAGCGTGGCTCCTCGCACTCCTGCTCGCCGCCGCGTTCGGCGCCGCCGGCTGGCTGCTCGGCGGCTACCGAACCGCGTCCATCTTCGTCTTCTGCGCCCTGCTTGCGGCGCTCGCCGTCTATGCCTACGCCGACCGGGCGCTGCTCGGGATGCTGGGTGCGCGTGAGTACGCGTTGGCGGAGGATCCGCTCCTGCGCTCGACTGTCGACGCTCTGTCGGCCAAGCTCGCCGTGCGTCCGCCGAAGCTCTATCTGATTCCCGACGGCTATCCGCGTGCCTTCGCGGCGGGCCGAGGGCCGCACGGGTCGGCGCTCGCGGTCTCGACCGGGCTGCTCGGCGCGCTGCGACCCGCCGAGATCGAGGCGGTGCTCGCGCACGAGCTTGCCCACGTGCGCAGTCGCGACGTGCTCGTCCAGACGTCAGCCGTGTTGCTCGCCGTCGTGCTCGTCGAGCTCTCCCGCGTCGGCGGGTGGTTCGAGCGGGCGCTCCTCGCGGTGCTCGGTCCCATCGCCGCGGCGTTCGTGCACCTGCTCCTGTCGCCGAAGCGCGAGCTCGCGGCCGACCGCATCGCCGCAGCCATCGTCGGCTCGGGTGACGAGCTGGCAGACGCCCTCCTGCGGCTCGATGCCGCGAGCGACCTCGTCTCCTTCGAGGCGAGCCCGGCGACGGAGCCGCTCTACACCGTGAACCCATTCGCGGAGGAGGGCCTGGCGGCACTCTTCGTCACCCACCCTCCGCTCCAGCGGCGGCTCGAGGCGTTACACCAGCTCGCCGGGTAGGAGCGAAAACATGATCGAGTCGCGGCGGCGACCGTCGCGGTGCTCGAGGTGCGCGCGGATGACCCCTTCGCGCCGGAACCCGACCTTCTCCGCGACGCGCTGGGAGCCGACGTTGTCGGGGTCGGTGTACAGCTCGAGGCGGCCTAGCCGCCCTCGCCGAGTGCCCACTCGGCGAGGATTCTGAGGGCACGGCTCGCGACGCCGCGCCGCCGGGCCGGTGCGGCGACCCAGTAGCCGATCAGCCCGTTCTTCATGCGCGCGTTGATGCCGATCCCGATCGAGCCGAGGAGCTCGCCGCCGGACGCATCGACGATCACCAGCTGCCGGTCGCCTGCCTCGTTTCGGTCCCGCGCCCAATCGATGAACTCGCGGGCGCTCTCGATCGTGTACGGCTGCGGGAGGAGCGGAAGCCACCGCAGAATCTCCGGGTCCTGGCACGCTGCGCAGACCGCCTCGGCGTCGTCGTCCTGCGGTGCGCGCAGCACGATCACGCCGTCGGTCAGCTCCATAGCACGATCCTAGAACGCACGAAGGGCCGCTTTCGCGGCCCTTCGGAAGTAATTCGGCGGCGTCCTACTCTCCCGGGGGCTTGCGCCCCGAGTACCATCGGCGCTGTCGGGCTTAACTTCTCTGTTCGGAATGGGAAGAGGTGTACCCCCGACGCTATGACCGCCGAAATTGTCGAAAGTCCGCCGGCAACGTGGCGCACCCTCAAAACTCCATAGTGACATACGTGTTCAAAATCAAGACCTCGGGCAATTAGTACCGGTCAGCTGAACGCATTGCTGCGCTTGCACCGCCGGCCTATCGACGTGGTGGTCTTCCACGGCCCTTACTCCCTCGAGGGGATGGGAAGTCTCATCTCGAGGTGGGCTTCCCGCTTAGATGCTTTCAGCGGTTATCCCGTCCAGACGTGGCTAATCAGCAGTGCCCTTGGCAGGACAACTGATACACCAGAGGTCTGTTCGTCTCGGTCCTCTCGTACTAGAGACGACTCCTCTCAAACTTCCAGCGCCCATGGTGGATAGGGACCGAACTGTCTCACGACGTTCTGAACCCAGCTCGCGTACCGCTTTAATGGGCGAACAGCCCAACCCTTGGGACCTGCTTCAGCCCCAGGATGCGACGAGCCGACATCGAGGTGCCAAACTCTTCCGTCGATGTGGACTCTTGGGAAGAATAAGCCTGTTATCCCCGGAGTACCTTTTATCCGTTGAGCGACGGCAATTCCACTCTTAACCGCCGGATCACTAAGGCCGACTTTCGTCCCTGCTCGACTTGTCAGTCTCGCAGTCAAGCTCCCTTATGCCTTTGCGCTCTACGCACGATTTCCAACCGTGCTGAGGGAACCATTGCGCGCCTCCGTTACATTTTAGGAGGCGACCGCCCCAGTCAAACTGCCCACCTCACGCTGTTCCCGGCCCGGATCACGGCACCGGGTTAGAAGCCCAGAATCCGAAGGGTGGTATCCCAAGATTGCCTCCACGGAGACTGGCGTCCCCGCTTCAAAGGCTCCCACCTATCCTGGACAACGAACACCAGACTTCAACGTAAAGCTGCAGTAAAGGTTCACGGGGTCTTTCCGTCCAACCACGGGTACTCGGCATCTTCACCGAGACTACAATTTCACCGGATCTCTCGTTGAGACAGCGCCCAAGTCGTTACGCCATTCGTGCAGGTCGGAACTTACCCGACAAGGAATTTCGCTACCTTAGGACGGTTATAGTTACCGCCGCCGTTTACCGGGGCTTGGATTCAAGGCTTCGCCCGAAGACTAACCTCTCCTCGTGACCTTCCGGCACCGGGCAGGCGTCAGCCCCTATACGTCGTCTTACGACTTCGCAGAGACCTGTGTTTTTGGTAAACAGTCGCTTGGGCCGTTTCACTGCGGCCCCCTCAGGCTCGGCGGAGTAAATCCGCGTCACCCTACCGGGGCGTCCCTTCTCCCGAAGTTACGGGACCATTTTGCCGAGTTCCTTAACGAGAGTTCTTCCGATCGCCTTGGTATTCTCTACCTGCCCACCTGTGTCGGTTTTGGTACGGGCACGTCCCACCTCCCTAGACGCTTTTCTTGGAGGCATGGCTTCAGGAACTTCGCCCATCTCTGGGCTCGGCATCCCGTCTCAGGCTTGATGGGCGACGGATTTCCCTATCGCCCGCCCTACGCGGTTACCCCAGGACGACCATCGCCTGGGATTCCGTAGCCTACCCCGTCCCGCCATCGGTGATAGCGGTGGGGACGTGGTACTGGAATATCAACCAGTTGTCCATCGCCTACGCCTTTCGGCCTCGGCTTAGGTCCCGACTAACCCTGAGCAGATTAGCTTTACTCAGGAACCCTTGGGCATTCGGCGGAGGAGTTTCTCACTCCTCTTTCGTTACTCATGCCAGCATTCTCACTTCCCATGCCTCCACGGCTGGCTTCCGCCGCCGCTTCGCCGGCATGGGAACGCTCCCCTACCACTCCACAAAGTGAAGTCCGTGGCTTCGGCTCCATGCTTGAGCCCCGTTACATTGTCCGCGCTCGATCACTTGACCAGTGAGCTGTTACGCACTCTTTTAATGATGGCTGCTTCTAAGCCAACATCCTGGTTGTCTGTGCAATCGAACATCGTTTCCCACTTAGCATGGAATTAGGGGCCTTAGCCGACGGTCCGGGCTGTTTCCCTTTCGACCACGAAGCTTATCCCCCGCAGTCTGACTGCCACGCTCTGGAATACCGGCATTCGGAGTTTGCCTGATTTCGGTAAGCTGGTAGGCCCCCTAGACCAAGCAGTGCTCTACAACCGGTATTGAACGCGTGACGCTATACCTAAATATATTTCGGGGAGAACCAGATATCTCTGAGTTTGATTAGCCTTTCACTCCGACCCACAGGTCATCCGCCCCGTTTTCAACCGAGGTCGGTTCGGTCCTTCACGGGGTCTTACCCCCGCTTCAACCTGCCCATGGGTAGATCACTCAGTTTCGGGTCTACCTCCAACGACTAAAGCGCCCTATTCAGACTCGCTTTCGCTACGGCTCCGTTTCCTTAACCTTGCCGTTGAAGAGTAACTCGCTGGCTCGTTATGCAAAAAGCACGCCGTGACAGGACAAGCCTGCTCCGACCGCTTGTAAGCACACGGTTTCAGGTACTATTTCACTCCCCTTCCGGGGTGCTTTTCACCTTTCCCTCACGGTACTAGTTCACTATCGGTCGCCAAGGAGTACTTAGCCTTGCGGGGTGGTCCCCGCGGGTTCCGACCGGGTTTCCCGTGCCCGGCCGTACTCAGGTACCTGTCAAGGAAGGCCATGCGTTTTCGTCTACGGGACCATTACCCTCTGCGGTGTGAATTTCCATTCACTTCGACTAACGCACGACTTTGTAACTTCCCGACCCGCCGGCAGACGGATCAAGACAGGCCCTACAACCCCCACACGACAACGACTGCCGTCTATCACGTCGCATGGGTTTGGGCTCTTCCCTTTTCGCTCGCCACTACTCAGGGAGTCGAGGTTTCTTTCCTTTCCTCTGGGTACTAAGATGTTTCAGTTCCCCAGCTTGCCACTGCTCAGCCTATGTATTCAGCTGAGAGCACGCGCGCATTACCACGCGTAGGTTTCCCCATTCGGAAATCCCGGGATCAGTGATTGGTCAGCATCTCCCCCGGGCTTATCGCAGCCGCCCACGTCCTTCATCGGCTCTTGGCGCCAAGGCATCCACCGTGTGCTCTTGTTCTCTTGATCAGAAAGAACACGTGTGTTGCCACTATGGAGTTTTCAAGGTGCACGCAGGCCGGCGGCCCGCCTTACACGAGAAATACCGCACCGCCTTCGAAAGGCATTGGCACGGTCTCTCAAAACTCAACAGCGTACGGACTGCTACGTCGAGGTCGACGTTATTTCCAGGCGAACCGAGTCATCGGACGAGCAAGCTCATCTACGAGCTCGGCGCCTGCAGGAGTAAAAGCGCTCCTGCATCCCTAGAAAGGAGGTGATCCAGCCGCAGCTTCCGCTACGGCTACCTTGTTACGACTTCACCCCAATCATCGACCCTACCTTCGACGGCTGCCTCCCAAAAGGGTTAGCCCACCGGCTTCGGGTATTGCCGACTTTCGTGGTGTGACGGGCGGTGTGTACAAGGCCCGGGAACGTATTCACCGCGACGTTGCTGATTCGCGATTACTAGCAACTCCGCCTTCATGGAGGCGAGTTTCAGCCTCCAATCCGAACCGGGACCGGCTTTTTGGGATTCGCTCCGCCTCGCGGCATCGCAACCCTTTGTACCGGCCAATGTAGCACGTGTGTAGCCCAAGACATAAGGGGCATGATGACTTGACGTCATCCCCACCTTCCTCCGATTTGTCACCGGCAGTCTCCTATGAGTCCCCGACATAACTCGCTGGCAACATAGGACAGGGGTTGCGCTCGTTGCGGGACTTAACCCAACATCTCACGACACGAGCTGACGACAGCCATGCACCACCTGTGATCGAGTCCCGAAGGAGGGCCGTATTTCTACGGCTTTCCCGACCATGTCAAGCCTTGGTAAGGTTCTTCGCGTTGCGTCGAATTAAACCACATGCTCCGCTGCTTGTGCGGGCCCCCGTCAATTCCTTTGAGTTTTAGCCTTGCGGCCGTACTCCCCAGGCGGGGTGCTTAATGCGTTAGCTTCGGCACGGAGGGAGTCGACACCCCCCACACCTAGCACCCATCGTTTACGGCGTGGACTACCAGGGTATCTAATCCTGTTCGCTCCCCACGCTTTCGCGTCTCAGCGTCAGTACCGTACTAGAGAACCGCCTTAGCCACGGGTGTTCTTCCTGATATCTGCGCATTTCACCGCTACACCAGGAATTCCATTCTCCTCTTCCGGACTCTAGCCAGACGGTTTCCATCGACGTCTAGAGGTTAAGCCTCTAGTTTTCACAACGGACCTGTCTGGCCGCCTACACGCTCTTTACGCCCAATAAATCCGGACAACGCTTGCCCCCTACGTATTACCGCGGCTGCTGGCACGTAGTTAGCCGGGGCTTCTTCTGCAGGTACCGTCACCCTCTGGGCTATTAACCCGAGTGGCTTCGTCCCTGTCGAAAGAGGTTTACAACCCGAAGGCCTTCTTCCCCCACGCGGCGTCGCTGCGTCAGGCTTTCGCCCATTGCGCAAGATTCCCCACTGCTGCCTCCCGTAGGAGTCTGGGCCGTGTCTCAGTCCCAGTGTGGCTGATCGTCCTCTCAGACCAGCTACGGATCGTCGCCTTGGTGGGCCGTTACCCCACCAACAAGCTAATCCGCCGCGGGCTCATCCTCGATCGGAGGCCGAAGCTACCTTTTCTCACGAGCTCGAAAGCTCGAGAGGCTATCCGGTATTAATCCGGGTTTCCCCGGGCTATCCCAGAATCGAGGGCAGATTACCCACGTGTTACTCACCCGTTCGCCGCTGTCCTCAGTCCCGAAGGACTGATTCTCGCTCGACTTGCATGTGTTAAGCGCGCCGCCAGCGTTCGTCCTGAGCCAGGATCAAACTCTCCGTGAAGATTGGTTTGCCGGCACTGCCGTTAAGCAGAGCGGCAAGCTTTCTCCTTCGAGCTTGAGCTCAAAGTGTCTCCCCAGTGCTGTTGCACAACACAGCAGGGGTGACGAGGTTAGAGCCTCGAGCGACTCGCAGGCGACGCCTTCGAAAAGGCGAAGCCGGCGAGACCACGAGGTCTCGACGTAAACGCACGCTGTTGAGTTTTCAAAGACCGATGCCACGGTCACGGGTGGCGGCGTAAAAAAGCCTCCGACTCGCGCCAGAGGCCTACAAGCTGCGGTGCTGATCGTATCCGATCGGTGCCTGTAAGCGCTCCGTTGTGTCGAGGACGGGACCTTGTCACGCCGACCCTCTCGGGCGGCCGGGGAAGTGTACCAGCACGAACGAAGGTGTCAAGCAGGCGCGCGGAGGCGGGCGAAGCGGCGCTTGCCGGCCTGGAGCGTCGTATCGACGAGCCCTGAACGCGGCACGTCGAGCTCCGTCACCGCGGCGCCGTCCACCTTCACGCCGCCCTGGCCGATCAGCCGCCGCGCCTCGCTCGTGGAGAGGCCGAACGCGGAGGCGAGCAGCGCCGGGAGATGGACGGGATCGGCGTCGGGCAGCGGCACGTCGGGCACGTCCTCGGGAGCAAGCCCTTCCCGGACGACACGCGTGAAGTGCTCCTCCGCCCGGTCCGCGGCCTCCTCCCCGTGCGAGCGCGCGACGATCGCGCGCGCGAGCGCCAATTTCGCCTGCATCGGCTCGCCGTCCGGCACCGGCCGCTCCACCACGAGCCGGTACCACTCCTCGAGCTGGGAGTCGGGAATCCGCATCGTCTTGCCGAACTGCTCCTCGGGCGCCTCGGCGAGACCGATGTAGTTGCCGCGGGAGCCGCTCATCTTCTCACCGTCCCAGGCGAGCAGGAGCGGCACGGTGAGCACGACCTGGGGAGCCAGTCCGTACGCCTGCATCACCTCCCGTCCCGCAAGCAGGTTGTAGAGCTGGTCGGTACCGCCGAGCTCGACGTCGGCTTCGATCGCAACAGAGTCGTAGGCCTGCATCAGCGGGTAGAGCAGTTCGCTGACGGAGATCGGCTCCCGCGCCCTGAACCGCTGCGCGAAGTCGTCGCGCTCGAGCAGCTGGGCAACGGTGACCGTGCGTGTGAGCGCGAGCACGCCGGCGAAGTCGAGCTCCTTCAACCACTCGCTGTTGAAGCGCACCTCCGTCTTCGCCGGATCGATGATCCGCGACGCGTGGTCGAAGAAGCGCTGCGCGTTGCGGTCGATCTCCTCCGGCTCGAGGATCGGTCGCTCGGCGGAGCGCCCCGACGGGTCGCCGATCCGGGTCGTGTAGTCGCCGACGATGAGCACGCCGATGTGACCCGCGTCCTGAAACGCGCGCATCCGCTGGAGTGGAATGCCGTTGCCGATCGTGACGTGCGGCGCGGTGACGTCGATGCCGAGCTTGACGCGCAACGGCCGGCCGAGCTTCAGCTTCTCCTCGAGGCCGCCGGCCGGAAGGACGTCGACGGCATTGCGCGTCAGATTCTCGCTCATGGGGCGCCGATCGTACCCACGTGGGACTCGGTCACCTCGTCGGGCGAGGTGCAGCCGCAGAGCGCGAGTGCGAGCTCGATCTCGTCGCGCAGGAGCTCGAGCACGCGCCGCGCACCGGCCTCGCCGTCGCAGGCGAGGCCCCAGAGCGGGGCGCGGCCCGCGAGCACCGCGCGGGCGCCGAGCGCGAGCGCCTTGACGACGTCGGAGCCGCGCCGGACGCCGCCGTCCACGTAGACCTCGATCCGGCCGGCGACCGCCTCGACGACCTCCGGCAGGAGCTCGGCAGTCGGCGCGACCGCATCGAGCTGGCGGCCGCCGTGGTTCGAGACCACGATCGCGTCGACGCCGTGGTCGCAGGCGAGCGCCGCGTCCTCGCCCGTCTGGATCCCTTTCAGCACGAGCGGCAGCGGCGAGAGCGCGCGCACCTCCTCGAGGTCGCCCCAGGTCAAGGCCGGGTCGATCGCCCCGAGCAGCTCGAGCGGGGTGGCCCCCTCCCAGCCGCCGAGCGCGGCCATACTCGGCACGACGATCTCTGCGGGCACGCGGAAGCCGGTGCGGAAGTCTCGCTCCCGTCTGCCGAGTCGCGGCGCGTCGACGGTGAGCACGAGCGCGCCGTAGCCGTGCTCGACCGCCTGCGCGACGAGGTCTCGCGTGCTGCTGCGATCGCGGAAGACGTAGAGCTGGAACCAGCGCGCCGCGCCGGGCGCCGCGGCTGCGACCTCGCCGGGCGTGGCCGTGGCGATCGTGGAGAGGCACATCACCGTCCCTGCCGCTGCCGCCGCCCGCGCCATCCCCGCCTCCCCATCCGGGTGCGCCATGCGCTGGATCGCCGTCGGCGCGACGAGGAGCGGCATCGAGACGGGTGTCCCGAGCACCGTCGTCGCGGTCGAGACCTCGGAGACGTCGACGAGCACACGTGGCCGCAGGCGCAGCCGGCGCCATGCTTCGACGTTCCCCGTCAGCGCGAGCTCGTCGCCGGCGCCGCCCGCGAAGTACCCGAACGCGCCTGGTTCGAGCCGCTCCTCTGCGAGGCGCTCGTAGTCGGCGGCGCAGACGGGCTCCACGCCGCCGAATCTATCGCCACGCCGTCTAGAACGGGTACGGCATCAGGCTCCAAGCTGCTGCGGCGTACCAGCAGCCGAAGGCGAGGCTCGCCACTCCGAGGACGGGTGCTGCGGCGACCAACGCTCCCTGCCGCGCCCCGAGCGTCGCGCCGAAGCCCGTCGTCACCATCGTCATCGAGACCGCGGTGAAGAGCGCGAGCACGACCAGGGACACCAGCGCCAGCGCGGTCGAGGGGATCGCGGCGAGCAGGAGGACGCCGACGCCTGCGCTGCCGCCGAGGCCGTGGACGAGCCCGATCCCGAAGGCGCCGAGCGGAGTCCGGACCTCGTGGCCGTGCTCGTGCCGGTGCCTGTGTCGCACGAGCAGCCGCACGGCGAGATAGACGATCACGGCGGCGACCGCCGTCTCGGCCCCGCGCTGGACGACGTCCGGAAGGTACGCCTCGAAGAGGAGGATCGGCACACCGAAGACGACGAGCGTGAGCGCGTGCCCGAGCCCCCACCACGCACCGAGCGCAGCAGCCCGCCGGCGGGCACCGTCGCGGCCGGAGGCCAGCAACGTCGTGATCGCGGCGATGTGGTCGGGATCGGTGGCGTGACGCAGGCCGAGCAGCGTCGCCACGAGCAGGACGATCAGAATCGAGCCGCCGTGCGAAAGCTCGGCGATGTGGTCGTCGAGACCGAACATGGCTAGTGCTCCTTCCGGTGGAGTCGGTGCGCGGCTGGCGTTCGCAGAGCAAGCCAGGCAAGGACGCAGGGAGCGTCCATATGCGGGCATATGGACGCGACTGAGGACGCCGCATGGCGCCGCTCTGCGGGCGCCAGACGTGTGCCGCACGCCGCCGGAAGGAGCACTTAGAGCACCTCCGGGAGTGCGTTGAGGGTAATGCCGATCCCGACCGCAAGAATCGCGAGCGCGCTCGCGGCCGGGAGCAGGCGGATGACAGGGCCGTCCAGGGTCAGGCGGCTGAAGGCCCGCTTGGCGAGGACGGCGACGAGGCCGATCCCCGTGATCGTCGCGGCGAGGCCGACGCTGAAAGCGAGGATCAGCGCGAGGCCGAAGCCGACGCGGTGCAGCGCGATCGCGGCGAGAAGGACGACGAGCGCCGACGGGCACGGCAGGAGCCCGGCGGCGACGCCCACGCCGAGGAGGCCTCGGCGGTTGATCTCGCCGTGGTGGTCGTGGTGATGGTGGTCGCCCTCGCGCCCGTGGTGATGGTGGTGGTGGTCGTGCCCGTGATCGTGGTGGTGGTGGTTGTGCGTGCGGCTGCGGAGCCGGCTCAACAGCACCGAGGCCCCGACGCCGACGACGAGCAGACCCGAGGCGAGCGTCAGCCACGGATAGAGCGACTCGGGGACGATGAACCGAGAAAGAAGCAACGTGACGAGACCGAGCGCGAAGACGCCGGCCGTGTGCGTCACCGTCACGATCGCGCCGAGAAGCACGGCGTCGCGGGGCCGGCCCTTCGTCCCGACGAGATACCCAGCCACGATCGCCTTGCCGTGCCCCGGGGTGAGCGCGTGTGCGGCGCCCCAGAAGGCGGCGAGCCCGAGCGAGAGCAGGATCGCGCCCAGCGAGAGGTCGCCGCGGGAGACGAGCGCCTCGAAGCCGCCGCCCTCGTGCGCGGCGGGGGCGGCCGCGTCGAGCGAGGGCGGGGTACCGGGGCCGCGACCGAGCGTGAAGCGCGCCGTCGCCGCCGACACGTCGAGCGGCGAGCGGAGGAGCTCCCCCGGATACGCGCGCAGCTCGTCGCTCGCGCTCTCGGCCGGGACGCTGGCGCCGTGGAGCTCCGCGCCGTCGCGCGCTCTCACGACGATCTCGCGCCAGCCGATCCGCGAGCCGAGGTTGCGGTCGCGCAGCGCGAGCGTCGCCCCCGAGCCCGGCGCCGCGACGTAGACGGCGTCGAACCGCAGCGTCTCGAGGCCGCCGGCGCCGGGCCGACGCTCGCTCCGGTGCTCGAGCGTGCGCAACCGGGCGGGCCGGCCGTCGACGGTGAGCTCGAGCTTGCGCGCAGCCGCTTCCGCGAAGCCCGGCGAGCCGACGGTGTCGCCGAGCTGGAAGGTCGGGATCTCCGCCAGGTCGAGCACGTAGTGGACGTAGATGCGCTCGCCCGAGAGCTCGACGGTCGCGTGCCGGTTGACCGTGAAGTTCCCGAGCGGGTGCGCCGAGGCTGCGGCCGGCGCGGAGAGGGCGGCGAGACAGGCAAGGAGGGCGAGGGCCCGTCTCACGCCGCCAGCCTCCGCGCGGTCTCACTCCAGCGGAGCGAGAAGTGGGGGTTCAGCTCGAGCGCGCGGCCGAACCACGCCTGCGCCTCCGCCGGCGTTGCCGAGGCAGCGCTCGATCATGCCGCGGTGGAAGTAGAACGAGGCGTCCTTCGTGCCGAGGCGAAGCGACCGTTGCGAGTACGTGCTGCGCCTCGCCGCAACGGCCGCCGCGGGCGAGCGCCCAGGCGAGGGCGTCGTCGCCCTGGATCGAGGGCCGCGCGGCGCGGGCCTTCCGCGCCAGGTCGACCGTCTCGTTCAGGCGGATGCCGTGGTCGGCGCGGAAGAGCGCCGTCTCGAGGTCGGCGTTGACGCCGTTGGCGGCCTGGAGGCGGTCGATTGCGCCGACGAGTGCGAACTGCTCGCGCGCCTCGCGCTCGCGTCCCGCAGCCTCGAGCAGGTCGCCCAGCTGTGCGACGAGGTGCGGCAGCGGCACGGTCTCGACCGCGCGTCGCTGGAGCTTGATCGCTCGTCGCAGCCGGCCGTTGGCGGCCTCGACCCGGGCGAGGCCGTCGAGCGCGGCGGCGTAGCCGGGGAAGGCGAAGAGCGCGGCCCGGAACGAGCGCCCGGCCGCTGCGGTCTCGCCGAGGCCGAAGTGGAGCTTGCCGAGCTCGACGAGTGTCCAGGCGGTCGGCTCGGGCGGGCCGGCGGCATCCAGCGCGAGCTCCATCGCCTCGATGGCGGCACGCGGCCGGCCCGTCAGCTCGCGGGCGTACGCGACGCGGGCGTAGCCGGCAAGCGTGGGCTTGATCGCGACCATGCGGTCGAAATTCGCGAAGGCCTGCTCGTAGCGGCCGAGCTCGAGCAGGGCGTCGCCGACCAGGCCGTAGCCGCGCGCGGTGTACGGCGCGGCGGCGACCGCTCGCCGTGCGAACCGCAGCGACTCGCGAAACTCGTGCCTGCTCGCCGCGAGCGACGCGAGGCCGGAGAGGGCGATCGGGTCGCGTGCCTCACCCGCGAGCGCCCTGCGCAGCGCGCGCTCGGCGAGGGAGTAATAGGCGACGTCGCCCGTCTCGCGCGTCCGCTGCAGATAGGCGAGGCCGAGGAGGCCAAGCGAGCGGCGATCCTGCGGCTCCGCCTTCAGCGCCGCCTCGAGCCGGCGTACCGTGCCGGCGGTGTCTCCTGCTCCGAAGCCGGCGACGGCGCGGTCCGCAGTCGCGCCCACGTCGAGCGCCGCGGCGGCACTACCGGCGTCGGACTCGGCATCCCGCAGCACACCGCCGAGCAGGACGACCAGCGCGGCAGTCAGGAGCGCGGCGAGGAGGAGAAGAAGTCGGGTTCGCATCGTGGCATCGAGAGAGCTCGGGCCGGGCTGGCCGGCCCGAGCTCGTTGATGGGTCCTACGGCCCACCCATGGGGCCGCGGTGGACGTGCTCGTGCGCGTAGCCGACGTGCGGCTCGCCCACGTAGGGGAACGTGACCCTGAACGGCCGGTCGTTGCCGTTCACGCCGTCACCGAGCTGGTTGTTCGGCGAGCGGTTGGGGTTCCCGCCGCAGGCCTGCACGACGACCGCCGCGACTGCCGGTTGCAGAAGCGGCGGCAGCACCGTGCCGTATCCGCAGCCGAACGCCCGCAGCTCGATGTCGACGACGTCGTCCTCGAGGCGACGGCCGTTCGGGAAGCCGGCCAGGTCGCCTGCGAGGGCGGCCAGGCGGTTGCCCTGGCCGACCGCAGCGGACGGTGCGATGCCCGTGTTGAGCCTGATCAGGTCGGCCTGGGTCGGGCCGGTGAAGTTCAGGCCGGGCACGCCCGTGAGCAGGATCGCCGCGAGGTCCTGGCGACCCGTCTCCGGAGCGTTGTCGAGCACCGGGTACAGCGCGTTCTCGAGCGCCGTCACCTCGGGGTTCAGATAACGGCTCGCGAACTGCGAGTCGTTCGCCGGGTCGGACGCGTTCCACTTGTCCTTCCGCGGGATCGGGATCACGACCTCGTTGACGAGCGGCTCGGCCAGACGCGAGACCTGGACGAACGGGCCGAGCGTCTTCGTCGAGCCGTCACTCACACGCGTCGTGATGAGCTGACGCTCTGCATTCGCGTAGACGCCGATCGTCGCCGCGGGGTCGCTTGCCGCGTGCAGCTGCCCGTCGCGCGTGAGCTGCGTGATCGGGATCTGCAGTGCGATCGTGTTGACGTTGAAGCCGCTCACGCCGTCCACCCCGTTGTCCGCGGGCAGCGGAATGACGTGGGCGGGGTTGAACGGCCGCAGCCCGGCGAGGTCGAACACCGAGCCGAGATCGACGTAGAACGGATCGTCGCTCTGGCCGGCGAAGACCTTGCCGCCACCCGGCAGGTCGAAGACGCCCATGCCCATCAGGGCCGCGTAGTTGGGCGTCGACCGCGGGCCGATGTTCGCAGGCGTCGTGGAGAGATCGCTTGCGAGCACCGTCTCCTTCGTGTCGCCGCGGCGGTTCCCGTGGTCGATCCGCGTGACGCTGTAGAGCTGCGGGCGGTTCCAGTCCGGGTCGGAAAGCGTGTTGATCGGCCCGGTGTTGTAGAGGAACGTGTTCGCGTTACGGGTGACGTTGCGGAAGCGGAACTTGTAGGTGATGTCCTCCTTCGCGTCACCGTCGTTGTCGATCTTGATCCCGTACTGGACGTCCTCACCGAACGGGTAGAAGTTCGGTCCGCCTGCAGGCTCCTGCAGCGGGACGTAGTGCGCGAGCAGCGTGACCGTGCTCGGCCGGTCCGGGCTGCGGAACGCGTAGACGTCGGTGTTGTCGGCGGACGGGTCGTCCGCGATCATCGGCGCCTCTCGGTGACTCGAGGCGGTGGCCTTCTCCGGGGCCGACGCCCGGGCGAGGCCGAAGGCGGTGAGCGCGGCTGCGGCGAGCGCAACGAGCGCGATTCCCCACTTCATCCCTGCTCCTTTCTCGTGCTCAAGCGGCTGGTGAAACCGGGACTGGTTCGACGGCGCGACGACATCGGTTCGCGCCGGCGAAACCGGGCGGGAGCGCGCGTAAGCGCTCCCGCCCGGAGGCTCGTTAGGTCCTCTGGAGGCCCTTCGAGTTGGCGAAGCCCTGCGGCGGGTCGGCCTCGTACGGGAAGGCGCCGAGCGCGGGCACGTCGCCGGAATTGACGCCGTCGCCCAGCTCGACCTTGTTCCCCTTCAGGAAGCCGGCCATCACCCGCTCGGCCGCGTCGATGACGTCGTCACCGAGCCGTCGGCCGTTCGGGAAACCGCCGTTGTCGCCGCCGATGACGCCGAGGCGGTTCACCTTTTCGTCGGGCGTCACCGGGATCGAGTAGTTCAGCCGCAGCATGTCTGCGACCGTGTCCCCGGTGTAGTTGAGGCCCTTGACGCCGGTGCCGAACACGGCGACGAGGTCGTCGCGGTTCGTCTCGGGCGCGTTGACCTTGTAGAGGTCGTTCATCAGCTTCGCCAGGATCGGCGTCACCACCGGCCCGGCGAACTGCTTGTCGTCCTTCGGCGCGGACCGGTTCCACAGGTCCTTCGTGGCCGTCGGGACGACGACCTCGTTGACGAGCGGATTCCCGAGCCGCGACACCTGCGTCCACCCACGCTTGAGCCTGTTGTCGACGGTCACGTTCTGCCGCTCGGTGGAGGCCCAGACGCCGATGGTCGAGTTCCGTGCGTTGAGCTCGGAGATCGGGATCTGGAGCGCGATCGCGTGGACGGCGTAGCCGGCGAAGAAGTCCTTGCCGCCGCCGTTCGCCCCCGTGCCCTTGCGGAACGCGAGCAGGTCGAAGATCGCTCCGATGTCGCCGAAGAACGCGTCGTCGCGCTGGCCGGCGAAGATCGAGATGCCGTCCTTCTGGACGATCGACTGGTTGACGAGGTTGCGGTAGTTCGGAGTCGAGCGCGGCCCGATGTTGTTCGGCGGCGTCTTGCCGCGGGCGAAGAGCTTCTTGTTCCGCCACATCGACCAGCTCTGGACGGTGTTGCCCAGGAACGCCGGTCCCGCCGTGCGGTTGAAGCGGAACTCGTAGACGGTGTCGGGCCGGGCGTCGCCGGTCCGGTCGATGTTGATCTTGTACTTCGCGGACGGCGAGAACGTGTAGTAGTTCGGGCCGGCCGCGGGATCCTCGGCCGGAATCCAGTTCGACACGATCGTGACCGTGTTCGGCTTGTCAGGGCTCCGGAACGCGTACAGGTCGGTGTTGTCGGCGCTCGGATCCTCGGAGATCAACGGCGCCTCGCGGTGGCTCGAGGCGGTTCCGGCATCAGGGCCGGAGCCGCTCACGGCCGCCCCCAGCGCCGCCAGGGCGGCTGCGGCGAGAACCGCTGCCGCCGATAGTGCCTTCGTCATCTCTCCCACGCTCCTTCGTGGTCGGGGTCGGCGCTTGGTTCGACGGCGCAGGTGGACCGGTTCGATCGCCGTTGCCGCCCGAACCGAACGGCGTCCCCGGTCGAACCAGGGGCGTGGCTCCTGTAGTTTCAGCGGCGCAGATGCGCCGCCGCGATCTCGCGCACCTCTCGGACGAGGCTCTCGTCGCGCTGGTCTCGCGCTCGGACGACACCGCTCTCGCCGAGCTCTACGACCGCGTCGGCGGCGCGGCCTACGGCCTCGCCTTCCGCATCCTCCGCGACGAAGCGCTGGCGGAGGACGCCGTCCAGGAAGCATTCCTCGGGCTCTGGCGGAGTGCCGGTTCGTTCGTCCCCGAGCGCGCGAAAGCCTCGACGTGGATCCTCACGCTCGTCCACCGCCGTGCGGTCGACCTCGTCCGGCGCGAGCAGCGCCGGCGGGCCGAGCCGCTCGACAGCGCTCCGGAGCCGTCCGGGGCCTCGGCCGAGGAGTCCGCCTGGCTCAGGCTCGAGCGCGAGCGGGTCCAGGCGGCCCTCGCAGAGCTCCCCGACCAGCAGCGCGAGGCAATCGAGCTCGCCTACTACGGCGGCTACACGCAGTCCGAGCTCGCCGAACGTCTTGGCCAGCCGCTCGGGACGATCAAGAGCAGAATGTTCTCAGGGCTCGCGCGCCTGCGGGAGCTCCTGGACGAGGGAGCGGAAAGGACGCCATGGACCTTCACGAGCTGACCGCCGGCTACGCGCTCGACGCACTCGATCCCGCCGAGCGCGAGAGCTACGAGGCGCATCTCGGCTCGTGCGAGCGCTGCCGCGAAGAGCTGCAGGGCTTCTGGCGGGTCACGGGCTCCCTCGCCCGCGCGGCTGGGGGCCCGGCGCCGCGGCCGGCCCTGCGCGAGCGGATCCTTGAGCAGGCCCGGGCTGAGCGGCAGAACGTCGTCCCGCTCCGGCGGCGCTGGACGGTGCCCGTGCTCTCGGGCGCGGCCGCTGTGGCGGCGATCGCCGCCCTGGTGCTCGGCCTCTGGGCGACCTCCGTCTCCAGCGACCTCGACGACGCCAACCGCGAGCTGGCTGTCCTCGGTAATCCGGACGCGCGCACGTACGAGAGCGACGACGGCGAGGCCAGCCTGGTCGTCGCGCCTTCCGGCGACGCCGCGCTCGTCGTCCGCACGCTCGAGCCCGCCCCGGAGGGCAAGGACTACGAGATCTGGGTCTTCGAGGGAGACGTGCCGAGGCGCGCGGGTGTCTTCGAGCAGCCGGGCGTCGCCATGCTCACGCGTCCCGTGGCGCCTGGCCAGACGATCGCGGTCACTCTCGAGCCGGACGGCGGCGTCGACGCTCCGACGAGCGACCCGCTTTTCACAGCCTCGTCGACGTAGGGAAGCCGTCACAGCCGCGTGACGGATGCGTTCCGACTGCGTCCGTATGCTCGTCTGGGTGAGAGTGCTCATGCCTCCGGGGCGTCGGTCGCGCTGCGTATGCCGGTGGGACAGTACGGACGTACGGCCCGCCGGCAGGAGCGGCGCGAGCGACGTCAGCCTGCCGCGGAGCCCGGCTCCGCCGGGCGGGAGCGGCAGGCGGCCGGTGGCATGAGCGAGCTCAGACCCGCGCTGACGCGCATGTTCGGATTCGAGGACTTCCGCCCGGGCCAGGAGCAAGTCGTGCGGGCGGCGGTCGAGGGGCGCGACACGCTCGCGCTGATGCCGACCGGGTCGGGGAAATCGCTCACCTACCAGCTCGCGGCGATGCTGCGGCCGACACCCACGCTCGTCCTCAGCCCGCTGATCGCGCTGATGAAGGATCAGCTGGACAAGCTCCCGTCCGAGGTGGCGGCGGAGTCGACGCTGATCAACTCGTCGCTCGACCCCGACGAGGCGGCGTCGCGGCTCCGGGGTGTGGCGGAGGGCCGCTACCGGCTCCTCTACGTCGCGCCTGAACGGCTCCGGCTGCGCAGCTTCCTCGAGGCGATCGCCGGGATCGACGTCGGGCTCGTCGTGATCGACGAGGTGCACTGCGTGAGCATGTGGGGGCACGACTTCCGGCCGGACTATCTCTTCATCCGGCGCGCGCTCGAGGCGCTCGGCGGGCCGGCGATCCTGGGCATGACCGCGACGGCGACCCCGGCCACGGAGCGCGAGATCGCGGCCTCGCTCGGCCGCGCCCCCGAGGTCGTCCGCACGAGCGTCGTCCGCCCCAACCTGCGCTACGACGTCGAGCGGGTCGACGGCAACGACGACCGCGTGCGCACGCTCGTCCGGCGGCTGCACGAGCTGCGCGGGGCCTCCGCAATCGTCTACGCCCGCTCGCGGCTGAGCTGCGAGCGGCTGGCACGGACGCTGCGCTCGCACGACCTCGGCGCCGTCCACTACCACGCCGGGCTCGAGCCGGCCGAGCGCGCGGCCACGCAGGAGGCGTTCATCGAGGGCCGGGTCCAGACGGTGGTCGCGACGACGGCCTTCGGGATGGGCATCGACAAGCCCGACATCCGCCTGGTCGCGCTCTACAACTATCCGGAGTCGCTCGAGAGCTACGTGCAGATGGTCGGGCGGGCGGGACGTGACGGTCGCGCCTCCGACACGCTCCTGCTCGCGAGCCGCGCCGACGCGAGCCAGCTGCGGACGTTCGCGCGGTCAGACATCCCGACGGTGGACGACCTGCGCTCGGTGTACGCACAGCTGCGCGGCCGGGCCGAGGTCGCGCCCGAAGAGCTCGGCGACGACCCCGACCCGCGCGTGCTCGTGGGCATGCTCGAGCAGGCAGGGCTCGTGCGGCGCGGCTTCGACGCGGGGCGGGCGATGCAGATCGAGGTGCCCGAGCCGCCGGCGGACGCGGCGATCCGGATCGAGGCGCTGCTCGCCCGCTACGAGCGGGAGGCGCTCGCGCGGGCGGAGCGGCTCGTCAGCTTCGCGGAGTCCGACGTCTGCCGGCATCGCCAGGTCGCCGAGCACTTCGGCGAGCGGTTCGACGACGCCTGCGGCATGTGTGACGTCTGCTCGCCGCTCGCCGCTCCTGTCTCTGCGAAGCCGCTCGCGGCGCCGCTCCCGGAGGACGTCGCCGGCGCGATCTATCGCGCCGTGCTCGACCTGCGCTGGCCGCTCGGACGCACCGGCCTCGCTGCGATGCTCCAGGGCTCGATCAGCGCGCCGAGGTCCGCGCGTGCGTCGGCGCACTTCGGCGTGCTCGCGGCGGCCACGCAGGCGGACGTGAAGCGCTGGATCCAGCTGCTCGAGCTCGCCGGCGCGCTCGAGGCGTTCGAGAGCGACGACGGCTTCCGGCTCCTGCGCGCGGTTCCCGGCGCCGAGCTGCCGCGGATCGGCTCGCCCGCCGCAGGTCCTGTCGACGACGGCCTCTTCGAGCGGCTGCGCGCGTGGCGGCTCGACCGCGCTCGGCTGGACGAGGTCCCGGCCTTCGTCGTCCTGCACGACGCGACCCTGCGCGAGCTGGCTGCAGCGAAGCCCGAGAACGAGCACGAGCTTGCGGCGGTGAAGGGCTTCGGGCCGACGAAGCTCGAGCGCTACGGCACCGACGTGCTGGCCGTGATCGCAGCCGCCTGACCCGCGCCGCGGATTCCGCCCCGGCGCGGCTAAACTGCCGCCCTTGCGGCCATTTAGCAGGAAGCAGTCGGCGCGTCCCCGGCGCCGGATCCGCAAGCTTCGCCTCCTTGCGCTCCTCTCCGTCCTCCTCGTACTTGGGTCGGTCTCGTTCGGCTTCGGAATGATCCGGGCGGTCGCCGGCGAGGTCCCGAAGCTCGACCCCCGCTGGCAGCTCGACAACCAGGTCAACGGCTACATCTACGACTCGACCGGCAAGCGGATCCTCGCCGTCCTCCGCGGCTCCGAGGCACGCACGCGTGTCGACTACGACGAGATCGCCGACCCGATGCGGCACGCGATCGTCGCGATCGAGGACCGCCGCTTCTGGGAGCACAACGGCGTCGACGTCCGCGGCATCGCCCGGGCGCTCGTCGCCGACGTCCGTCAGCAGAGGGTTGTCGAGGGGGGCTCGACGATCACGCAGCAGTTCGTCAAGAACGCGCTCGAACGCGACCAGAAGACGATCGCTCGGAAGGTGCGCGAGGCCGCCCTCGCCTGGCAGCTCGAGCGTTCGAAGGACTGGCCGAAGCAGCGGATCCTGCAGGAGTACCTGAACACGATCTACTTCGGGAACGGCGCCTACGGCGTCCAGCAGGCTGCCCGCGCCTACTTCGGCCACGGCGCAAAGGAGCTGACGATCCCGGAAGCCGCGCTCCTCGCCGGGATCCCCGCCGACCCGGGCCGGTACGACCCGGTGACGAACCCGGGCGCCGCCCGGTTCCGGCGCGAGGCCGTGCTCGACGCGATGCTCGAGGAGGGAAAGATCACGCTCGCCCAGTTCGTGGAGGCGAATGACGCGCCCCTGCCGGACCCGGACGACGTCCGCCTGGGCGGGATCGAGGGGCCCGCGCAGCACTTCGTCAACTACGTCAAGCAGCAGCTGATCGACGAGTACGGCTCCTCCGAGGTGTTCGGCGGCGGCCTGAAGGTGAAGACGACGATCGACCTCGCCCTGCAGACGAAGGCGCGCGAGGCGATCTCGAAGTGGCTGACCCAACCCGACGGCCCGTCCGCGGCGCTCGTCGCGATCGACCCGCGGAACGGCGCGGTGCGGGCGATGGTCGGCGGCAACAACTACCGCAAGAGCCAGTTCAACCTCGCCGTCCAGGGTGTCCGCCAGCCCGGCTCGTCGTTCAAGCCGTTCGTGCTCGCGACCGCGCTGCGCCAGGGCATCTCCCCGGCGACGCGCTTCGAGTCCACGCCGCAGTCGATCGACCTGGGCGACAAGGACTGGGTCGTCGGCAACTACGACGACTCCTACCTCGGCTCGATCGACCTCGAGACGGCCACGGTCGAGTCGGACAACGCCGTCTATGCGCAACTGACGCAACTGGTCGGGTCGAAGAACGTCGCCGAGACGGCGCGCCGGCTTGGGATCCGCAGCAAGCTCGACGGCTTCTACGCGATCGGCCTCGGCGCGGAGGCGGTCAACCCGCTCGAGCTCGCCCGCGCTTACGCCACCTTCGCCCACAGCGGCCTCCGCGTCGACGGCGCCATGTTCGGCAACAAGCCGCGCGTGATCGACGAGGTGACCGAGCGTGGCCGGAAACGGTTCAACGTGCCGGTCGCGCGCGAGGCGCTCACCTCGACTCAGGCGGGCATGATCAACGCGATCCTGCAAAAGGCGGTCCGGCTCGGCACCGGCACGCGCGCGTACATCCCGGGCCGGCCGATGGCCGGCAAGACGGGCACGACCGAGAACTACGGCGACGCGTGGTTCGTCGGCTACACGCCGCAGCTCGCGGTCGCCGTCTGGGTCGGCTACCCGACGACGCTGAAGCCGATGCTGACCGAGTTCCACGGCGAGCCGGTCGCAGGCGGCACGTTCCCGGCGTTGATCTGGAAGTCGTTCGTCGAGTCGGCGCTGAAGCGGAAGCCCGCCGTCGGCTTCCCATATCCGGGATCCCCGTACACATCGGCGAAGCTCGTCGTCCGCCGTGGCGACCGCCTCATGCTCGACAACGGCATCTGCAAGGGCCCCAAGGAGGTCGTCTACTTCGCGGGCCGCGGACCGAGCAAGGCCGCGAACTGCCTCGTGAACGAGGTGCAGGTGCCGGATGTGCGCCGGCTTGCGATCGCCGAGGCGCAGGCGCGCGTCGAGGCGCAGCCGCTGACGGCCGAGCTCGTCTACAAGCCGGCCGAGCCGTTGCAGCGGCCGGGTGTCGTCGTGGACCAGCACCCGAAGCGAGGCTTCCGCTCCTCGTACGACCGGATCCTCCTCGTCGTCTCGAAGGCGACCCGGGGAGTGATCCCGAACCTCGTCGGACAGGACCTCACCGACGCGCGGCAGCGCCTGAAGCGGCTGAAGCTCGAGCCGAAGGTCAGCTACGGCACCGGGAAGCCCGGCACCGTGCTGCAGCAGAAGCCGCGTGCCGGGCTCGCGGCCGCCCCAGGCGTCGAGGTCCAGCTGGTCGTCGCTAGGACCGCGCGGACGGCAGCGGCCGGCTGAGGTACGGCGAGCCGGCGGCGCAGTAGCGCCAGGGACGCTCCGTCGCGACGCTGATCCCGATCCGGGGCGCGACGACGACGTCCGGCGGGCTCGTCGCGGCGAGCAGCAGGAACGGCGGCTCGTCGAGCGCGAGGCCGTCGTGCGCGCGTGTGACCCCCAGCGCCTGGCACAACCGGCCCGGGCCGGCACAGAGGAGACGTGGATCGTCGAGGCCGCGCCGGGCTCGCATCGCCGAGACGCCCTCGGTCGGCTCGAGCGCCCGGATCAGCACAGCCGCCGCACGTCCCTCCTCCTCGCAGACGAGGTTCAGGCACCAGTGGATTCCGTACGAGCGGTAGACGTAGGCATGCCCGCCCGGCCCGAACATCGACTCGTTCCGCGGCGTGCGACCACGGAAGCCGTGCGCGGCCGGGTCCTCGTGGTCGTAGGCCTCGACCTCGACGATCGCACCGCCGACCCCGTCGACGAGCAGCGTGACCCCGATCAGGGCCGGAGCGACGTCGTGCACGGTGCGCGCGAAGAAGTCGCGGCCGAGCTGCACGCTGTCTAGAAGAGCTGTGACGTCTCGCCGGGCTTGCTCGACGACTCGAGCAGCTTGCGGGCGCGGCGGCCGAGATCGGCCAGGTCGACGCGGCCGCTGGCTGCGTCTTCGGCAAGTCGCTCCGCGAGCGAGAGCGCCTCGTCGAGGAGCGGCGAGCCGGCCGCTGACTCCTGGCCCATGTCGTGCAGGATCGTCCGCTCGGTCCGGGAGGCGACGATCGGGTCCTGCACGCCGTCGACCCAGACGAGCGTCCGCTGGCCTCCGCCGCGGTCGTCGCCCGTGATCGGCTGCAGCGCGTAGATCTTGTCCGCGCGGGCGTACTTGCCAAAGCCGAGGAAGATCATGCGCCCGGCGTCCACCGGCTGATTATGCCGTTGTCGTCGGCGAGCTTCGACAACAAAGCTTGCAAAAGGTGTCGAACCTGTTACAAACGGTTGCTGAGGGTTACTGCGGAAGGAGGGGCATGCCCGGAAGCACACACCTGACGGTGCAGGTGGTCGACGTGAACGCGCCCATCGGGGACATCGTTGCGCGCGGCCGGCTCTTGCGGCGGGCACTCGTGGCAGGAGGCGCATTCGTGCTCGGCGGCGTCGCGATCGGCGGTTTGCCCCGCGTGGCGGTCTCGGCGCCCTCGCCTGAACAGGACGCGCGGATCCTCAACTTCGTGCTCCTGCTGGAGCAACTCGAGGCGGCGTTCTATGGCGAAGCCGAGCGGCGCGGCATCCTGCGAGGCGAGCTGAGCGAGTTCGCGCGCGTCGTCGGCGACCACGAGCGTTCGCACGTCGCCTTCCTCAAGTCCGCGCTCGGAAGCGCCGCGCGCGAAGAGCCGACGTTCGAGTTCGGCCGTGCCACGTCCGACTCGCAGCGCTTCACCGCAGCAGCGGCGGCGCTCGAGGACACGATGGTGGCGGCATACAACGGCCAGGCGACGAATCTGACCACCAAGACCCTCGCGGCCGCCGCGACGATCGTTTCGGTCGAAGCGCGCCATGCGGCCTGGATCCGCGACATCATCGGCATGACGGCCGCGCCCGACGCGACCGACACGCCGATGACCGAGGCCGAGGTCAGCGCAGCCGTGGCGAAGACCGGTTTCGTGAAGGCCGGAGGATGAGCGGCCACGCCTTCTCCGAGCTCGACCGGGACGGCGCCCTGGAGGAGGCGGCCGCGCGAGTCTCGGGCCACACGCGTGCGGCGTTGCTCGCGAAGGCGGCGCTCGGAACCGGCGCGCTGTTCGCACTCCTCGCCGAGCCGGCGGAGGCGCTCGCCGTCGACGACGCCGACGTCCTCAACTACGCGCTCACGCTCGAGTACCTGCAGGCAGACTTCTACACGGAGGCGGAGCGGGCGGCAGCCCTGACCGGGCAGACCGCGCGAGCCGCACGCGTCGTCGGCGCCGTCGAGCGAGCGCACGTGAGCGCGTTTCGGAACCTGCTCGGCAGTCGCGCGATCAAGAAGCCGGCCTTCAACTTCCGCGGCACGACCGAGGAGCAGGACGCCTTCCTGAAAACGGCCGTCGCGCTCGAGGATCTCGCGGTGGCGGCGTACAAGGGACAGGCCCCCCGGCTGCAGTCGAAGGCGGTGCTCGCGGCCGCGGTCTCGATCCACTCGGTCGAGGCACGCCATGCGGCCTGGATGCGCCACCTCGTCGGCATCCGGCCGGCGACGAGCGCGTTCGACCCGCCCAAGACGCGCGCCGAGATCAACCGAGTCGTCGCCTCGACCCGGTTCATCGCGGCCGCGCCGCAAACGCGCACCAGGAAGAAGCCGCCCTTCACGGGATGAGCGCGCCGCGCTCCCGCCGCCTTGGGCGCCTGACGATCGTCGTTGGGGTCGGTGTCGCACTGGCGGTAGCGACCCTCGCTGGAGCGCTGCTCCGCGGGCACGAGCCGGCCGCGCCCGGCGTCCAGCCTGCCCCCGCGCCCCTTCCGGCCGCGCCGGCGCCCGCGCTCGCCGTGCCGGTGCCGCGACCGCTCGCCGACGATCGACATCAGTCGCGCTGGTCGCCCGTCGTCCGTCACCGTGACGGCCCGACGGGAGCCGTCCGCCACGGCGCCTGCGCTGGCCCAGCTGGCGACGACGACACCGGAGCAGACTGCGAACGTTGTGCCCGTGCTCGGACGGGCGGTCGACAGGACGGGTGCGTTGTGGGTGCGGGTTCGACTGCCCGTGCTGCCGAACGGCACGACCGGCTGGGTGCCGCGCGACGCGCTCGGCGGCTACGGGCTCGTGCGCACCCGGCTCGTCGTCGACCTCGAGCGGCTGACGGCCACGCTGTTGCGTGACGGCAAGTCGATCTTCCACGCGGCCGTCGGCGTCGGCAGGCCGGAATGGCCGACGCCGATAGGCGAGTTCGTGATCCGGAATCGTCTCTCGCGCTTCTCGAGCCCGTTCTACGGGCCGCTCGCATTCGGCACGAGCGCCCGCTCGAGCGTGCTCACCGACTGGCCGGCCGGCGGATTCGTGGGGATCCATGGGACGAACCAGCCGGAGCTCCTGCCCGGCCGAGTCTCGCACGGATGCATCAGGATGCGGAATAGTGACATCGTCCAACTTGCTCGTCTCATGCCCGTCGGCACGCCGGTGACGATTCGGTGACCGGTCTGCGCGTCCTGGCCGCGTGCGCCGCCGCGCTCGTGCTCGGCGGTGCCGGCGCCTTCGCGGCCGCCGCCGCAACGAGCGATCGGCCGCCCACCCAGCTCTGGTCGGAGTTCCCTCTCTTCCCCACGACGACGTCGGTTCCGCCGAAGGCGCCGCTGGTCGCGGCGCGCCCAGGGCCTGGGGTCGTCCGCGTCGTCGCGCCGGCGTCGGAGGACATCTCTCTCTTCCTCGTGGCGGGCGTCGCATTCGGATTCGCCGCCGCAGGGACTGCGCTTGCGATTGCGCTGTTCACGGGCGTCCAGGCGCTCAGGCGGCGCCACCGAGACGAGCCGGCGCCGGCGTTCGAGGCAGCGCCTGCGCGCGCCGTTGCGGCACCGGCCACGCCAGCCCCGGCGCCGACATTCAAGGCGGCACCTGCGCGCGCCGTTGCGGCACCGGCCACGCCAGCCCCGGCGCCGACATTCAAGGCGGCGCCTGCGCGCGCCGCTGCGGCACCGGCCGCGCCGGCCCCGGCGCCGACATTCAAGGCGGCGCCTGCGCGCGCCGTTGCGGCACCGGCCGCGCCAGCCGCGTCGGCGCCGCCGCCGGCGGCGCCGACGCTGGTCGACGTGGTTCCGTCTCCCGCGCGGCCGGCCGTGAGGCCGCTGCAAGCGCCGGAGGAGGTCGTCGTCACGTTCTGGCGCGGCTACGTGAAGTCGCGTTACTACGCGACCGCGACTGCGTCCGACGGCACGGAGACGACGATCGCGGCCTCGCCCTTCTTCCGGCTCAAGCGCAAGCAGCCGGTCGAGGAGTCGGTCGACGCCCGTGACGCCCTCGACACCCTCCGCCGCGAGCTCGCCGAGCTCGGGTGGGAGCCGGTGAAGACGGACGAGACGTTCGCAAGCCTGTTCCGGCGTCAGTCGAGCGCGACCGGAGGGGGCGGCACGGCTAGCCCCGACGGTTCGGGGCGAAACCAGAACGTGTAGATCGCCACGGCGGCGACGACGATCGCGAGCCAGCCCCACGAGAGCTCGGGGCGGATCATGCTCGGAATCGCCCAGTCGATCGCACCGCGCTTCCAGAGCTGCTCGTTCCACGCGTCCTGGATCACGTTCGCCAGCCCGTAGGCGAGCATCAGCGAGAGGTAGGCGCGCAGGTTACGGCCCGCCGGTACACGCGAAAGCGCGAGCGCGGTCAGCGCCAGAAGGACGCCGCCGAAACCGTGGTGGAAGCCTAGGTGGACTGCGGCGATGCCCGCGTCCCGGACCGCGGGCACCTCCTCGCCGAGGAAGAAGTCCCCCGGAAAGTAGAAGCCTGCCTCCGCGGCGAGCCACGGCAGCGAGACGACGAGCACCGCGGCCGCAAGCACGATCCGGAGTGGATCGCCGTAGGCCCGCGGCACGAACGCGGCCCCGTCCCGGCGCGCGGCGGCGACTGTGAGGCCGAGCGCGAGCGCCACCCCGAGCGCAGGGAGCGCGTTGACCCAGCGCCCGTCGAGGTCGTCCTGGTCGACGACGCCCGGGACCGCGGTGAGCGCGCAGAGCGCGACCGAGATCCAGACGAGTGTCCGGGGCCGGCCGGCGACGGCCGCCAACGCGATCGCGGCAAGGGCGTGCGGGTAGTTGAGCACGACAAGCGTGCGCGAAAGGCCGCCGGCGAGATCGCCGCTCTCATCGACGTTGTAGAGCTGCTCCGGCGGAAGCCGCGAGTAGGTCACGAGCGTCGCGACTCCCTGGAGGCCGATCAGGCCCCAGACAGCGAGTGCCTCGCCTAACCCAGCGCCGCCGCGAGCGCCTGCGCGACGCGTTCCTGGTCCTCCGCCTCGATCGCCGTGAAAAATGGGAGCGCCAACGTGCGCTGCGAGAGGTCCTCTGAGACGGGGCAGAGACCCTCCGAGAACCCGTAGCGCTCGCGCATGTACGCCTGCAGGTGGATCGAGGGCAGATAGCGCGAGGTGGCGATCCCCTGCCGGTCGAGCTCCGCGATCACACGCTCGCGGTCGACGCCGCGCGCGAGCGTGACGACGTAGACGAACCAGGAGCGCTCGTGCTCGGCGTCATCTTGCAACGGGAGCTCTAGACCCTCGACCTCGCCCAAGAGGTCGGCGTAGCGCTGCGCCGCGGAGCGGCGCAGCGCCAGGATCGTGTCCAGCTTCTCGAGCTGCCCGATCCCGAGCGCCGCGCGGATGTCGTCGATGCGGTAGTTGAAGCCGAGCCGCGCGTGCTCGAGCCAGCCGCCGCCGTCGGCCCGGCCCTGGTTGCGCAGGCTCACGAGCTTGCGCCAGACGTCCTCGGAGTGGGTTGTCACCATCCCACCCTCGCCCGTCGTCATCTGCTTGTTCGGGTAGAAGGCGAAGACGGCGTCGACTCCGTGAGAGCCGACGGGCGCGCCCTTGTACCGGGATCCCAGCGCCTCGCAGGCGTCCTGGATCAAGGTCAGGCCGTGCCGCTCGCACAGCGCGCGCAGCGGGTCGAGCTCGCACGGGTAGCCGAAGATGTCGACCGCGACGATCGCCTTCGTCCGCTTCGTGATCGCCGCCTCGACGGCAGCCGGGTCGAGGTTCATCGTCCGCTCGTCCACGTCGGCGAAGACCGGCGTCGCTCCCTCGTAGACGAAGCAGTTGGCCGACGCGACGAACGAGTACGGGGACGTGATCACCTCGTCGCCCTCCCCCACGCCTGCGAGCACGGCGAGCAGGTGGAGGCCGGCGGTGCCGGAGGAGACTGCGGCGGCGTGCGAGGCCCCGACTGCCTCCGCGAAGAGCTCCTCGAACCGGTCGATCGCCGGGCCGAGCGAGAGCCGCCCGGACCGCAGCACCTCGAGCACGAGCTCCTCGTCCCGCTCGTCCAGATACGGCGACGACAACGGGATGCTTCCCGACGTCCCTGGCCGCGCGCCGCTCCCGCCCGGCGAAGCCGGGCTCCGCGTCGCGCTGACGACGCTGGCCGCGCGCGGCTTCACGGGCGGCGCTTGTCCGTACCGGGTGTACTGTCCCGCGCGCCGCCCGCGCGCCGCACTTGCCAGCGCCGCCCCAGGAACGTCGGGGTGCGGGTGTCGGTCGTCACGCCTCGGCGGGAGCGGTGCTGGGAGTCGTGACCCGGTCGAGCCAGTGACCCCAGCGCTCCGACTTGCCGCGCACGGTGTCGAGGTAAGCCGCCTGCAGCTCGACCGTGACCGGGCCGACGCCCACCTCGTTGTCGTCGACCGAGCGCACCGGCGTCACCTCGGCTGCCGTCCCGGTCATGAAGATCTCGTCGGCGAGGTAGAGGTCGGAGCGGACGAGGTTCGCCTCCTCGACGACGTAGCCGAGGTCCTGCGCGATCTGGATCACGCTGTCGCGCGTGATCCCGGGCAGGATCGACGTCGAGAGCGGTGGCGTCCAGATCCGGCCGTCCTTGACGGCGAAGACGTTCTCGCCTGAGCCGTCCGCGACGAAGCCCTCGTCGGTGAGGAGGATCGCCTCGTCGTAGCCCGCCCGCTGGGCCTCGTGGACGGCGAGCATCGAGTTGAGGTAGATGCCGGTTGCCTTCGCGACGTGCGGAATCGTGTTCGGGCCGATCCGCTTCCAGGAGGAGATCTTGGCGCGGATGCCGGTGCTCGCGTTCTCGTCGCCGAGGTAGTTCGCCCACGGCCAGCTCATGATCACGACCTCGACCGGGTTGCCCTTCGTGTGCACGCCGAGCTCGCCGTAGCCGTAGAACGCGAACGGGCGCACGTAGCACTCCGGCAGCCCGTTGCGCCCGATCAGCTCGTGCGTCGCCGTGCGCAGCTCCTCGGTCGAGTACGGGAGCTCCATGTACAGGAGCCGCGCCGAGTTCTCGAGGCGGCGCAGGTGGTCCGCGAGCCGGAACACCGCCGGCCCGGCCGGCGTCTCATAGCAGCGGATGCCCTCGAAGACGCCGCTGCCGTAGTGCAGGCCGTGCACGCCGACGTGCACCTTCGCGTCGGCCCAGTCGATGAACTCCCCGTTCATCCAGATCGTTTCGGTCTCACGCATCAAGCGTCTCCTCTCGCAGCGGAATCGTAGGTGGAGTCCTGGACGGCGTCCATGGGTTTCGCGCGCGCCAGCCGGACGAGGTCTCCGGGGCGGAGCGCGGCGAGGTGGGAGTCCGAGCCGGCGCCGATCCAGACAGTTTCGTGGGCAAGCAGATTGTGGTCGATCAGCACCCGGTCGACCTTCGGGAGCGGGAACGGGGCGACTGCGCCCGGCGCGAAGCCCGTCGCCTCCCGCACCTCTGCAGCGCTCGCGATCCGGGCCTCGGCGGCACCGGCGGCGCGGGCGATCTTGTCGAGGTCGGCGCGGCGGTCGCCCGGCACCATCGCGAGGACCGCGCGGCCGTCGCAGAGGACGACGATCGACTTGACGATCTGGGCGAGTGGGCACCCGGCGGCGCGGGCCGCGTCCTCAGCCGTGGCCGTGCCCGACTCGAGCTCCTCGAGCCTCGCTTCGACGCCTGCCTCCCGCAGATAGGCGGCGACCCGTTCGACGGGCTCGGGCCAGGTCGCGCGCACGTCCGAAGCGTATCTAGCCGAGGGTGATGAACTGCGCGTCGTCGAAGCCGCCGGCGCGGACGCGCTCGACGAGCTCCGGCGGCGGCTCCGAATCGATCGAGAGCGCCATCAGCGCCTTGCCGCCCTCCTTCGTGCGCGAGACCGCCATGTTGGCGATGTTCACGTGCGCTTCGCCGAACATCGTCCCGACGCGGCCGATCACGCCGGGGATGTCGTCGTAGCGGAAGAAGACCATTCGCGGCGAGAGCTGGACGTCGATCGCGAAGCCGAACGCGCCCGCGAGGAAGCGGCGGTGCTCCGGCCCGAGCGTCGTGCCCGAAACCTCGACGTCGTCGACGCGCACCGTGACGAGGTTGAGGTAGTCGTGCGGCACCTCCGAGCGCTCCTCGCTCACCTCGATCCCGCGCTCGGCGGCGATCACGGGCGCGTTCACGTAGTTGACCGCCTGCTCGACCCGGCCCTGGAAGGCGCCGTTGAGCGCGGCGACGGTGAGCAGCCGCGTGTCGTGCTCGGCCACCGCGCCGTGGTAGGAGAGCGCGATCCTTCGCGGCTGGCCGCCGGCGAGCTCGACCGCGAGCCGGCCCAGCGTGGCCGCGAGCGGGATGTAGGGGCCGAGCTGCTCGAGGTCCTCGGCCCCGACCACCGGGATGTTGACGGCGTTCGAGACGAGACCGCCCTCGAGGGCAGCGACGACCTGCTCGGCGATGATCACACCCGCCCGGTCCTGGGCCTCCTCGGTCGAGGCGGCGAGGTGCGGCGTGACGACGACGTTGTCGAGCCCGAGCAGCTCGCCTGTGTACGGCTCCGCGGAGAACACGTCGAGCGCCGCGCCGGCGACCTTGCCGGAGCGCACGGCCGCGGCGAGCGCGGCCTCGTCGACGAGCTCGCCGCGCGCGGCGTTCACGATCCGGATGCCGTCGCGCATCTTCGCGAAGGCCGCTGCGTCGAGGAGGCCGCGGGTCTCGTCGGTCAGAGGCAGATGGAGGGTGAGGAAGTCGGCGGCCGCGAACACGTCCTCGGGAGCGGCGGCATGGTCGGCGCCGAGCTCGCGGAAGCGCTCGGGCGCGACGAAGGGGTCGTAGCCGACGACGCGCATGCCGAGCCCGAGCGCGCGCCGGGCGACCTGGCGGCCGATCCGGCCGAAGCCGAGCACGCCGAGCGTCTTGTCGGCCAGCTCGATCCCGCCCCACTGCGACCGCTCCCACCGCCCCGCCTTCAGCGCCGCGTGCGCCTGCGGGATGTTGCGCGCCAGCGCGACGAGGAGGCCGACGGTGTGCTCGGCTGCCGAGACGACGGTCGAGTCGGGCGCGTTCGCGACGACGATCCCGCGCCGGGTCGCCGCGTTCACGTCGACGTTGTCGATCCCCACCCCGGCACGGCCGATCACCTTGAGCCGCTCGGCCTTCTCGATCAGCTCCGAGGTCAGCTTGGTCGCCGAGCGGATCACGATCGCGTCGTAGCGGCCGATGATCTCCTCGAGCGGGGAGTCGGCGTCGACGTCGACGTCGAAGCGGGAGCGCAGATGCTCCACGCCCGCATCCGCGATCTGCTCGCGGACCAGAACCCTCAGACCGGGGCTCCCTGCGCGTACGCCTCGAGCGCGCGGGTCGACGCGACGCCGCGCTCGATCGGCGCCCCGAGGTCGGCGAGCACGACCTCGACCGCCGCCAGGGCAGTCGCGATGTCGAACTCGTCGTACCAGCCGATGTGACCGATCCGGAAGAGCGCGTCCTTCAGCTCACCCTGTCCGGCCGCGATCGTGACCCCGTGGCGCTCGCGCAGGGCGAGCGTCAGCTCGCCGGAGCCGATCCCCTCGGGCATCCGCGCGGCCGTGACGACCGCGGAGCGATCCTCGTCGGGCGAGTAGAGCTCGAGCCCCATGGCCTTGATCCCCGCACGGCAGGCGCGACCCAGCCGGATGTGCCGATCGAACGCGGCGTCGAGCCCGTCCTCGAGCAAGAGGCCGAGCGCCACGTCGAGCGCGACGACGAGCGAGACCGCCGGGGTGAACGTGCTGTCGAGCTTCTCCTGGGCGCGACGCGTCTGCTCCCAGTCGAGATAGAAGCGCGGCAGGGTCGCACGCACGACCTGCTCCCACGCCGCCGCCGAGACGGCGGCGGTCGCGAGCCCGGGCGGCGCCATCAGCGCCTTCTGAGAGCCGGCGATCACGACGTCGAGTCCCCACTCGTCGGTCTCGAGCGGCACGGCGCCGAGGCTCGAGACGGCGTCGACGACGACGAGCGCGCCGGCCTCCTTCGCAGCTGCTGCGAGCGCCTGGACGTCGGCGACGACGCCCGTCGAAGTCTCGGAGTGGACGAGGAAGACGAGCGAGACCGGCTCGACCTGCTCGAGCCTGCGCGCCAGATCCTCCGGGGACGGCGTCTCGCCCCATTCGTAGCGCAGCTCCTCCACCTCGCAGCCGAACGTGCGCGCCATCGCGGCCCAGCGCTCCCCGAACTGGCCCGCGGACACGGCGAGCACGCGCTCCCCCGGTGAGCAGAGGTTGACGATCGCCGACTCGAACGCACCTGTCCCCGAGCACGTGAAGAGGAGCACGTCCGACTCGGTCCGGTGGACCTCCTTGAGCCGCGCCAGCACGCGCGCGTAGACCTCGCGGAAGTCCGGGGCGCGGTGGTGGAGAACCGGCTCCGCGAGTGCGGCCAGCACCTGCGGCGGCACCGGGGTCGGACCGGGCGTGAACAGGTACCGCTTGTGCGCCATCTGGCGGAGGTTAGCGTGACGATCGGAGGCGGATCACCGTCTACGCTCCGCCGCGTGGAAGCGCTTCTCGCCTTCGCCGCCGCGCTGCTCGCGCTCCGGCTCGCAGGCCTCCTCGCGACCCGCTTCCGAACGCGGCGGGAGCCCTACCTCCTCGCCTGGAGCGCCGGGCTCGCGGCGTACGCGCTCGGGGCGGCCGCGATCGCCTGGGGCGCCGCCGGCGGCTGGAACGACGGCGTCTTCCGCGCGTACTACCTGTGCGGCGGCCTCCTCACCGCGGCGTTGCTCGGAGCAGGCTCGCTGCTCCGCGTCGGGGTGCGCGCCGCCGGTCCAGTGGCGCTCGTCTACGCAGGTCTCGCGACCGGGATCGCACTTGCCGTGCCGCTCGAGGGAACTATCTCCGGCACCTCGATCCCGGAGGCGCAGGAGCACCTCGACCTGTTCCCGGCGCGCGCCCTCGCGATCGTCGGCAACGTGGCGGGCTCGCTGGCGCTGATCGGGGTCGCCCTCGCGGGCCTTCGCCGCCGGCCCGTCGGGAACCTGCTCCTGCTCGCCGGCTTCGCCGTCGCGGCCGCCGGCAGCGCGCTCGCGGGCCTCGGTGCAGCGGAGACCGCCGCCTTCATTGCCCTGGGTGCAGGGCTTTTGTACGCGGGCATCGTCGCCCGGACGTAGCAAGACTTACGTTTCGCAAACAAACTCGCTGCTACTGTGGCCCGGCGAAAACCCGCCGAGGGGTGCCACTGCGGCTCTTCCTGCGCCCGTACGGCCGTTCCGTTCCCGATCAAGGAGACCCGTGTGAGAAACCTGTCTGTGCGCCTGCTCGTGCTCGCCTGCGCTCTCTCCCTCGGCTTGGGCGCCGTGTCCGTCGCCCAGCCCCCGGCCGCGACCGCGTCCCCGACGCGCATCGATCGGCTCGAGCGGGAGATCGAGGCGCTGCGGGCCGAGACCTGGCGCTGGCAGGCGCTGATGCGCAAGCCGCGCACGCCGTCCTCGTTCACCGAGCGCCACGCCGAGAGCCCGCGGTACATCGGCTGGGTGCGCGACCTCTGGCACCGCCGCGCGGTCGCCGCCAAGCGACAGGCGGCGAACCCACCGCACCGCAACGACTGGCTTTGCATCCAGCGGCACGAGAGCCACCCGGCCCAGGGGTGGGGAACGTACACCGGCAACGGCTACTACGGCGGCTTGCAGATGGACATCAGCTTCCAGCGTTTCTACGGCCCCGAGCTGTTGCGGCGGAAGGGCACAGCGAACCGTTGGTCCGCAGTCGAGCAGATGTGGGTCGCCGAGCGGGCGTATCGCGACGGCCGCGGCTTCTACCCCTGGCCCAACACGGCCCGCTCCTGCGGGCTGATTTAGCCGCGCAGGTCGTGGATCCGCGGGAGCGGATCCACGACGCGCAAACACCCCTAAAGGCGCCCGCTTTCGCGGTCGCTGGCGCAGCGACTCGCAGTGCGCCGCCTAGCCCTTCCTCCGTTCGCGCAACCAGACCGCGACGAAGATCGCGGCGATGGTGAGGACGAGCAGCGATTCGACGATCGCGCCGCCGACCCCGCCGTGGGCCGCTCAGCCCCGCGACAGGAGCCATAGCCCGCCGACGGTGTAGACGACCATCAGCGCCAGCATGGCGTACTGGGAGCGGAGCGCGTCGCGCTCCGGCAGGATCGTGACCGCCCGGTCGTGCGCGACCGCGAGACCGGCGACGTGCCCCGCAACGAGCGCGCCGACCTGCACGTACCAGACCGTGTTGGGCGAGAACGGGGCGATGTTCGGCGCGTAGTCGATCGTCCCGAACAGGTCCCAGCCGAAGCCGAAGGGGTCGGAGGCGAGCGGGATCACGTACTGCCCCGAGATCACGAGATACGTGAAGTAGTGCGCGACCGTGTAGACGAGCGCGATCGGCACCAGGCTGAGCAGGAACTCCGGCTCGAGCGGACGATCGCCCTTCACGACCGCCCGTGCGATCCGCGTCGCGGCACGGTAGGCCAGCGCGACCAGGAGCACGCAGCCGAGCAACCCGGCGAGCGAGAGGGCTGTCGCGAGCAGCTCGGCGCGACCGGGTTGCTCGACGATGTACGGCCCCTCGACGTCGGCGCGCAGATCGATCCAGAAGGGCGAGCGGCTGAGGCCGTCGAAGGCGACCGATCCGAGCATGACCGCGATGAACGCGAGCATCCCCGTAGTCGCCTCGCGGCCGGCGAGCCCGGAGAACGGCACCCGGACGACGAGCCGGCCCTCGTGCTCCCCGAACGGCGCGATCCGCGCGAGCAGGCCGAAGTAGACCGTGAACGCGTCACCGTGCTCGGTCCAGGCGCGGCGGCCGTACGCGGCCATCCCGAACCACATCGCGTAGCTATAGAGCGCGACCGCGAGGGCGAGCGCGCGCGGGCTCGCCGGCTCCGCGTAGGCAAGCTCAAGCGCGGCGAAGCAGAAGAGCAGGAACGCCGCCGGCCAGACGCCAAGCCGCTCGGGTGCCGAGAGCGGCGGGGTCCACTCCTGGCCGAGCCGCCGCCAGAGCCACGCAAACGCGTTCGCGATCGCAAGCCACGGGTTGAGCACCGGCCAGACGTTTCCCAGCACGACCTGGACGGGGACGAGGCCGATCCAGAAGATCACCAGGATGAACGTCGGCGCGAAGTTCTGCGCCGAGTTCGGCTCGCCGATGAGCGCGGTCAGGAAGACGAGAACGAGCAGGCCTGCGGAGAGCGCGCCGAGAACGGCGTGGAGCACCCGCGACCGGAGCACGCGCTCGAGCCCCTCCGGAAGCGGCCGTCCCGGAGCGCGCCGCTCGAGCTGCGGCCGCTTCCAGAGCACGCCGAGCGCGAGGAACGAGAGGACGAGGACGACCGCGCCGCCCCAGAAGAAGAGCCAGTCGGGAACGGGGAGATCGCGAACGCCCTCGATCCCATGGGCGAGGAGCGTCAGGGACGGACCTCGAGCTCGGCGATGTGCAGACCGCGGTCCTCGAGCTCGACCTCGAAGATGCCGGGGACGTCCGCCGTGAAGCGGATCGTCGCGGGCGCGCCCGGGGCGACGTCGGCCATCAGGTCGTAGCCGTGCAGGTGCACGTGATCGGTGAGCGCGGAGCGGACCACGAGCTCGACCTCCCGGCCCCTCCGCACCGAGAAGCGGCGGACCGACTCGACGCCCTCAGGCCCGACCGCGACCCTGATCGTGACGACCTCAGAAGGCGCCGGCGCGGTCGTGGTCGGCGGCGGCGGCTCCGTCTCCGTGGTCGCGGGGGCGGTCGTCGCCGGTGCGGTGGTCGTCGCCTCTGTCGTCGTCGTTGCCTCAGTCGTCGTCGCCGCCGTCGTCGTCGCCGGCGCTGCATCGTCGTCGTCGCGCGGGTTGAGCGCGATGTAGAGGCTGACGAGCAGCCCCAGTGACGCCGCGATCAGCGCGGCCTTGCGGACGAGCGGATTCACAGGCGGCAGGCTACCGTCGCGACGCGCTGTCCTCGCTAGGACGTCAGGCCTGGAGCTTCTCGCGCACGAGCTCGCTGACCGCGCGCGCGTTCGCCTTGCCCCCGGTCTCCTTCATCACCTGGCCGACGAAGAAGCCGAGCAGACCCTCTTTGCCGCCGCGGTAGGCGGCGACCTGACCCGGATTCGCATCGAGGATGCGGACGACGATCGGCTCCAGCTCGGCCGTGTCCGAGAGGGCCTCCTGGGCGAGATACGCGTCCGCGGAGAAGCCGGGCTCCGCGACCTTGCCGAGCGCCTCGTCGAGCGCGGCACGGGGGATCCGGTCGCGCGCGTCGACCAGCTTCGCGAGCTCGACCGCGTCCACGGAGCCGCCGTCCACGCCCGCGAGCCGGTTCGCGATCACGTTCGCCGCCGCCACCGGCTCCGCGCCGGCGGCAACCGTCGCCTGCCAGAGCCCGTCGAGCCCACCGGTGACGAGGACGACGGCACGCTCGAGCTCGACGTCGGTCTCGAGCCGCCGGATCCGGGCGGCCGGGCTCTCAGGCACCTCGGCCCGCAGGCGCTCGACGAGCTCTCGCGGCGGCTCGACCGGGACGAGATCGGGCTCGGGGAAGTAGCGGTAGTCGTCGGCCTCCTCCTTCGAGCGGCGCGCGGTCAGCGTCCCCGTCGCGGCATCGAAGTCGTAGGTGTCCTGCTGCACCTCGCCTCCGGCCTCGTAGAGCGCGACCTGCCGTGCGACCTCGGCGTCGATCCCCTGCGCAACGAACCGGAACGAGTTCATGTTCTTCAGCTCGCAGCGCGTGCGCAGCTCCTGCGACCCCGCCGGCCGCACGGAGACGTTGGCGTCGACACGCAGCGTTCCCTTCTCCATCTCGGCGTCGGAGATGCCGAGCTCGACGACGGTCTGCCGGAGCAGCTGCAGGAAGCGGCGCGCGTCCTCGGCGGAATGGATGTCCGGGCCGGTGACGATCTCGACGAGGGGCGTCCCCCCGCGGTTGAAGTCGACGAGGGAGTAGTCGGCGCCGCCGATCCTGCCCGTGCGGCCGCCGACGTGCGTCGTCTTCGCCGCGTCCTCCTCGAGGTGCGCACGCACGATTCCGATCGCGTGGTCGCCGTCCGCGGTTGGCACTAGCACTTCGCCGTTGATGCAAGAAGGTAGATCGTATTGGGAGATCTGATAGCCCTTCGGCAGGTCTGGGTAGAAGTAGTTCTTGCGCGAGAAGACCGCCCGGGGCGGGATCTCGCAGCCGAGCGCGAGCCCGAGCTTGATCGTCCACTCGAGCGCGGTCCTGTTCGGGACCGGGAGTGCCCCGGGAAAGCCGAGGCAGACCGGGCACACCTGTGTGTTCTCGCCCCCGCCGTAGCCGTTCGCGCAGCGGCAGAACATCTTCGTCCGCGTCTTCAGCTGGACGTGGATCTCGAGCCCGACAACGGGCTCCCACTCATGCGTGCTCACCGGAGCCTCTCCGGGACCGGATCGAAGCCGATCGCGCGCTCCAGCGCGTGACCGGCCCGGAAGAGCGTCGATTCCGAGAGCTGCGGCCCGATCAGCTGCAGCCCGACCGGCAGCCCGTCCGAGAGGCCGCACGGGACGTTCAGACCCGGCAGGCCGGCCATGCAGGACGGGATCGTGAGCAGGTCGGAGAGGTACATCGCGAGCGGATCGGCAGCCTTCTCGCCGACCTTGAACGCGACCGTCGGCGAGGTCGGGGAGACGAGCAGGTCGAAGCGCTCGAACGCGGCCGCGTGCTCGCGCGCGATGACCGTCCGCACCTTCTGCGCCTGGCCGTAGTACGCGTCGTAGTAGCCGGCGGAGAGCGCGTACGTGCCGAGCATGATCCGGCGCTTCGGCTCGTCGCCGAAGCCCGCGTCGCGGGTGCGCTCGACCATCTCGTAGTAGCCGTCCGCGTCCGCGCGGCCCGCGTAGCGGACGCCGTCGTAGCGGGCGAGGTTGGACGAGGCCTCCGCCGGCGCGATCAGGTAGTAGCACGCGAGGCCGTAGTCGACCGAGCGCGGCAGCTCGCACTCCCCCACCTCGGCCCCGAGCTCCCGAGCCAGCTCGATCGCGCGCTGCACGGCCGCGCTCACGCCCGGCTCGATCCCCTCGGCCTCGTTCAGCTCCTTCGGAACGCCGATGCGCACACCGTCGAGACGCTCGGCCTCGGGCAGCTGCACCGGCGGCACGTCGACCGTGGTCGAGTCGGCCGGGTCGCGGCCGGCGATGATGGAGTAGAGGCGTGCGCAGTCGCGGACGTTCCGGGCAACCGGGCCGACCTGGTCGAGGCTGGACGCGAACGCGACGATCCCGTAGCGGCTGACGGTGCCGTACGTCGGGCGCAGGCCGACGTTGCCGCAGAGAGCTGATGGCTGCTTGATCGAGCCGCCGGTGTCCGAGCCGAGCCCCCAGGGCGCGAGGCCGGCCGAGACCGCGGCGGCGGTGCCGCCGCCCGAGCCACCCGGCACGCGCTCCAGGTCCCACGGGTTCCGCGTCGGACCGTACGCAGAGTTCTCGGTCGACGAGCCCATCGCGAACTCGTCGGTGTTCGTCTTCCCGATCGTCGGCAGCCCCGCCTCCCGGCAGCGCGCCGCGACGGTCGCGTCGAAGACGGGCACGTAGCCGGCGAGGATCCGAGAGCCGGCCGTCGTCTCCACGCCCCTGGTCGAGATCACGTCCTTCAGCGCGATCGGGACGCTGTCCCCTTCGGCGTCCTCGACCGTGCGCAGGTAGCAGTGCAGCTCCCCGTCGCGCTCGGCGATCGCGTCGAGGTAGGCGCGGTGGAGCTCGGCGCCGGAGACCTCCTTGCGCTCCAGGAGGCCCAGCGCCTCCTCGGCTGTCAGCCGCAGCGTGTCGACCACGGCGCTCATGCGGTCGGCGGGACCTTGTAGAGGTCGCCTTCGCGGGCGGGCGAGTTCGCGAATGCCTCGTCGAGGGAGAGCGACGGCTGCGGCTCGTCCTCTCCCCAGGCGTTGACGAGCGCGAGCGGGTGCGAGGTCGGCGGCACGTCGGCGAGATCGAGCTCGCTCACCTTCGAGACGGCCTCGAGGATCGCGCTCAGCTCGCCGGTCAGCCGCTCGATCTCCTCCTCGGTCAGCTCGAGCCGGGCTAGCTTCGCGACGTGGAGCACCTCTTCACGCGTAATCGGCATGGAACCCCATCCTTCCAAACGGGGCTTTGCCACGGTCTTGACCCGTGGCCATCAGCGTTGTCAGCAAAGAGAAGGGCCCCCTCTCGGGAGCCCTTCGCAAGCTCGAATCGCGAGAGGTTAGACGACCGCGGAGACGTTCGCCGCCTGGGCGCCCTTGGGGCCCTGGACGACCTCGAACTCCACCCGCTGACCCTCGGTCAGCGACTTGTAGCCCTCCATCGTGATCGCGGAGAAGTGCACGAAGACGTCCTCGCCACCCTCCCGCTCGATGAAGCCGTACCCCTTCTCGTTCGAGAACCACTTAACGGTGCCCTGAGCCAACTGTGTTTCCTCCTTGCAGTGAAGCGACGGCCCGGGCACCGAGCCGCCGACCTTGATAAAGCGCGCGAACCATAGCCTCACGCGCCGGGATGTGCAAGCTGTCCTACCCGGTACCGCGCAGCACGAATCGTGCTCTTCAGGAGCATCGCGATCGTCATCGGACCGACGCCGCCCGGCATGGGCGTGAGCAGCCGCGCGCGCTCGGCGACCTCGGGCGCCACGTCGCCCACGAGTCCCTCGCCGGTACGCGTGAGCCCGACGTCGACGACCACCGCCCCCTCCTTCACCATCTCCGCCCGCACGAGCCCGGGGCTGCCGACCGCGGCGACGAGCACGTCCGCGCGCGCCGTCTCCGCGCCGAGGTCGCGTGTCCGGGAGTGGCAGATCGTCACGGTCGCGTGCCGGTGCAGGAGGAGCAGCGCGACGGGCTTGCCCACGATGTCGCTACGGCCGATCACGACCGCGTTCGCGCCCTTCAGCTCGACGCCGTACTCGTCCAGCAGCTCGAGCACGCCGAGCGGCGTCCCGGGCACGTGCGCGGGCGTCCCGGCGAGCAGGAGGCCGGCATTGAGCGGGTGGAACCCGTCTACGTCCTTGAGCGGGTCGACGGCGCGGATCACGCGCCCTTCGTCGATCCCGTCCGGCAGCGGCAACTGGACGAGGATGCCGTCGACGGCGTCGTTCGCGTTCAGCTCGGCGACGAGCTCGAGCAACTCCTCCTCGGTCGTCGTCGCCGGCAACCGCAGATCGCGCGCGACGATTCCGACCTCCAGGGTCGCCGCGTGCTTGGCCCGGATGTAGACGTCGGAGGCGGGATCGTCCCCGACGAGCACCGTCGCGAGCCCGATCGGGCGCCCGAAGACGGCCACGTCGCGCGCCACCTCGGCCTGGATCCGAGCCGCCAGCGCCCTCCCGTCCATGAGTGTCGCGGCCATTGGCGGGACGTTAGTCTCTTTCGCGTGGAGCTCCGCCGGTGGCCGCGACGGAACGATGCAGAGTCGATTCGCGCCCGGCAGGACGCGATCCGCGCGGTCGTCGGCGACGAGCCGCTGGCGCATGTGGACGAAGCGTGGACGCGCGCACAGGAGTCGCACACCGGGGCGGCGCTGATCCCGGTCTCGGTCGTCGGGCCGCTTCTGCTCGAGCTGGGCGCCTACGAGCTGGAGGAGCCGGCCGGGACGCTCCGCGAGACCGGCCGCGAGCACGTGGAGGTGCTCGTCCCGCTCGCGCACACCGAGGGCGGCCTCTCGGCATCGATGTCGCGCGGACTGAAGGCGGCCGCGAGCTCGGGCGGGTTCCGGACCTACGTGTTGCACGACAGGATGACACGAGCATCCTGCTTTGTCTGCAAGAACACTGAGGAAGCTGTCTCTCTCGCAAGATGGCTCGAGGACTCGCTCGACGACCTTCGCTCCTTCCTCGGCGCGCTCGACGACCCGTCGCTGTCGAAACGGGCCAAGCTCCGCGAGCTCAAGACCCACGTCGTCGGGCCCATGTGCCACGTGCTCTGGGCCTGGACGACGGGGGACGCGTGCGGGCCGAACATGATGACCCGCAACAGCTACGCCCTGAACATGGGCTACGTGATGCAGCAGGCGCCGGTGCGCCCCGAGCGGGCGATCCTCGAGGCGAACATGGGCGGCGACAAGAAGCCGTCCTACGAGTTCTTCCAGTCCGGTCACGGGAAGACGGTGCTCGCCGAGGCGACCCTCGACGCCGAGACGGTGCGGCGGGTGCTGCGGACGAGCGTCGACGACCTGCTCGAGCTCTCGTGGGCCGGGACGCACGGGGCGGTCGCCTCGGGGATGCAGTCGGTCGCCTTCACGCCCGCATCCGCGATCGCGGCGATCTTCGCCTGCACCGGCCAGGATCTCGGCATGGTCGGGACGAGCTCGATGGCGCACGGCACGGGGCACCGGACGGAGGACGGCGGCCTGCAGGCGGCGATCCGCTTCCCCGGGCTCGAGGTCGGCACGGTCGGCGGCGGCACCACCCTCCCCTACGCCCGCTCCTGGCTCGAGCTGCATCGGCTGCGCCGGTTCGGGCAAGGTCTACCGCTTCGCCCAGATCGTCGCGGCGTCGGCGCTCGCGCTCGAGATCTCAGCCTCGGCCGCGATGGCGACGGCGGGCTCCGAGAACTTCTTCCGCGCCCACCACGAGCGCGGGGGCATGCGCTGAACGACGATAATGGGCGCATGGCAGTGGAGCCGGCCGAGGAGCCGATCAACGCCGACCCGACCTACGCGCCGTTGATCGAGGCCGAGCGCGCCGCCGAGGCGGACGCGGCCGACGACAACAAGGGCCGCGGCGTCCTCCGCTTCTACGACCTTGCGAAGAAGCAGGAGTGGCAGGTTCGCGACATGGCCTGGGGCGAGATCCCGCCGATCCCCGAGACGCGGGTCGGCGCCTCGGCCGAGCGGAAGGAGCGGCGCCGCGCTGTCTGGCGCTCGGTGATCACGCAGCAGCTGCAGGCGGACGAGCTCGCCGTCTCGATGGCCGGCCAGCTGCTCAACCTCGCACCGCACCGCGAGGCGAAGCTCTACTACTCGACCATGGTCCAGGACGAGGCCCGGCACGTCGAGGCGTGGCTGAAGCTGGCGCAGGAAGCGGGCGGCGTCGCCGAGCGTGATCCGCACCTCGACGAGCTGGCGACGATGACGCTCGAAGCCGAGACGCTCGAGGAGAAGGTGTTCCAGATGCAGGTCTTCTTCGAGCGGCTGATCATCCCCCGCTTCCGCCTGATCGCGCGCTCGTCGCGGGGCACGCTGCTCGAGGACCTGTGCAACCGGCTCACGATCGACGACGGCATCCATCACAGCGCCGGCGTCGCCTACGAGCGGGTGCTGCTCGAGGGCGCGTCGAAGAAGACGAAGGACCGGCTCGTGAAAGCAGCCAACCGGCTCCTCCCGATCTTCGTCGACCACGCGCTCTGGCGGCCGAAGGAGCGGGCCTGGATCGGGAACGTCATGCGCGAAACGGACATCCGGCGCCTCCAGGACGACATCCGCGACGGGATCCGGATGGCCTCGAGCCTCGGGCTCGACGTCTCGGACGTCGAGATCCCCTTCGCCGCATAGACCGGATCCCTCCTCACCACGATCCGGCCTGCTTCGGGTGCGGCGACCACGAGCTGGGCCTGCGCATGGCGCTGCCGCAGGCCGAGGGCGCGACTGCGTACGAGTCCGAGGTGGCGTTCGGCGTCCACCACCAGGGCGGACCGGGCATCGTCCACGGCGGCATCGTCGCGGCGGCGCTCGACGAGGCGTGCGGGCTGCTCGCCACCTGGCACCGCTTCCCGACCGTCACCGCGCGGTTCGCGATCCGCTACCGCCGGCCGGTCCCGATCGGCCGGGCGCTCCGGATCACGTCGCGGGTCACCGCCGAGCGCGGCCGCAGGATCGAGATCGCGGCCGAGCTGCTCGACGGCGAGCAGTTGCTCGCCGAGGCGGACGGCGCCTTCCTGCACGTTCCGCTCGAGCACTTCCTGGCCACCCCGGAGGGACGCGCGGCCGGAGAGGCCTGGCGCCGCCGGTTGGAGAATCCCCCGAACGAGTGATCGAGCGCGGCGGTATCCGGCGCCGATTCAACAAGGGTCGTCCATGTTCAGGATCATCCTCATCACCGCGGCCATCGCCGGTTCGCTCATCCTCTTCAAGAGCGAAGACGTGCTCGAGCGCACCGGTCTCGTCGGCTCGTGCGCACCCGTCGCCACCGCAGGCCCCGAGAACGGGCAATGGTGGGCCTGCCGCTCCGGGCACCTGGGTGACGCTCCCGACCTCTGGCGGGAGTCGTGCAGCCGCGGCGAAAGAAGCGGCGACGTGCGCTACTGGCGCTGCCCGGCCTCGATGCTGACCGAGCGCTCGAGCGACAGCCGCTAGCTTCCGGCGCGATGGCGCCGATCACCGTGTCGACCGTTCAGCCCGCCGCGCTGGGCGGACTGCTGCGCCGGACCGTCACGCTGATGCGGCGACTCGCGTTCGCCGGCGCCGCGGCTGCGGCCCTGCTCGTCCTCCTGCTCGCGTGGGACGGCCTCGCCGCCGAGGACGTCGTGCTCGCGCCGCTCCTCTTCGCGCCGCCGGCGATCCTGCTCTTCTTCGCCCTTGCAGCCGGCCAGGTGCTCGCGCTGCCGGAACGGCTGCGCCGCGTGCCCACCCAGAGCCAGGAGCAGCTCGGCGAGCTGGCCCGCCTCGGTCGCGACGCGCGCACCACGAGCGCGCTCGGGCTTCCGCTCCTCCTCTGGCGGCTGCGTGGCGCGGTCGGCTCGCTGCGGGCCGTGGTCGGCTTCGCCTTGCCTCTGCGCGTGTTCACGCCGTGGTTCCTCGGCCTGGCAGCGGTCTCGGCGCTTCTCTGCGTCGTGCTCCTCGGGGTCGCCGCGGTCGCGGTGGTCGTCGTCGCGGTCGGTTGACCCCGCTGCGCAATTCTTAGACCGCTCTCAAGCGGGTTTGGCATCCTCTCCACATGGCCGACCGAGACGACAGAATCAGCCGCCGCCGACTGCTCGAGCTCGGCCTCGTGCTCCCGCCGCTCGCGGCCATCGCGGGCCAGGCCGACCTCTTCGACACCGGCACCGCTCTGGCCGCGACCCCCGAGATCGCCGATGCGGACGACCCCACGCCCGCGCTCACCGAGGGGCCGTACTTCACCCCGGACTCGCCGCGCCGGAAGTCGATCGTCCCCGCAGGGGCCGGCGGGACGCGCCTGACGCTCACGGGGCGCGTGCTCTCGACCGCCGGACGTCCCGTCGCAAACGCGCTGATCGACTGGTGGCAGTGCGATTCGCGCGGCGCCTACGACAACAGCGGCTACCGCTTCCGCGGCCACCAGTTCACCGATGCGAAAGGGCAGTACGCGCTCTTCAGCGTCGTCCCCGGCCTCTATCCCGGCCGCACGAAGCACATCCACGTCAAGGTGCAGGCGCCGCGCAAGCCGATCCTGACGACGCAGCTCTTCTTCCCCGGCGTCGCGGCCAACCGGAGCGACGGGATCTACACGGCCGAGTGCCTCATCAGCGGCTGGCGGGTCGCAAACGGCCGCCGCCACGCGCGCTTCGACTTCGTCCTCGACCTCACGTAGCCGCGCGAGCTGAAGCACCGCCCCCGGAGAGCCGCGCGCTCTCCGGCGCGCGAGACCGGCGGAGCCGGGCTCCGCCCGGCGGGAGCCGGCCGGCCAGAAGCGCGAGAGAGGCGCCGACCAGAATCGAACTGGTGTGCGAGGCTTTGCAGGCCTCTGCCTAACCACTCGGCCACGGCGCCGCGGCGTGGTCATCGTAGCCGCCTCCGTAACCGCGTCTCACCGGCCGCCGTTGTACCTCCGTCAACTGACAACAGGAGGCCCGAATGTACATCGGTGGCGGTCTCATCACGCTCATCGTCGTGATCCTTCTTCTCGTCTGGCTCCTCTAGAGACGACGTTTCCCGGGCGCCCCGATGCGGGCGCCCGGCGCGTTCCCCGCCCGTCCGGGCTCGGCCCTACCCTTCGAGCATGACCGCCAAGGCGGAGACCGTGCCCGCGGTCGAGCGCTGCCTTCGCTGCGCCTCGCCGATGGAGTGGCGCCACCAGACGTGGCAATGCCCGCGCTGCCGCTTCAAGCTCGGGTGCTGCGAGGGCGACGCGAGCGACGGCTGCAGGGCTGACTAGGGCGCCGAGCCGTAGCGCTCGGCGATCGCGATCAGCTGCCGCGCGGCGCCGAGCATCGCAGCATCGACGAGCTCGCCGCCGAGCGCGCTCGCGCCCGCTTGCAGCTCGAGCCGCTCGACGGTCTCGCGCGCCCGCTCGAGCTCGGCCTCGGTCGGCAGGTAGGCCTGCTCGATGATCGGCAGCTGGGCCGGGTGGATCGCGGTGCGGCCGAGATGGCCGAGCGCGCGGCCGCGCTCGCAGGACGCGCGGAGGCCGTCGTCGTCCCGTAGATGCGGGTAGACGGACTGCGGCGGCCTCGGGAGGCCGGCCGCGACCGCAGCGTTCACGATCCTGCCTCGCGCCCAGTCGAGCCCCGCCTCGAGCGCCCCGGTCTCCGAGCGCAGGTCGGACTCGCCGAGTGAGATCCCCGCGACACCCGGGGCGCTGGCGATCTCGAACGCGGCCTCCACTCCGGCGGCCGACTCGATCAGGCAGTGGGCGGGGAGGTCGAGCGCGGGGACGTCCTCCGGGCCGACGACCTTCGGTACGAGCACACCGTTCAGCCCGAGCGGGGCAACCGCCTCCAGGTCATCCTCGTCGCCGGCATTGACGCGCACGTAGACCGGCTTGTCGTGCGGCCCGCCGAGAAGCCCGGCGAGGCCGGCCCTGGCCTCGGCCTTCGCGGCCGGTGCGACGCCGTCCTCGAGGTCGACGATCACCGCGTGCGCCCTGGAGGCGAGCGCCTTCTCGACGCGGTCGCCGCGGTCGGCGGGAACGTAGAGCCAGGTGAGCGGCGGGACGCTCAGACGACGCCTTCCTCGCGCAACCGCCCGAGCTCGTCCCCGCTCACGCCGAGCTCGGCGAACACGGCCTCCGTGTCGGCGCCGTGCCCGCGGCCCGGGTGGCGGATCGCGCCGGGCGTCTCGGACAGCCGTCCGATCACGCTCGGCATCTTGACCCCGTCCACGTCCGAGATCGCGCCGACTGCAGTCAGCTGCGGATCGTCGGCGATCTCGCTCGCGTCGTACACCGGAGCGATCGCAGCCTCCGCCTCCTCGAACGCGGCGAGGACCGTGTCGCGGTCACGCTCCGCGATCCAGCGCGACACCGCCTCGTCGATCTCCTCGACGTGCTCCACCCGCCCCGCGCCGGTCGCAAACCACGACGCTTCGGCCAGATCGGGCCGGCCGACGAGCCGGACGACCCGGGCAGCGACAGAGTCGGCGCTCGCCGAGACGGCGACCCAGGCGCCGTCGGACGTGCGATAGACGTTCCGAGGCGCGTTGTGGCTCGAGCGGTTGCCGGTGCGCGGCTGCAGCGTGCCGAGGAGGTCGTATGCGGCGAGCTGTGGGCCCAGCAGCGCCAGCAGCGGCTCGACGAGCGAGACGTCGACGACCTGACCGGCCCCACTCGCCTCCCGCGCCCGCAGGGCGGCAAGGACGGCGAAGGCGGTCGCGAGCCCCGCGACCCCGTCGGCGAGGGCGAGCGGCGGCAGCAGCGGAGGGCCGTCCGGCTCGCCGTTCAAGGCCGCGAAGCCGCTCATCGCCTCCGCAAGCGTGCCGAACCCGGGCCGCTGCGCGTACGGGCCGGTCTGTCCGAACCCGCTCACGCGTGCGAGCACGAGCCGCGGGTTCGCGGCGGAGAGCTCGTCCCACCCGAGCCCCCAGCGCTCCAGCGTCCCGGGCCGGAAGTTCTCGAGCACGACGTCCGACCGCTCGACGAGCCGGAGGAAGAGATCTGCACCGTCCCGCTTCGACAGGTCGAGCGTCGCGAGCCGCTTGTTCCGCGCGAGCGACTTGAACCAAAGACCCTCACCGTCCTTGCTCGGCCCGTGACCGCGCGCCGGATCGGGTCGCCGCGGATGCTCGAGCTTGATCACCTCGGCGCCGAAGTCCCCGAGCAGCATCCCCGCGAACGGCGCCGCGAAGAGCGTCGCCGCCTCGACGACCCTGATCCCGCCCAGAGCCTGTGTCATTCGAGGTCCACGGCGAGGCGGAGCCCGATCGACGGAGACGCCGCCAGGCCGCCGCCGAGCAGGAGCAGCTTCAGCGAGTGCTCCGGCTCCTGCGGGCCGCCGTCGACGTACCACTCGGACCCCTCGGCGGCCCAGTCGCAGCCGCCCTTGAGAATCACGAAGCGGGTGCGTCCGTCGGTGTGCTCGCTCTCGGTCCAGTTCCAGACCCGCGGACCCGAGAAGTCGAGCACTCCCGCTTCGGCGGCGAGCTGCCACTCGTCCTCGGTCGGCAGGCGCGCTCCGGCCCCAGACGCGTACGCACGCGCCTCCGCGAGGTCGAGACCGGTCCGCACCTCGCGGATCGAGATCGCGAACCGTCCGCGCGGCGCCGGCCGCTCGACCCGGACGAAGTCGTGCAGACGCGGCGGCAGCGGCTTCCACTCCTCGACGTAGGGAGCGTCGCCGTACGTCCCTGTCTCGCGACGGCGGAAGACCGCGGTCAGCGGCCGCGGCTCGACCGCCGCGAACCCGTCCGGCACGGCGTCGACCCGGACGACCGGCGCGGGAATGCGCACCGCCTCGCGCGCCGGGAAGCTTGCGTCGCCGCCGCCGGCGACGACGATCTCCTTCGAGCCCGCGAACGCCGCGATTCCGCCGGCCGGCAGACTCACCTCGAGCTCGCCGACCGGGCCGGCGTACGCCTCGCCGCGGTTCGCGAGCGCCCAGAGCGTGGTCTCGCCGTCGGTCCAGCGTGAGGCGACGACCCGTGTGTCGGGGCTCGAAGCGGCGAGCGGCGTCCACTCGCCCGTCGCGAGCAAGTCCGTGTAACGGCGCTGCACCGGCCGCATCGCCCGCAAGAGCGCCTTGTCGCGCTCGTTCCAGCCGACCCAAGCGCCGAAGACGTTCTCCCAGACGAGGATGCCGACGCCGTTCAGCCACGCGCTGTGCAGCTCCTCGAGGTGATCGCGGTTCCAGCGGCGCGTGTGATGGAGCATGTGCCGCTGCTCGAACCAGCGCGCCCGCAGCACGCCCGGCACGTCGCTGTCGGCAAACCACTGCGCCCACGAGAGGTGGTGGTCGGCGATGCGCGCGAGCGGGACAGTCGATTCGCCTTCGAGCGCGACACCGGCGCGCGCGTCGTCGAGCGCCGCGCGCAACCCTGACTGCGCTTCCTTCATCGTGTCGAGGAAGACGCCGTCGACGCCGTACGCGCGAACGAGCTCTGCGAGCGCGACGTCGTCGCCGACGGGCTCCCGCCGCGTGCCGACGTCCCACGGGTTGTAGTCGACGAATACGCGCACGCCCCGCTGCTGGAAGGCGGCCACGAGCTCTCGCAGGCCCGGCACGTCGCGGTACAAGTCGAACTGATTCCGGTCGTCGATCCCGATCACGGGGTACGCCTGCCAGAGGACGACGCCGTCGAAGCCGCCGAACTCCCGCTCCGACTCGGCGAGGAACCGCTCCGGTGTGAAGCGACGCGCCTCGTGGTCGTAGAGCAGCTCGTCCCAGAGCCAGACGAGCGCCACCACGTGGCAGCCGCGCGTCCAGGCGTACTCCGGCTGGTCGTATGCGCTCCCGTCGTAGCCGATCCGAGCGGCCGCTTCCCGGCGCCAGCGGGCGAGCGCGTCGCGCCAGGCCGGCCAGTCGCCAGGGTCGTCCGGGGCGGCGAAGATCTTCGCCGTGTCGAGCGGCTCGAGGTCGGCGTCGGGCGCGAGCGGGACCGGCGTCCACAGGTCGATCGGTCGCGGCGCCCACGGATCGCGCGGCTGCTCGACCGGGAGCGCGGACATCAGGCCGCGGCGCGCGCCCCGGCGACCGCAACCGTCCGCCGGACGAGCTCGTCGAGCGTGACTCCGTCGAACCCCGGCAGCGAGCTCGTGAAGCCGCCCGCGAGCGGCGCCGACCAGCGCTCGTCGATCCCCTCCACCCCGACGACCGCTCCGACGACCGAGCCGACGGCAGCACCGTTCGTGTCGGTGTCCCAGCCGCCCTGGACGACGCCGCAGATCGCGGCGGAGAAGTCGTCGTCGAACGCATAGAGCGCCGCCGCGACGAGCGCCGTGTTGTTGATCGCGTGCACCCAGTGGTACGCGTCGTACCTCGCGTAGAGCTCGTCGACGACGTCGTCCCAGGGCTGGGCGGAGAGGTCCCGCGCCGTCCGGATCGCCTCCGCGAGCCGGCTTCCGGCGGGGACGACCGAGAGGCCGACGTCGGCGCAGGCGGCCGGCGAGGCCTCCGCGACCGAGGCCGCATGCGCCGCGGCCATGAACATCGCCGCGTAGACCCCGTTCGCGGTGTGGCTGACGCGGGCGTCCTCCCACGCCATCCGCGCGGCGGCGACGGGATCTCCCGGAGCGGCCCAGCCGTAGGCGTCGACGCGAAGCCGCGCGCCGATCCACTCGCGGAACGGGTTGCGCCTCGTCGCCGTCTCGGGCGGCAGGTGTGCCTCGAGCAGGTTCCGCACCGCGACGCGCTCGGCGGTGAAGATGCGGCCGGGCGGCATGTAGTCGAGCCAGATCTTCGCGACGTCGAGCGCATCGAACTCCGTGCCGGCCCGCTCGAGCAGCGCGACGCCGAGCATCGTGAAGTTGAGGTCGTCGTCCTCGGGGATGCCTGCGATGTTCTCGGCGAGGCTCGTCGGCCGGCTTGCCCGGTTCCAGGGCCAGCGCTCCGAGACCTCCTCCGGCAAGCCGACCGCCGTGAACCAGCCCTGCACCGGCCAGTTCCCGGTCGCCTCGGCGATCGCGCGGATCCCGGCCCGAGGGATGTTCTCGACGGGCTTCCCGAGCACGCAGCCGGCGGCGCGGCCGAGCCAGGCTCCCGCGATCCGGCCGGGCAGGTCGCGCGGCTCCTGGGCCGCGACCGGCTCGGCCGCCGCGAGGATCTCCTCGAAGCCCTCCGGCTCCTGCTCCGCGAGCGGCCGCGGCAGCGCGTCGAGCTCGTCGAGCAGCTCGAGCGCGAGCGAGCGCAGCTCCGGCGAGACCGGCTCCTGGGAGGCGCCGCGGCCGGGCCGGGCTCGCCGCCGGCCGCGAACCAGCGCTCCTCGACCTCGTCGACGTCCTTCCCCTCCTCCCGCGCCTGCCGGAGCTCGTGCCCCACGAGGTCCTCCGGCTGGACCCAGGTGACCCTCAAGCGGGCACCTCGCCGGCCGTGAGCGCGCCGAGCGCACGTGCACGCTCCGCGTGGCGCTGCGCGTCTCGCTCGAAGATCTCCGCGGCGACGACGGCCATCGTCCGGCCGGGCGCCTCGAGGTCGAGCTTGCTCGCGGCAGAGACGTCGTCGACCCAGTCGCGCCGCAGCGGGTTGCCGAGCGCGCCCGCGAGCGCGCCCCCCATCGAGGCGATCGAGTCCGAGTCGCGACCGTAGTTGACACCGCCGAGGACGGTCTCCTCGTAGTCGCCGCCGGTGGCGACGAGCAGCCCGATCGCGAGCGGCAGCTCCTCGATCGCGTGCTCCCTGCTCGGGATGCGCGCGTTCCGGGCCGGGGCGGCGTAGTGCTCGCCGACCGAGTCGAACGGCGCGAACGTGCGCCGCAGCTCGGCCAGCCCGCCGTCGCGCCAGCCGTCCAGCTTCGCGGCCGCCTCGGCCACCGCCTCGATCGCAGCGCGCGTGCCGTCCTTCGCGAGCCGCAGGCAGGTGTCGACCACGCTCTCGGGCGTCGCCTCGAGCCGCATCGCCTCGGCGACGGCCGCGGCGAGCACGCCCGCCGCCTCCCGCCCGTAGCTCGACTGGTGCGCGGCGGTCAGGTCGAGCGCCTCGGCGTATGCCCGCTCCGGATCACCCGCGTTCGCGATCCCGACCGGGGCGATGTACATCGCAGCGCCGCAGTTGACGATGTTGCCGACGCCCGCGTCGCGCGGGTCGGCGTTGCCGTAGCGAAGCTTCAGGACGAGCCACTTCTCGGCCAGGAAGAGCCGGTGGTAGAGGAGCTCCTCGCGGCCGAGCTCGGGAACCCACATCTTCTCGTCGACGATCGACGGGACGATCAGCCTCTCGACGTCGTAAGCGTCGAGGTGATCCCGCTTGACGTCGTAGGCGTGGACGAGGACGCGCGTCATCAACGTGTCGTCCGTGACGTGGCCGTCGCCCTTGTGGAAGGGCGAGAACGCCTTCTCGACTTTTCGCGTCCGCCGGATCGACTCGACGATCCCCGTCACCCAGCCCCCGAAATGGGCCTCGATCTCGTGCGACTCCCAGCCCTCGGTGGCGCCCCCGAGCGCGTCGCCGACCGCCGCTCCGGCGAGACAGCCGACGGCCCGGTCGGTCAACAGGTTTCCATTCACGTCCTCATCCTCGCTTCGCTCGGAGGGCCCGGCCGGCCGTCCGGGGACGGCCGGCCGGAACGACCTTCCTTATCCGCGGACTCTCTCCCAGCCGTCCTCGAGCTGCTCGCCGAGCTCCTGCAGGGAGATCTGGCCCCGCAGGTACTGGACGAAGGCCGGCTGCGAGACCTCGGCCTTCCAGCGCGCGTACGGCGCCAGCGAGACCCAGTTCCCCTTGCGGAAGTGCTGAACCGACTGGGTCGCGATCGTCCAGCTCCCCGTCGCGCTTGGTCGACTTGCGAGCGAGCTTGCCGGCCTCGGGGTTCGCGGGGATGAGCCAGTCGCCGAGGGCGAGCTTGGCCAGGTTCTGCCTGTTGACGAGGTAGGCGATGAAGAACATCGCCGCCTGCTTGTTCGTGCTCTGGGCCGAGATCGAGTAGGTCTGCGGGTTCGCGACCTGCTGCTGCGACTGGCCTTTCAGGAGCGGGAACATGGCCCAGTTGAAGTCCTTCGGGCCCTGCAGGATCATGCTCTGCGCCGTGAAGTTGCCCGCCACGGTCATCGCGCACTTACCGCCGAAGAAGGCGGGCAGCACGGCGCTGCCGGAGAGCCCGGTCCCGGCCGGGTCGACCGACTTGTCGACGTGGATCATGTCGTGCATCTGGCGGACGACGTTCTGGTCGTTCGGCCCGAAGCGGAACTCCCACTTGCCGTTGACGAGATAGAAGTACTGCCCGCCGTAGTTGAGCGACAGCGTCTGCGTTACCGCCGTCGGCGAGCGGAGACCCCAGCAGACGCCGAAGCGGTTCGCGTTGGTCAGCTTCTTCGCGTTGGCGCGGAACTGCGCCCACGTCCACGGATTCCCGAGCGTCGGCGCCTTGATCCCGGCCGACTTGAGGATGTCCATGTTCGCGAAGATGTTGTACGTCTGCAGGAGCGCCGGAACGCCGGTGATCTTGCCGCCGAAGTTGACCGTCGCCCAGATGTCCTTCGGGATCGAGTTCTTCAGCGTCTTCGGGATCAGCGGCGTCATGTTCGCGAGATAGCCCTGCTCGGTGAAGCCGGCGATGTCGGCGGCCTCGTCGTGGATGACGTCGGCTGCGGTGCCGCCGACGAAGCTCGTCAGGAGCTTGTCGTGGACGGAGTTGACGTCGACCGGGACGATCTCGACCTGGATCCCGGGGTGGCTCTTGTTCCAGGCTTCGACGATCTGCTTGTTGGCCGCAACCGTCGTCGGCTGCCACACGTAGGTGGCGAACTTGAGGTTGACGACGGGAGCCTGCCTGCCGGCCTGGGCCCCGGCTACGAGCACGGTGCACAGCAGGGCCAAGGCGCCAAGCACGATGACCTTCCTCATTGTTGACCCGCCTTTCTGCGGTCGAGGCGCCGTCACGTTCGACGCCGGGGGTTCCTTGGTAGATGTCATCGCTAGCCCTTGACCGCCCCGGAGAGGAGGCCGCGTACGAGCCAGCGCTGGATGAACACGAAGAGGATGAGGCTGGGAACGGTCGCGAGCAGCGCGGCCGCGGCCAGAGGGCCGAATCTGACGACGCCCTCGATGCCGACGTACTGCGCGAGCCGCAGCGGCAGCGTCCGCAGGTCGGGGCTCTCGAGGATCACGAGAGCGAAGAAGAACTCGTTCCAGGCCGTGATGAACGCAAACAACGTCGTGACGACGATCCCCGGCAGGAGCAGCGGCGCGATGATCCCGGTCAGGATCTGGAACCGTGTCGCCCCGTCGACCGTCGCGGCCTCCTCGAGGTCGGGCGGGATCCCGCGCACGTAGCTCCAGAGCATCCAGAGCACGAACGGCAGCGCCCAGACGACGTACACGAGCACGAGCCCGACGTGCGAGTTCGTCAGCTTCACGTCCCGCAGGAGCAGGAAGAGCGGGATGATGATCAGGATCAGCGGGAACATCTGGCTGATCAGGATCCAGCCCAGCCCGATGCGCGAGATCACGCCGCGGCGCCGCGCGAGCACATAGGCGGCCGGCAGCCCGATCGCCGTCGTCAGGAGCGCCGTCACGATCGCCACCTTGAGGCTGTTGAACGCGCTGCGCAGGAACTGGTGGTCCTCCTCGGTCAGCGCGAGCCGGTAGTTCTCGAACGTGAAGTCGTCCGGAATGAAGGACGGATACAGCTCGACGAGCTCACGCGGGCCCTTGAACGACAACGAGAGCATCCAGAGGAGCGGAAAGGCGAGGAAGAGCACGAAGCCCGCGAGCAGGACGTACTGCGCCGACCTGGCCCGCCTCGGGTGCGTGGAGACGATCACTTCGCCTCCTTCAGCCGGCCCCAGAGGTAGAAGACGAGCACGCAGGCGATCACGACCACCATCGCGCTCCCGAGCGCCGACGCGTAGCCGAACTGGCCGTACTCGAAGGCCTGGCTGTAGGCGAAGAGCATCGGCAGCTGGGTCTGCCCCGCCGGGCCGCCCTCGGTGAGCACGTAGACGAGCCCGAACGAGTTGAAGTTCCAGATGAAGTCGAGCGTCGTGATCGCGATGATCACCGGCTTGAGCTGCGGCAGCGTGATCGTCCGGAACCGTTGCCAGGCGGTGGCGCCGTCCACGGCCGCCGCCTCGTGCAGCTCGTCCTGGATCGACTGCAGCCCGGCGAGCAGCGCCACGGTCGTCTGCGGCATGCCCGCCCAGACCCCGACGAGGATCACCGCCGGCAGCGCCCAGGTGAAGCTCGAGAGCCAGTCGGTGGTCTCCCCCGGAAGATGTGTCCGGCGGAGGAACTCGTTCAGGACCCCGGCCTGCGGCTGGAAGACGAGCTTCCACATGATCGCGACGACGACCGCCGGCATCGCCCAGGGGACGAGCGCGAGCGAGCGGGCAAGCCAGCGCCCGCGCAGTGGCTGGCTGAGGAGGAGCGCGAGCCCCAGCGCGAAGCAGAAGCCGATCGCCGTCACCGCGACCGACCAGATCAGCCCGATCTTGAACGACTTGACGAAGAGCTCGTCGTCGAGCAGCGCGCGAAAGTTGTCGAGCCCGATGAAGGTCGTCGGGACGCCGAGGCCGGCCCGCGAGTCGGTGAAACCGAGGTAGATCCCGCGCGCGAGCGGCAGCACGCTCAGGATCACGACCGGCAGCAGCGCCGGGATCAGCAGCAGCATCGCCTCCCGGCCGGACAGGCCCGCCCCGGCCCTGCTGCGGCCGCTTCGCGCGGGGACCGCCTCGGGGAGGACGCTCATGCCGGCGCTCCGGACGACGCCCGCTCGACCAGTCGTGGCTCGACGCCGACGACCCGGGGCTCGCGCGCCGGGCTCTCGATCCGCTCGAGCAGCAGCTCGGCCGCGATCCGGGCGCGCTCGGCCGAACCGAGGTCGACGGAGGTCAGCGTCGGCCAGGTGACCTCGGCGAGGACGCTGTTGTCCATGCCGACGAGCGCGACGTCTCCCGGCACGCCGAGGCCCGCGTCGCGCAACGCCGCCAGCGCGCCGACGGCGAGCAGGTCGTTCGCGCACAGGATCGCATCCGGACGCTCGCGGGCGAGCAGCTTCTCGGTCGCACGCCGGCCGGGCTCGACCATGAAGTCATCGGCCACCTCGATCAGCGAGTCGTCGCGCGCGAGCGAGCAGGAGCGGAGCCCGTCGAGGTAGCCGAGCCGCCGCGACGATCCAGACACTGTGTGCTGCGGGCCGTTGACGAAAGCGATCCGCCGCCGACCGGCGGCGTGCAGATGCCGGACCGCCTCCGCCGCGCCCTTGCGAGAGTAGGCGCGGACCGTGTCCACGGGCGTGCCGCTCGCCGGCCGGCCGATCACGATCACAGGCACTGCGGCGCGCCGCAGCTCCTCCCCATGTACATCGGTGAGATGGAGCGAGGCGAGGATCAGCCCGTCCACGAACCGGTGCTTGAGGTCACGCAGCATCGCGAGCTCGTCCTCGGCGTCCGCGCCGGTCGAATGGAGCAACAGACGGAGGCCGCGCGCCTGCGCGACCTCCTGGATCGAGCCGACCATCGTCGTGTAGACCGGGTTGCCGACGTCCGGCATCGCGAACGCGATCTGCCCCGTGCGCCGCGAGCGGAGCGAGCGCGCCGCCGCGTTCGGGACGTAGCCGATGGCCTCGGCCGCCTCCGTCACCCGCTCGAGCGTCGCCGGGCTCGTGCGGATGCCGTTCATCACACGCGACGCGGAGGCGACGGAGACGTTTGCGAGCCGCGCGACGGTTGCGATCGTCGGCACGGCGTCGGCCGGCTCGTCGCTCGTCGGATGGGGCTCGTAGGCGTCGATTGCTGAAAAGGATTACTGAGAACGTTTACAGCACGACGAGAATGTCACACCTCCGCCCGCTGCGTCAAGGGCAGCGGGGCGGCGTCCGGCCGGCACTCCGGACGCCGCCCGCTGCATCTGTCAGCCGTTCCCTCCTTGCGCGTCGAACGTCGCGAGGAAGACGTCGCCGAGCCCGAGCTGCGTTCCGCCGTCGACGTCCCCGAGCGTGAGCGCCTGCACGTAGATCGAGCCGCCCTGGACGGCCAGGTACAGGTTCGCCTCGGCGAACGCGTCGGCCCCGTCGTCCTCGACCGTGCCGAACTGCCGTGTCCACTCGCGGGTCAGGTCGGGCGCGTACTTGACGAGCACGGCGTCGAACTTGCCCACGCGCCCGGCGAGCCTGCCGTCGGTGAAGCCGGCGAGGTACAGGTTGCCGGCGCCGTCCAGCTGGATCGCCGCGCCCTTGTCGTTCAGATCGGTCCCGAGCTGGTCCGACCCGGTCATCGTCCCGCTCGGGTCGAACCGGGCGAGGACGATGTCCTTGTCACCCGCCAGAGGGCCGTCGAAGTCGCCGGCCGAGTACGCGGCGACGTACGCGTTCCCCGCGGCGTCGGCCGTCAGCCCCCAGACCTCTTCGTTGGCGGTCGTGCCGAACTGCTGCAGCCAGGCCTGGTTGCCGGCGGCGTCGTAGCGCGCGACCCAGCCGTCGAGCGAGCCGACCGGCGTGCCGAGCGTCCCCGAGGTCATCCCGGCGACGCGAACGCCGTCCCCGGTCGCGGCGACGCCCCAGCCCTTGTCCTCGCCGGCCCCGCCGAACTGCTTCAGCCAGAGCTGGGCTCCGTTGGGGTCGAGCTTGGCCAGGTAGACGTCCTTGTCGCCCTGATTCGTCCCGGCCAGGTCGCCCCGCGTGTACCCGGTCACGTACACGTTCGACGTCGCGTCGGTGGCGATCGCGTAGCCACGATCTGCGAGCGAGGGCACGCCGAGCTGGCGGAGCCATTCCCGGTTGCCGGCGGAGTCGTACTTGACGACGAACGCATCGTCGGTCGTGTTGCCGGCGTGCCCGCCGTCCAGGTCTCCGGTCGTGTACCCGGCGACGACCACGTCGCCCGTCGGGTCGACGGCGACGCCGTAGGCCCGCTCGAGCCTGGCCGTCCCCAGCGACCGCGTCCAGAGAGTCGCGCCGGCCGGCGACCGCTTGATCAGGACGAGATCCTTGTCGCCCGCGAACGGCTGGCCGTTGATCGCTCCTCCGGCTGCGATCGCCTCGTAGACGTTGCCCGCCGCGTCGGTGGCGACGCCGCCTGCGCGCTCCTCGCCGGCCGTTCCGGTCAGCGTCGCCTTCACCAGCACCGGCGGCGGCGTGAGGAAGTCGAAGATGTACTTCGCGCCTTCGACGAACTGCGGGCCCCAGACGTCCCAGTCGTGGCCGCCGTCGACCACGCGGAGCTCGGAGGTCAGGTTCTCCACCCGCTGTGCCTTGTTGAAGAGGACGTGGGCCTCGAAGTCGAGATCGTGCTCGAAGTCCCTCGGGTTCGTGTTCTTGAACTCGTCGTCGCCGACCGCGATGTACATCCGCTGCGGCAGGCCCGTCGCCACGAACGACTCGAAGGTCTCCGGATAGTTCAGCTGCTTGTAGATCCGCTCGACGAACAGCCGCTGGCCCTTGCCGAACGCGCCGAACTCGCGCGTGCTGGAGTCGCTCGGCGGATCCGGGAAGTACACCGCCGGGCTGAGCACGATCGCGGCGCCGAACAGGTCGGGATGGGCGAGCGAGTAGCGCATGGCGCCGTAGCCGCCCATCGAGTAGCCCGCGATTCCTCGCCCCGAGCGGTCGGCCACGGTCCGGTAGGTGGCGTCGACGTGCTCGATCAGGTCCTCCGTGAACGCCGTCTCGACCGGTCGGCCCGGATCCGCTCCTCTGTACTGGGAGTCGACGTAGTAGCTCGCGCGGCTGCTCCAGGGCGCGTCGGGCATGATCGCGATCGCCGGTGGGATCTCGCCCTCCTCGATCAGCTCGTCGAGCGTGCTCTTCATCTGCAGCCAGGCGCTCATCGAGTCGCCACGGCCGTGCAGGAGGTAGAGGACGGGATACCGCTCGCCGGAGCCTGCGTACCCGGCCGGGAGGTAGACGTTGTAGGCGATGTCCTCGCTCAGCGTTGCCGAGCTGAACGTGACGCTCGTGACGGTTCCCGCCGCGGCGGCGCTCTGGGCCCCGGTCGCCGAGGGCGCGAGCAGGATCACGAACAGAGCGATGCAACCGGCCAGCACTGGCGTGAGCCGGGTCCTCATGACGGCCTCCTTGGTCTTTTGACGGCGAATCTGAAAAGGTTTACTGAGAACGTTTACAGCGGGGCGACAATGACATAGAGTCGTCCCCGGCGTCAAGCGACAACGCGAAGGAGCTTGCAGGGTGTCCGAGATCAGGCTCGAGCAGGTGGGAAAGGTCTACGCCGGCGACGTGCGCGCCGTCGACGACGTCAGCCTGAGGATCGAGAGCGGCGAGTTCATGGTGCTCGTCGGCCCGTCGGGCTGCGGAAAGTCGACCCTGTTGCGGATGATCGCCGGGCTCGAGGAAGTGACCGAGGGCGAGATCTGGATCGGCGACCGCGAGGTCGCCCACCTGGCTCCGCGCGACCGGGACATCGCGATGGTCTTCCAGAACTACGCCCTCTACCCCCACCTCACCGTCGCGAAGAACCTCGGCTACGGCCTCAAGGTCAGGAAGACGCCGAAGGCCGAGATCAACCGGCGCGTCGAGGAGGTGGCGCGGCTGCTCGGCCTGCAGGACCTGCTGAACCGCCGGCCGGGAGCGCTCTCCGGCGGACAGCGGCAGCGTGTGGCGATGGGGCGCGCGATCGTGCGCGAGCCGGCCGCGTTCCTGATGGACGAGCCGCTGTCGAACCTGGACGCAAAGCTCCGGGTCGACATGCGTGCCGAGCTGGCGCGCCTGCACGAGCGGCTCGGAGTCACGACCGTGTACGTGACCCACGACCAGATCGAGGCGATGACGCTGGGCTCGCGCGTGGCCGTGATGCGCGACGGCACGGTGCAGCAGGTCGACACGCCGCAGACGCTCTACCGCGAGCCGACGAACCTCTTCGTCGCCGCGTTCATCGGCTCGCCGTCGATGAACCTCGTCGAGGCCGAGGTGAGCGACGGCGTCGCGTCGTTCGCGGGCTTCCGGATTCCGCTGACCGCGGAGCGACGGCCGACCGGCGTCGACGTGGGCAACGTGATCCTCGGCGTCAGGCCCCAGGACTTCCAGGAAGCGCGTAGCGCCGATCCGGGGCTGCCGAGAATGGAGGTCGAGGCCGCCGTCGTCGAGGAGCTCGGCTCGGCGACGCACGTCCTCTTCACCATCGAGGCTCCGCCGGTCGACGTCGAGTCTGTCCGCGCGGCGACCGACGAGGGCGAGCGCGCGTCGCTGATCGCGACCGACCGCCGCGCCCTCTTCACGGCGGAGGTCGCCGAGGAGACGCCCGTGCGGCCCGGCGACCGGATCGAGCTCGCAGTCGACCCGACTCGGATGCACTTCTTCGATCCCGAGACGGGCACGAACCTGACCTCGAAGGCAGTCGCCTCGGCGGCCTAGTCGCTTAGGAGCGAGCCGAGCCGCTCGATCCCGTCGTCGATCTGCCCCTCGTCGACGAGGCTGAACGAGAGCCGCACGGTGTCGCCGCCGCGGCCGTCCGGGAAGAACAGCGAGCCGGGCACGATGCCGACGCCCCGCTCGACGGCGCGCCGGGCGAGCTCCGTCGAGTCGACGCCGTGCGGCAGCGTCAGCCACGAGAAGAAGCCGCCCTCCGGTCGGGTCCACCGCGCGTCCGCCGGCAGCGAGCGCTCGAGCGCCGCGAGCAGCCGCTCGCACTTGCGGCGGTAGAGCGTCCGCGACCGTGCCAGCTGCTCGTCGATCCAGCCGCGGCGATGCGACTCCTCGAACAGCCGCTGGCCGAGCGCGCCCGCGCACTGGTCCGTGTTCTGCTTGGCGGCGACGAGCTGCGCGGAGACGTCGGCAGGCCCGACGGCCCAGCCGAGCCGCACGCCGGGGAAGAAGGTCTTCGAGGTGGTGCCCGCCTGGAGGACGACGTCCGGGCCGAGGCTCCAGAGGCTCGGGGATGCGTCGTCCGAGAAGCCGAGCTCGCGGTAGGCGACGTCCTCGACGAGCACGAAGCCGTACCGGCGCGCGAGCTCGACCAGCGGCTCACGCCGCTCGGGCGCGAGGCTGACGCCTGCGGGGTTCTGATGGTCGGGGATCGTGTAGACGAGCTTCGGCCGCAGGCCGCCCGCCAGCCGCCTGTCGAGCTCGTCGACCTCGAGCCCGTGCTCGTCCATCGGGACGGCGACGAGATCGGCCTCGAAGCTCCGGAAGGCCTGGATCGCGCCGAGGTAGGTCGGGCCCTCGACGACCACGAGGTCGCCGGGATCGAGAAACGCCTTGCCGATCAGCTCGAGCGCCTCGATCGCGCCGCTCGTGATCAGCAGCTCTCCTTCGGCCGGCCGGCGGCCCTGGAGGGTCTCGAGCCGGTCGGAGAGCGCGTCGAGCGGCCCCGCAAGACCGCGCGTCGGCGCGTACTGGAAGGCGCTCGCCTCGCCGTCGGCGGCGAACTCCTGCAGCAACGACGCGGCGCGCTCGCGGGGGAACGTCGCCGGATCCGGGAAGCCGCCCGCGAACGAGATCACGTCCGGCATCCCCAGCAGCGCGAGGACGGATGCGATCCCCTCCCCCACGTCGCCGCGCGTCCGTGCGGCGAAGAGCGCCTCACGCTGGATGTCGGGCGTCACCGCCACGACCCTAGCCAACCTTGAAACGACGACGGGAGGCCCGCAGGCCTCCCGTCGCTTCGTTCGTGTGCGAGCCGACTACGACGTGCAGACGGCGTAGCCGAGATCCCCATGGCTGGCGCTACTTGTCCTCGAGGCACGTCCACGATCCGGACCTCGGCCGTCCAGGCACGTTGACTTCGGACGCTGACGCCGGCTGTGTAGCCCTCGATGTCTGGCGAGCACGCCGTCCTCGCCGGCCGGACCCTGCGGGCCGACATGGCACCGACGTCGCCCGTCGGGCCCTGCGGACCAGCGGTCGACCCTGTCGTCGCCCTGCGGACCCTCGGCGCCGTCGCGGCCGTCGGCACCAGTCGGCACCCTGCGGGCCGGCAGCACCGGTGCTCACCCTTCGCGCCCTGCGGGCCGGCAGGACCGATCTCGCCCTGCGGACCAGCGGCACCGGCGTCGCCCTTCGGGCCGGTAGCACCATCGAGCACCGTTCGTCGCCGTTGAGCGCCGTCAGCACCGTTGAGACCGTCGACGCCGGCGTCACCCTTCGGGCCGGCGGCACCATTCTCGCCCTTGTCGCCCTTCGCACCCTGCGGGCCGGAAGCGCCGTCGGTGCCCTTGGCACCGGCTGCGCCGGCCTCGCCCTGCGCTCCGGCGTCGCCCTTCAGACCCTGCAGGCCATCCTGGACGACCGTCGCGCTCTGCTGACCTTTCTGATGCCACGTGATGAAGCGCTCGCCCGGCTTGCACTTGCTCCCCGGGTACACGAGCTTGATGCGACCGTCCTTGGGCACGCACGCCCAGTAGACGTTCGGCTTGCTGGCGCCAATCGTCCCGGAAGCGACTCCGGCGCCGACAAGCACGACCGCGAGCGCAGTCACTCCGAGGAGGAGGGCGCGCGGCGTGCGAATGAACTTTTTCATCTGAACTCCTTTTGGACGGAACTTCCTTTCGGTTTCGGCACCGCCCACACGCCGCGACTCCCCCGAAAGGGGGTGGCCTTCCGCTGCACGCAGGCGTCAGCGCAGCACGCGGGCGAGCTCGGTGCGCGACCGAACGCCCAACTTCGCGTACACGTGCGTCAAATGGCTCGCGACGGTGCGCTCGGCGAGGAAGAGCGTGGCGGCGACTTCCGCGTTCGTCCGTCCCTTCGCGACGAGGTCGGCCACGCGTCGCTCGGCCGGGGTCAGACCCTCGCTGCGCGTGCGCCCGCCGATCCGGCCGAGCTCCTCGCGCGCTCGCTCGGCCCAGCGGGCGGCGCCGATCTCCTCGAAGCCGATACGTGCCGCCTCGATCGCCTCGCGCGCGGGACGCTTCTGGCGCGCCCGGCGCCGAACCTGCCCGAGCGCGAGGAGCGCGCGCGCCCGGCCGAAAGGATCGCCGACCTCCTCGTGCCGCGCGACCGCTTCGGCGAGCAGCGACAGGGACAGCTCGACGTCGCCTTGCGCCGCGGCAACGAGCCCGCGGCAGCGAGACACGTGCGCGAGCACCCAGTCGCGCCCGAGCCGGCGCGCGTCCGCCTCCCACGCGTCGAGACGATCGACCGCGTCGTCGACGAAGCCGAGCTCGAGCAGCGCCTCGACCTGCTCCGCCCGCCACCAGAGCATGCTCGGCTCCCCCCCGTCGGCTGCATCGACGGCCGTCTGCTCCGCGGCCGCGAAGCGCGCAACGGCTGCCTCCGGGTCGCCGCTCCACAGCTCGACGACACCGACGGTCGCCGCGGGCGCCTGCAGCCGCGAGGCGTGGAGCTCGGCGAGCTCGCACAGCCGCTCTGCGAGCCCCCGGGCGAGCTCGAGGTCGCCGCGGTAGAGCGCGACGAGCGTCATTGGGAAGAGCGTTTGCGGCGACTCCGCCTCGTCGCGCGCGTACTGGGAGCTGAGCCCTCTCGACTCCTGTGCGTACTCGCCTGCCAGCGCGAGACGGCCGGAGCGAAGCTCGATGAACGCCAGGTACCAGAGGGCGTACGCGGCGGTACGCTCGTCACGTTCACTCCAGTCCCGGTAGAGGCTCTCGAGCAGAGTGCGTGCTCGGTCGAGCTCGCCCGACCAGACGAGAATGTGCCCGAGCGCGAAGCCGGCGTCGGCGACCGGCTGCAGCGCTGCGTCGCCCGACGCGAGCGCGGACGCCTCCTCGGCGAGCGGCAAGGCACCTGGCTTGCCCGCGTTGAAGCGAATCAGCGCGAGCCCGGACATGGCGGCGCCGCGAAGCGCGTCGTCCCCGAGCTGTTCCGCGAGCGCGACCGCTGCGCGCGCATGCCGTTCCGCGGAGGCGAGTCCCTCGCTGAAGCGGACGATCAGGCTCAGGCGCTGCTGGATCAACGCCTGCAGTGCCAACGGCGCTCCCGGTTCACGGAGCGCCTCGCGCTGCAGCTCGACCCTGCGTCGCAGCCCTTCCGCCTCGACCTCGGACATGAGCCAGAGCGCCTCGGCGCGCTCTGCGCCCGCCGGGGCTCGCTCGAGGAGCGCGGTGGCCAGCACTCGGGCTCGCTCGACCTCGCCCGCGGCGAGATGCGCGCGCGCCGCCGCAGCCGCGCGACGATCGACGTCGTCGCGGCTCTCGGCGGGCGTCAGGCGGACTGCGTGCTCCCAGAGCTCCCCGGCGGCGATCGGCGCTCCGTGAACGGCGGCGGCATCTGCCGCCTGCTCGAGCGCGGCCGCGAGCTCGGTATCGGGCTCGTCGGTCGAGAGCGCGAGGTGACGTGCACGGGTGACCGGATCCTCGGCGAGCTCGGCCAGACGATGGTGTACGCGCTGCCGCTCGTCTGCGGAGAGCCCCTGATAGAGCACCGAGGCGAGCAGTGGGTGCGTGAATCGAATGGTGCCGTCCACGAGCTCGATCACCTGCCCTTCGAGCGCAGGCTCGAGGGCGCTCCGCTCGATCCCCGCATCCCCGAGCTGTGCCGGTGTCAGCCGCGCCTGCGCGGAGACGAGTACGAGCGCGTCGTGCGTCACGCCGGTGAAGCCGTCGAGCCGAGCGGACACGAGCTCCTCGAGCCGCTCGGGGACCGGCAGCGGCTGGGTCGGATCGCGAACCGCGTGTCTCTTCACCGAGCGCCAGCGCGAGCTCGAGCGCGTAGAACGGGTTGCCGCCCGACACCTCGTGCAACCGGAACAACGTCGGCCGCGGGACCCCCCGGGAGAGCCGGCCTTGCAGGATCCTGTGGATCGCGCCGACGCTGAGCGGGCCGACCCGAACGCGCTCTATCCGGTCCGGATCGAGCGCGTCCTCGACCGGGGACGGTTCCCGCTCGCCGAGCCGGCGGGTCCAGATGAGCAGCAGGCGCGCCTCGGGCAGCCGGCGGAGTGCAAACCCGAGCGCGGCCGCCGACGAAGGGTCGAGCCACTGGAGGTCGTCGATCGCGACGACCAGCTCCTCCTCGGCGAGCAGTTGCAGGGCGCTGCGGACCGCGACCCCGAGGGCCCGCGGATCGACAGGACTGCCGGCTGGATCCGCGACGAGCAGGGCAACCTCGAGCGCGCGCCGCTGCGGCGCCGTCAGCTCAGGGAGAACGTCGTCGAGGACCCCGTCGAAGAGGTCGCCCAGCCCGGCGAGGGCGAGCGAGCGCTCCGACTCGGCCGGACGTGACACGAGGACGCGCAAGCCGCGCCCGCGCGCGTCCTCGACGGCCGCGTGCCAGAGCGTCGACTTGCCGATCCCCGCCTCGCCCTCGAGCGCGATCGCACTCGGGCCCTGCGCCGCCGGGTCCCGCTCGAGAAATGCGTCGAGGAAGCCGAGCTCGTCGTCCCTCCCGACGATCTCGACTGCCATGTGCTCGGCTAGGCCGCGACGTGCGTGCCGAACCAGGACAGCATCCGGCGGTAGGCAGCCGCGGCGCCGTCGGGTCGTACCGTGACCCGGTCGGGTTGAAGAATGCGTGGTCGACGCCCGGGAAGGTGACGATCTGGTGGCGGAGGCCTGCCCTGCGGAGCGCCGCGCGTGCGGTGGCGCGGGTGGCGTTGACTCTCGAATCGTGCTCCGCGTAGATCCCGAGCACGGCAGCCTTCGCGCCCGAGACGTTCCCGCCCTCGGGGAAGGGACCATAGAAGGGAACGGCAGCGGCCAGGCGAGACTCCTTCGAGGCGAGCAGAAGCCACACCATCCCGCCGCCGAAGCAGAACCCGGTCGCAGCGACCTTCTTGCCGGGAAGTCGGCGGCGAAGCTCCGTCACCCCCGCCTTCATGTCCGCAACGAAGCGCGATGCGGGAGCCGCCCCGAGCGCAGCCATCGCCTCGAACTCGTCCGCGAACGACGCGGTTCCGCCCTCTTCCGACAACAGGTCGATCGCCAGCGCCGAGTAGCCGCTCGCCGCCAGGCGGCCCGCGACAGCGCGAATCGAGTCGTTCAGCCCTCGGTTCTCGTGCACCACCAGCACACCGCCACGAGGCTGGGCTGCGGCCGCCCAGGCGCCCATGAGCCGCCGGCCTTGCGGCCCGCGGAACACGATCTCGCGAGTCGGTCGCGCCGCGGACTCGGCCTCAGCCGCCTTCGCCTGCGCCGTCGCTCCCGTTCCCGACGCGACCCGCATCCTCGCCCGTGCCTCGTCGGCCAGAATCGCAGCGAGCAGCGACGCGGCCGCCGCGCCGCTCAGCCCGAGCAGTCCCAGCCGGCGCAACGCCTCGCGCCGGGAGACGAGCCCGTCCGCATGATCCTCGGCGACCTCCTCGGCCAGATACCGCTGCAGCTCCGTCACGACGTGCTCCGCCGGATCTCGTTGGCGATGCCCTTGATCTTCTCCGCGTACTTCGGATCCGCAGCCCAGCTTCCCGCCAGCCCCTTGAGCCTCGGCGCCGCGCCGCGGCGCGCGTCGGGGAGCGGGCGCACCTTCAGCGCCTCGTCGATCAGCTTGCGCTGACCGTCCGTACCGTCGTCCTTCGGCAGCGCGTAGGCCAGCAACCGGCCGACGTGTGCATTGACGGCCTTGCCCCAGTTCGAGAACGAGAGGCCGACGCCCGCCTTGCCGGTGACGCCGATTCCCGCCGGGTTGCGGCGGGGCGGCTGCGACCAGAACGACATCAAGTTCCCCGTCTCGAGCACCATCTGGCTGACGACGAGCAGCGGGTCGAGGCCGGCCGTCTTGCAAGCGGCGCCGTACTTCCCGAGGATCTCGCGCACCTCGTCGTCGCTGTAGCTTCCGTGCTGGCGCGCGAGCATGTACCGCTCGAGGGTCTTCAGGCCCGCACGGGGTGAAGCCAGCAGTCCGCTCTGCACCGTCACCGGCCCGCCGTCGGCCTTCGGCACAGGCCTCGCCGGCTTCTTCGGCTTCGGCTTCGCGGTCGACGGCTTCTTCGCGGTCTTGACCCCCTTGAAGATCCGCTCCAGGCGCCCGAGCGCCTCGAACCACTGTGGCGGGATCCGCGCCGGTGCGCTGCGCGGCCGCTCCGCCTTCTTCGCACCCTGCCGCCGCCACTCGGCCCAGTCGAGGAAGGTGTCCTGCGGACCCATCAGATTCGCAATCCGGTCGACCTGCGCGGCGGCCTCCCAGGCGGTCTCCGGGATCCGCTTCGGGACGTGCGGCGGACGCCGCTTCTTGTCTCCGTCCAGCGCGAGTCGCCAGTGGATGAAATCCATCAGCCAGTCCGGCGTCTCGTCCTTTACGGCCACCCTGGGGACGGTCACCCCAGCCACCAGCCACGGCTTCGGCGCCGAGTCGAGCCACGTCCGCAGGTCGGGGCCGGGGCACTTCGACCCGGTGAAGAAGCCGTGTGGCTTGACGAGCGGGCCGGCACCCTGCTCCTGCCACAGTCGGATCACCTCGGCGATGACCGGAAGCGCCTCCGCGGTCACCGGCCGGCCGTCCTTCTCCCCGCCCATGTAGACGACGGCGGCGTACTCCTGGTTGCCCCGGGTAGTGCCGTTCGCGCCCGTCTGCACGCCGAATCCGCGCAGGGTGTACGCGACGCCGTGCGGGCAGACGGCGTGGTTGTAGCCGATGTCGTTGGCGCCGTCGGCCGTGCCCAGGCCGCCAGGTGCCATGTGCCCGCTCTGCACGCCTCGCAGCAGCGCCGGGCAGCGGTCGTGCGACGCTGCGGCGCTCGGACTGCCGAACCAGTGCACTGCGACACCGGCCAGCGTGGACGGGTCGCGCTTGCTCACCTGCCTCGGCGGCATCGCCCCCCACTCACTGCGACTTACGAACTCCAACGCCATCGCCGCGCCTCCTCATTCGATTCGCCGGCCACAGGCGGCTAGTGACACCTACCGAGCATTCTCCAGCGTCGGCGGCGAGTCAAGGCTCGTCGAGCCGGCGCTAGACTCGCCGCGCAGCGACGCAGCACGCACAGGGAGGTTGAGCCCGAGTCATGGTCGAGACGGTTGAGTCCGCTGCCGCTCCTCGCACAGAGGACGAGAGCGAGCAGTCCATCACGGCCTTGCTCGAGCAGCTCGGGCGCGAGCTGAGTGCGCTCGCGTTCTATGAGACCCGGCTCACCGCCTCACGCCACAAGACGCAGGTTCGCCGAGCGGCTCGTGACGTTGCCGTCGCGCTGGTGGTCGCGCTCGCGTTCCTCACCGCGTTCGCGCTCGCGAACGCCGCGGCCGTGCGTGGGCTCTCGGAGGTGCTTCCCGACTGGCTCGCGCCACTCGTTCTCGCCGCGGCCTGGGTCGCGGTCGGCGTGGTGCTCGCGCTCTACCTGCGGGCGCGCGCCAAGCGCCTGGGTGGGTCGGGGAAGAGCGCGGAGGAGGCGCGCGCCGAGGCCGAGCAGGCGGTACGGAAAACACTCGAGCGCCTCGCTCCTGCGCTCTCCAAGGAGATCGCCCTGGCAGCCGTGCCGATGGCGAGCGGCATGGCGAGCGGCGTCGTCGACGCGAGTGAAGAGCTGATCGAGGACGCCGACGAGATCGTGGACGCGATCACCGAGAACATGCCGGGCGGCGGCGTCGTCAACCAGGTCTGGGATTTCGTGCTCATGCCTGGCCGCCTCGGTGTGAGGGTGGCGACGACGGTGCTGAAACGGGACGAGCCCGAGAGTTAATCGAACAGACGCTTGGCGGCCAGCGCGGCCACCGCTCCCGCCACGGCCAGCGCGACCAGATCGACCGGGCTGGAGATCCGCCTGAACCTCGCGTTCCCGCCGCTGCAGCTCGATGTAGCCGACCGGGCTCACCGAGCGCCCCACCGCCGCCACCGCCGCCGGACCCTTCGTCGCCCCCATGCGCGCCGCCGCCGGCGCCGCCGCCGAAGCCGAACCGCGCCTTGGCAACCGGAATCACCGTGACGCCCTCGCGTTCCACAGGCTCGCCGAAGAGGGTCGAGACGTTCGCTTTCCCTCCGATCGTCTCGCCGAGCCTCTGCAGCAGCTCGTCGGCGAGCGCCGACCCGCTCCGTGTCACTGTCGCCATCCTGGCCTCCCTGGTCGTTCTACCCATTGTCGTCAAAGGATGGAAGAGCCCAGCCGGTTCGCTCGTCGTGTCCAAAAGGCAACGATGAAAGCGAGGGGTTCGAGATGGAGCGGAGCTTCCGACTAACGAGGACGCGCGCGGTCGTTCTCGGGACGCTCGTGGCGCTGGCGACGGCCGCCGGCATCGGCTACGCGGCAATCCCCGGCACGAACGGGGTCATCAGCGGCTGCTACGGGAAGCAGGTCGGCGTCCTGCGCGTGATCGACGCGGAAGCCGGGAAGACCTGCAATTCGCTCGAGAACCCGATCGCCTGGAACCAGCAGGGCCAGCCCGGACCGCAGGGGGCGCCGGGGCCGAAGGGTGACAAGGGCGACACCGGTGCGCAGGGTCCGCAGGGGCCGTCGGGCGCCGTGGGCATCTTCCACAGCAAGCGCTTCGAAGACGTCGACAACTACACCGGACAGCAGGTCGTCGTGCAGATGGGCTCACTTCCGGCCGGCAAGTACTCGCTCCACCTGGACGTGGCAGCGTCGGCGGGCTCGGGCTCGGGCACGTTGCCCACCCGGGATCTGTTCTGCAGCCTCGGCACCGCCCAGGCGAACCTCGCCGTCGAGCAGGTGACGTTCCCCTCCTTCCAGAACGGGAACGCATTCGCCGTCATGCCTCTCCTCGGCGTGTTGTCGGTGACGCAGAGCACCCCGATCGAGGTCCGGTGCTCGATCCTGCCGTTCAACGACGCTCCCGACATCCAGATCTGGCCGACGCTCACCGCCGTCCAGGTCCAGTCGATCACCAACCTCTGACAACGCGTTAGCGTCTCGGGTCGTGGTTCCCGAGTCGACATTGCAGCAGACCGAGCACGGGCTCGTCCCGACGGGCGTGGGCTGGTATGTCCTCAACATGCGCGACGCAGAGTGGCGTCACGCCGACGGCCGCGGCGCCGTCTGCGTCGTCGCCGACGACTTCGAAGGCCGGCGTCGCGAGTCCGACCAGCTCGGGATCAATCCGTTCGTGCTCGCGCCGGGCGAGCCGATGGCGATGTACCACCGGGAGGCCGATCAGGAGACCTTTCTCGTCGTCTCGGGCGAGGCAGTGCTGATCGTCGAAGGCAACGAGCGGCAACTGCGCGCGTGGGACTTCGTCCACTGCCCGCCGGGCACGAAGCACGTGATCGTCGGGGCAGGGAGCGGTCCGTGCCTCGTGATCGCCGTCGGCGCACGCGAGCGCGACGAGCTCGGCTTCCCCGCCGACGAGCTCGCGAAGCGCCACGGAGCGAGCGTCGAGGAGGACACGACGGACGGCGGCGTCGCGTACGCCGGCGTACCGCCCCGCGAGCCGACCGCGTACCGCGACGGCTGGCTTCCGGAGTAGCCGACGACGAGGAGGGGGCCGCGCGGCCCCCTCCTCGTGCGCTTGTCGCTAGTGCCGCTTGATCGTGACCGTCGCCGTCGCGACGCCCGTGCGCGTCAGGTCGTTCACGGCCTCGACGTGCACGATGTACGTCCCGCGCGAGCCCTTGCCGTACTCGTGCTTGACGGACGGCGTCGTGGTCTCGACGATCGGCGACCCGTCGCCGAAGTCCCAACGGTACTTCGTGATCGCGGCGCCACGCGCCGACGATGCCTGCGCGACGAACGCGACGCGATCGGCCGTCACCTTGTGCGTGACCGACACCGCAACGCTGTCGGCGACGAAGTCGTACAGGAGCCCGAGCGCCGTCTGCGGCGTCAGGCTGCCGCGGTTCGCGTTCAGGCCCTCGAGCCCGACGTGGAGCAGAGCGGCGTTCCACGTCACGAGCGGCTCGAGCTGGGCCAGAGTCGGATCGCCCGCGACGCCCGTCGCCACGCTCGAGGTCAGGCGGCTGATCGCGACGCCGTCCTTCCTCGTCGTGGTGTAGTCGCCGAGCACGCGAGCGTGCGTTTCGTACTGGGCGGCGTTGAACGACTCGACGCACTGGTCGAGCGCGTCGGACGTCCTCAGCGTGCGTGCTGCGTCCGGGAACCGCTGGTTGCCGGCCCCGTTGCCGCTCATGTTCGTGCTCACGTCACCGGTTCGGCCGAACAGCGTGAACGCCGTCTCGAGCACCGCCGTGGTCGGGTTCGCTGCCCCCGTGCCGTAGAAGTCACGGTCGCTGCGCGTGATCGTGCAGGCCGGGGGAGCGGCCCGTTCGGCCCCGGTGATCCACCCCGCCATCGAGGCGAACAACCAATCGCTCCCGACGTTCTGGTTGTAGCTGACCTGCGAGTTGAAGTCCTGCCCGCTCATGACGATCTTCCCGCCCGCGACCAGGAAGTCCTGGAGCGGGAACGACCCGCCGACGTGCGCGTTCGCCCAGCTCGTCAGGTTGTTCCCGGTGAAGAAGACCACCGAGCGGTAGTTCTGGAGCTGCGCGAACGTCGGCCCTGGGTTGCCCGCCGTAGCGGTTCCGCCGTCGAAGACGTCGAAGCTCAGGCCGAGCCCCGTCAGCGCGGCCGTGTAGACCGGCCGGAAGTCGGCTCCGAGGTTGCGATCCCAGTCGATCAGGAGGACGTCCTTCGCGACGGACGGATCCTGGATGCGGACGAAGTACGGGACCGTGTACGTCTGGCCGCCGCCGGTGACCTCGAGGAAGCCCTCGTAGTCGCCTGCCGGGGCACCGGCGGTCGCCAGGTCGACGTTGAACGTCGCGCTGCCGGCCGGAGTGGTCGTGAACGTCGGCGTCGGCGTGAGCGCCACCGACGCGTTGCCGACGACCTGGCGGACGTTGAGCGAGTAGCCCGTCGTTCCGCCGCTCTCACGCATGTCGGTCGCCGTGATCGTGACGCGACCCGTCTCGCCGGCGGGCACGCGCCCGAACGAGACGCTCGGCTGATCGAACGTCAGCTGCGGATCCGCCAGCCGAGCCGCGTTGACGCGACCGGCGCCGCGGTGCTTTGCGAGCGCGGGGATGTTGCCCTCGAGGTCGAGCGACATCGAGGTGCTGGCGGTGTTGAGCAGCGCGCTCTTCACCTGTGCCGGCGTCCACGTCGGATGCTTCGCCTTCGTCAGCGCGGCGAGCGCGGTGATGTGGGGCGTCGCCATCGACGTGCCGCTGACCTGCTCGAAGAGCCCGGCCGGATCGACCGCGCCCGTCGTGTCGTTCACGACCGACGAGAGGACGCTCGAGCCCGGAGCGGCGATGTCGGGCTTGATGCCCATCGTCAGCGCCGGGCCGCGGCTGCTCGAGGCCGCGACCACGTCCGGCCAGCCCGAGGTGAGCCGCGCGAGCGGGCCCTCGATGTTGACCGTGGGGTCGGGTTCGCGTTCGCCCACGTGACGAGCGCGCGTCCGTCCGCGAGGGTGACCATCACGCCGGGGATCGCCGGGGCGGTGATGCCGCCCATCGAGATCGGGGCGTCCGGGCCGTTGTTGTGGACGATCATGGCGACGGCACCGCCCGCCATGACGCTGGCCTTCTTCATGTCGAACGTGCACGTGCCGCGCGCGACGAGCGCGATCTTGCCGGCGAGCGAGCCTGCCGGGAAGGCGGTGCACGCCTCGCCCGCGTTGCCGCCGATGCCTCCCGCCGCGACGACGTACTCACCCGAGATCGTCGAGCCGATCGGCGGCATGGGCGCGCCGCCGGGGACGCCCGGGCGGCCCTTGAGCGCCGCCGGCACCGTCCCGGGCCCAGTGACCGTGACCGCGTTCGAGAACACCCGCGCGTGCGAGCTGTTCGCGACGGTGATCACCTTCGGGCTCAGCTTCCAGGAGCCGGTGATGCTGGTGTCGCCGTTTGCGCCGGCGTTGCCCGACGACGCCGCGACGATCACGCCGGCGTCCACTGCGGCGTCGAGAGCGTCCCGGATCGGGTCGTGCGCCGGATCAGTCGTCAGCCACCGGCTGTGGCCGAGGCTGATGTTGAGCGCGTCCGCCTCGTCCGCGACGACGTCCTCGATCGCGGCGAGAAACTCTGCCGAGTCACCGTCGAGGCGATAGCTCATGACGTACGCGCCCGGCGCCATGCCCGAGAACTGCAGCGGGAACGTGGCCGGGCCGGACGTGTAGCTCCAGGTCGCGTTGTTGCCCGCCATGATCCCGGCGACGTGCGTCCCGTGGAGCGAGCCCGGCCCCCACGGCGTCGCCGTCGTGTTGCCCGGGTAGGGGTAGACGTTCGCGACGATGACCTTGTTGCTCGCATACGTCGCGAGCGGGAGGTCGGTGCGCACGCCGCCGGCCACGCGCTGCGCCTTCGGGTATCCCGCGGGAGCCGTGAAGCCGGTCGCGTTGAAGAACGGGTGCTGCGCGTTCACGCCCGAGTCGATCAGCGCGACGCGCAAGCCCTCGCCGGCCCCGAGCGGTGTCGAGGGCAGCGACTGCCAGAGCGTCTGGAGGCCGATGAGCGCCCGGCTCTCGTCGAGCTCCGGCTCGAGCTCGTACGTCTCGGTGACCGAGGCGACGTCCGGAAGGCTGCGAATCCTGTCGATCAGGTCGCGCGGCACCTCGACCGCCACACCGTTGAAGGCGGTGTCGTAGTGCCACTGCACCGCAACGTCCGGCGCCGCGGCGCGGAGCAGCTCCTCGAAGTCCTTGTGCTTCTTGCCGAGGTGCGCGAGGTAGGCGCGGCTTGCGGGCGCCTCGACGTCGACGTGACCCTTGTCTGTCTTCGCTGCCTTGACGCCTTTCAACCCGGGCAACGTGTCCCGGTAGGAGGCGAGCGGCGGGTCGTCGAACTCGACGACGACGCGGACGAGCTCCGCCTCGCCGGATGCGCCCCCCGCCGGCCCGGCGGCTACGACGCCGAGCGCGATCAGGAACGCGATGAGAAACGCTGCGGGACGCGGTCCCGGAGCGAACCGTCCGAACATGGCTGCCTCCCCTGTAGGCCCCGGCGACGCCACCCCGACGCCGCGCGCGCTGAAACGTAACCGGCCTGCACGCCGAGGTCAAGACGCTTTGCAAACGCATTTTGCATTGCGCCGCGGCTGACGGGGTCAGGCGCCTCGCGACAGCATCGACGTCGCTCCCGCCGCGACGACCTGACGCTGAGAAACGTCGCGGCCCGGATCAACCCATTAAGCGTCCGCCACCTCTTAGGCGCAGCCTTCGTCGAGACGTACTGACGCGCGCTCGCCGAACGCGATCTGCGTCACTCGCTTCGCCGGGCTCACGTCGATGCGCAGCTCCCAGTGCGGGGCGCGTGCGCGACGTAGAAAGTAGTTGCGACCTCCGTGGATGTATCGATCCGGCCGGGAGCTGAGCAACGGGTAGGCACGCCGCAGCTGCGCGAGTGTCGACCCGATCCGTATGCCTCTACCCGTGACGGCGCCCTTTCGGAAGAAGACGGCGCCGAACCGCCCGCGCGGCATGAAGATCGCCTGCCCGACCAGCCCCGCCCGCTCGATGCTTGCGGTACCGCACGTCGGCCGTACCTCGTAGTTGGGCCGCAGGGTCACGCCCCACGCAGTTGACACCGCCGCGACGTCCATCCCGGGCCGCGCGCCGCCGACACCGTCCAGCGTGACCCGCGCAGGGGAGCTGAGCCCAGCGGTTGCCGCGCCGGCGACCGCCAGCGTCGACGCGAGTACGAGCGCTGCCCTCACCACAAAATCGTACGGCGCAGAGTCGACGGCGGCCCGAACGGCGCCACCGCGTCTACAAGCGTAGTCCCGGGTGAGATTCGCCTGCCGGGCGACTCTCGGCGGCTGGAACACCGCGGGCTACGGAGGCGGCATGTAACGGGCGCCGACGAAATCGCCCTTCGACACATCGAGAACCCATGTCGAGCCTTTCCGGGCTTCGAGTGGTCCGTCGAGCGGGACGCGGCGGCGCTTGAGCTCGCCGAGGACGTTCTGAACGACGTCGCCGTGCGTGCTCAGTGCCGCTGGGCCGTCGGCGGAGACTGCGAGCATCAGCGCGACGGTCTCTTCAACGGCTGCGCCCTCTACGAGCTCGTCGGCAGCCTCGACCGGGAGCCCCCGCGACCGGGCCAACGGCTCGAGCGTTTGCACGCAGCGCACGTGCGAGCTCGAGAGCAGGCGCGAGAGAGACACGCCTTCGAACTGGTCGACGAGCGCGTCCGCCTGGCGACGCCCCGCTTTGGTGAGCGGCCGGAGATGATCCGGCTCGCTCGACTGTTCGCGATGACCTGCCTTCGCGTGGCGGATCAAGTAGAGGACCGATGTCACGAGGATGCTTTGCGGCGAAGGACGGGCTCGCGGTCGCCGACGACGCCTCTGCTCAGGTCCACGCTCGAGGTCGAGTCGCCGAAAGCTTCTTCCAGGCCTTGGGCCAGCGGGCGCGTGCCCGTTCGGCAGCCGCCCGCTCGAGGCCGGCCAGCTCTCCTGCGACGAACGCGGCGGACACCGACCGGGTCCCGCGCACCCATTCTCTCAACCACTGCTCCGCGACCACCGCATCCTGGTGCTCCCCGAGGACGTCCTGGAGATCGGCCGACGCTGCTGCAACTGCCCGGGCGCGCTTCCCGACCACGGGCGCTACGGCCTCGGCGGCGTAACGAGAGCGTTTCGTCCGGAGCCGGATGGCGTGAAGCTCATCGTCGGTGGGTTGGTCACCGAGCGCCGAGACTTGTTTCGCCAGGGTCCGCAGCGGCTCACGGACGAGCAGTGGCAGCGCGGCTGCGGCGGCCTCGTCGGACCCCGGCAGGAGGCCGGGCGCATTGGCCGCCTCGATCAGCTGGTCGAGGAGCGCAAGGTAGCGCTCGCTGCGGAGCCTCGTCAGCAGCTCTTCGTACGACCGGCCGCGTGCCGTCTCGAGGTCCGCCAGCACACGGCTCGCACCGCCGCCGTCTTCCTCCGGCAGCCGGGACGCGCGCTTGCGCATCCTCGCGAGCAACACGTCGTTGTCCCTCACGGTTCCGAGGCTCTCGGCGAGCCACCCGAGCTCGCCACGAAGCCGTTGCGCCCACTCCGGGTCGAGGACGGAGCCGAAGGTGCGCAGGTCGGAGCGCAGGCGCCGCGTTGCGACACGCGCCTGGTGAACGCCTTCGAGGTCCGCGTCCAGTCGAACGACCGGGTCGTGGCGGATCAGCCTGTCGACCGAGGCGGCAATCGCGCGTCGAACGACGTCAGCAATAGTCGCCTCGCCGGCCAGCACAGCCACTGAGATCTCCGGCGCCTGCGACGCCCGCGGTCCGAGGGCGCGAACGACCTTGGGCGTCGGGTCGGGCGGGCCGGCGCCGTTCTCCTGCAAGTGAGCGATGACGAGGTCCAGCAGCGGGAGGTGGGTCTCGTCGTCGGTCTCGACCTCGAGCTCCCGGAACCGCGCTGCAATCCTGCGGCCGTCGAGGATCGCGACGTCGTCGTCGACGACGTCGGCAACGAGGCGTCCTTCGCCGTCGCGCAGTGCCGTCCGCCGCCTGACCGTTCTCAGCCGGACCTGCGGCCGGAGAGTCGCGTTACGGACGAACGCGCGGAGGAGATCGACGGCTTCCGTGGGCGGTCGCCTGGAAGCCCCCGCGAACAAGTACTCCTCCCGCACCAGCATCCTTCCGTCGCTCGTCTGCGGCAGCTTCACCGTCCAGCCGTCGCTCGTACGGTGGCGGAGGCTGACACCCCAGCGCGTAAGCCGGAGGTCGTCCGTGTCGAGGTACGTCGCCGACACCTTGCGATCCGGTTCCGTCTCCGCGAACACACCCTCACTGACGCCCTCGAACGCGGGCAGACGAAACGAGGGACCTGCTCCGAGCTTGACTTCGAGCTCGGCCATGATCGCGCTAGGCACCAACAAGGGCACGCGCGTCGGCGAGCTCCTGCAGGCGCTCGTGGGCATTTACCCCGGCCTTGGTCTTCACCTTGCGCCATCCGTCGGGTAGGAGCTCCCAGGCGAGCACGTCGTCCGCGAGGTTGACCGACAGGATCTCGGCCAACCGGGCCGTCAACTCGGGGTCGGTGACCGGCGCGACGCACTCGACGCGGCGATCGAGGTTCCGCGGCATCAGGTCGGCCGAGGCGATGTAGTACTGGGCTCGCTCGTCGCTGCCGAACTGGAAGATCCGCGAATGCTCGAGATAGCGGCCGACGATGGAGCGAACGCGGATCCGCTCGGACAACCCCTTCACACCGGGGCGGAGGCAGCAGATGCCCCGGACGATCAGGTCGATCTCTGCTCCTCTTGCCGACGCCTCGTAGAGGGCATCGATCATCTCCGAGTCGACGAGGCTGTTCATCTTCAGCACGATCCGGCCGTCGGGCGCGTCCGCCTCGGCGCGAATCAGCTCGAGCAGCCTGGTGCGTAGGGTCTCCGGTGCGACGAGAATCCGGCGAAAGCCGTTTCCGGTCGAATAGCCGGTCAAGCGGTTGAAGAGTCCGGCTATGTCCGCACAGAGCTGCGGATCGCTCGAGAGGAGGCCCACGTCCTCGTAGGTCCTTGCCGTCTCCGGGTTGTAGTTCCCCGTGCCCACGTGGCAGTACCGACGGATCTTGCCGCCCTCGTTGCGAACGACGAGGACGTTCTTCGCGTGCGTCTTCAGGCCGACGACGCCGTACACGACATGAACCCCCGCTTTCTCCAGTGTCCGCGCCCACGCGATGTTCGCCTCCTCGTCGCCGCGAGCGGTGAGCTCGACGAGGGCAACGACCTCTTTTCCGGTCGCTGCTGCGTGCACGAGCGAGCGAACTACGGGGGCCTCGCCCTCGGCTGATGTGCGGTAGATCGTCTGCTTGATCGCGAGCACATCCGGGTCGTCGGCAGCCTGATCGACAAAGGCCTCGACCGAGGTCGCGAACGGGTCGTATGGGTGATGGACGAGGACGTCACGCTCGCGCAATGTCGAGAGGATGTCGAACGGCTTCGAAAGCCGCGCGCTGAGGTCGGGCGGTGCGACCTTGTTCGCGCGCGGCACCCGACGTGCGGGCGGCTTCCACTCCGTCAGCGACCAGAGGGCGCCGAGGTCGAGCAGCCCGTCGCAGACGTAGAGCTCGGATGGCGTCAGACGCAGCTCGCGCAGGAGGATTGAGCGAAGACGCTGCGGCATCGACGCCGTCACCTCGAGGCGCACTGCCTCGGGGCTCCGTTGGCGGCCGCGCAGCAGCGATTCGAGCGTGACGAGGAGATCGTCCGCCTCGTCGACCTCGATTTCGACGTCCGCGTCGCGCGTGACCCGGAAGGGGTGGCGCTCGACGATCTTCATGCCCGGAAAGAGCCGGTCGAGGTGCGCCGCGATCACTTGCTCGAGCGGGATGAACCGCCGCTGGCCGGACAGCTTCAGGAAGCGCGGAAGCCCCGGCGGGACCTTGACGCGCGCGAACCGCCGAACCCCCGTCTCCGGGTCGCGAACGACGACGGCGAGGTTGAGGGAGAGATCCGAGATGTACGGAAACGGATGCGCAGGGTCGACGGCGAGCGGGGTCAGAACAGGGAACACCTGTTTGTCGAACACCTCCTCGAGCTCATCCCGCTGTGCCTTCTTGAGGTCGGCCCAGTCCATGATCCGGAGACCGTCGGTGCGCAGTTGGGGACGCACGCGCTTCTCGAACACCTGCAGTTGGCGCGCGACGAGCGCCTGTGCGCGAGCCCGGATCGCGTCGAGCTGCTCGCGCGGGGTCATGCCGTCCGGCGACGTGACTTCGACGCCGGCGATCAGCTGCTCGCGCAGGCCCGACACGCGGATCTGGAAGAACTCGTCCAGATTGCGGCTGAAGATCGCCAGGAACCGCGCCCGCTCGAGCACAGGCCGTGACTCGTCCTCCGCGCACGCGAGGACACGAGCGTTGTAATCGAGCAGCGAGAGCTCGCGGTTCAGGAACCGCGAGTCTGCGTCGCCATCGGCTCGGGATGGTGTCCCGGACGGCTCAGGCGGCTGTTGTAGCTCTGTTTTTTCCATCGGTTGCAACGTCGACGGACTGTGCGAAGAACTCGAGCGCTGTGCGGGTCTTGGTCTGTTGCTCGCCGGCGAGGTCGACGCCGCGCCCAAGCAGGTATGCCCGTGTCTCGGCTGCGACCTGGAACGCTTCCGCCGGCGCACACTTGGTGGACAGCTCGAGAATCCGTGAGCCGCCCGGGTAGAACCACATCTCGGCGACCAGCGGGCGCGGGGCCCCCTCCGGCGAGAACTTCAGCTTGAGGACGAAGATCGGGCCGAGCACCGAGAGGTCGTCGAGCCCGACCCCCTCCGGAGCGTTCGCCTCGAAGAACGCGCGCTGCTCCTTCGAGAAGAGCTTGCGGATCGCTTTCTCCCCCGCGATCACCGGCTTGACAGCATTCGGCGGCAGCGCCCGCTTGATCGACCCGGAGCACACGAACCCGCCCGGCATCGCGTCCACCTCGATGCCGAAAGTCGGCGAGCGACGCACCTTGCCTGGAAGCTCCGACGGGATGACCGGCCGCAGCTTCACTACCGAGTCGTCACCCTTCTTTTGCACTCGACGGGCACGAACCACAACGCCCTGTCGGTCCAGCGCGAGATCGGGAGTGTCGAAGAAGACCACCTGCCGGACCTGCACGTCCAATGGGTCCATCCCGAGCGCCACGACGGTCGAGCGCTGATCCTCCTCCGGCACAGTCAGCTTCAACTCGACGCTGTCGGCGTCCTTGATCAACGCGACCAGCCGCTCGAACTGCTCGTCCGACATTTCCGGTCGCTCCGTCGTCGATGAGGCCATCACGCCACCTTTCTCTCCGCTCGAATCGCTTGCCTTATCGTGCCTGAGCAATGGGCCTAGAGCACGCGACAGGCCAAGCTGACTGTTGCCCGCACTGCAGACCGCGATCCTAGCCACCGCACGACCAGTGTGCGCGGCACGGTTCTTTCCAGAAGTGGGACAGTCCTGGCGCCACCACGATGACGAGTGACGACGAGCAACCGCGGCAACCAGCGCCACGAGAGAACGAGAATGCGTACGGCGGCGCCCCGGCCTTCCGGCCGGCGAAGCGCGAGCCGCTGCTCGTGCGCACGGTCCCGGTCGCCGGGGAGGTGCCGCGCTACCGGCTGGGCAGTGCCCGCCGCGACCTGCTGGCTGGGGTGACGGTGACAGCGCTGGCGCTGCCGTCGGCGATGGCCTACGGCGAGCTCGCCGGGCTCTCGCCGGTCAACGGCCTGTACGCGCTGCTCGGCCCGACGCTCGCCTACGTGCTGCTCGGCTCCTCCAGGCGGTTGGTGATCGGGCCGGAGGGTGCCGTCTCGACGCTCGTGGCCGCCACCGTGCTGCCGCTCGCCGTCGCCGGCAGCGAGGAAGCGGTGGAGCTGGCCTCGCTGCTCGCGCTGCTCGTCGCCGCCTGCTTCCTACTCGCGCGGGCGCTCCGGCTCGGCTGGGTCGCCGACTACTTCTCCCGCCCGGTGCTGATCGGCTACCTGCACGGCGTCGCGGTCGTGCTCGTGATCTCGCAGCTCGGCAAGCTGCTCGGGGTTCCGATCGAGGCGACCGAGCCACTGAAGAAGCTGGGAGAGGTGGTACGCGAGTTGGGCGAGGTGAGCGGGGCGACGGTCGCACTGAGCGCCGTCACGCTCACGGCCCTGCTCCTCCTGCGCCGCTTCATGCCTGCCCTACCAGGGGCGCTGGTGGTCGTCGTGGGAGCGATCGCCGCCTCCTGGGGATTCGACTTCGCCGCCCACGGGATCGCCACCGTCGGCCCCGTTCCCGGCGGCCTGCCCCGCCCGAGCCTCCCCACCCCCCCGCTCGCCGACGTGCTTGAGCTCGTCCCGGCCGCGTTCGCTGTCTTCCTCGTCTCCTTCGCCGACGAGATCCTGACCGCGCGTGCCTTCGCGGGCCGGCTCGGCGAGCACGTGCGCGCGTCGCAGGAGCTGTTCGTGATGGGCGCGGCGAACGCGGCCGCCGGCTTCACGCAGACGTTCTCGGTCGGCGCCAGCGGCGCCCGCACGGCGGTGAACGAGGCGATGGGCGCCCGCACGCAGATCGCCGGGCTGTTCGCGGCCGGCAGCGTCGTCGCCATCCTGCTCTTCCTGACCGAGCCTGTGCAGTACCTGCCGAGCGCGGTGCTCGGCGCGGTGCTCATCTCCGCCGCGATCAACATCGTCGACCCGTCCGCCTGGCGGACGCTGGCCACGATCGACCGGGTCGAGGTTGCGATCGCCGCCGTCACCGTCGCCTGCGTCGTCGTCTTCGGCGTGCTCGAGGCGCTCGTCGTCGCGGTCGGCCTCTCGATCATCGACACGGTGCGCCGCAGCGCCCGCCCCTACGACGCGGTGCTCGGCTGGGTGCCGGCGCTCGAGGGCTACCGCAACGTCGCCGTGCACCCCTCCGCGGAGGTGACGCCGGGCGTCGTCGTCTACCGGCTCGACGACCGGCTCTTCTTCGCCAACGCCGGCTACGTCAAGGCCCGCGTGCGCGAAGCGATCCGCGCCGCCCCGACCGAGACCTCCTGGCTCGTGTTCGACGCCGAGGCGGTCAACCACGTCGACGCGACCGGGATCGAGGCGCTCGGCGAGCTCGCGCGTGAGCTCCGCAGCGAGCAGGTGACGCTCGTGGTCGCACGCCTGCGCTCACGCCTGCTACCTGACTTCGAGGTGGCTGGGGTGGTTGACGAGATCGGGCGTGAGCGCTTCTACCCGAGCGTCAACCTCGCTGTCGCAGCCTGCGCGGCCGAGGCGTAGCGCGTCTTACGCTGCGAACAGCCGTCATGGAGGCGGCGGGAATCGAACCCGCGTCCGCAGTCGCGTCGGGAAGAGCGTCTACAAGCGTAGTCCCGGATTCAGATTCGCCCGCCGGTTGGTTCCGAGACGACACACCCGACGGGCTAGCCATCCTTGAATGTCGCGCCGCGGGCGATTGGCTCTCCCTTGGCGCCGAGCCCGATCGTTGGCGCCGCTCACCTGACCTCGGGCCGAGCCAGGGGCGACGACGCCGTCCCTAGCTCAGGCTAGGCGGCGTATGCGAGTTCATGCTTCGCACTTGCTTTGTTTCCCGGTTGATTAACGAGGCCGACCGGGGACCTCGGCTTGCAGCTCTACCGGCGGATCGACCACGTCGAAACCAGGTCGCCCCCGTATGTGTTGTGAGCACTAGTGTAGCCCGCGTGCTTCGGATTCGAGAGATCGGCGTGGACGAGCTCGAGGAGCTGGTCGACATCGCACGCGAGGCGCAGCCACACGAGCCGGCGAGCGTCGCGATGTTCGTCGACTGGCGCAACCAGGCCGGCGACATGGTCTGGCTGCTCGCAGAGCGCGACGGCGAGACACGCGGCGCCGCATACGGCCTCGTCGGCTGGCACAACCCTCCGCACCGGGCGATCGGAGCGGCCCTCGTCGCGCCGGACGAACGTGGCGCCGGCATCGGGATCGCGCTCCTCGACGCACTCGAGGGCTGGGCCGGTGACCACGGCTGCACCGAGCTCGAGGGCCCGGTGGCTGAGGACGACGACGGCAGCCTCGGTTGGGCCGAGCGCCACGGCTATCAGGAAGCCGGCCGCAACTCCCGGCTCGTGCTCGATCTGACGCAGGCAGATATCCCGGAGCCGGCACCGCCCGCCGGAATCGAGATCGTGACGTGGGCCGACCGGCCCGAGCTGGCGCCCGGCATGTGGGAGGTATCCCGCGAGGCGACCGTGGACATCCCGGGCGAGGAGGAGGTCGACATCGGGACGCTCGAGGAGTGGCTCGCGCGCGACATGCGGGGCGCGAGCGACGATCCACGCGCCGTGTTCGTCGCCGTCGAGAACGGCGAGGTGCTCGGCTACGCGAAGCTGTCCCTCCTCCCCGAGACTCCCGAGCGCGCGTACCACGACCTGACAGGAGTCAAGCGGGCACATCGGGGCCGCGGGATCGCCGGGGCGCTGAAGCGGACGCAGATCGCGTGGGCGTCGGCGAACGGCTACACGTCGCTGCAGACCTCGAACGAGGTGCGGAACGAGCCGATCCGCCGCCTCAACGAGCGCCACGGCTACGTGCTGGAGCCGGGCGTCGTGGTCGTTCGAGGGACGATCGGCTAGGGCCGACTCTTCAGCGCGCGCTCCATCTGCCGCTTTGCCTCGCGATCGGCAATGTCACGGCGCTTGTCGCCGCGCTCCTTGCCCCTGGCAAGCGCGAGCTCGACCTTCACCTTGCCGTCCTTGAAGTAGAGCCGCGTCGGCACGATCGTCTGGCCCTTCTCGCGCACCTTGCCGACGAGCGAGGAAATCTCGCCGCGCTTGAGGAGGAGCTTGCGGTCGCGCCCCGGCTCGTGGTTCGCGATGTTCCCGTGCCCGTACTCGGCGATCTCGGCGCCGATCAGCCACACCTCCATGTCGCGCACGTCCGCGTAGGCCTGCGCAAGCGTGACGCGGCCCTCGCGGAGCGACTTCACCTCGGTGCCGGTGAGGACGATCCCCGCCTCGAGCCGCTCGAGCAGCTGGTAGTCGTGCCGCGCGCGGCGGTTCTCCGCGATCACCTTCGTTCCGGTCGGTCGGGCCATGCGGGGCAGTGTAGGTACCGTGCCCGCGTGGTTACCGCCCTCGCATTCGCAGCGGCCGCCTGGGGTGTCGCGATGGCGGTCTCCCCCGTGCTCCAGATCCGCAAGATCGTCCACCATCGCTCCTCGCGCGGGATCTCGCTCGGCTACATGTGGGTGCTCTTCGTCGGCTTTCTGCTCTGGCTTTCGTACGGGATCGCGCTCGAGAACTGGGCGTTGATCGTGCCGAACACGATCGCCGCGATCGTCATCGTCGCGACCATGGTGGTGACCCTGCGCTACCGGCGCGCGTAGCAGCGCTGGCAGAGCGGGAACCACGGCGCGCAGCTCTGACCGCACGACTTGCAGCGCCCGAATGACGGCCTGCGGACCTCCACTGCGAGGCGCTCGCTGACGCGGCTCGCCGCCACTTCCTCGAGCGCGGCTGCCCGCTCGAGCGTGACGCCGCCGACGTCCGGATACTGAAGCGCGAACCAGCGCAGGATGCTCGCGGTGCGCGCGGCCTGCTCGGCATCCTCGAGCGAGGCGTCACGCAGACGGCCCGTGTCGAGCAGCCAGGCGAGCACCGGCCGCTGCGCCCGGTCGCCGGCGACTGCGAGCGCGAGCGTCGAGAGCAGCTCGACGTTGTCCTCGTCGACAGGAGCGTTGACCAGCTTCCAGACTTGCTCGACGGAGAGCTTCCGGCCTCGCTCGCGCAGCCTCCGCTGAACCGCGTCGAGCCGCACGAGCAGCGGCCCGATCGACTCGACGGAGAGCCAACCGTCGGTCGCCCACTGCCGCAACGCGGCCGTGTGCCAGGCGCGCAGCGCCGCGGGCAGCTGCTGCGGCGAATCGATCGGCAAGTCGTCGAGCCTCGGCCGCAGCCGCGCCGTGTCGACGACGCGGTAGCCCATGTGGCCGCCGGGGAGTCGCACGTGCGGGACGAGGGCGGAGCGGACGAGCTCCGGGTCGGCGTTCGCCCAGACGATGCCTCTGAGCACGCCGACGTGCCCGCGCTCGACGAGGCCGAAGCGGCCGGCGCGGCCGGCGATCTGCGCGACTTCCCAGGCGTGCAGGTCGCGCCGCTCCTCGCCGTCGAACTTCTGCGTCTCGGCGAAGAGGAGCGTCTCGCACGGGAGGTTGACGCCGTGGCCGAGCACGTCGGTCGCGCAGCAGACGGCCGCACTGCCGCTCATGAAGCGCTCGATCTCGAGCCGGCGCGAGGGCAGCGGCATCGCCCCGTAGAGAACGGCGACCTCGCCCGGGCGGCGGCGGTTCAGCTCGCCCGCGAGCGCGAGCACGGCGCGGCGGCTGAAAGCGACGACGACCGTGCCGGGAGTGAGGCTCTGGAACGAGACCTCGCCTGTCCAGTCGAGCGGCGCCTTGCGCTCGAAGAAACGGATCTCGGCGAGCGGGAACGCGTTCTGGATCAGCGGCAGCGCCTCGACCGCGCCGAGCAGGAGGATGTGCCGGTACTCGCCCGCGAGCAGGAGCCTCGTCCAGGCCGAGCCGCGCTCGGCGTCGTCGGCCCATTGCACTTCGTCGAGCACCAGCACCTCGCCGGAAAGAGGCGCCATCTCGGCGGTGCAGCAGATGATCGGCGCGTGCTCGTTGACGCGCTCCTCACCCGTGACGAGGCCGACGTGCTCGGGGCCGAGCTGCGTGCTCAGACGACGGTGCGCCTCCTGGGCGAGCATGCGCAGTGGTGCGGCGAAGACGCCGCGGCCGGTCTCGGCCAGGAACTCGAGCGCCGAGTGCGTCTTGCCCGAGTTGGTCGGCCCCACGTGCGCGACGACCGTCTCCGGCTCGACGCGGCGGAAGGGAAGCGTGATCTCCGGCTCGGGGACGTGGAGGTGCGCCTGCTGCCGCTTCCGGCGCTGCGCCCGGCTCGGCCGCTTCTGGCGCCCGCGGTGCTCGCGGCGAGAGGACATGCGGCCACGCTAGCGCCCCTCGCGTTCCTGGCGCGCGGCTGGCGGTTCGCGGCCGGAGGGGATAGGCCGATAGGCCAGACCCGGAGAGCCGCGTGCCGTCAGGCGTGCGAGGCGGCGCCGGAGGCCGGCTCCGCCGGCCGGGAGGCGTCGCCGGCCAGGAGCGCGAGGGTCAGACTTGGAGGAAGCGGCGCAGGGTGAGACCGGAGCCGATCGCGCCGACGGTGAGCCCGACGACGACCAGGATCAGGGCGATCGTCGGGAACGACCACGCCTCCACCCCGGAGCTGGCGTCGAACTCGTTGGTGATGCGCCCTAGCACGACCGCCTTGCCGATCAGCAGGAGGAGCACGGCTGCGATCGCGCCGAGCACGCCGCAGATCAACCCTTCGAGCATGAAGGGGCCGCGCACGAACCAGTTCGTAGCACCTACGAGCTTCATCACCTCGATCTCACGGCGGCGCGAGAAGATCGAGAGCCGGATCGTGTTCGCGATCAGGAGCGCCGACGAGATCAGCAGCACGATCGTCGCGATCGCGAACGCAGTCGAGAGCACGCGCGCGACCGTGACGACACGGTCGGAGACCTCCTCGCCGTCGTTGATCTTCTCCACCCCGGCCGGGAGCGCAGGGCTGCGCAGGTTCTCGCTGATCGCCTTGACGTTCGCGCCGTCGTGCGCGGCCACCTCGAACGCGTCCGGGAGCGGGTTCCCCGGCAGGTTCTCGACGATCTCGGGCTGCAACTCGCGCATCCGCTCGAGCGCCTCCCCCTTCGAGACGAAGGTGACCTCGCGCACGAAGGGATCCTGGTTCAGTTCCTGCCGCACCAGGTTGATCTGGTGCGCGGTCGCCGGCTTCTCGCAGGTCGACGCGGTGCAGAAGTAGACCTTCACGAGCAGCTTCTCCTTCTGCTTGTCGCCGAAGGCCTGCGCCCACGAGCCGAGCGCGATGAAGAGCCCGAGCAGGAACATCCCGATCAGCACGGTCATCGTCGCCGCGATCGTGGTCGAGAGGTTCGCCCCGAGCGACCGGATCGACTCGGAGAACAGGAGCTTGATCCTCACGCCCCTGGCCGCCTTTCGCTCCCGCCCGGCGGAGCCGGGCTCCGCGAAAGGCTGACGCCGCTCGCGCCGCTCCAGCCGGCGGCCCGTACCTCCGTACTGTTCCACCGGCTTACGCACCGCGAGCGACGTCCCAGAGACGTGAGGGACCTCATTCGCTCTCGTACCCTCCGCGGCGCTCGTCGCGGGCGAGCCGCCCATCCTCGAGCGCGATCACGCGGCGGCGCATCTTGTCGACCATCTCGCGGTCGTGGGTGACCATCAGGATCGTCGTGCCGGCTCGATTGATGCGATAGAGCAGCTGCATGATCCCGACCGACGTGTCGGGGTCGAGGTTCCCGGTCGGCTCGTCGCAGATCAGGAGCGGCGGGTGGTTGACGACGGCGCGCGCGATCGAGACCCGCTGCTGCTCGCCGCCCGAGAGCTCATCCGGCAACGACGACGTCTTGTCGGAGAGCCCGACGAGCGACAGCACCTCCGGCACCTTGCGCCGGATGTTGGCGTTGCTCTCGCCCTGCACCTTGAGCGCATAAGCGACGTTCTCGGCCGCGGTGCGGTTCGGGAGTAGCTTGAAGTCCTGGAAGACGCAGCCGACGTTGCGCCGGAGCAGCGGCACCTTCGAGCGCTTCAGCCGCGTCAGGTCGCGGCCGCCGACGAAGATACGGCCGTTCGTCGGCTCGAGCTCCTTCAGGAGCAGGCGGATCATCGTCGACTTGCCCGACCCCGAGGCTCCGACGACGAAGACGAACTCGCCCTTGTCGATTGCGAACGAGACGTCGTTCAGCGCGATGACGTTCGGGTCGTAGATCTTGGTCACGCCGTCGAACACGATCATCGTGCCGGCGGCGGCCGCGTCGTCCGGCGGCAGGCCGTTCTGGGGCATCCCCGTTTCGATCACGGGCGTTTCAGTCAGCTCTGTGTGCATATTGATGTCAGCCACCGGAATCAGGGGGAACTCGGCCGCACGCGCGCCACTCCGGTTCAGCGGGGCACCAGTTTAGCCGACAGGGGCGTCAGACCGCTTTGCCGGCGGCCCTCGCGAGCAGATACTCGCGCACGAAACCGTCGAGAGCCCCGTCGAGCACGCTCTGGGCGTTCCCGACCTCGTAGCCGGTGCGGAGGTCCTTCACGAGTTGGTAGGGATGGAGCACGTAGCTGCGGATTTGACTCCCGAAGCCGATGTCCTGCGCGGCACCGCGCTCCCTCGCGAGCTCGGCCTCCCGCTCCTCTTCCTGCACCTCGACGAGCCGCGACTTCAGGATCCGCAGCGCCGTCTGCTTGTTCGAGGCCTGTGAGCGCTCGTTCTGGCACTGGACGACGATTCCGGTCGGAAGATGCGTGATCCGCACCGCCGAATCGGTCTTGTTCACGTGCTGACCGCCGGCGCCCGACGCGCGATACGTGTCGATGCGCAGGTCGCCCTCGTCGATCTCGACCGCGCTCTCCTCGGGCAGGAGCGGCGCGACCACGACCTGGGCGAACGCAGTGTGGCGCCGGTGAGCGCTGTCGAACGGGCTCAGGCGGACGAGCCGGTGCACACCCCGCTCGGCCTTGAAGAGGCCGTACGCGTTCTCGCCCTTGACGGTCATCGTCGTCGACTTGAGGCCGGCCTCCTCCCCCGCGCTCGCCTCGACGAGCTCCGTCTGGAAGCCGCGGTCGTCCGCCCAGCGGAGGTACATGCGCAGCAGCATCTCGGCCCAGTCCTGCGCGTCGGTGCCGCCCGCGCCTGCGTTCAGTGACACCACCGCGTCGCCCGCGTCGTACTCGCCGTTGAAGAGCGCGTCCTCCTGCAGTCGCTCGAGCTCCTGCCGTAGCGGCTGAAGCTGGGCGGCGATGTCGTCGGCGAGGTCGGGCTCGAGCTCGAGCAGCTCGGCGGCGTCGTCGTGCTCGCGCTGGAGCCGCTCGTAGCGCTCGAGGCGCTTCGAGAGCCTGGAGTGCTCGGTCGAGACGGCCGTCGCGCGAGCCTGGTCGTCCCAGAAACCCGGCGCCCCGAGCTCCTGCTCGAGCTCGGCGATGCGCGATCTCAGCGAATCAGGGTCAAAGGTAATCACGAACCCAGCCGAGCTGGGCTCTGACTTCCTCGAGCTGCTGGTCGAGCGGAACCGTGGTCTCGGACACGTCTACGCGCCGTGACACTTCTTGAACTTCTTACCCGAGCCGCACCAGCAGGGGTCGTTGCGGCCGACGTCCTTGTGCTCGTTCACAATCTGGCCCTGCTGGACGGGGGCCGCGACCGCGGTCGCGGTGGCGGCGGCGCCCGCACCTCCCGCCGAGGCCGCGATCACCTCGGCGCCGGCCGAGGTCTCGTGCTGGTAGGAGAGGTTGCCGTCCCCCCGCTCCGGCTCGAGCTGCTGCGGCTGGTTCACCTCGATCTGGGCATGGAAGAGCGTCAGCACGACCTCCTCGCGGATCGTGCCGCCGAGCTCCTCGAACATCGCGTGGCCCTCGGCGCGATACTCGACGAGCGGATCCTTCTGCGCCATCGCGCGCAGGTGGATCCCGTCACGGAGGTAGTCCATCGAGTCGAGGTGGCTCCTCCAGCGCGAGTCGACCACCTGCAGGATCACGTAGCGCTCGATCTCGCGCATCAGCTCTGCGCCGTACTCCTGCTCCTTCTCCTCATACGTCTCGAGCGCGTCGTCGACGAATTCCTCGATCAACGCGTCGCGATCGAGCTCGACCTCCTCGCGCAGCTCCTCGGCCGTCATGTCGGTGCCGTAGAGAGCCTGCATCTGCTGGACGAGGGCGTCGAGGTCCCACTCCTCCGGGAACTCGCTATCGGTCGCGTTGGCGACGTTCGCCTCGACGACCTCGCGGACCCAGTCGCGAACGTCCTCGGAGAGGTCCTCCCCGTCGAGCACGCGGCGCCGCTGCTCGTAGATCACCTGCCGCTGCGTGTTCATCACGTCGTCGTACTTGAGGACGTTCTTCCGCGCGACGAAGTTCTGCTCCTCGACCTTCTTCTGCGCGTTCTCGATCTGACGCGAGAGAATCCCGGCTTCCATCGGCTGGTCCTCGGGCAGCTTGAACCGCTCCATGATCCCGTGGATGCGGTCGCCGGCGAAGAGGCGGACGAGGTCGTCCTGCGCCGAGAGGTAGAAGCGGGTCTCGCCGGGGTCGCCCTGGCGCCCCGAGCGGCCGCGGAGCTGGTTGTCGATCCGGCGCGACTCGTGCCGCTCGGTTGCGAGCACGTAGAGGCCGCCCGCGTCGACGACGCCCTCGCCGAGCTTGATGTCGACGCCGCGGCCGGCCATGTTCGTCGCGATCGTGACCGCGCCCGGCTGGCCCGCGTCCTTGATGATCTCGGACTCGCGCTCGTGCTCCTTCGCGTTGAGGACGTTGTGCGGCACGCCGCGCCGCTTCAGGAGCTCCGACAGGAACTCGGACGTCTCGACCGCGATCGTGCCGACGAGGACCGGCTGACCCTCCTCGTGCCGCTCCTTGATGTCGTCGCCGACGGCCGCGAACTTCGCGTCCTTCGTCTTGAAGATGTAGTCGTTCTCGTCGGCGCGCACGACCGGGACGTTCGTGGGGATCTCGACCACGTGCAGGTTGTAGATCTCGACGAACTCCTTCTCCTCCGTCTTGGCGGTGCCGGTCATGCCGGCGAGCTTCTCGTAGAGACGGAAGTAGTTCTGCAGCGTGATCGTGGCGAGAGTCTGGTTCTCCTCCTGGATCCGGACGCCCTCTTTCGCCTCGACCGCCTGGTGGAGCCCTTCGCTCCAGCGGCGCCCTTCCATGATCCGGCCCGTGAACTCGTCCACGATCTTGACCTCGCCGTCCTGGATGACGTAGTCGACGTCGCGCTGGTAGAGCGACTCCGCCTTCAGCGCCTGGATCAGGTGGTTGACGAGCTGGACGTGGCGCGGGTCGTAGAGGTTCTCGACCTTGAGCGCGCGCTCGACCTTCTCGATCGCGGTCTGCGCGGGCGAGACGGTCTTGTGCTTCTCGTCGTAGAGATAGTCCGCCCCCGAGAGCTCCGTCTCGTCCTCGCCCTTCTGGCCCTTGCGGGTCGCGGGCGCAGCGTCGAGCTCCTTCACGATCCGAGCGAAGTCGTAGTACGTGGTCGCGGCGCTCTCCGGCTCGCCGGAGATGATCAACGGTGTGCGCGCCTCGTCGATCAGGATCGAGTCGACCTCGTCCACGATCGCGTACGCGTGGCTCCGCTGGACGAGGCCCTCCTTCGAGACGGCCATGTTGTCGCGCAGATAGTCGAAGCCGAACTCGGAGTTCGTGCCGTACGTGATGTCGGCCCCGTACGCCTCGCGGCGCTCGGCGAAGGGCATCATGTTCTCGATGAAGCCGACGGTCATGCCGAGTCGCTCGAAGACCGGCTGGTTCCACTCGGCGTCGCGCTTGGCGAGATAGTCGTTCACCGTGACGAGGTGGACGCCCGTGCCGGGAAGCGCGTTCAGGAAGAGCGCGAGCGAGGCGACGAACGTCTTGCCCTCACCGGTCTTCATCTCGGCGATGTCGCCCTCGTGCAGGACGATCCCGCCCATCATCTGGACGTCGAACATCCGCTGCTGCGACTCGCGCCAGCGCGCCTCGCGCACCGCGGCATAGGCCTCGAAGAGCAGCTCGTCGAGTGACTCCCCGTTCGCGAGCCGCTCGCGCAAGTTGGCCGTCGTCTCGCGCAGCTCTTCGTCGGAGAGCGCCTGGAAGTCGGGCTCGAGCTCGGCGATGTAGGCGGCCTGCTGGGCGAGCCGCTTCATCCGCCGGCCCTCGCCGATCCGGAGGACCTTCTCGAGCTTGCCGAAGTCTGCGGTAGGCATCGACGTAGGGTAGCCGCTCGAGCCGAACCGTCACCCGCGCTCCATCGCTTCATCGGCCGCTAACAGCGGCACGGTAGCGTCGTCGGCGATGAGGTGGCTGTTCGTGCTCACGCTCGCCCTGGTGCTCGTACCGGCCGCCTCGGCGGTGGTGCGCTCGGTCACTGCACCGGCCCCGGTGACGGCGCTCGCCTTCGACGGGGAGCGGATCGCGTACGCCACGGGCTTCTCCGCGAACGATTGCAACCGCGTCTACGTCTGGAACCTCGGCACCCGCGGCGTCTCGAAGCTCGGCCGGCAGACGAGCTGCGAGCAGACGAGCACCGGCAATGCCGTCGAGTCGGTCGCGATCGCCGGGACGCGCGTGCTCTGGGTCCACCATGCGGGCGGAAACTTCCGCGACTGGTCGCTCTGGACGGCGACTACGACCCGGCCCGCGCCGCGGCGGCTCCGGTTCGTCACGCGCGACGTCGACGCGCCCGCCCCGATCACGATCGGCGAAGGAGACGGCTCCGTGGGGGGCGGGATCCTCCCCTACGCCGTCGAGCGCGACGTGATCGCGCTCCGCGTGGACGGCTCGCGGCGGTTCGCCTGGACCGCCCCGGCCCGCGTGACGGCCCTCGCCGCAGTAGGAGGAGAGCTCGCGGTCGCGAGCGAGGGCGGGGTCGTGACCGTCCTCGACGCCGGCGGCCGGGTCGAGCGGACCGAGACGTTCGCCGGGGAGGTGAGCGCCGTCGCGCTCGCCGGCTCGGGCGTCGTCGCACAGGTCGGCCGCCGACTCGTCCTCCGCTCGGGAGTCGAGCGGTCGTGGCTCCTCCCTGCGGGGGCGCGGCTCGACGACGCGACCGCGACGGCGGCGTTCTTCGTCACCGGCGCCCAGGTCCGTCGGATCCGGCTTGCAGACGGCTCGCAACGTCTACTCGGCCTCGGCGCGGACGTCCGCGCCGAGAGCCCGCGTTACTCGGTCGCGGCCGGCCGGCGGGTGACCTCGCAGCCGCTCCCGTAGGCGGCCCGCCCCGTCTTAGAGCGGCGCCACCTCTACCTCCCAGAGCATCCCGTCGAGCCGGCGAGCGACGAGCACCACGTCCTCGGCAGCGAGCCGCTCGAGCGTCGGGATCGAGCCGAAGGCGGCCGAGCCGTCGACCTCGACCGTGCGGAAGCCGTCACGCGTCGTGAGCACGACGCGGTCGCCTTCGATCTCCTCCGAGACGCTCTCGACCTGGATCCGGCGCGCTGCGACCGCCCACAGCGTTCCCTCGCGGCGGACCGCCTCGGCGCGGTACGGCGGGGCGATCGTCGCCTCGAGGGCGTCCGCGAGCGGGCCGAGGTCGAGGTCGTCGCTCTCGGCCAGCACGGTCCCGTCGGGGAGGGTGACGAACGTCGCCTCCGCCCCGTCCAGGCCGGGAGCGTCGGCCGTGGCAACAGCGTCCCACTGCCGCTGACGGTGCACGCCGTGGATACCGACCTCGCCCCAGCGCGGGCTCGTGTCGTGCGGCGCCCGCTCGGTCATGCCCGCCTCGCGGGCGAGGCGCTCGTGCAGCGACTCCCGCCGCCGCCAGAAGGGCATCAGTCCTGCGGCTCGATCAAGCCGTAGTCACCCGCGCGGCGCCGGTAGACCACATTCGTCCTGCCCGTGTCGACGTTCGTGAAGACGAAGAAGTCGTGCCCGATCAGCTCGAGCTGGAGCGCCGCCTCGTCGGGAGTGAGCGGCTGGAGGTCGAACTGCTTCGACTTCACGACCATTTGCTCGAGCTGCTCCGCGGAGAACTGCGGCTCCGCGGGCGGGCCCCCGTTCGCAGCCCGCCGCGCGGTCTCGCGCCGGCTGCGCTTTGCGCGGTAGCGCTGCACCTGGCGTTCGAGCTTCTCGACGAGCTGGTCGATCGACGCCTCGAAGGCCGTCGAGCTCTCTCGCGCACGCAGCGTCGGACCCTTTGTCCAGATCGTGGCCTCGGCGACGTGGTCCTCGGCGATCGATGGGTTGTTCTCGACCGCGAGCTCCAACTCGACCTGCGTCGGATCGGCGAGCTGCCGGTCGAGCTTGCCGAGCTTCTCCTCGGCGTACCTCCGGATCGAATCGCTGACCTCGACGTTTCGGCCTTTGACCTGAAGTCGCATCGCGTCTCCTTCTCCGGTGGTGTGGTTCCAGCGTAGCCCACAGCCCTTCCCGGCGACAGAGCGAGACGCGTTCTCGGTTGTCGTGGAGCTCAGCGCACCGCCCGTGCGAGCGTCACCACCTCCACTCTGCGCGCGCCGCCCCGGCGCAGCGCCGACGCTGCCGCGGCTGCGGTGGCGCCGCTCGTGTAGATGTCGTCGACCAGGCAGACGCGCGACGGTGAGGCTTGCGCCGGCGCGAAGGCCCCGGCAACGTTGCGCCGCCGCTCCTTCAGGCCGAGGCCCCGTTGCCTCGCGACCGCCCTCTTCCGGCGGACGAGCTGCTGCACCGGCAGCTCCCAGAGCCGCCCAAGCTCGCGAGCCAGCGCCTCCGCGGGCCGGTGCCCCCGTTCGAGCGCGCGGTCGGGATCGGCCGGAACGAAGGCGAGAGCGACAACCTCCGGCCTCGACAGCGTCTCGGCGACGAGAGACGCGGCCTCCCGCGCGAGTCGACGCTGCCCGCGCTCCTTCCACGTGTGGACGATCGAGCGGGCAGGCGGGTCGTAGACGATCGCCGCACGGGCGCGGGTGAACCCGAGCCTGCGCCCGCTGCACTCGGCACACCGCTGCACGGGCCACGGGCCTGGCGCGCCGCAGCGAGCGCAGAGCGGCGGCGCGAGCCGGATCAGCGAGTCGCGGCAACCGGGGCAGAGCGCAGGCCCCGGCAGCTCGCAGGCGGCGCAGCGGTTCGGCAGCAGGACGTCGAGGAGCACTGCTGAGACCGTAGGGCCGAAAGAGTCACGAGACGCTCACGGAAGCGTGCCGATTGACTAAATCTTGATTACGTGTCGAGCGAGTACGCAACGCGCTCGGGCAGGCCCGTCGCGCGCCGGAGCATGTTGTCGGCGGCGAGAAGCTGCTCTCGGTCGCCGATGTCGAGCCATGTGCCGCTGAACCGGTAGGCGTACACCGGCTCGCGCGAGCGCAGCCACGCGAAGAAGCTCCCCGACTGGTCGGGCGCGTTGCCCTCGGCGAGGTACCGGGCGACGAGCGGCACGTGCTCGCGGTGGTAGATGTAGGTCGCGGTGGCCGCGAGCGTGCTCGAGGGGTCGTCCGGCTTCTCGACGAACTCGACGACGAGATCGTCGCTGTCGACTCCGACGATCCCGTACTGCGAGGCGAGACGTAGGTCTCCGACGTCGTGGACGGCGACGGCGCTCGCGACACCTCGGCCGCGCCAGAATTGGACGTACTCGTTCAAGTCGAAGTCGAACAGGTTGTCGCCTGCGATCACGAGCACGTCGTCGTCGATCGCCGCCTGCTCGAGCGTGAAGGCGACATCGCCGATCGCGCCCAGCCGGTCGTCGTTCGAGCTCGTGCCGTCGTCGTGAATCGTCACGCCCGGCCTCGACCGCGCCCAGTGGGAGAAATCCTGCGCGAAGCGGCTGTTCGTGACGACGTGGACACCCTCGATCTCGTCAACGTGCTCGATCCGGTCGACGATCCAGTCGACCATCGGCCGCCCCGCGATCGGGAGCAGGCACTTGGAGAGGTCTTCCGTGAGCGGACGCAGCCGCGTCGCATACCCACCCGCGAGGATGATCGCCTTCATGCGGGCACCACCCGTGGCAACGACGCGTCGTACGGCGCTCGGTGCACTCCCTCCTCGGTCACGATCGCGGCGACGAGGACCGCGGGCGTGACGTCGAAGGCAGGGTTGCGTGCCGCGAAGCGGGTCGTCAGCTCCGTGCCGTCGCGCTCCTCGATCGGAATGTCCTCGCCCGTCAGAGTCGCGTGGTCGACCGTCGATGTGGGCGCAACGACGTAGAGCGGGATCCCATGGTGCGCGGCGGCCACCGCAAGACCGTACGTGCCGATCTTGTTTGCCGTGTCGCCGTTGGCGGCGATCCGGTCGGCGCCTGTGACGACGCAGTCGACCTCGCCGCGACGCATCAGATGCGCGGCCGCCGAGTCGGCGATCACGGCGTGCGGGATCCCGAGCGCCTCGAGTTCCCAGGCCGTCAAGCGCGAGCCCTGCAGCAGCGGCCGCGTCTCGCCAACCCAAACGTGCGCGACGAGGCCGTCCTCCCACGCCGCCCGGATCGCGCCGACGGCCGAGCCGTAGCCGCCCGTGGCGAGCCCGCCGGCGTTGCAGTGCGTGAGGACGTTCGTGCCAGGTCCGAACAAGGCTGATGCATGGGTACCCATGCGCTTGCACCGATCAACTTCCGCTAAGTGCAAGCTCCGCGCCCGCTCCGGCGAGGGATCGTCGCGCATCTGCTCGAGGGCCCAGACCAGGTTCACGGCGGTCGGCCGCGACGCCGCGAGGACACGGTACGCCTCGTCCAGGTCCTCCCCACGCTCGGCGGCGAGAGCGTATGCATACGCCGCCGCGACGCCGATCGCGGGCGCGCCACGCACCGCCAGCGTCCGGATCGCCTCGGCGACCTCCGCCGCCGACTCGCAGCGAAGCTCGACCTCGTCGTCCGGAAGCCGGCGCTGGTCGAGCAGAACGACCGCGCCGGCTTCCAGCCGAACGATCCGTTCCGGGTCTAGGTCCCCTCGTCCCACGAGGCCAGGTACTTCGCCTGCTCCTCCGTGAGCCGGTCGATCTCGACGCCCATCGTCGCGAGCTTGAGCCGGGCGATCTCGTTGTCGATCTCCTCCGGCACGACGTAGACCTTCTTCTCGAGCGAGGCGGCGTTCTGGACGACGTACTCGGCCGAGAGAGCCTGGTTCGCGAACGACATGTCCATCACCTGGGCCGGATGGCCCTCGGCGGCGGCGAGGTTGACCAGGCGGCCGTCTGCGATCAGGTACAGCCGGCGGCCGTCGGCGAGGGTGAACTCCTCGACGAACTCGCGCGCCTGACGCGTCTCGGTCGCGAGCGCACGGAGGGCGGGCAGCTCGATCTCGACGTTGAAGTGACCCGTGTTGGCCATGATCGCGCCGTCTTTCATCTTCTCCATGTGACCCTTGGTGACCACGCTCTTGTCGCCGGTCGCCGTGATGAAGATGTCGCCGATCTCCGCCGCTTGCCCCATCGGCATGACCATGAAGCCGTCCATCACGGCCTCCATCGCCTTCATCGGGTCGACCTCGGTGACGACGACGTGTGCGCCCATCCCCTTCGCTCGCATCGCGACGCCCCGGCCGCACCAGCCGTAGCCGGCAACGACGAACGTCCGGCCGGCGAGCAGCACGTTCGTGGCGCGGATGATGCCGTCGACGGTCGACTGGCCGGTGCCGTAGCGGTTGTCGAAGAGGTGCTTCGTCTTCGCTTCGTTGACCGCGACGACCGGGAAGCCGAGCTTTCCGTCGCGCTCGAGCGCCTTCAGCCGGATCACGCCGGTGGTGGTCTCCTCGGTGCCCGCGATCACGTCGCCGAGCTGCTCGCGCCGGGCACTGTGGAGGACGCCGATCACGTCGGCGCCGTCGTCCATCGTGATGTGCGGCTTGTGGTCGACGGCCGCCTCGATGTGCTGGTAGTACGAGTCGTTGTCCTCACCCTTGATTGCGAACGTCGAGATCCCGTACTCGTCGACGAGCGCTGCGGCGACGTCGTCCTGGGTCGAGAGCGGGTTGGACGCACAGAGGACGACATCCGCGCCGCCCGCCTGAAGCGTCCGCATCAGGTTCGCAGTCTCGGTCGTCACGTGCAGGCACGCGGCGACGCGGTAGCCCGCAAGTGGCTGCTCGCTCTCGAACCGCTCGCGAATCGCGGCCAGCACCGGCATCTGCCGGTCGGCCCACTCGATCCTGCGCACTCCGTCGGACGCGAGCGCAAGATCCTTCACGTCGTATCGCTTGGTCGTTGCCATCGGTTCCCTTCGCTCAGGCGGCCGCAATCAGCCGCTCATGCTTTCGCTGTTCCCATTCCACCCAGTCGGCGCCCGGCCCGGCCGTGCGCATCCACGCGTCGAGGGCCGTGCGGAGCTCGGGCTCGCGCCGGAGGCGCGCCGCGAAGGCGACCTCGTCCAGCTCGATCCCGAACTGCTCTCGCAGCAGCCGCAGGCCCCGAAGTTGCAGGAGCTCTACGCGAGCGTAGACGCGATAGCCGGCCGGCGTCCGCGCCGGCACGACGAGCCCCACCGACTCGAGATACCGGAGCATTCGGGGCGACCAGCCGGTGTGGCTCGCCGCCTCGCCGATCGTGAGCGCCTGCATCGGCGCAACCTTACCACATGAGTGTCAGGGTTCGGAAGTGCCCGCGCGACCGTACAGATCCTCGAGGCGGACGACATCGTCGAGGTGCGGCGTCGAGACCTCGAGGATGGTCGTGTCCTCGAGCGCAGTCACGCGGTGAACCGTGCCTGGGCGGTACCTGAATGCCGCTCCGGCGCCGATCACCTCCTCGTGCAGCACCCGCTGCCCCGCCTCCCCGAGCTCGAGCTTCGCCCGGCCGGACTGGACGAGCCACGACTCGTCCTTCTCGTTGTGGAACTGGAGGCTCAGGGCCGCGCCGGCCTTCACGAACAGCACCTTCCCGCAGTAGACGTCCGTCAGCGCCCAGATCAGCTCGTGGCCCCACGGCTTCTCGACCTTGCGAACATCGAATGCCCACGGGTCGAGCGAGTTCACGTTCGGGGAGTCGATGCCGTTCACGAGAAAGAGACCGCGCCCGCAGCGATCGTCTCGTCGGCCGCGACCCGCATCCCGTGGTCGAGCATATTCCCCTCGCCGACCGTCGCGCCAGGGCCGACGACCGAGAGGCCGCGGACGTCACAGCCTGCGCCCAGCTCGGCGCGCTCGCCGACGATCGACCCGAGCACGCCCGTCCTGTCGCCGACGACCGCTCCCGCACCCACGACTGACGACTCGACGGTGGCCCCTGCGCCGATCCGGGCACCCGCGCCGATCACGGCCAGACTCCCGATCCGCGCGCCCGCGCCCACTGCCGCGCCCGCGCCCACGTAGACGGGAGGGACGAGCCTGGCGTCCGCGCTCACCTCGGCGCCGGGCGCCACGAGGGTGTACTCGGAACCGAGCGCGTCTCCGAGCTCGGTCCGAAAGTTCCGCTCGAGCACGTCGCGGTGCGCTTGCAGATACGCGTCGGGGGTGCCGATGTCGAGCCAGTAGCCGGGTAGCGCGACCCCGTGGACACCGCGTTTCTCGACGAGCCGCGGAAAGACCTCGCGCTCGATCGAGACCGCGCGCCCGGGCGGGACCAGCTCGAGCACGTCGGGCTCGAGCACGTACAGGCCGGCGTTGATCAGGTTCGTGTCGATCTCCTCCGGCCGCGGCTTCTCGAGGAAGCTGAGCACGCGCCCGTCGCCGTTCACGCGCACGAGCCCGTATCGCGTCGGGTCCTCGACGGGGGTGAGCAGGATCGTCGCCTGCGTCTCGCGCTCGTGGTGGAACGCGACGAGCGCGTCGAGATCGGTCTCGCGCAGCGAGTCGCCGTTGAGCGCAAAGAAGGGCTCGTCGATCCCCTCCGCAGCGAACCGGATCGCGCCGCCGGTACCGAGCGGCTCCTCCTCGATCTTGTACTCGAGCCGGAGATCGCCGTAGCGGTCGCCGAAGTGCTGCTGGATCTGTGTCGGCAAGTAGCCGCACGAGACGATCGCGCGCGTGACGCCGTGCCGCCTCAGATGGTCGAACGTGTAGGCGAGCTGCGGCCGGTCGACGAGCGGCAGCATGTCCTTGCGCGTGCGGTCGGTCAGGGGCCGCAGGCGGGTACCGAGCCCGCCGACGAGGATCACCGCCGGCAGGCTCACGAGCCGTTGCGGCCGATGCCGACGTACGTGAAGCCGGCGGCGCGGAGAGCGGTCGGGTCGAGCATGTTGCGTCCGTCGATCAAGAGCGGGTTGCGCATCCGCGTCGCCGCGGCGGCCCAGTCGACCTGCTCGAGCTCCGGCCACTTGGTCACGAGCACAGCTGCGTCGGCTCCCTCGAGCGCGTCGAGCGGACTGTCGTGGACGGTCGCCTGGGGCAGGACCTCGGCACCGTCGACGATCGGATCCCACGCGCGCACGGCCGCGCCCTCGGCCACGAGCCGGCCGGCGAGCACGAGGCTCGGCGCCTCCCGTGTGTCGTCGGTATTGGGCTTGAACGCGAGCCCGAGCAGCGCGACCGTCTTCCCGCGCAGGCTGCCCAGATGCGCCTGCAGCTTCCCGATGACGCGGCGCTTTTGCAGCTCGTTGACCTCGATCACCGCGTTGAGCAGTTGGAAGTGATAGCCGGAGTTGGCGGCGAGCTGCTTGAGCGCGAGCGAGTCCTTTGGAAAACACGAGCCGCCGTAGCCCACGCCCGCCTCGAGGAAGCTCGGGCCGATGCGCTTGTCGAGACCAACGCCCTCGGCGACGCGGACGACGTCGGCGCCGGTCGCCTCACAGACGTTCGCGATCTCGTTGATGAAGCTGATCCGGGTCATCAGCGCGGCGTTCGCGGCGAGCTTGATCATCTCGGCCGAGGCGACGTCGCAGCGGACGAACGGGGCCTCGATCCCCTCGTGCAGTGCCTCGACCGCGTCGCCGTCCTCGTCTGCGAACGAGCCGATCACGATCCGGTCCGGATGCTTGAAGTCGCGGATCGCGTTCCCCTCGGCCGTGAACTCGGGATTCGAGACGTAGCCGACTTGGTCGAGGCCGCGCTGGTCGAGGCGATCGCGCACCCGCGCGCCCGTCCCGACGGGGACAGTGCTCTTCATCACCAGCACGGCGCGGCGGTCGAGCCCGTCGAGCTCGTCGACGACGGTCCACACGGCCGAGAGGTCGGCGTCGCCGGAGTACGTCGGCGGCGTGCCGACCGCGACGTAGAGGAACTCGGCGCCGTCGACGGCCTCCGCGACGTCGAGCGTGAAGGAGAGCCGTTCGGCGCTCCGCTCCAGGATCTCGTTCAGGCCCGGCTCGTAGATCGGCACCTCGCCCGCACGCAGCCGCTCGATCCGGTCGGGGACGACGTCGCGGACGACGACGTCGTGCCCGAGCTCGGCGAAGCACGCGCCCGTGACGAGGCCGACGTAGCCGGCTCCGAAGACAGCGACCCTGGACACCGCTACTTGAGCTTGTCGATCGGCCTGAGACCCTTCGCGATCGCGATCATCGTCTCGTTCGAGAGCGAGTCGAGCAGCGTGTTCACGACCCAGTACGACGCGCCGCCCTGCCGCAGGACGATCATGTGCAGCTTCGGCCCGGTGTAGTGGAGCTCGTAGAGCCGGCCGCCGATCGTGCGCGTGAAGTTGCGCTCAGAGAGGACGGGCGCGTCCTCCCAGTCGGTCATCTGGACGCCCCAGTACTCGTTGACGCCGCTCCCGGTCTTGTAGGTCAGGCGGATCGTCTTGTGCTTGCCGTCCGGGTCGATCCGGTACATCCGCACCGGGCGCTCGCGGTCGATCCAGGACGTCTTCTCGAGCACGGTCGGCACCATCACCTTGAACGGAACCTTGGAGGCGCGCTCGCGCAGAAGGGCGAGCGACGCATCCGCGCCCGGCGCGACGGCCGGCGGCTGGCGCTTCGGCGTCTTGTCGACCGGCGCCTCGGCGAGCGTCCCGTGGAACGTCTGGCCGACGATCACCGTCAGCATCGCGTCGTTCGAGAGCGCCGCGATCTCGGGCGTGAGCGGCTTGAGGTCTTCGGTTCCGAAGAGCGTCGCGACCTTCTTGGCCGCCGCCTCCGCCCCGGCCTGCTTCGCGTCGTAGTGGATGCGCGTCTTGAAGTACTCCCAGTTCGGCGCGTTCCCGTTCTTGCCGTCGGGTGCGTAGACCATCTGGTACGCGCGCTGGGAGAGCAGGTAGCTGGCCGTGCCGGCCGAGCCGGGCACGCCGTTGCCGTTGAGCACGTTGACGGTCGTCTCACGTGGCGCGGGCGCCTTGTCGGCCGACGCCTTGGGCTTCTCGTTCAGCGCGACCCGCGTCGCCTTCTGCGGCGACTCGACGTCCGGGTTCGCGAACTCCTGCACCGCCTTACGAACGTTCTCCTCGGGCACGAGGATGTCGAAGGAGGAGGTCTCCTCGAGGCCCTCGAGCTTCGACTGGAAGAAGTTCCCCGGCGGGAGCGAGTAGGCGAACAGCGCGTAGCGATAGACCGTCTTCAGGTCGAGCTCCTTGTTGCCGCCCTGGCCGACCTCGACGTTCTCGGTGATCGTCTTGACGACGCGGGGCAGATCGAGCGGGCCCGTGTTCGCCTTGATCTGGTTCTTGAACGCATGCACGAAGAGCTGCTGCCGCGCCAGGCGATAGAGATCGGAGTCGGTGTGCCGATAGCGGACGTAGTCGAGCGCCTGGTAGCCGCCGAGCTTCTGGTAGCCGGGGAAGAGGTTGATCGTCGCGTAGCCGAAGTCGCCGCCCTGGTCGTTGAAGTAGCGGCGATCGACGTCCATCCAGATGCCTCCGACCGCGTCGACGAGCTGGCGGAAGCCGCGGAAGTTGACCGTGATCAGGTAGTTGATCGGCACGCCGGTGAGCTTGCGGACAGTCTCCAGCGTGCCCTTCGTCCCGCACTCGGAGTAGGCGCCGTTGATCCGCGCGCTGAAGGTGGTCCTTCCGGGGCAATGGATCGGAACGTAGAGGTCGCGCGGGAGCGAGAGCATCGAGACAGACTTCGTCTCCGGGTCGGCCCGGACGAGCATGATCGTGTCCGAACGGGGGGTCACCCCCTTGTTCAGCTCTCCGGCGCGCCGGTCGTAGCCGATCACGAGCGCGGTGGCCGGCTCGCCCGGGAGCGCGATGTCGAGCCGCTTCGCCGCGACCTTCACCTCCGGCGTCGACGCGACGACCGCGGCGACGCTCTCGTGGAACCAGAGGTACGCGCCGCCGGCGGCCGATCCGACCGCGACGAGGAGCACGACGAGCATCCAACCGAGCACGGTGCGGAACGTCGCCCAGCGAGAACGCCGCGGCGGCGGCGGCTGGCGGTAGATCGTGATCGGGGAGAGCGCCCCGGGCGGCAGAACCGGACGCCCATTGCCGTCGGCGGCCGCGCCACGGCCAATCCCTCTCTTCAATGTCGTCCGCATACGCAAGACGCGGGCGTGCAGGCACCCGCGGCGGTGCCAGGATACCGGACGAGTTGGACGGTTTGTGGCTAGGAGGCCGCGGCCAGGACCGACGCGAGCGCATCGGCGAAGAAGGCGTTCTCGTCCGGCGTGCCGACGGTGATCCTGAGCGCGCCGGGCGCGCCGAAGGCGCCCATCGGGCGCACGATCGCGCCCTGGCGCAGGAGCGCCTCGAACAGTGGCCTGGCGTCCTCCCCTACCTCTGCGAAGAGGAAGTTCGCGACTGCAGGCCCCGCCGGGGTCAGGCCGTGCTCGCGGAGCGTCAGCTCGAGCGCAGCTCGACCCTCGTGGGTGAGGCGGCGCCGCACCGCGAGCTCGTCCGGCGCGTCGAGGCTCGCGAGCGCAGCCACCTGCGCCTGCGCGCTCACGTCGAACGGACGGCGCGTCTTCCCCACCGCCTCGATCACGTCCACCGGGCCGACCGCGTACCCGATCCTGAGGCCGGCCAGCCCGTAGATCTTGGAGAACGTCCGCAGCACGACCACCCGACGCCCCGCCTTCAGGTACTCCTCGACCCCGTCCGGATAGTCCGGGTGTTCGATGTACTCGAAGTACGCCTGGTCGAGCACCGTGAGCACGTGCTCGGGCACACGCTCGAAATACGCATCGAGCTGCGTGCGCGTCGTCATCGTTCCCGTCGGGTTGTTCGGCGTCGCCACGTAGACGAGCTTCGTGCGCGGGCCGATTGCGGCGAGCAGGGCGTCGAGGTCGTAGAGGTCGGCGACGAGCGGCACTTTCCGCGGCACCGCGCCGAGCTTGAGCGCGTCGAGGACGTAGCTGACGAACGACGGCCAGCCGGTGACGATCTCGTCACCGGGGTCGAGCGTCGCCACCGAGAGATGGCCGATCAGCGCGTCCGCGCCCGCCCCCGTGATCACGTTGGCGCGGTCGACACTGTGCCGCTCGGCAAGCGCGTTGCGGAGGTGGAACGTCCCTCCGTCCGGATAGCGATTCAGGAGCGGCGCGCTTCGTTCCAGCGCCTCGATGGCGGCTGGGAACGGCCCCCACGGGCCCTCGTTCGAGGCGAGCTTGACGACCCGCTCGAGCCCGAGCTCTCGTTGCAGCTCCTCCTCGGGCTTACCCGGCTCGTACGGAGTCAAGCCGTCGAGCGCGGCGCGTACGAGACCCACTAGCTCTCGGGCGCCGGCGGCAGCTCGTCGTCGGAGCTCTTGCGCCGCCAGAACCAGAGTACGCCGACGACCGCCGCGATGCCGGCCGCGATCGCGCCCTTGTTCGGACGCCGCGTGCCCTCGACCGTCCCCGGCACGGCGGTCCTCGCCTTGCGCTTCATCGCCGTCTTCGCTCCGACCCATGCGAGCCAGCCGATCACCGCGTAGCGCCGGTTGAAGATGGTCATGCGCCGGAGGCTACCAACCGCGCTGAGGGCGTGGCCTTGCGTCTTAAACAAGCCGCCCCTCTGCGGCAAGGGGCGGCTCTGGGAGAAAGGCGGGGCCGGCGGGCGGCACGGCCCCTATGTGGGGACGAGGGCACGTCCTCCACTCGAGCATAGCGGTCCCAGTGGAACTGTGCGCAGGTCCTATGCCTTGGCGGGAGCCCTCCGTTTGTTCGGCAGATGGATCGCGCGGCCGAGCGCGACGAGCCCTGCTTCCTTGATCGCCTCGGACAGGGTGGGGTGCGCCGCCATGCCGTCGGCGACCGTCTCCACCGTTGACTCGGCGTCGATCGCGACCGTGCCCGCTTCGATCAGGTCGGTCACGTGCGGGCCGACCATCACGATGCCGAGAAGCTCGCCGTACTTGGTCTCGTGAATCGACTTCACCCAGCCGACCGTCTCGGCCTGCATCACGGCGCGCGCGTTCGCGACCCACGGGAACATGCCGACCGCGACGTCCTCGCCGTGCCGCTCGCGCGCCTGCGCCTCGGTGAGCCCAACGCCCGCGATCTCAGGATCGGTGTAGATCGGCCGCGGGACGGCCGGCTCGCCGATCGTCGCGTCGTGGCCGCACGCGTTCTCCGCGGCGACCTCGCCCTCGCGGAACGCGGTGTGGGCGAGCTGCCAGTACCCGGCGCAGTCGCCAACGGCGTACACGTGCGGAACCGTCGTGCGCCGGTGCTCGTCGGTGGCGATGCCCTGCTTGCGGTCGAACTCGACGCCGAGCGCCTCGAGCCCGATTCCCTCCACGACCGGGCCGCGCCCGATCGAGACGAGCATCAGGTCGGCCTGGACGGTCTCCCCTTCCCCGAAGTGGACGGTCAGCTGCGAGCCGTCGTCCTCGACCTTCGTGCATTGCTTGCCGAGATGAAGCGTGATTCCGCGCTTGCCGAACGCCTTCGCCAGCTCCTTGGCTGCATCCGCGTCCTCCTGCGGGATCAGCGTGTCGAGCATCTCGACGATCGTCACCTCGGAGCCGAAGCGCTGGAAGATCGACGCGAACTCGCAGCCGATGATGCCGCCGCCGAGGACGACGAGGCGACCCGGTACCTGGGTCTGCGCGAGGAGGCCGGTCGAGTCGACGCAGCGCGGGGAGTCGATCCCCTCGATCGGCGGCCGGATCGGGAACGAGCCGGTGGCGATGATCGCGCTCTTGAACGTGATCTCCTCGCCGCCCTCGACTGCGAGCGTGTTCGGGCCGGTGAAGGTCCCCCTCCCCTTCGCCCATTCGACCCCGTTCGCCTTGAAGAGGCCGGCGACGCCGCCGGTCATCTGCTTGACGACGCCGTTCTTCCACTCGACAGCCTGGCCGAAGTCGAGCTCCGGCGCCGAGACGTTCACGCCGAACTTGGCGAAGACCTCACCCGCCTGGTGCAGCGCGTGCGCCGTCTGCACCCAGGCCTTCGTCGGGATGCAGCCCACCCGGAGGCACGTGCCGCCCAGCTCGGGCTCCTGCTCCACGCAGACCGTCTTCGCCCCCAGCTGCGCGGCGCGGATCGCTGCGGTGTACCCGCCGGGGCCGCCACCCAGGACGGCGACGTCAACTTCCATCTCAGCTCCTCAGTCCGTAGTCGGGTTCGACTCTAGCTCCGCCGCCATCGTCCACGCTTCTGCCCCTTCGTCGACGACCTCGAAGCCGTGGCGCTCGTACAGCTTGCGCGCAGGGTTGCCGGGCTCGACGCTGAGGCTGAGGCGCTCGTAGCCGGCAGCCTCGGCCTTCGCCATCAGCTCCTGCAGCAGCTCCTCGCCGATTCCGTGACCCCGCTTCGAAGGGACGACGGCGATCGCGAGCTCGGGCGTCCGGCCGTCGATGAACCCGTACCCGGGCTCCTCGTCGGTGAAGACGCGGTACCACGCGGCCCCGACGGGGAAGCCGCCTTCGAGGGCGATCACGGCCGTGTCTCCCGGCCGTCCCCAGCCGCGGACGTAGCGCGAGACGAGCGACCCGGGCACGCGCTCGCGCCAGTAGTAGGCGTGATGGAGCATGTCCCGCAGGAAGCGAACGTCCTGGGTGCCGCCACGGCGGAGGATGAGGCCCATCACTCCTCCAGGGACTGGGCCAGCTGTACGCGGTTTCCGTCCGGGTCGTAGACGTCCACGAGCCGAAACTGCCCGTGCAGCTCGAAGACCACACCCACGTCGACTCCGGCCTCGCGCAACCGCTCGGCTTCGCTCTTCACGTCGGCCACCTCGACGTTTGCGACGCCGCCCGACTCGCCCGGGTCGCCCTCGGCAAGAGCGATCGCCATCCCGCCGTGCGTGAGCCGCGACCAGCCGTCGTGGACGTCGACGAAGACCTCCTCGAAGCCGAGCACGTCGCGGTAGAAGACGCGCGCGCGGTCGAGGTCGCGCACCCGGTACCAGACCGTGACCACGTTGCTAGTGCCCCACTAGAGCGCGAGGGCCGGCTCCTCGAGCAGCTCCTTGACGGTGCGCAGGAACTCCGCCCCATCGGCGCCGTCGATCGCCCGGTGGTCGCACGTGATCGTCATGCTCATCATCGGCCGGACTTCGACCCCGCCGTCCCGGACGACCGGCTTCTCCTCCGTCGCGCCCACCGCGAGGATCGCGGCCTGCGGTGGGTTCAGCACCGCGATGAACTGCTCGATCCCGAACATGCCGAGGTTCGAGATCGTGAACGTGCCGTCTTCGAGATCCGCACGCTGCAGCTTTCCCTCACGCGCGCGGCCGACGACCTCCGCGCGCGCCGCGGCGATCTCCTGGATCGTCTTGCGGTCGGCATCGCGGATCACGGGCACGACCAGCCCCTGCGGCGCCGCGACGGCGATGCCGACGTGCGCATACGGGAAGCGGAGGATCCTGTCGCCGGCGAAGTGCGCATTCACAGCCGTGTGCCGCACGAGCGCCGCGGCGCACACCTTCGTCAGCAGATCGGAGACGGTGGGCTTCGTCTCGCCTTCCTGGAGCCGGCTCACGAGCCGCTCGCGCAGCTCGAGCGAGCGGGTCATGTCGACGGAGACCGTGAGCTGGAAGACGGGCGCCTGCCACGCCTCGGTGAGGCGGCGCGCGATCGTCTTGCGCGTCGAGGTGAGCTCGACCTCCTCGACCTCTCCCGTCGCCGCAGCGAGCGTCGCCGCCGGAGCCGCCTTCGGCGGAGCGACGGTGGCTCGCTCGACGTCCTCGGCGACGATCCGGCCCTCCGGGCCGCTGCCCGCGAGCTCGGCGATGTCGATGCCCTTCTCTCGGGCGAGCCGGCGTGCGAGCGGTGATGCCTTGACGCGGCCGTCCGGTCGCGCGGGCGCCTCGGTGACCGTGGCGGTCTCGGCTGCGGCGGTCGCCGCGGCGGCCTGGCGGCCGCGCTCGCGCTCGTCGTCCATTTCCTCGGCCGGAGAGCCCTCCTCCTGCGGCTCAGGCTCTGCCTCCGTCGCGTCGTCCGCCTCGTCCTCGGCCGCCGGCGGCGCAGCGCCGTTGCCGGCCGGGACGTCCTCGCCCTCCTTGCCGATGAAGGCGATCGTGCGGCCGACCTCCACCTCGCCGGCGTCGACGACGATCTTCAGCAGGACGCCATCCGCCTCCGCCTCGACCTCCTGCGTGACCTTGTCGGTGTCGAGCTCGTAGAGGGGCTCGCGCTTCTTGACCGGATCGCCTTCGCCCTTGAGCCACTTGACGATCGTGCCGGACTCCATGCCCTGGCCGAGCCGCGGGAGCTTGACCTCGGTCGCCATGGTTAGGCGCGGGCCACCGTTCTCTTGACGGCTTCGAGCACGTCCGCCGCGTGCGGGACGACCCACTGCTCCATCGCAGGCGCGAACGCGAGCGGGGCGAACTTCGCGCCCACGCGCTCGATCGGCGCGTCGAGGTAGTCGAAGGCTCCCTGCTGCACGACCGCGGCGAGCTCCGCGCCGAAGCCGCCGCGGGTGACGGCCTCGTGCGCGGTTACACAACGTGTCGTCTTCTTCACGGAGGCGACGATCGCCTCCTCGTCCAGGGGAAGCAGCGTGCGCGGGTCGATCACCTCGACCGAGATGCCCTCCTGCTCGGCCTGCTCGGCCGCCTGGAGCGCCTCGGGCACCATCCGGCCGATCGCGACCACGGTTACGTCCGAGCCCGCGCGCAGGACCCGCGCCTTGCCGAGCTCGATCGGCTCGAGCTCGTCCGGCACGTCAGCCTTGAGCGGGTAGAGCAGCCGGTGCTCGAAGAAGACGACCGGGTTGTCGTCGTAGATGGAGCTCCAGAGCAGGCCGCGGACGTCCTCGGGCGTCGAGGGGAAGACGACCTTCAGGCCCGGCACGTGCACGAACCACGACTCGAGCTGCTGCGCGTGCTGGGCGCCCGGGCTCCAGCCGGCCCCGCCCTGGGTGCGAATCGTCAGCGGCACCTTCAGCTGACCCCCGCTCATCGTCCGGTGCTTCGCCGCCTGGTTGACGAGCTGCTCCATCGAGAGGGTGAGGAAGTCCTGGTACATGATCTCGACGACCGGGCGCATCCCCTGCATCGCCGCCCCGATCCCGGTGCCGACGATCGCGATCTCGGAGATCGGCGTGTTGCGGACACGTTCCGGGCCAAACTCCGCGAGCATGCCCTGCGTCACGCCCATAGAGCCGCCCATCTCGGCGATGTCCTCGCCCATGACGAAGACATCCTCGTCGGCGCGCATCGCGCGCGAGAGCGCGTCGCGAACTGCCTCGCGATAGGTCAGTTCAGGCATAGACGTATTTCAGGGCGTCTTCCGGCTTCGGGTCGGTGCCTGCCTTCGCGAACTCGACCGACGCCTCGACGATTCCGGTCACCTCGGTGTCGATCGCCTCGAGCTCGTCGTCCGAGAGCTCGAGCCGGGCGCGGAGGAGGTCGATCGGGTCCTTGGTCGTGCGCAGCTCCTCGAGCTCCTCCTTCGTCCGGTAGACCTGCGGGTCGCCGATGTAGTGCCCGACGAGCCGGTAGGTGCGGACGTTGAGGAAGACGGGGCCCTGACCCGAGAGCGCGTGCTCACGCGCCTCGCGCGTCGCCGCGTAGACGGCCTCGACATCCTGGCCGTCGACGTCGACCGAGCGCATCCCGAACGCGACTGCGCGCTGCGCGAAGTCCTCGATCGGCGCGTGCTGGGACATCGGCGTCGACTCGGCCCAGGCGTTCATCTCGAGCACGAACAACGCCGGCACCTTCCAGAGCTGGGCCAGGTTGAGCGATTCGTGGAACGTGCCGGTGTTCGTCGCGCCGTCGCCGAAGAAAGCGACCGCGACACGCTCCTGCTTGCGGAACTGGAACGCGAGCGCGGCGCCGACGATCGCGGGCAGGCCGCCGCCGACGACGGCATTCGCGCCGAGGTTCCCGTGCTCGAGGTCGTAGAGGTGCATCGAGCCGCCGTAGCCGCGGGAGCAGCCCTCCTGCTTGCCGTAGAGCTCGGCCATCACCGCGTTCACGTGCGTTCCCTTCGCGATCGTGTGACCGTGCGCGCGGTGGGTCGACGCGATCACGTCGTCGGGCTCGAGCGCGGCGCAGACGCCGGAGGCGATCGCCTCCTGGCCGATGCACACGTGCAGGAAACCGGGCAGCTCGCCGGCGCGGAAGCGCTCCTCGACCTTCTCCTCGAAGCGTCTGATCAGCAGCATCTCGCGGAAGAGCTCGTGCAGCCGCTCGTCGGGCAGCGCCTGCTCCGCGCGCGGTTTTCGCTCGACCTTGGCCATTGCGGCTCATTATGCTGACGCCCGCATGAAGCTCGTCGAACAATGGGGTCGAGCACGGGCAGGCTTGCCCGCCGGCTGGGCGGACGCCAGGCTCTCCCTGACCTTCCCGAACCCGTCCCAGCGCACCCGCGCCGCGGCGCTCCTCGGGCCTGCCACGCCGGGTGTCGTCGGCGACGAGCTGCGCCTCACCGTCAGCCGCAGCGGGCACGGGATCGGCCCGGACCAGCTGACGAAGCTGCTCGGCAAGATCGACGGCGAGCGCGTTCGCGGCACGCTCGGCTTGCTCGAGACGGCCGGCGCCGCGCCGCGCCGGGAAGCGCCACGCGAGCTGCTCGCGGACGCCTGGGCGGAAACGGTCGCCGGTCTCCCGCCCGACTGGAGCGACCTCTACGGCGAGGTCGAGCTCGGCTCCAGCGACCATCTCCAGCAGCGGAGCGCTCCTCCTCGCCCCGCTCAACCCGACCCGTGTGCCCGGCCGCAGCGCGCTCCGCTTCCGCGCCGCGCGGACGTTCGGCTACGGAGCGTCGGCGCAGATGACGGCGCGCTGCCTCGAGCGTGTCGACGCGGAGGGCATCTTCGGGCGCCTGACGATCCTGCGGGTTCTCTCGGGAACGCACAACGTCGACACCCAGGGGCCCGTCTGGCGGGTCGAAGGAAAGGCGGTCTGAGCTGAGCCGCGATCCCGTCTCCTGGCTGGTCGTCGAGCCCGGCTGGCCCGTGTACGACGCCGAGGGCAAGAGGCTGGGGAAGGTGGACGAGGTGCTCGGCGATCCCGAGATCGACATCTTCCACGGTCTCCTGGTCGACGGCGACGAGGTCCTCGCCGAGCGGGTGTCCGAGATCCGCGAAGGCGAGATCCACCTCAGCTAGCCCAGGTTTTGCCGCGCAGGGAGCGGGGCAACGACTGAGCCATGCGGCCGAGCCCGTGGAGGTTGTCGTCGCGGGAGTGGCTCGACGCGTTCAAGCGGGCGTTCAAGTCGTTTCTTGCCGACGACGCGACGGGGCTGTCGGCTCAGGTCGCCTACAGCTCCCTGCTCGCGTTCTTCCCGGCGATGGTGTTCCTCGTCGGTCTGCTCGACCTCGTCGGGGCCTACGACGCCCTCGAGGACTTCCTCGCGCCCGTCGCGCCGGGCGAGGTGGTCGACACGATCGGGCGGCTGCAGCAAGACACCTCGACGAGCACGTCGGTGGTCGCGTTCCTCGTCGGCGCCGCGCTCGCGACATGGGCAGCGAGCGGCGCCATGAACGCCGTGATCAAAGCGGTCAACCGCGCCTACCAGCGGGACGAGACGCGCCCCTTCTGGAAGGTGCGGCTGGTCGCGCTCGTCCTCGTCTGCATGACGGGGCTCGTCCTGGCCGGGCTCATGCTGCTGATCGTGTTCGGCGGACCGCTCGGCGAGGCGATCGCTGACGAGGCGGGGCTGGGCGACGCCTTCGAGCTCGTCTGGGGGATCCTGCGCTGGCCGATCGCGTTCCTCGCGATCCTGACCTTCTTCGCGCTCACGTACTACGTCGCGCCGAACGTGGAGGTCCGGAGCTGGAAGTGGCTGTCGCCGGGAGCGCTCGTCGGCAGTTTCGCGTGGCTGGCGCTCTCCGGGCTCTTCGCCCTCTATACGAGCTTCTCGGACTCGTACTCGAGGACGTACGGCGCCCTCGCGAGCGGGATCGTGCTCCTCCTCTGGCTCAACTACTCCGCCTTCGCGCTCCTCTTCGGCGCCGAGCTCAACTCGGAGCTGGAGAAGCAGGCGGAGATCCACGCCGCGGAGGGCGAGAACGCCGGTCTCGTCCGGCCGAGCCGCCGTCCTACTTGACGGTCAGCGAGCCCTTGACGGTCGTCGGGCTCCGGTCGGAGTAGAACCGGAGCGGGCCGGCGGAGAGCTTCACGCGCCAGGTGAGCGTGCTGAGGCCTGCGAGCGTCGACTTGCGGTTCACGCCCTTGCCGACGAGGTGGAAGTTGTGGAGCTGGGAACGGTCGCGCACCGTGATCGAATACGTGACCGGCTTGAGGGTCTTGAGCACCGCCCCGGTGCCGCTCCGGAGCGAGATCGTGTTCCGCGGCCCAACGGTCGCAAGCAGCTTCGGGACGGCCGCCACCGGTGGTTTGGGCGGCGGTGCAGCCGGCGGGTTCCCGACGACGAAGTCCCTGCGCATGTCCGTCGAGTGCGGATCGCAGACGAGCGTGTAGCGGCCTTCGACGAGGTTGACGCTCCAGTTGACCGTGCCGGTCTGGGCAACGTCGGTCGACTGGTTCACCCCGGGGCCGAAGAGGTGGAAGTTGTGGTCCTGCGCGAGGTCGCTGACCTCGATGGAGTAGGTGCCCGGGTCGAGCTGGAGAACGTCCGCACCGCCGGTCTGCTTGAGCGTGATCGTGAAGCCGGGCCCGACCGTGCCGATCAGCTCGTTCGCGGCAGCCGGAATGGCGGCCGGAGCGAGCACGAACGCCACGGCAGCGACGACGGTCAGGGGACCCCTGAGGCGCATCACCTTCAGACTACGCGAGCAGGTCGCGATCGGATTGGAGGGAGATGCCGGACGTTCTCGTGCAAAAAGGACACGTCGCCCCGCGCGAGCCCGGCTTCGAGAACCAGACCGGAACGGCAGGTGAGCAGGAGCTCGTCACCCTGATCGCGAACGCGCTCGCCGCGCTCCTTGCCGTGGACGGCCGTCTCTTGCCCGTGGTCGTGCCGGGCGACATCCCGGACGGAATCAGGGTCGACGCGGCGCTCTTCCTGCACGCCGACGGCTCGGTCTCTCCCGCCGCGTCCGGCTTCAACTTCGGCTACCCCGAATACGCCGTGAACAGACAGCTCGCCGAGCTGATCGCGGCCGAGTTCGAGCGGCTGCCCGGGCACCCGCCCCGTCGGCGCGACAACCTGACGGAGAACCAGCGCAGCTACTACGGGTATTCACGCGTCGCGACGCTCGGGCCCGAGGTGCTCGTCGAGCACGGCTTCCTGACGAACCCGGGCGAGCGCGTCTGGCTGTTCGCGAACGTGCCGCAGCTCGCGGCGGCGGAGTACCGGGCGCTGTGCGCGTTCTTCGACCTCGAGCCGCGCGCCGACCGCCCCGAGAGGCCGTGGCCGGTGCCGCTGCCCGCGTGGGTCTGGCCGTGGATGGCATGGCGACTCGCCGGCGCGCCGCCGGGCGAGCGGCCGGCTTCGGCCCCGCGCCTGATCCCGCTGTGGGCCTGGCTTCGGTTGCAGGCGCTGCTCCGAGCGCGACGTGACTCTGTCTAGGCGCGGAGCTCGGCGTCGAAGCGCTCGGCGAGCGCGGCGACGATCCGCTCGCGCAGCCCGGCCGCGTCTTCGTCGGACAGCGTCCGCTCGGGCGACTGGAAGGCCAGCCGCAGCGCAACCGACTTGCGCCCCTCGCCGACCTGCTCGCCCCGATAGACGTCGAACACGCGCGCGTCGCGCAGCTCCGGTCCCGCCGCCTCGCGGAGGGCCGCGACCAGGTCGCCCGCCGCGACCGACTCGTCCACCGCGAACGCGAGGTCCTGCTTCACGGCGGGGAAGGTGATCACGTCGTCGTACGGGATCGCGTCCGGCACGTCGGCGAAGAGCTCGTCGAGGTCGAGCTCGAAGAAGCCCCAGCCGCCGGAGAGCTCGTCGAGCTCGCCGTAAGCCGTCTGGACTCGCTTTCGCCCCCGCCGGTCGAGCAGGACGAGCGGCACGCCGAGCGCGCGGTGCAGGAGCTCGGCAGCGCCCTTCGCGCGGAAGAAGCCGCCCTCGCAGATCGCGCCGACGTGCCAGCGCTCGTCCGGCAGCTCCTCGCCGGTGGGCCGGTACACCCGTGCGATCTCGAAGAGCGCAATCGCCTCGACGCCCGCGTTCCGGTTCCGCTCGGCCGACTCGAGCAGGCCGAGGCGGAGGTCGGGGCGCAGCGCCGCGAGCTCCGTCGAATAGGGCTCCTCGAGCGGCAGCCGCCCCTCGCCGGCGGGGACGAGGCTCCATGTGTACGCCTCCGAGAAGCCGGCGCCGACGAGGATGTCCTCGACCTGCCGTCGCAGCCGCTGCTCGCGCGTCAGCTGCACCGACGCTGCGTCTCGCTCAGGCAGGGTCGACGGGACCTCCTCGATCCGGAACCGCACGACCTCCTCGACGAGGTCGACGGGCCGCGTCACGTCGTGCGCCCGCCACGTCGGGACGGTCACGTCGTCGCCGCTGAGCTCGAACCCGAGGCTGGTCAGCGTCTCACGCTGCTCCTCGACCGGGAAGGTCATCCCGCTGAGGCGGTCGGCGAGCTCCGGCCGCAGGGTCACGACCGGCCGCGCCGGCAGCCCGCCGTGCACGTCGGCGTGACCGGCGAGGCTCGCGCCCGCGAGCGAGACGAGCAGCTCGCTGGCGTAGACCGCCGCCTGCTCGGCCGCGTACGGGTCGACGCCTTTCTCCCACCGAATCGACGACTCGCTGCGCAGCCGCAACCGGCGCGAGGTCCGCAGGACGGTCAGCGCATCGAAGTTGGCCGCCTCGAGCAGGAGGTCGGACGTCTCGTCGCGCACCTCGCTGTCCTCGCCGCCCATGATCCCCGCGACGGCGACCGGCCGGCGCCCGTCCGCGATCACGAGATCGGTAGGCGCCAGCTCCCGCTCGGTGCCGTCGAGCGTCACGATCTTTTCCCCCGCGTCGGCCCGGCGGACGACGATCCGCCTCTCCGCGAGCAGTGAGAGATCGAACGCGTGCAGGGGCGAGCCGAGGGCGAGCATGACGTAGTTCGTCACGTCGACGACGTTCGAGATCGAACGCATGCCGGCCGCGAGCAGCCGCGCCTTCAGCCAGACCGGGCTCGGGCCGATCGTCGCGCCGCGAAAGACACGGCCGATGTAGCGCGGGCACGCCTCGAGGTCTTCGATGCGCACGTCGACCGCCTCGTCGGCCGCAGGAGCGGGATCGCGGCCGGGCGGGGGCGCGAGCTCGGCGCCGGTGAGCGGCAGCGACCTCCCGCGCGATCCCGTAGACCGACGCGAGGTCGGGCCGGTTGAAGCCCGTCTCGATCTCCAGCACGGTCTCGGCGAGCGGCATCACCTCCGCCAGCGGCGTCCCGGGCACCAGCTCGTCGGCGAGCACCATGATGCCGCTGTGATCCGTTCCGAGCTCGAGCTCGCGCTCGGAGAGGATCATCCCTCGAGAGAGCTCGCCGCGCAGCTTCGCCTCGCCGAGCGGCTGCTCGGCGCCCGGCAGCAGCGCGCCCGGCAGCGCCACGGCCACCGTCGCCCCGGCGCCGAAGTTCCAGGCGCCACAGACGATCTGGCGCGGCTCTCCCTCCCCCACGTCGACGCGGCAGAGCTGCAGCCGGTCGGCGTTCGGGTGCTTGCCGGCCTCGACAACCCGGCCGACGAGGAAGCGTTCGAGGTTTCCGTCGAGGTCGGCCACGCCGCGGTGGACGACCCGGTCGACCTCGCAGCTCGTGAACACGAGCTTGGCGGCGAGCTGCTCGACCGGCCAATCGAAAGCGACGTACTCGCGGAGCCAGGAGACGGGAACCTTCATCCGCTAGAACTGCCTCGCCATTCGGAGGTCGTTCTCCCAGAAGAGCCTGAGGTCGGGCACGCCGTGGCGCAGGAACGCGATCCGGTCGATTCCGAGCCCGAACGCGAACCCCTGCCACTCCTCGGAGTCGTAACCGACCGCTTCGAAGACGTTCGGATCGACGACGCCGGCGCCGCCCATCTCGATCCAGCCCGAGTGCTTGCAGACCGGGCAGCCGACGCCGTCACAGAGATAGCAGGTGATGTCGAACTCGACGGACGGCTCGGTGAACGGGAAGAAGCTCGTCCGCATCCGCACCTCCCGCTGCCCGAAGATCGCACCGACGAAGAGCTCGATCGTCCCACGCAGGTCAGCCAGGGTGATCCCACGGTCGACCGCGAGCCCCTCGACCTGGTGGAAGACTGGCGTATGGGTCGCGTCGAGCGCGTCGCGGCGGTAGGTGCGGCCGAGCGAGACGAGGTAGACCGGCGGCGGCTGCGCGAGCATCGCCCGGATCTGCGACGGCGAGGTGTGCGTGCGCAGCAGGGTGTTCTCGTCGAGGTAGAAGGTGTCGCGCGGGTCGCGCGAGGGATGCGCCTCGGGCTGGTTGAGCGCGTCGAAGTTGTGCCAGACCGTCTCGACCTCGCGCCCGTCGTAGATCTCGTACCCCATCCCGAGGAAGACGTCCTCGATTCGGCGGCGCAGCTGCGTGATCAGGTGGAGGCTGCCGCGCGCGAACGGTTCGCCCGGCAGGGTGGGGTCGAACGGCTCGAGCTCGTCGGCAGCGGCGGCGGCGAGCTCGTCTTCGCGGGCCTCGAGCGCCTCCTCGATCACGGCTCGGGCGGCGTTCAGGGCCATGCCCGTTTCGCGGTCGCGCACCTCGCGCAGCGCCAGCTTGAGCGGGCTCTTGCGCCCGAGGAAGCGAACGCGGAGCTCCTCGAGCGCGTCGGCGTCCGGGGCCGCCGCGATCGCGGTCCGCGCCTCGTTTTCGAGCGCCGTGGCGTCCATCGCGCGACGATAGCATCGGCTTTGTGAGCGTTTACGACGCGTTTGCGCCGATCTACGACGACTGGTCGGCGCACATGACCGAGGACGTCGCCTTCTACGTCGAGCTCGCCCGCGAGACGCCGGGACCGCTCGTCGAGCTCGCGGTCGGGAACGGGCGCGTGGCGATTCCGGTCGCCCGCGAGACGGGCCGCCCGGTGCTCGGGATCGACTCGTCCCCGGCGATGCTCGAGCAGGCGCGGGAGCGGGCGGCGGCCGCGGGCGTCGACCTCGAGCTCCGTGAGGGCGACATGCGCGAGCTCGAGCTGGACGAGCCGGCAGGGCTCGTCTACAGCCCCTTCCGGTCGCTGGGACACCTCCCGACCTGGGCCGACCGCCGCCGCGTGTTCGAGCGCGTCCACGCCTCGCTGCGGCCGGGCGGCCGCTTCGCCTGGAACTTCTTCGTCTTCGACCCGGCGATCGCCGTCCGGATCGGACGGCGAGTGGCAGGAGCAGAACGGGATCCGCCACCGGGTCGACCACTTCAAGCACGACAACCGGCTCGACATCACGCTCGAGAGCGGCGACGCGATCTCGCTCTGGTGGCTGAACCGGTCCGAGTGGGAAGGGCTGATCGACGTGGCCGGCTTCGAGGTCGAGGCGCTCTACGGCGGCTTCGAGCGGCAGCCCTTCGACGAGACCGCGAACGAGTTCGTCTGGGTTGTCCGCAAGCCGTAGTCCTTACGATCCGATTGCGCGGGTCTACGACCCGTGGAGCGCCGGCGTCGTCGAAGACGTGGAGTTCTACGTCGAGGAGGCGCGAGCGTCGGGCGGCCCGGTGGTCGAGCTCGCGTGCGGCACCGGTCGCATCTCCGTGCCGGTGGCGAAGGCCGGGCTCCGGGTAATCGGCGTCGACGCCTCGGCGGGGATGCTCGAGGTCGCCCGCGAATACGCTCGAACGGAAGGCGTGTCCGACCTGCTCGACCTGCGACTCGGCGACATGCGCGAGCCGCCGGTGCCGGAGCGGGTGCCGCTCGTGCTGATTCCCTTCCGCTCTCTGCTCCACATGACGACCGACGCCGACCGCCTGCGCGCCCTCGGCGCAGCGCGGGAGCTCCTCCTGCCCGGAGGGCGGCTCGTCTTCGACGTGTTCGCACCGGGCCACGACGACGTCGAAGACACGCACGGCCGCTGGATCGAGCGTGAGCCCGGGATCTTCGAGCGGGCCGACTGGGACGAGGGCGAGCGGACGCTGTCGCTCTCGGTCCGCCGCGGCGAGGAGGCGTCGACGATGCACCTCGCCTGGCTCTCGGCGCCCGAATGGCGGCGCCTGCTCGACCTCGCGGGATTCGCGGTCGACACCCAGTGGGGCTGGTTCGACCGGCGTCCGTTCACGGGCGGCGAGGACGTCATCTTCGCCGCCACCCGCGGCGAGGACTAGCGCGCTCGCATAGGGTCTCTGCGCATGCTCTGGGTCGTCCTCCTGCTCGTGCTCCTTGCGGCCGTCGTCGTCGGGCTGGTTCTCCTCTACAACCGGCTCGTCACGTTCCGAAACCGGGTCGAGAACGCGTGGGCGCAGGTCGACGTCCAGCTCAAGCGCCGCTACGACCTGATCCCGAACCTCGTCGAGACGGTCAAGGGCTACGCCGCGCACGAGCGCGAGACGTTCGAGGCCGTCACCGCAGCACGGTCGCGCGCACAGTCCGCGCAGGGACCGGCAGAGCAGGGTGCGGCGGAAGGGATCCTCGGCCAGGCGCTCGGCCGCCTCTTCGCGGTTGCGGAGGCATATCCGGAGCTGCAGGCGGACGAGAACTTCCGCCAGCTCCAGACCGAGCTCGGCGAGACGGAGAACCGGATCGCCGTCTCGCGCCAGGTGTACAACGACACCGTCCTCACCTACAACAACGCGATCCAGACGGTGCCGGGCGTCGTCCTCGCCGGCCCGTTCGGCTTCGCGAAGAAGGAGTTCTTCGAGCTCGAGGAAGAGGCGGCGCGGGAGGCACCACGCGTCACGTTCTAGCGGCGGTTCTTCTCGGGGCGCTCGCGCTCGCCGGGGACGCCGCAGCGAAGTCCTTCACGCTTCCCGCGGCCGACGTCGTCGTCCAGGTCGCGACGGACGGCAGCCTGACGGTCGACGAGGCGATCTCGTTCGACTTCGCCGGTGACTTCAGCGGCGCGTTCCGCGAAATCCCGCTCGAGGACGGGCAGACGCTCGACGAGGTCGCGGTCTCCGAGGGCGACGACGCCTACCGGCCGGGAGCGTGCGCCGAGCTCGGCTGCTCGGGCGCACCGGGGACGTACGGGACGACGCAGACCGAGGACGGGGTGCGGATCGTCTGGCACTACCGAGCGTCGTCGGAGGGGCGCAGCTTCCGCGTCCACTACAGGCTGCGCGGCGTCGCCACGGCGTACGACGACGTCGTCGACGTGAACCTGAAGGTCTGGGGCGACGAGTGGGAGGTCGGGCTCAGCCGGCTGACGGCGTCGATCATCGCCCCCGGCGACATCCTCCGCGCCTGGGGGCACCCGGTCAGTGTCCGCGGCGACGTCACGATCGACGGCCGGCGCGCCAGCCTGCGCGCGGTCGACATCCCGGCGGGCCAGTTCGTCGAGCTGCGGGCACTCGTGCCGCGCCGCGTCTTCACCTCGACGGCCGGGATGACCGTCGAGAGCGGGCCGGGGCTCGAGATGATCGTCGCGGAGGAGGTTGAGGACGCCGCCGCCTACGTGCGCGACCGGCGCAAGATCGACGAGGCGCTCGACAATCTGCCGCGCACGATCGCGACGCTGCTCGCGCTCGCGCTGGGGCCCGCGCTCGCGTTGATCGGATTCGTCTGGTGGCGCGAGGGCCGCGAGCGGAAGACGACCTACGACCGCGAGTACGAGCAGGAGCCGCCGACCGAGACGGAGCCGGCTCTCGTGCCCGCTCTGCTCGCGCAGGGAGGGACGCCCGGCTCGCTCGAGTTCACGGCGACGCTCTTCGACCTGATCCGGCGAGGGCGCTACAAAGGCGAGCAGGTAACGACGGAGCAGAAGATCTGGGGCGGGCTCAGGACGCAGCAGGTCGCCGACCTCGAGCTCTCACTCGCCGACGTCGAGGCGCCCGTCGAGGCCTTCGAGGCGCCTGTCGCGCAGGTCGTGGACGCGATTCTGGTGGACGGCCCCGAGCGGCTCTCGCGCTTCCGCGACCGGATCGAGGACGACCGCGAAGGAAACTCCGAGCGCTTTTCGAGCTTCAAGTCGGCGGTCGGATCCGAGATCTCCGGGCGCAAGTGGTTCCGCAACCAGGGTCTCGCGCTCCTCGTCGGCGGCGCGATCGTCCTTGGAGGCGTAGGTGCGATCCTGCTCTTCGCCGGCATCAGCGGCTTCAACGCGGTCGCTCCGACCTGGCGGAGCGTGGTCACGATCGCGCTCGGCTGCTGCGGCCTCTTCGGCGCTGTCGCACTCGTGATCGCGGCCCTCAACCGCCGCCTGTGGCGGCGGCGGACGCCCGACGCGCAGGCGGAGGCCGAGCGCTGGGAGGCGTTCCGGCGCTACCTGACGGACTTCCCGCGGCTCGACGAAGCGCCGCCGGCGACGCTCGAGATCTGGGAGCGGTACCTCGTCTACGGGATCGCGTTCGGCATCGCGGAGCGCGTGCTCCAGGGCGCGCAGCTGCACATGCCCGAAGCGCTTGCGACGGCCAGCACGCTGTACTGGATCGGCCCGCACGGCGACCTCGCCTCGGGCGCGACCTCACTCAGTATCGGCGACCTCGCAGCCGGCTTCGGCTCGGCGCTGGCGCCGCCCTCCTCCGGTTCGGGCGGCTTCGGCGGGGGCTTCTCCGGCGGCGGCGGAGGCGGCGGAGGCGGCGGAGGCGGCGGTGCCTGGTAGATCGACCGGTGTCAGACTCGTCTCTGACACCGGTGTCTCAGCGGCGCGAGTGCTCGTAAAGCGCGATCGCGCCTGCGGCGGCCACGTTCAGCGACTCGGCCGCGCCGGGCGTCACGATCGTGGCGAGCTCGTCGCTATGAGCGACGATTCGCTCCGGCAACCCCTCCCGCTCCGCGCCGAGGACGAACGTGACCGGACCGGTCAGGTCGAGCTCGTGGAGCGGCCGGCCTCCGTGCGCGACGAGGGCGACCCGCGGCCGCGGGCTCTGGTCGAACGGCAGCAGCGGCACGCGGAAGATCGCGCCCACCGACGCCCGGAGCGCCTTCGGCCCGAGGGGGTCCGCGCACCCGTCCGAGACGGCCACCGCCGCGTCGAATGCGTCCGCGACGCGCAGGAGCGTGCCGACGTTCCCGGGATCCGAAAGCCGCCAGAGCGCGAGCGCGGTCTGCCGCGGCTCGCGCGGCAGGTCGGCGCTGCGGTAGACGCCGACGACACGGGCGGGGTGCGGCAGCGTCGAGAGGTCGGCGAGCAAGGACGCATCGACCGTCTCGCCGGCGACGAGCAGCTCGACCGGCTCGATCCCGGCCGCGGCCGCCGCGGCGACGAGATCCTCGCCTTCGACCGCAAAGAGCCCGAGCTCCTCGCGCTTGCGTTTCTGCGCGAGGAGCTTGCGGACGAGCTTCAGCGTCGGGTTCGACGCCGAGGTGATCAGGTGTTAGGCCGCCTTGCCGGACGTGTCTGACTGATCGGCTTCGAGCGCGGCCTTCGCCTGCTCGGCGATCGCGGTGAACGCGGCCGGATCGGCGACGGCGAGGTCGGCGAGCACCTTCCGGTCGAGCTCGATCCCGGCCTTGTGCAGGCCTGAGATGAACCGGTTGTACGAGAGCCCGTTCGCACGGGCGGCCGCGTTGATGCGCACGATCCAGAGCTGGCGGAACGTCCGCTTCTTGTTCTTGCGGTCCCGGTAGGCGTAGACGAGCGAGTGCTCGACCTGCTCCTTGGCGTAGCGGTAGCTCCTGCTCTTGAGCCCCCAGTACCCCTTCGCCTGGCCGAGGACCTTGCGCCGCTTCTTGCGGGCGTGGACAGATCGCTTGACCCTCGGCATTACTTCATCCCCAGGAGCTTCTTCAGCCGCGGCACGTCCGTCTTCGAGACGACGTAGTCCTTGCCGAGAGCGCGCTTACGCTTGGCTGACTTGTGCTCCAGGTTGTGGCTCTTCATCGCGTGACGGCGCGTGATCTTTCCGGTTCCCGTCACCTTGAAGCGTTTCTTCGCTCCGCTCGATCTCTTCATCTTTGGCATCGGTCTTGACTCCTGCGTTCTTCGTGGGGCCCAGCAGCATCACCATGTTCCGACCGTCCAGGAGCGGTGGCGACTCGACGGCGCCGATCTCCTTGATCTCGTCGGCGAGACGGAGCAGCAGGTCGCGTCCCCGCTCCGGGTGCAGGTTCTCCCGCCCGCGGAACATGATCGTGACCTTGACCTTCGCGCGCTGATTCAAGAAGCGCACGACGTGGCCTTTCTTCGTCTCGTAGTCGTGAATGCCGATCTTCGGCCTGAACTTGATCTCCTTGACGTTGATCTGGGTCTGGTGCTTCCGTGCGAGCTTGGCCTTCTGCTCCTGCTCGTACTTGTACTTCCCGTAGTCCATCACCCGCGCGACAGGCGGGTCGGCCTGCGCAGCGACCTCGACCAGGTCGAGCCCCCTCGCATAGGCGTACTCGAGTGCCTCGCTGGTCGACTTGATCCCGATCTGCTCTCCGTCCTCGCCCACCAGGCGCACCTGGGAGACGCGAATCGCGTCGTTGATCCGGTCCTGTGGCTGCGGACGCGTCCGGTCTTCCGGACGCCGTCTCGGCCTCAAAGGCTCTTCACCAAGCTGGTTGAATCCTCCTCATGGACGACGAAAACCGCTGCAAGCAGCGGCCACGTTTCCCATCCAACCGACTCGGTTGAACCCTCGCGAGCACCATACATGGGGTTGGGCCCGGGAAGGTGAGGGGCTGTGGTCCGCTCCTTCTTTCAGGATTCGATGGTAGCAACCTCTGCACGGAAGCGTTCGAGCAGCGCTTCGAGGCTCTCGGTGGACTGGCCGCCGCCGTGCTCGCGGACGGCGAGCGACTCGTCGGATTCGCGGTCGCCGTAGACGATCGTGAACGGCACCTTCTCGACCTCGGCGTCGCGAATCCGCTTGCCGACCGTCTCGTCGCGCTCGTCCACGTCGACGCGAAAACCCTCGGCCTCGATCCGCTCGCGCAACCCGCGCACCGCCTCGCGGTGGTCCTCGCCGACCGGCAGCAGCCGAACCTGCACCGGCGCGAGCCAGAACGGAAAGGCGCCGCCGTAGTGCTCGATCAGGATCCCGATGAAGCGCTCGAAGGAGCCGAAGAACGCGCGGTGGATCACGAACACCGGGTGCTCGTGGTTGTCCGGTCCCATGTACGTGAGGCCGAACCGGGCCGGCATCTGCGCGTCGAGCTGGATCGTGCCGAGCTGCCACGACCGGCCGAGGACGTCGGTCATGTGCAGGTCGATCTTCGGCCCGTAGAACGACCCTTCGCCCTCGCCGACGAAGTAGGTGATCTTGTGCCGGTCGAGCGCACGTCACGAGCTCGCCCTCGGTGAAGTCCCACTCCTCGTCGGTGCCGAGCTTGTTGTCCGGACGCGTCGAGAGCTCGGCACGCGGCTCGAGCCCGAACATGCCGTAGAGATCCCTCAGGTACTCGAGCGTGCCGTCGAGCTCGGGCTCGATCTGCTCCCGCGTGCAGAAGATGTGCGCGTCGTCCTGCGTCACGTAGCGGACGCGGGTGAGCCCGTGCAGCGCGCCCGCGAGCTCGTTGCGGTGGAGCGGCGCCGCCTCTGCGTACCGCAGCGGTAGGTCGCGGTAGCTCCGGAGCGCGCTCCCGAAGAGGAGCATGTGCCCGGGGCAGTTCATCGGCTTGATCGCGAACAGCTGGTCGTCGTCCAGCGGGATCAGGAACATGTTGTCGCGGAACTTCTCCCAGTGGCCCGACGTCACCCACGAGGGCCTTCTCGTAGATCAGCGGCGTCTTCACCTCGACGTAGCCGCGCCTGAGGTTCTCGCGCCGCCGCACCTCCTCGAGCGCGTTGTAGATCGCCATCCCCTTCGGATGCCAGAACGGCGAGCCGGGCGAGCGATCGTCGAAGTGGAAGAGATCGAGCTGCGTGCCCAGGCGGCGGTGGTCGCGCTCACGCGCCTGCTCCAGCCGCTCGAGGTACGCCTCGAGATCCGCCTTCGAGTAGAAGGCCGTTCCGTAGATCCGCGTCAGCTGCGTGTTCCGCTCGTCGCCGCGCCAGTACGCGCCGGCGAGTGAGGTCAGCTTGATCGCCTTGATCGGCTTCGAGTCCTGCAAGTGAGGGCCGCGGCAGAGGTCGGTGAACTCGCCCTGCGTGTACAGCGAGATGTCCCCTTCGGCCGTGTCGACGAGCTCGACCTTGTACGGCTCGTTCTCCTCGAGGAAGCGCTGTCTCGCGTCCGCGGCGGAGATCTCCTCGCGCTCCCAGGAGCGGCCTTCCTCGAGCTCCCGCATGATCTCCGCCTCGATCTTCTCGAGGTCCTCCTCCCGGATCGGCTCCGGGAACTCGAAGTCGTAGTAGAAGCCGTTCTCGACCGGCGGGCCGATTGCGATCTTCACCCCTGGGTAGAGCCGCCGGACTGCTTCGGCGAGCAGGTGCGCGGCCGAGTGGCGCAGGACGGAGAGCGCGTCCGGATCGTCGCTGTCGCGGGTCGTCAGGATCTGGATCGGCTGGCCGTCGGAGAGCGGCAGACGCAGGTCCTGCACCACTCCGTTCGAGCGGATCAGCACCGCCTGCTCGGCGAGCCTCGGCCCGATCGCGCGTGCCGCGTCGAGGCCGGTGGCGCCGTCGGGAAGTTCCAGTTCGCTCGAATCGGGAAGGACGACCTTCATGAGCGATCAGGATAGTCGAGCACCCGCGCGAGGACGACCGAAACGAGGAAGCCGAAGGCACGCCCGTGCCCGATCCCGAGGAGGAGCAGGGCGACGCTGAGGATGTCCCGGACGCGGACTGACCGGCCCACGTCGACGAAAGGGGTTCAGATGCACAAGTCGATCCAGGAAGCGATGACGTCCAATCCGACGACGGTCACGCCCGACACGACCGCCCGTGAAGCAGCGCAGAAGATGAAGAGCGAGGACGTCGGGGCGCTCCCCATCACCGAGGACGACCGCCTCGTCGGGATGATCACTGACCGCGACCTCACGCTCCGTGTCGTCGCTGAGGGCAGCTCGACCGATACGACGATCGGCGAGATCGCGTCGAAGGACGTCGTCACCGTCGACCCGCAGCAGAGCCTGGAGGAGGCCGCGCGGCTGATGGCGGAGCACCAGGTACGGCGCCTGCCAGTGTGCGAGGAGGACGGCAAGCTCGTCGGCATCCTCGCCCAGGCCGACGTCGCCACGTCGGGGCACGACTCGCTCACGGGCGAGGTCGTGCAGCAGATTTCGCAATAGCCAAGGAGGGGTCATGCCCAGCAAGTCAGCCAACGTGAAGAACGAGAAGCAGTACGAGGCCCTGAAGGACAAGGGAATGTCGAAGGAGCGCGCGGCGAAGATCGCGAACTCCCCCGGCGCCTCGAAGCGCGGTGGCGAGCGCTCGCACTCCGGAAGCGGCGACTCGCGCCAGGGCGGCACGACGGCGCAGAAGAAGGCCGCCGGCCGCAAGGGCGGCAAGGCGACCGCCCGCAAGCACTAGCGCGACGCTCGCGGCCGGCGGGGCGGTCCACCCGCTCCGCCGGCCGCACCTTTCGACGGCCCCCGGCCGTTGTGAACCGGGAAGGCATCAAGTCGGAGAAGGGGGTACGCGCGTGTCCTGGTCCAAGAAGACGGCTGTCTGCCTCGTCGTCGCAGCCGCCGGTCTACTTGCCGCACAAGTCTTCGTCGAGCCGACGCACGCGCTCGAAGCCCCGCCGCTTCCGACCGTGACCACGCCGCCGCTCCCGCTGCCGCCTCTACCGACTCCGCCTCCGCCGACGTTGCCTCCTGCGCCCCCGCCGCCGACGACGCCACCGCCGCTTCCATCACCTTCGCCGCTGCCGGCCCCGCCGCCCGCTCCACCTTTGCCGGTCGAGCCGCCGGCGCCCGCGCCTGCACCGCTGCTTCCGCCCCCGCCGACGACGCCGATCCCGCCGCCGAACCCACGGCCGCTGCTCGCTCCCACGCCGTCTACCTCGTCCCCGCCGACGCCGACGCCCGCCTCCCGAGCACCGGCACCTGGGTCGGCCACGCCGGCCTCGTCCGGTGGTCAGCCGCAGGCACCGGCCTCTTCGGGTGCTTCCTCTGCTGTGCCCACCTCGTCCGCACCTGCCGCGCAGACCTCGGCATCCGCAAGCCCGAGCGTCGCGACCCTCTCCCGCCCGGCGCGGATCTCCATCGCCCAGCAGCGCTCGATCCGTGCCACGCCGCGTCGCGTGAAGGGCGGCGTCGCCGTCCGCCTCCGCTTCCAGCTGGCGCGCGCAGGACGCCTCTTCCTCGTCGTCCGCGGGCCTGTTCCGTCCTGCCGCGTCGCCGCCGCGATCCCCGTGCGCGGCCGCAAGGGGCTCAACACAGTCGACTTCGCCGGACGCGCGGCCGGCCGCGCTCTCAGCCCAGGCACCTACGCACTCAGCCTCTCGACCGAGCGGCGCCCGCCAGTCGGGACGCCGGCGACACTGGTGAAGGTCGTCTCGAAGACCCGCACCGTTCCCGACGAGCACGGGAGAGCTCCGACGTGCGCAACTCGAGGGACGCTCGTGGAGCGTGCGTCCTACGGCCCGCTCGACCGCGAGGCCGGGACCACGGTCGCGATCGCCGAGCGGCAGTCCGCCGGGAACGCTCCGAGACAAGCACGCCGGACCGAGCCAACCTCGCTACCGCCGGTCGAAGGGGAGGATCAGCACGACGTGCTCGGGATCGCGATCCCGGCTCCCTTCGACGGCGACGGCCCTTCGGGCCCGCTCGAGACGTTGATCTCGATCTTCATCCTGACATTGATCGGGGCGCTCCTCCTCACCATGGTCACGCTCGTGACCCGTTTCTTCCGAGGTACCTGGAACCCCTGAGCCGAGCACGAAGGGGTTCGTCGCTCAGGCCTACTCGCCGCCGATCTGCCTCTGACCTAGTCGACCGTCTCGGAGCTACCTCCTTCGGCAGCGTCGGTTTGCGGCAGGCCGCCGGTTGCACGAATCGTGGCCGGCTCGAACTTGGGAGTCGGGCTGAACAGCATCCAGCACGCTCCTCCGATCACGCCCCCGGCGAGCGGCCCGACGAGATAGATCCAGAGGTCGTCGAAGTTGCCGTTGAAGAGAGCGGGGTCGAACGATCTCGCCGGGTTGAACGAGCCACCCGACGCCGGGCCGATCGCCACGGCCGCGGTGAAGATGAAGAGCCCGATCAGGAGCGGCGCCATCACGCCCTTCCAGGGCGCACGGTCATCTGTCGCGACGGTGCAGATCACGATCACGAAGAGGGCGGTCGCAATCAGCTCGAGCAGGAGCGCGCCCCCGTTCGAGATGCCGACCCCGGGAGCAGTGTCGAGCGCGTCGACCGCGCTCCCGGAGTACACCACGGCGACCGCGAGAACGGAGACGAAGCCTCCGACGAGCTGCGCGATCCAGTACGGGAGGATCTCCTTCGGGGGGAACTTCCGCGCTGCGGCGAGGCCGAGGGACACGGCGGGGTTGAAGTGGCCGCCGGAGATGTGTCCTAGCGCCGCGATGGCCATCGCGAGGCCGAGGCCGAACGCGAAAGCGATCCCGATGCTCTCTATCGCGCCGGCGCCGATGTCGACCGAAACGGCGACCGCGTTGAAGCCGAGGAAGAAGAACAAAAACGTGCCGAGCGCCTCCGCGCCGAGGCGCAGACCGAGCGATGGCGTGTCCATCTCACGCTCCTCCTTTGACCAGAGCCCGTCCGTCTGCGTCGAGAGCGGGCGAAGAGACTGTCGAGGGAGTCGCCACGACCGCCGGCCGGCGCGTCAGGTTCATCGCGGAGATAGTGACAGGCACGTCGGCCGTGCATGCGGGTTGGCACATGGCTACGACCGCATCATGGCCGACGTCTTGGGTCGCTTCTGCCCGCGAGCTTGTAGACGCCGTCGGTCGTCCTCACGACCAGCTTGGCGCCGACGAGCTCTCGCCGCAGCGTGGCGACGTCGTCGTGGAACCGCCGCAACACTCCGCTCAACTCGCGTTCACCGTACGTACGGCCGGCTTCGAGGTGGTCTGCGAGGTACTCGAGGACAACGGCCCTCTTGGCACGCGAGACGGGGATCGAGCGCAGCCGACCCTCCTCGTCGAGGAATGCCCGGAGAACCTTTGAGGCGTCCGAGGAGGTACGCCGGTTGGAGTGCTTCTCGAGCCAGCCCAAGAGCTGCGAATGCTCGACCCGCCATTCGCGGCCGATGCGGTACCCCGGGATGTCTCCTGCCTGGAGCTTCCGCTGCACGACCTGATGGTTCAGCCGCAGGAGCTCGGCGACCTCGCCTGCTGTGTAGAGGATGATCTGGGACATTGGCGTACTTTAGCGGACTGTGGCGTACAGAATCCACTCCAAGGCAACCACCGGCGCAGTGGCTCCCACTGATGCGGTGCCGTTCTCGCGATCATGCTGCCTCATCAGCAACCTTCGACTCGGGGACGCGAAACGGTCCGTGCTGACGTAGCCTCGGCGACGCATCTGCGCGCCTTCCTCAGTTCGACGATCATGAGATCGTCGATCTCTCGACTCGAAAGGACGAGGCATGAACACAGACCGCACTACGCCTGACACCATCGTCCTCATCCACGGCTTCTGGGTGACCCCGCGAAGCTGGGAGGACTGGAAGGCCCGCTACGAAAGCCGCGGCTATCGCGTCCTCACACCGGCATATCCGGGGTTCGAGGTGGAAGTCGAGGCGCTCAACGCGGACCCGACGCCGATCGTGGAGCTCACGGTTCCGGCGGTCATCGAGCATCTCGAGTCCGTCGTCGCCGAGCTCGAAGCACCTCCGATCTTGATGGGCCACTCGGCCGGCGGCGTCTTTACTCAGCTCCTCATGGATCGAGGCTACGGCGCGGCCGGGGTGGCAATCAACTCGGCACCTACCGAGGGTGTCAAGCCGGTACCGCTCTCGCAGATCAAGTCGTCGTGGCCCGTGCTCAAGAACCCCGCCAACCGCCACAAGGCGGTCGGGTTCACGTTCGAGCAGTGGCGCTACGTGTTCACCAACACGTTCAGCGAGGAGGAGGCGCGGAGGTTGTACGAGCGTTACCACATCCCTGCCTCGGGTCGCGTCTTCTGGGGCAGCGCGCTCGCGAACATCCACCCCGGCCACGACGACACCTACGTGAACTACAAGAACCCCGACCGTGCGCCGCTGCTGTTCATTTCGGGGAGCGAGGACCACCTCATGCCCCCGAAGATCCAGCGCTCGAACGCGAAGCACTACAAGGCGGAAGGCACGATCACGGAGGTCAAGGAGTACGAGGGCCGCGCGCACCTCATGCCCTCGCAGGAGGGATGGGAGGAGGTCGCCGATTACGCCCTGACCTGGGCCGTCGAGCAGGCCGCGTCCTGGGCCGCCGACCGCCGGGTGTCGAGCACTGCATGACCGCAGTCCGCATCACCCACGTCGGAGGGCCGACGGCGCTGATCGAGGTCGGCGGCTGGCGGCTCTGACGGATCCGACGTTCGATCCACCAGGGCGGAAGCGCGCGACGCCCCGTCGGAGAAGAGTGGTTCGAGCGCGTCGACGAGCAAGGCGAACGTCAGATCACGCTCGAGCTCGGGCGCCTGGCCGGCCGCAACGAGAGAGCGTGCTTCAGACCACCAACCCGACCGCAGCGCCGTCACGCAGCCCACCCGGCCGGGCCGCCTCTCGGCGCGTCGAAGTTGCAACTACGAGCCTCAGAGGCCCCGCTCCCGCCATACCTACCGAATCTCTAGCTGGGTGGGCACGTAGATGGCCGCAGGGAAGGGCTGTACACACCATGCGATGACACTCGGTTATCGGCCGTAGTGTTTTCCATGCACACGATCGGCGACGAATCTCCCAGCGGACGCGTTGACTGGGAGGAGCGTCGGTGTGCTCGTGGGAGGGCATGGCTCCAAGCCTCATTCCGTCTAAAGTCGGCGGGCGTCGGTGGCTTGACGTTCGTCTCGCCGCGGTCGTGAGCGACTATCACTCGCTGAAAGAAGCCCCGCACATCCTTGATCGAGAACCCTGGCGCGAGTTCGTAGACGGCGAAGGCGGCGAAGTGCGACGTCGTGTTCTCGGCCTCGATGTCGAACACTCCGGGCTCGTGCGTCCGAGCGCCCGAGTACGTACACGACTTGTCCGTGAGCGTCACCCTGGGTGCGCCGTCTCCACCGCCACCGCAGCTAGCAGCGAGGCTGAGCACAGCAAGCAAGATCACTCCAAGACCACGCTCTGACATCCCGTGCGGAACGTCCCACATGTGGGCGAACCTGGTCAAGCGCTTCGACCTGCGGCGGCTCTGGACGGACGACGCACCCGAGTACGCCGACCTCGACCTCGCGCTCGCGGACGGCCTCGTGCTGATCCCGACGCTGAGGCCAGACGTGATCGAGCGCTACGAGCGCACGACGGGCGATCTTGAACTGGACATCCCCCGGCCGCGCCTCGTGGCGCTTGATCTGGCCGAAAACAATGCATCCGGCAGAACGCCGCGCAACTCGGCGAGCCGGTCCGGCGGGTCGTCCAGGGCGGCGCAGGATGATCGCGCGTTCGTCGATTTCGAGGCCGAGCAACCTAACCTCGTCGCGCAGGGCCCGCTCAAGCCGGTCGGCCAGCTTGTCGCCGCCGGTTGCCCGGACGATGCTGGCGAGCTCGGCGACCGAGTCGGCGGACACGGAGACACGGGCGAGCATCACGCGGCGAGCATACGGGTCGACCAACGACCTGTTCGGGCCGGTCGCTGCCAGCATTTCCCGAGTTACGACCCGACGATCGCTGTTCACTGACCGGGGAAACAGAAAAGCCCCCGTTTCCGGGGGCTTTCCTAGTGGGCGGTGCTGGGCTCGAACCAGCGACCCCCAGCTTGTCGAGCTGGTGCTCTCCCAACTGAGCTAACCGCCCTGGCGGGAAGGGATTCTAGTCGAAGAACGACATCGGGTCGACCGGGGAGCCCGAGCGCCTGACCTCGAAATGGAGGTGCAAGCCGGAGGAGCTACCGGTGTTGCCGGCGAGACCGAGCAGCTCGCCTTGGCGAACGCGCTCGCCGACTCGAACGTGGACGTCGGAGAGGTGCGCGTAGAGAGCGCTGAGGTTCCCGGGCAGGTCGAGCACGACGACCTTGCCGTAGCCCGAGTATCCAGTCGCGTATCCAGTTTCACTCACGACACCTCCCGTCACGGCCCGCAGCCGCAACGACCGCAGCCCGGCGATGTCGATGCCGGCGTGGTTGTGGTCACCGCGCCAGACGCCGAACGTCGACGTGACCGTGCCGCTGGCGGGCCAGACCATCTCGAGCTGCGCGGAGCCGTCCGGGCGTGCCGAGGCCGGTGCGGCGACGACGAGTGAGGCGAGCAGGACGACGAGCGCGCTCCACAATAGGAGCGTCCGTGTCATGAGCGGCGCTCACGGTAGGGCGCGGGCACGCGCAACCGCGTCCCCCGATGGAGGGGTTAGCCAGGGATCAGCGAAGGAACGGCGCCGGATCGACCGGCACGCCGTGCTCGCGGAGCTCGAAGTGGAGGTGCGTGCCGGTGCACGAGCCGGTGCAACCGGCCTCCCCGATCGACTCGCCTGCGTCGACCCACTGGCCGGGGACGACGTGCGCGCGCGAGAGGTGCGCGTAGAGAAGCGAGTACCCGTCGCCGACGTCGAGCATGACGACGTTGCCGTAGCCCTCGTAGCCGGCCAGCCAGCCCGCAGCCGTCACCACACCGCCGGTTGCCGCGCGCACGTCGAGCGAGCGGAGGATGCCCACGTCGACGCCGAGGTGCATCCGGCCCCAGCGCGGGCCAAATGCGCTCGTCTGCGTTCCGTCGGCCGGCCACTCGAGCGCCAGCGGCTCGAGGTGCTCGAGGTACACGTCGATCGGGCCGTCGGGGACGGCGCTCGCCGGTGCAACGAAGGTCAGGCTGACGAGGAACGCGCAGAGCGCTCCGAGGGCAGGCCGCAGCAAGCGCGGGAGGGTAGCAGGCCTCGCGTCAGCGCCGGTCGGAGACCCGGCGCATGCGCCGCCAGGCCGAGAGCAAGCCGACCACGAGCACGACGACGAGCAGGAGCGCGATCAGCGGCAGGACGAACGCCGTGACGACGAGGAGGAGAGACCCGGCGTCCTCGCCGATCGAGAGCACCGGGTTGCCGATCCCGCCCGTCGTCGCGGTCGAGACGGGCCGCACGGCCGCGCGGCCTGCGTGAATCGTGCCGGCCGTCGTGCCGCCGAGCAGGACGGCCGCGAGGGTTGGCAAGTCGGTCTCGAGCCCGGTCTGGCCCGTGAAGAGGATGGCGCCCGACACCGGCGCCACGACGGTGCCCGCGGCGTGCAGGACGTGGTCGACCGCCGGGATCTTGTCGCCGACGAAGTCCGCCGTCATCAGCGCGCCGAGGACGACGAGGGCCGCCGTCGAGGTGAGGTCGTCGAACGGCGCGGCGAGCTCGACGACGTCGAGTCGCGCGAGCAGCGCGCTCGCGAACAGCGGCAGCCATGCATTCAGCCCGGCCGCGCCGGAGAGCCCGAACGCCGCGAGCAGGCTCCCGATCGCGGTATCGAGGCCCACCTAGAAGATCTCAGGACACCAGGGCTTGGGCGTGTCGGTCGAGAACACCGCGTCGGCCCTCGCCGCGCCGCCTTCCTTCAGCTCGCGGACGGTTCCCGCCCGCACGAGCTCGCCGAAGGTGAAGCCACCGAGATACGCCGCGCCCAGCTCGCCGACGTCGAGCGCGAGGTCCGCCTCCTCGTCCGTCCGCTCGGCCTCCCCGCCGGCGATCCGCCAGCGGCCCGAGTTCTCCGGCAAGAAGGCGTCTTCGACCTCGAGCACGGTCGGCCCATCGCCGCCGTACACACGCGCGGAGAGCGCCGCTCCCAAGTCGACGAGGCGCACCCAGAGCCCGTCGCCGACCCGCAGCTGCATCCGGCGCGGATAGCGGAGCTGGTGCACGAGCGGGTGATCGATCGGGAGCAGGTACGCCTTCAGCGTCGCCTTCCAGTCCATGTCGAGGAGCACGCGCCAGAGCTCGCGCGTCGCCAGGGGGCCGTCGGCGATCGCCTCGATCACGTCGACGTGGCCCGCGGCCGCGCCGCTGTCGAACTTCGTATGGATGCGGTAGAGCGCGTAGCCGGCAGGCTCGCCGTCGAGCTCCAGCACGATCGCGTTCTTCTCGCCTCCGCCCTGCCGCCGGTCTGGCGGATCCGGGAGGTTACGCGTCTCCCACCACGTATCGGTGCGAGCGAACATGCCGGGCGTGCGGAGGCGGGCGCGGTCGTAGATCGCCGCGAACACGTCCTTCGACTCCTCCAGCGGGGCGAGGCGCACGGTCGCCCGGTCGTCGGTCGGCTCGCGGAGGCCGGCGTAGCCGCTCGGCAGCGCCATTTCACACGAGAGCGATGCGACGCCGTAGCCGTAGCGGCGGTAGATGACCTCCTCAGATGCCCAGAGCGCCGCGATCGGCTCCCCACGCTCGCGGATGTCCTCGAGCTGGACGCGCATCATCGCGGTGAGGATGCCGCGGCGGCGGTGCGTGGGCAGGACGCCGACGACGGTGACGCCGCCGCAGCGGACGGCGCCGCCCGGGACGGTCAGCTCGAAGGGAAACGCGCCCGCGCCGCCGACGATGCGGTCGCCGTCGAACGCCGCGTGCATCCGCTCGAGCGGCAGGTTCGCCGAGAACCGCTGCGCGGCCTCGTCGTCGGCGGGCCAGCCGCCGAAGTAGTGCCCGATCGCGCCGACGGCGCGCTTGAACTCGTCCAGGTCGGCGGTCGGGCGGACGTCCCAGCTCACTAGAACACCTCCGGGCAGTACGGGGGCAGGTCGGTGCGGAAGAGCAGCGTCGCGCCCTCGGCCGCTCCCTCACGCCGCTCGGCGGCGCGGCCAGAGTGGACGAGGCGATGGAAGTCGAAGGCGCCGAGATACGCGGTGGCGAGATCGGCGACGTCGAGCGCCAGGTCAGCAGCGTCCTCGGTGCGGCCGACGTCGCCGCCGACGCGGTAGCGGCCGTTGTTCCAGGGGCACAGCTCGTCGGTGACCTCGAGCACGATCGACTCCCCCGGCTTGTATGACCGGGCCCTGAGGGCGGCGTCGAGGTCGACGAGCCGCAGCCAGAGCGCGTCGGCGAGCCGGAGGCCGAGCGCGCGGGGGTCACGGACGTTGAGGAAGAGCGGCGAGGCCGGATCGAGGCTGAAGACGTCGACCTTGACGATCAGGTCGATACCGTGCAGGAAGCGCCAGAGCTCGAGCTCGACCGCGGACGAGGTGGCGAACAGCTCGACGACGCGCACCTCGCCCTTGGCGAAGCCGTCCTCCCACTCGTCCTTGACCCGGTACATGGCGTACCCCTGAGCCACGCCGTCCACCTCGGCAACTGCGTAGAACTTCTGGCTCGCGCCGCGCCGCCATTCCTTGGGATCGGCGAGCCGCAGGTCCTTCCACCACGTCTCCGAGCGCGAGAGCATCCCTGCCCGGCCGGTGCGGAAGCCGTCATAGACGGGCGGGAAGAGCCGGTACGCCTCCTCGGCGTCAGTCAGCCTGACGGTGACCTCCGCCGCCCGGTCGGCCCTGAGCGCGAACCGCCGCGGGTCGGACTTCGCTAGGAGGCCCGGAGCAGCCGGGCCGTAGCCGAAGCGCCCGTAGATCGACGCTTCCGAGGCCCAGAGCGCCGCGAGCGGCTCGCCCCAGCCGTGGACGTCCTCGAGCTGGCGGCGCATGAAGTCGCGAAGGATCCCCCGGCGCCGGTGCGTCGGCAGCACTCCGACCCAGGTAACGCCTGCGCACGGCAGCTCGCCGCCCGGGATCGAGAGGTCGAACGCGTACGCGCCGGCGAGCCCGACCGGCTTGTCGTCGTCGAACGCCGCGAGTGTCCGTGACGACGGCAGGATCTTCTGCTCGCGCTCCCAGTCGTGTTCCTCGAGCTCGGAGCCGAACGCCCCCTCCGCGGCCTCCATCGCCGCCCGGAGCTCGTCCTGGGCCGGCGGCCTGATCTCGATCGCCATGCCTCGATTAGATCAGGCGATCTTCTCGAGCGGGGCGTAGTCGAGCACGAGCTTCCGCTCGCTGCCGTCGTCGGCGAAGCGGACGGTGACGAGGCCGCCCGGCTCGATCCGGGTGATCACGCCCTCGCCGAGCGTCCCATGGCGAACGCTGTCGCCCGTCGCGAGCGCGGGATGCTCGGCGCGGGGCTGGATGTCGCGGGTCTGCGCGGGGGTGCCGTAGCTCCGCCACGAGGACGGCCGCAGCCGCTCCCGCTCGACGTGGCGGTCGGGCAGCTCGTCGAGGAAACGGGACGGGAGATGGCTCGTCGTTCGGCCCCAGAGCAGCCGCGCGGAGGCGTGCGTGAGCGTCAGCCGCTGCTCGGCGCGCGTCAGCCCGACGTAGAACAAGCGCCGCTCCTCCTCCACTCCCTGCTCCTCGATCGCGCGGGCGCTCGGAAAGATCTCCTCCTCCACGCCGACGACGAAGACGGCACGGAACTCGAGCCCTTTCGCGTTGTGGATCGTCATCAGCGTCACGTCGGACTGGTCGTCGTCGAGTGCGTCCTGGTCGGAGTAGAGCGAGATCTCCTGCAGGAAGCCGGAGAGGGTCGGCTCCTGGTTTTCCTGCACGTACTGGCGCGCGCCGTCGACGAACGCCTCGAGGTTCTCGATCCGGCCGCGCGCCTCGATCGTGCGCTCGGCCTCGTAGGCTTCGAGCGTGCCGCTGCGGGCGAGCACCTCCTGCAGGAGCTCCGGGACGTCGAGCTCCTGCGCCGCGGAGCGGAGCGAGTCGAGCAGGTTCTTCAGGCCGGTGACCGCCTTCACGGCGGCGGTGCCGAGCCCCGCCTCGACCGGACGGCCGAGCGCCTCGAAGAGCGTCAGGCCGTGCGACTCGGCGTAGGAGACGAGCCGCGAGATCGTCGTGTCGCCGATCCCGCGCTTCGGTCGGTTTGCGATCCGCAGGAGCGAGACGGCGTCGGCGGGGTTGTCGAGCACCTGCAGATAGGCCGTCGCGTCCTTCACCTCCGCCCGCTCGTAGAAGCGCGGGCCACCGATCACCTGGTAGCCGATCTGGTGCAGGCGCAGCGTCTGCTCGAGCACGCGGGACTGGGCGTTCATCCGGTAGAAGAGCGCGATCTCGCTGCCCGCGTAGCCCTCCTCGACGAGGCCGGCGATCTGGGCGGCGACGTAGCGCGCCTCGGACTGCTCGTCCTCCACCTCGACCACGCGCACCGGGTCGCCCTCCCCGAGCTCCGACCAGAGCCGCTTCTCCTTCCGCTCCGAGTTGTTCGCGATCACCGCGTTCGCGGCCTCGAGGATCGCGTTCGTGGAGCGGTAGTTCTGCTCGAGCGCGATCGTCCGCGTCGCCGGGAAGTCGCGCTCGAACTCGAGGATGTTGCGGATGTCGGCGCCTCTGAAGGCGTAGATGGACTGGTCCGGATCGCCTACGGCGCAAAGGTTCTGGTGCTTCTCGGCCAGGAGTTGCAAGAGCCGGTACTGGGCGTGGTTCGTGTCCTGGTACTCGTCGACGAGGACGTAGCGGAACGCCTTCTGCCACTTCTTCCGCGCGTCCGGGAAGTTCTCGAGGATCTGCACAGTCAGCATCAGCATGTCGTCGAAGTCGACCGCGTTCGAGGCCGCGAGCTTGCGTTGGTAGAGCGCGTACACCTCGGCGACCGTCTGGTCGTAGAACGACGCGATCCGCTCCGCGTACAGCGCCGGCGTGACCAGCTGGTTCTTCGCGTTCGAGATCTGGACGTGGACGCCGCGCGGGACGAACCGCTTCGGATCCTTCTCCAGCTCCTCCAGGCACTGCTTCACGAGCCGCACCTGGTCGGCGGAGTCGTAGATGGTGAAGTTCGAGCGGTAGCCGAGCCGCTCCGCTTCACGGCGCAGGATGCGGCCGCAGGCGGCGTGGAAGGTGAGGATCCAGATCGCCCGCGCGACCGGGCCGAGCATGTTCGTCAGCCGGTCGCGCATCTCTCCTGCCGCCTTGTTCGTGAACGTGATCGCGAGGATCTCGTTGGGCTTCACGCCGACGGCGGAGATCAGGTGGGCGACCCGGTGCGTGAGCACGCGGGTCTTCCCCGAGCCCGCGCCGGCGATCACGAGCAGCGGCCCTTCCGTGGCCAGGACCGCTTCCCGCTGGGCCGGATTCAGGTTCGTCAGGTACTGCTCGGGCGACGCGACGGAGGACACCCGCCGATGCTAGCCGCCGGTAAGGTCGATGGATGGAGACGCGTCGGCTTGGTACCCGAGGGCTCGAAGTCTCGGCGCTCGGGCTCGGCTGCATGGGGATGTCCGAGTTCTACGGCACCACGGACGAAGCCGAGGCGATCGCCACGATCCACCGCGCGCTCGAGCTCGGGATCACGTTCCTCGACACCGCAGACGTCTACGGCATGGGCGCGAACGAGCGGCTCGTGGGAAAGGCGATCCAGGGCCGGCGCGACGAGTGCGTCGTCGCGACGAAGTTCGGCAACGTACGCGGTCCGAAGGGTGAGCCGCTCGGCATCAGCGGCAAGCCGGACCACGTCCGCGCCGCGTGCGAGGCGTCACTCGAGCGGCTCGGCGTCGAGACGATCGACCTCTACTACCAGCACCGCGTCGACCTCGAGACGCCGATCGAGGAGACGGTCGGCGCGATGGCTGAGCTGGTGCAGGAGGGCAAGGTACGCCACCTCGGCCTGTCGGAGGCGAGCGCCGCGACGATCCGGCGCGCACACGCTGTCCATCCGATCACGGCGCTTCAGACCGAGTACTCGTTGTGGACGCGCGATCCGGAGGCGGAGATCCTGCCGACGGTCAGGGAGCTCGGGATCGGCTTCGTCGCCTACAGCCCGCTCGGCCGCGGCTTCCTCTCCGGGCGGATCCGCTCCCCGGACGATCTCGAGGAGACGGACTTCCGCCGACGCGGGCCTCGCTTCCAGGCCGAGAACCTCGAGCGCAACCTCGAGCTCGTAGCTCACGTGGATGAGCTGGCCGAGGAGAAGGGCATCACCCCCTCGCAGCTCGCGCTTGCCTGGGTGCTGTCGCGCGGCGACGACGTCGTCCCGATCCCGGGCACGAAGCGGCGCACGTATCTGGAGGAGAACGCGGCGGCGACCGAGGTCGAGCTGTCGAGCGACGAGCTCGAGCGGCTCGAGCAAGTGTTCCCGCCGGGGGCGGCGTCCGGAGACCGGTATCCCGACATGTCGACCGTCAACCGCTGAGCGGAAACGGCTTGCGCGCGAGCGCAGGCAGCACCTGAGCCGTCACCCAGAGTGGCGTCGTCACGTAGCGCGCGTTGTAGCGGTAGCTGCCGTCGGGCCGGCGCATGCGCCCGAGGTAGCGGAAGGCGGGCATGCCGGGAGCGCGGCCGGCCGCGAGCAAGGCCTGGATCGCCCACGCGGTCGACTGGGTGTCCGAGCCACGGCCGCGCGTGAGCTCGAAGCCACCGTCCGCGTTCTGGTGGCCGCGGAGGAAGGCGACGCCGCGGTCGATCGCGCGGCCTTTCTCGCCCGCAGCGCGCAGCGCCTGGAGCGCGGCGGCGGTGTCGTTCGCGTCGGGAGCGCTGCCGGCGAGCCACGACCAGCCGCCGGAGGGACGCTGGGCCGCGAGCAGCGAGCGGACGAGCGCTCGCGGGGCGGGCTCGCCCGCCTGCCGGAGCGCGAGGATCGTCCAGATCGTCGCGTTCACCTGCGTGCCCGGCCGGTACGCGCGGAGGCGTGCGAGCAGGTCGTCGGGACGGTCGCCCGCGACGGTTCGCGCCATCGCCGAGAGCGCGACGTCCGTGATCTCCTTCGGCTCATCCTGTGCGGCGAGGTACTCCGCCGACCGGCCGGTGTCCGCGCCGGCCGCGGCGAGCCCGAGCGTCGCCCAGGCGGTCACCTGCGGGTCGCCGAAGCCGCCGTCCGCCCGCTGCTGGGACTGCACGTAGCCGGTGGGCGTTGCCAGCGTGGTCGCCGCAGCGAGCAGCGCGAGCAGCCTCACGCCAAGACCACCTCGGTCCGCGAGCGGCGTTCGAACCGCTCGAGCACGCGCCGTAACTCCGGCCCGGCGACGAGCGCGAGCACGACGTTTCCGGCCGCATGGGCGACGTTGAAGGGGACGCCCGCCGCCAGCCGCGCGAGCAGCGCGGCCTCGGTGTGCGGGTAGAACGCGAACCAGAGCCAGAGGTCCATCAGCGTCCCGAACGCGAAGCCGAGCGCGAGCACGAACGCCGCGAACGCGAGCCGGCTGCGGAGCAGCGGCCGCAGAAGACCGGCGAGGAGGCCGCAGCCGCCCCAGGCCAGCATCTGCCACGGCGTGTGCGGGCCCTGGCCGAGGAAGAAGTTGGACGCGATCGCGGCGAGCGCACCGACGGCGAAGCCGCGCCTCGGGCCGAGCGCAACCCCGGCGGCGGCGACGATCACCGTCACCGGCTGGACGCTCGGGACGGGCGCGAAGAGCACGCGCCCGGCAGCCGCGAGCCCGCCCAGCGTCGCGACCAGCGTCAGGTCTCGGGCGGAGAACGTCCCACCCTCGAGCCACGCGAAGCCCCAGGCGAGCACCGCAACCGCGGCCAGCAGCGTCGCGATCCCGCCGCGTGCCGGATCGAGCGCCGCCCACGCGGCGAGCGCGAACGCGGCCGCCGCGCAGAGTGCCGCGACCTTAGACGGCAACGGCGCCCTCCGCGAAGGCTTGTGTTGGTTCCACACGAAGTCCAATCCGGCGGTGCGCCGGGAGGTTGCGGTCGTGGGTGGCCACGAGGACCGCCTTCCCGGACGCCGCGTATTCCTCGAGCCAGACACCGAGCTGTGCCTTGCGTTCCGGATCGACGCCGCGCGTCGGTTCGTCGAGGATGAGCACGTCCGGTTCCGCGACCGCGACCGCCGCGAGCGCGAGGCGTTCTCGCTCACCGCTCGAGAGATCGCGCGGGTGTCGGTCTGTTGCCCAGCCGAGGCCGACCCGCTCGAGTGCAGCGCGAGCCCGCTGTTCATCCCCCTTCACGGCCAGAGCAACCTCCTCGACGGCGGTTTCCTTGACGAGGTAGCGGCCTGGATCCTGGGAGACGTAGCCGGCCCGACCGCGAAGCTCGACCGCGCCGGACAGGGGCTCGAGCAGGCCGGCGGCGATGCGCGCAAGCGTCGTCTTCCCGGATCCGTTGGGGCCCTCGAGGGCGACGATCTCGCCGCGACGTGCAGAGAGGTCGATGTCGCTGAGGACGGGAAGACCGGGACGGTAGGCGAACGACACGCCACTCAACGAGAGCGCGAGCTCGCCGAGAGGAGCTTGTGTTGTTTCAACACAAGCTCCCGTGTAGAGCGGACGCTCCGCGTCGAGCCACGCCACCGCCTCCGCTCGAGGAGAGTCGAGCAGCACGCGGCCGTCCTCGACGAAGAGGACGCGCGTCGCGAGCTCGAGCGCGCGGGCGACGCGGTGCTCGGAGATGACGACAGTGGTGCCGAGCCGCTCGACGGCTGCGAGGAAGAGCGCCGCGGCGTCCGGGTCGAGCTGCGAGGTCGGCTCGTCGAGGAGGAGCAACGAGGGCTCGAGCGCGAGCGCGGAGGCGAGGCAGACCCGCTGCAGCTCGCCGCCGGAGAGCTCGACCGTCTTGCGCCCCCAGAGGTGGAGCGCGTCGACGGCCTCTAGGGCCTGCTCGACCCGGGGCCAGATCTGCGCCGGCGGAACGCCGAGGTTCTCGAGCCCGAACGCAACCTCGTTCGCGGCGATCGACATCACGACCTGGTCCTCCGGATCCTGGAAGACGGTCGCGACCGTGCCCGCGAGCGTCGCGGGGCGCGTGCTCCGAGTGTCGAAGCCGGCGACGACGACGCGGCCCTCGAACCGACCGCCGTGGAAGTGAGGCACGAGCCCGGCGAGCGCGCGGAGCAGCGTCGACTTGCCGGAGCCGGACGGGCCGAGCAGCGCGACGACCTCGCCCGGCTCGAGATCGAGCGAGACCTCCCGCAGCGCGGGCGGCGCGGCCGGGTACGAGAACGAGAGCCCCTCAACGGTGGCTAGAGCCACAACGCCGCCACCAGAACGAGGAGAGCGGCGAGCGGCAGCGCCAGCCGGTCGCGCGTGCTCCAGGGGGGCCGCGGCGCCCTGGTCGCCCCGGCACGGCCGAAGCCGCGAGCTTCCATCGCCTCCGCGAGGCTCGACGCCCGCTCGAGCGAGCCTGCGACGAGCGGCGAGAGCAGCGTCGCGTAGCCGCGCGCGCCCTCGAGCCGGACGCCTCGCCCGCGCACCGAATCGGCCAGCCCGACGGCATCGCGCTCGAGCGAGGGCACGAGCCGGGTCGCCAGCGCGACCGCGAGCGCGGAGCGCCGCGCACCACCCGCAGCCGCCACGAGCCGGTCGTGGTCGAGCAGGAGCGCATACGCGGCGAAGGCGAGCCCGAGCGCGGTCAGCCGCAGCGCGTTGAGGGCGGCCTCGTAGATCTCCGTGGTGGTCACGTCGAGCGGACCGAGCACGGGGATCGTCGGCCCCTCCCAGAGGACCGTCCCGTCCGGGCTCGACCAGAGGAAGGGCGAGAGCAGGAACACGCCGAGCCCGGTCGTGAGGGCGCCGAAGAGGTAGACGCGGCGACGGTCGACGGGAGCCCGCAGACAGACCGCGAGAAGAACGGCGGCGATCGTTGCGATCGCCCAGAGCCGGTCGGCGAGCAGCGCGGCCGTTCCGGCCGCGGCGAGCAAGAGGGCTGCCGGGACCGGGCTCACGGGACCGTGTACCTGCGCGTCGGGTCGACCTCGCCGCTGAGCACGAACCGGACCGCGTCGCCGGCCGTCTCGCCGAGAAGCTCCCCCCGGAAGCGCGGCGGTCCCGCCTGCACCTCGAGGACGTTCGCGCCGTCCGGAACCGCGGATCCGAGCGGCTCGACCGACTCGGCGCCGATCTCGGTGGCGACCTCGCGCGCCCGCTCCTCCTGACCCGGCGCGTACCGGACCACCGCGGGCCGACGGCGACCGTCGTACCCGTGCAGGAACGGCTCCGGGTAGGCGCCGACGACGACGCGAGCCTCGCCCTCGCGCTCCCAGGAGCGGTAGTCGAGCCACGCCACGTCCCCGTCGTGGAGCCGGTACGAGGCCGCGCTCCGATCGCCCTCGTAGCCGTTCACGAACCAGAACCAGTCCCGCTGGGCGTCGAGGCTGCCGGAGAGGCCGTTGACGGACTGGACGTAGCGGCCGCCGTAGCGCGTCTCGAGGTCGGCCTCGCTCGCGAGCGCCCGCATCAGCGTCTGACCCGCGTCGACCTCGGCCTCCACCAGGAGCTCCGCGCCACGGTCGCGCGTCACCCAGAGCTGTGCCGTCCCCTCCTCCCCGCCCGCCGAGCCACCGCAGCCGGCGAGGAGGACGAGGACGACAAGCGCGCAAAGGGCGAGCGCGCGGCGGCTCACCGCACCGCGTTCGAGCGAACGGCGCCGGTCGCGACCGCTCGCACGAGCCCGATGTGCCGGCCGATGCAGGCACGACCGGTTCGCGCGCTGGTCCGTTTGCCGTCGGCGACGATCGTCGCGTTCGCGGCACGGGTGCGCTTGCCGGCGTCGTCGACCGCCTGGACGACGTAGCAGTTGCCGGGCAGACGCTGCAGCTCGAGCGTCGGCGGCCCTCCGGCCGGCCCGAACGTCGCGTAGTACCAGAGCACGACGTCGCCGTCCTTCAGCGTCACCTGGTCGGCGCCCACAGGCGGCGACACGCCGTTCACCTTGAATACCCAGCCGGCCGTGCCGGCCGCCGCGTACTTGCCGATCTGGTTGACGTACGTGCCGAACGACGCCGTTGCAACCGAGTAGTGGAACTCACCCGCGACGCTGGCGAAGTCGAGCGCCTGGAGGGCGTTGTCGGCCGCCAGCCGGGGTTGGGCGGGGCCGTAGATCGTCGTCGTCTTGCCTTCGACCCGGATCTGGACGTTCGCCGCGAGTGCGCCGGCCGGAGTGAGGACGACGACGAGCGCCGAGAGAGCAATGAGCCTGCGAAGCACGAATCCTCCTTCCGCGAGGGGTTCGAAGCGGGAAGCGCGGCAGGTCTTCTGACTCGGGGCTCCCCCTTCGCGGCCTTCCCAGCCTCACGGCCAGTGGCGTTTCCGCGTCGGGCGTCTCCCCTCACAGCGGCGGGACCGTCCCGGACTCGCACCGGGTTCCCTCACCGTGCTTCGTGGATGGAGGCGCACCCTATCATCGCGGGGTGCCAGCTTCCGTCGCGCTGCGCCTGTGGGCGCCGGTCGTCCTCTGGGCCGCGGTCATCTTCGCGTTCTCCTCGGTGCCCGACCTCGGCACAGGTCTTGGCGGGTGGGATCTCGCCCTGCGGAAGCTCGCGCACGCCGGCGAGTTCGCGCTGCTCGGCGCACTCCTCATGCGGGCGCTGCGCGAGGAGCTGCCGGCGCTCGCGCTCGGGGTCGCCTACGCAGCCTCGGACGAGCTGCACCAGCACTTCGTCGAAGGCAGGGTCGGCTCGCCGCTCGACGTCCTGATCGATACGGTCGGCGTGGCGATCGGGATCCTGCTCTGGCGCCGGTACGGCCGATGACGGTCGCGGTCGAGCTCGACGTCCTCGGGGACACGCGCCCGCTCTGGCGCGACTGGCTCGCCGACGCCGCGCGCGTGCTCGACGTCGAAGGGCTCCCCGATGACCGAGCCGCCGCCGCCGCCGAGCTCGACGCTCGCGGCGCCGGCAACTGGCGCACGCTCCTCGAGCGCTTCGCCGAGGACCGGGCTCCCGTCTACCTCCGCCCCGCCGCCGACGTGAGCGCGGCACTACGTCGTCTGCAAGCCGAGGGGACGCGCATCGTCGTCTTCACCGACGCTCCCGCGGAGCTGGCGCACGTCGCGCTGGCACAACTCGGAGCGACACGACGGATCGAGCGCCTCGAGGTCGGCCCGCCGCCGGCCGATGCAACGGTCATCCGCAGCCGCGCCGAGCTCTGCTCTCGGTAGATTCATGCCGTGGATGCAAGAGAGATGCCCGACCGCCAGTTCGACGCGGTGCTGGAGCGGCTCGACCGGATCGCCGACGAGCTAGCACGGCTGAACCGCCAGGCAGAGCTCGGCGAGGGCTTCCAGCTCATGGCGCGCGAGCTCAGAGGCCTGAACGAGTCGCTGAACGCGCTCGCCTACGCCGCGCTCGGCCAGAGCCCCCGCGTCCGCCGCGCCAAGTAACAGTCTGTTGCTAGCGACGGTCGGCTCGGCGGCACGGTCGACGGCCGGCCAAGTAACAGTCTGTTACTTGGCCACGCGCTCGAGCGCGCGGACGTACCGGGCTGCCGAGCGGCGGACCACCTCGTCGGCGTCGGCGGGCACGAGCCTGTCCCACCAGGCGCCGAGGATCCGGTCGAACGGCCACGGCTCGAGCGCCGCCGCGACCCGCTCGACCTCGGCGGCGGGGAGCGGGATGAGGTTGGGGTAGCTCCACATGAAGCTGACGAAGCCGCGGTCGGGGATCACCTGGACGATGTCCCCGGAGAGGAGCGTGCGCTTCGGGGCGTCGTGCAGCACCGTCCCACCGGCGAAGTGGCCGCCGAGCCGAAGCAGGGTCAGTCCGCCGAAGAGCTCGCGGGCGTCACCGGACCAGAGCTCGATCGCGTCGTCGGGACGCATGATCCACTCCCGGTCGGCCTCGTGGAGGAGGATCGGCACTGTGTTGCCTTGACTGCGGCCGAGGGCACGGCTCCACTCGACCATCCCGGAGTAGTAGTGCGGGTGCGAGATCGCGATCGCACGCACCTCGCCGCGAGCGCGCACCGCCTCGACGGCGGCGTCGTCGACGAGCGGGATCATGTCCCAGAGCACGTTCCCCTCATCCGTCTCGGCGAGCAGCAGTCGCTGGCCGATCGCGAAGGCAGGCTCGACTCCCACGCCCAGGTAGCCGCCGTCGTCGCGCACCTCGCAGCGGCGCTCGGCACGGAGCTCCTCGAGCGTCGTCCAGCGCTGGCCGCCCAGCCCGACGTACTGGCGCTCGTCCTCGCAGATCGGGCAGCGCTCCGGCGGCGACTCGCTCGCCGCGAACTGGGCGGCGCACGTGACGCAGACGAAGTGCGTCACGGAGTCAGGCGGTAGATCGTGCCGCCGTGCGAGACGGCATAGAGCTCTCCGGCCGCGTCCTCGCCGAACGAGGTGAGGCCGTCGACCCGGAACGGCTCCCGCCGCAGCCCACGGGCCTTGCCGTCCTGGATCGTGAGGCTCCAGACGATCCCGCTGCAGTAGTCCCCGTAGATGTACCTGCCGCGCAGCGCGGCGTTCGAGCCGCGGTAGACGTAGCCGCCGGTGACCGAGCACCCGTTGTCGTGGCTGTACTCGGCGACCGGGAAGACGAGCTTCCCCGGTCCCGGATCCTTGCTCTCGTACTGCTCGCTGCCCTCGTAGACGTCCCAGCCGTAGTTCTCGAGGCCGGGGCTCCTCCTCGGCAGATAGTTGATCTCCTCGAGCTCGCCCTGGCCGACGTCGCCGATGTAGAGGTCGCTGTTGGCACGGTCGAAGGTGAATCGCCACGCGTTGCGCAGGCCGAGCGCCTCGATCCTGAGCCCCTTCGTGGCGACGTTGATCGAGAGCAGCTTCCCGAACAGGGAGCGCATGTTCTGGGATCGGTTCTCCGGGTCGCCTCCCGCGCCTCCGTCGCCGATCGTGAAGTAGAGGCGGCCGTCCGGCCCGAACGCGAGCTGGCCGCCGTTGTGGTTGCCGTACGGGTCGTCGCTGAAGAAGAGTCGTCGCGCCGAACCGGGCAGCGCTCGCGTGCCGTTCGAGCGATACTCGACGACCCGGGTGTCGGCGCCGCGGTCCGTGTACTGGATGTAAAAACGCGGGTTCCGCGGGTACTGCGGGTGGAAGGCGACCGAAAAGAGCCCCTGCTCGCCGCCGGCGAGGACCTGCGAGCTGATGTCGAGGAAGGGAGCGGCGCGCAGCCTGCCACCGTCGGCGACGCGGATCACGCCGCGCTGCTCGACGACGTAGAGCCGGTTCCTCTGGCTGCGCGGGGCGGTGACGTAGACGGGCTCCTCGAGGCCGCTGAGGACGGCACGTGGCCGGAACTGCGCTGCGCCCGCGCGCTCCGACTCGTCGGGCGCCGCGCCGGCCGCGCACGCGGTCACGAGCGCGCCGATCGACGCAAGGAGGAGCAGGGGCCGCATCGCGGGTCACGATACCCGACCGCAATCGGGTCGCCGGGTGGCGAGCGAAGTAACCTCCGCAACGTGAACATCTTCGTGATCGGCGCGGGCCAGGTCGGAGCGACGATCGTCCAGGCGCTGCACGAGGAGCACGAGCTGACGGTGTTCGACCTGGACGAATCGCGGCTGACGGCGCTCTCGACGAGGTACGACGTGGCAACGGTCCAGGGAAACGGGGCGAGCCGGAGCGTCCTCTCGGGTGCGGGGATCGCCAACGCCGACCTCTTGATCGCCTGCACCTCGCGAGACGAGTCCAACATCGTCGCCGCGATGATCTCGAAGGCATGCTCCGGGCGGACGACGACGATCGTCCGGACCTCGAACCCGGAGTACCTCGAGGTGTGGCGGGAGGGGCAACTCGACGTCGACTTCATCGTCTCCTCGGAGGTCGAGACCGCCTACGCGATCTCGCGCACGATCGGCGTCCCGTCGGCGCGCCAGACCGACCTGTTCGCCGAAGGTCAGGTGCAGCTCGTCGAGTTCGACGTCGACGAGCGCGCGAACACGAGTGTCGTCGGCGTGCCGATGCGCGACGCGAAGCTTCCCGCCGACTCGCGCGTCGCCGCGATCATCCGCGGCGAGGAGATGCGCCTTCCGGGCGGCGACGACGTGATCCGGCCCGGCGACCGGATCGTCGTGATCGGCTCGCCCCAGTCGGCGCAGGCGTGGGGCGAGGTCATCGCCCCCGGCACGGGCAAGGTGCACGACGTCGTCATCTACGGCGCGGGACGCGCAGGGACGGCGATCGCGCGGCTCTTGCTCGAGCAAGGGCATCGGCGTTCGCCTGATCGAGGCGTCGCTCGAGCGGGCGCGGATCGTCGCGGACGAGCTGCACGGGGCCCGCGTCTACCACTCGACCGGCTTCGACCCCGACTTTCTCGACCGCGAGCGGATCGCCGACGCCCAGGTCTCGGTCTTCGCCATGCGCGACGACATGAAGAACCATTTCGCGGCCACCCTCGCCAAGGTGCACGGCGCCCGCTTCACGATCGCGGTCGTCCACGAGAGCACCTCGGTCGAGGTGTTCGAGCAGGCCGGGATCGACGTCACCGTCAACCCGCGGCAGGTCACCGCCGAGGAGATCGTCCGCTTCGCCCACGACCCGCGCACGCAGCAGGTGGCGATGCTCGAAGGCGACCGCTTCGAGGTGCTCGATATCACCACGCGGGCCGACAGCGAGTACATCGGCCTGCGGTTCAAGGAGATGCCGATCCGTGGCGCGCTCATCGGAGCGATCGTGCGCAACGGCGAGGCGGTCTTCCCGCGCGGTGACGAGGTGCTGCGACCCGGTGACCGGGCGATCATCTTCACCGAGTCGAGCCGGGTCCCCCAGGTCGAAAAGGCTCTGTGACCACGATCGAGCGCGGCGGCGCGCTGATTCGCAGGCCGCCCCTCCTCGCGGTCGACGTACGCGGAGCGCTCCACGTCGTCGGCGTTCTGATCGCCTACCTCAGCCTCTCGATCCTCGTTCCGACCGCCTTCGCGCTCGGCTACTCGGAATCGCCGTGGCCGTTCCTCGTCGCCGGTGCGATCGTCGGCGGAGCGGGTCTCGCTACCGCCCGCTTGACACGCGGCGAGCACCGGCTCGGAATCCGCGAGGGCTTTCTGGTCGTCTCGCTCACGTGGCTCGTTGCGGCCGTGCTCGGCGCACTGCCGTTCCTCGTGTCGGGCGATCCCCAGCTCGACCGGCCCGTTGATGCCTACTTCGAGGGCATGTCGGGCTTCAGCACGACCGGAGGCAGCCTCGTCACCGACGTCGAGGCGCTTCCGCGCAGCCTCGCGATCTGGCGCCAGCTGATGCAGTGGTTCGGGGGTATCGGGATCATCGTGCTGGCGCTGGCGGTGCTGCCCCGCCTCCGCGTCGGCGGCCGCCAGCTGCTCGAGCATGAGATGCCGGGCCCGGAGATCGAGACGCTGAGCACGCGCATCCGCGAAACGGCGCAGCGCGTGTGGGTGCTCTACGTCGGGCTCACCGCCACGCTCTTCGGGATCCTGCTGGCGATCGGGATCAGCGGAGCCGACGAGGAGATGACGCCGTTCCAGGCGTTCGCGCACTCCCTGACGACGATCCCGACCGCAGGCTTTTCGACGAAGAACCGCTCGCTCGAGGTCTTCAGCCCCCTCACGCAGTGGGTTGTGGTGGTCTTCATGATCCTCGGCGGGATCAACTTCGCGCTCATGTACCGCGCGATCGTGCGGCGACAGGCTCGTGCGGCGAGCCGGGACCACGAGCTACGGCTCTACTTCACTCTGCTCGCGCTCGGCTGCATCGTGCTCACGGCGGAGATCGTGACCGAGGGCGTCCTCGCGGGCGAGGACGCGGTCCGCAAGTCGATCTTCACCGCCGTCTCGACGATGACGACGACCGGGTTCTCGGTCGCCGACTACAACACCTGGCCCACGCTGGCGCTGATGACGATCGTCGGCCTGATGTTCGTCGGCGGCTCCGCGGGCTCGACGACCGGCTCGGTCAAGGTCGTGCGCCACCTGCTGCTGGGGAAGATCCTCCGCCGCGAGATCGACCAGACGCTCCACCCCGAGGTCGTGCTGCCGATCCGGCTGAACCGCCGCGTCGTCGACGAGCGGACGCTGCGTGCCGTCTCGTCCTTCATCCTCATCTACATCGGGATCTTCATCCTGGGCGCCGGAGCCATCGCGATCGACGCGGCGCGCACTGGCCTCGAGGTCTCGGTCCTCGACGCGATCTCGATCTCGGCGAGCATGCTCGGGAACGTCGGCCCCGCCTTCGGGCTCGGCGGTCCGCTCGGCTCGTTCGAGCCCTTCAGCGACGTCTCGACGCTCGTGATGGTCGTCCTGATGTGGCTCGGCCGGCTCGAGGTGCTCCCGATCGTGGTGTTGCTGTCACGCCATTACTGGCGGAGCACCTAGCGCGCTAGGAGCTCAACGCTTGAAGAGCACCCGGCGGAGCTCGTCCTCCTTGCCGGGCTCGAGGACGGCGAGCACCTGGTCACCGGGCCGCAAGACGGTCCCACCCTCGGCGAGCTCGGAGCGTCCTTTCCGCATCACCGAGATCAGCCGCGCCCCGTCAGGCAGCCGCAGCCCGGCGATGCGCTTGCCGGCGGCGGGCGAGTCGGGATCGATCTGCAGCTCGACGATCTCGAGGTTCTCCTTGCGCAGCTCGAGCAGGTGCGCGATCCCGTGCGCCGGCACCTCGTGCTCGACGAGGCCGAGCACGTTCGAGGTCGCGCAGACCGTCTGCGTGATTCCCAGCAGGTCGAAGTGCTCCTGGTTGCGCGGGTCGTTCACGCGCGCGATCACCTTCGGCACCCGGTAGCCCTCACTCGCCAGCTGGCAGATGATCAGGTTGTCCTCGTCGTCGCCCGTGACGGCGAGCACGAGCTCCGGCGGACGGGCGATGCCCGCTTTCTCGAGCACGTGCAGCTCCGTCGCGTCCCCGAGCAGCACCTGGTGCTCGAACTCGTCCTGCAGCTGCTCGAAGCGGTCGGGCCTCTGCTCGATCATCGTCACCTCGTGGCCCATGCCGAGGAGCGAGCGCGCGACGTTCGAGCCCACCTTCCCCCCGCCGGCGACGATCGCGTACATCAGCTCGTCTCCAGGACCGGGGCGGCTTTGCGCACGGCGGCCGCGAGCGCCGAGATCGCGGTCTGGGTCGGGCAAACTGTGCGAAGCCCGCGGGCGGCGTAGAAGTCGGCGCGGGCGGGATCGAGCACGCGGACGACGACTGTCGGCACGGCCCAGCGCTTCTCGACCACCTGGCCGATGACGAGGTTCGTGTTGTCCCCGTTTGTGGCGACGACGACCGCGTCCGCATCCGGGACGCCGGCCTTGTTGAGGATCTGCGCGTCCATTCCGTGTCCGAGGACGAAGCCGCCGGACCAGCGCGCGCCGAGCCGCGCGAGCGCCTCCTCCTTCTCGTCCACCGCGGTGACGTCCCAACCGTCCTCGGCCAGGTCGCGCGCGACCGCGGAGCCCACCCTGCCGCAGCCGATCACCACGAGCTTCACAGTCTCAGACTACGTCCTCCAGGACCCCCTGGGGAAAGGCCACGACGAGCACCTCGCAGGGAGCGTTCCGGAGCACGTAGTCGACGGTGGGCGAGAAGAACATGGACTGCCGGCGCCAGCGCGGCGAAGAGCCGAGCACGATCAGGTCCGCGTCCCGCTCCGCAGCTTGCTCGACGATCGCCCTGCCGATCGACCGCGCCCGCACGGACGTCGTCTCGACGCGCACGCCGTTCTCCTCTCCCAGCAGCGCCGCCTCGGCCAGCGATGCGGCCGCGTGCTCCTCGAGCTCGGGCAGTGCCGCGTCGATCGCGTGCTCGAGCGGGACGAGGATCACGAAGACCGCGTCGACGCCCGCGCCGCGCTCCTTCGCCAGCGCGACCGCCGTGGCGACCATCTCCTCGCCGATCGGGCCGAGCTTCATCGGCACGAGCACGCGCCGATAGTCCACCCCGGGCGGAAGCTCCTCGACCGGCCGTGTCTCCTGCAGCATCCCGACGTGCTCGCGACGCCTCACGAGGACGTAGATGACGAGCCCGATCGCGATCCATGCTGGGCCGGCGTAGCGGGCGCCCGGATGCGTGACGAGGGCGAGGATCCAGACGAAGACCGCGAGCGGGACGCCCAGGATCGGGGCTGCGATCGGCGCCCGGAACGGGCGAGCGAGGTCGGGCTCGGTCAGGCGCAGCCGCAGCACGGCGAGCTGGGCGGCCGCGAACGCGAGCAGGATGCCGAAGGAATAGAGGCTCGCGAGGAAGACGACGTCGTCGGCGACCAGCGTCGTGACGATCACGAGCGCGATCGAGATGCCCCCGGCGGCCACGATCGCGTGCGGGGAGACGAGCGTGCGCCTGCTCAGGCGCCCGAAGCTCCGCGGCAGCTGCCGGTGCCCGCCGAGCGAGTGCGCGAGACGGGTGAAGCCCGAGGTCGACGTCGTGGCGGCGGCGAGGAGGACCAGCGCGCCGGTGAGACCGACGTACACGCGGAGGAGCTCGCCGAGCCAGCCGGGAAGATCGGCCTGGAGCGCGTCGACGATGCCGGCGAGCGGCGCCTTCAGCCACTCCTCGCCGAGCGCTGTCTGCCCGTTCTCCACCGGAAAGGCGGAGAGCCCGACGACGGCGATCAGCACGGTCAGGACGACGACGAGACCGAGCGCCGAGAACAGGCTGCGCGGCAGCGTCCGCCCAGGCTCTCGGGTCTCCTCGGCCAGGTTCGCGACCGTCTCGAGTCCGGTGAAGGCGAGCAGCGCCAGCGGCAGCGCGAAGGCGAGGTCGTCCCAGGTCGGCGAGGTCCCGACGGAGATCCCCTCGGTGAGCACGTCGGGTGAGAAGAGCAGCGCGAGCCCGAGGATTACGAGCAGGAGCTGCGTCGCCAGATCGAGTCGCGGCGACCGCGATCCCGCCGGCGCGCAGCTCCGGCCTGCGCACGAGCCGGATCGCTGCGATCCCAGCGATTACGGAAACCGCGACCACCGCGTCCCAGGGCGACTCGCTCAGCGCGTCCGTGCCGAGCGCGGTGCCGAGGTAGTGCGGCAGGAAGAGCGCCGAGAGCGCGATCACGATCAGGTAGTCCAGGAAGAGGGCCCAGCCGGTGACGAAACCGAGCAGGTCGTTGAACGCACGGCGGACGAAGGTCGCCGCACCACCCGTCTCCGGGATCGCGGCCGTTCCCTCCGCGTACGAGAGCGCGACGATGAGGAAGAAGACGCCGGCGCCGAGCAGCACGAGCGGCGTCAGCCCCAGCGCATACGCGGCGACGATCCCGAGCGCGAAGTAGAGCGAGGACGCGATCTCGCCGTAGGCGACGGAGAAGAGCGCGGGCGCGTCGAGCACCCGCTGGAAGCCGCGGAGCTTGCGGGCCAACTAACGACCCGCCTTTCGCAGCAGCGTCAGCCTGCCGACTCCGAGCGCGACGAAGAGCGCCCCGAGCACGAAGCCGAGCACGCCCCCACCCTCCGCGGCCGTTACTGCGAGGAGGGCGATCCCGATCCCGACGAAGCAGAGTGCCAGGACGACAATGGCGCCGCGGTAGAAGCTCACGCCGCCGTCCCCCTCGTCGCGGTCACGAGCACACGACAGGGCGCGTTCTTGAGCACGTAGTCGACCGTGCGGCCGAAGACCGCCCGCCTGCTCTGGCTCAGGTCCTTGCGCGGCGCGCCGATGACGATGATCTCGGCCGCGCGCCGCTCGGCTTCCCGCACGATCTCCGCCCCCGCGCTGCGACCGCGAACGAGCCGCGGGATCACGGAGACGCCGTAGGACTCGCCGATCGCCCGCGCCTCGTCCAGCTCGCGGTTCGCGAGGTCCTCCTCGGCCGTCTGCTCGGCTCCGAGCGGCTGGTCGAGTGGAATCTCCAGCACCGACACCGCCGTGATCCGCGCGCCGCGCTCGGCCGAGAGGCTGGCGGCGACGTCGAGCGCGTCGTCCGAAGCCTGTCCGGACAGCACGGGCACGAGCAAGCGGCGGTATTCGAGCGCGAGCGCCGGGCCGTAGGCCGGCGGGGCCTTCACCGTCGCAGCGAGCGGCTCGCCGACCACGCGCAGCCGGTAGAAGGCGTAGAGAACGAGACCGACGGCGAGCCAGCCCAGCCCGACCCAGCGCGTCGCCGGGTTCTGGACGAGGATCACGAGGAAGGAGATGCCGGTCGCGATGCCGCCGAAGACCGCGAACAGCGGCCACTCGACGGCCCCGACCCGCAGGTTGGGCTTTCCCCGGTACGGCACCTCCTCCGGACCGGGTCGCATCCTCATCCGCACGATCGCGGCGTGCGCGATCGTGAAGGAGAGCGTCGCGCCGAAGGAATAGAGCGTGCCGACGAACTCGACGTCGCCCGGCAGGATGACAGCGATCGGCGCGATGCCGGCGAAGAGGACGATCGACAGCCACGGCGTCTTGAAGCGGGGATGCAGGCGGCGGAAGACCTCCGGAATCTGGCGGTACGTCGCCATCGCATACGTGATCCGCGAGGCCCCGATCACGCCCGCGTTCGTCGCGATGAAGAGGATCGTCGCCGCGAGCACGCCGACGTAGAGCTCGAGCGCCTCGAGCAGCGCTCCCTCGACGCCGAGGTTCTGGACGACGCCGAGGATCGGGTCGTTCGCGTAGCCGCCTTCCTCGGGCGGCAAGCGCGAGCAGCGTCGTCAGCTCGCCGTCGATCAGCTGCACCGGCAGTGCGGACAGCGCGACGAGCGGCAGCGTGAAGTAGATCGCGAAGACGGCGTAGGCGACGAGCTTGTACGCGGCCGGCACCATCCGCATCGGGTCGCGCACCTCCTCGGCGAGGTTCGAGACGGTCTCGACGCCGGTGTACGCGAGCATCGCCACCGGGACGGCGATCGCGAGGTTCGCCCAGGTCGGCGCGACGCCCCAGTGGACGTTGTCGACGAGGACCTCGGGGCTGAAGACCAGCACCAGCCCGAGCGCGACGAGCAGCACCTGCGTCGCGAAGTCGATCACGGCCAGCGTGATCGAGAGCCGTGCCGCCTCCTGCACGCCGACGATGTTGAGCACGACGAGGACGACGATCACGACGATGCCGCCGACGATGTCCCACGGGTTCTCGCGGAGCGGCTCCCAGAAGATCGAGAGGTAGTGCGGGACGAAGAACGCCGAGGCGGCGACGGTGACGACGTAGACGAGCATCTGCGCCCAGGCGGCGCCGAAGGAGACGAGCTCGTTGAAGGCGTGCCGGGCGAAGCTCGAGGAGCCGCCGGCCTCGGGGAAGCGGACCGTTCCTTCGGCGTACGTGGCGGCCGTGGCGGCGAAGATGACGCCCGCGACGACGAAGACGAGCGGCGTCAGCCCGAGCGCGAAGACGGCGGTGAGCCCGAGCGCGTAGTAGATCGAGGAGCCGACGTTGCCGTACGCCGTGGCGAAGAGCGCGGGGGTGCCGAGCACCCGCTCGAGCTCGACCTGCCGGCGACGGCGGCTGGGCACCGGCGCAGTCTAGAACCACGAAACGACGAGGGGCCGGCGTCTCCGCCGGCCCCTCGATCACCCTCTGTCGTTCGTTCCTACGGCGTGCGGATCGACAGGAGCGTGCGCCCGAGGGCGTTCGTCCCGTCGGTGTACTCCACTCGTCCGAGGTACCGCGTGTTCGCCGCGAGACCGTTGAACGTCGCGGTGTGGGTCTGCGTCCCGATCGTCGCCGGGCTGACGATCCCGGAGAGCGTCGTGTTGCCGGCAGACGTGGTCCCGACCACCCACGAGAACAACGTGCCCGTGGCCGATGGGCCGTTCGTGGCGAAGCCGTGCACGTACACGGTGAGCGCGCGCGCCGCGGTGCTCGGCGCGAGCGTCACCTCCTCGTTCGAGTCGCCGTCAGCGCTCTGACCTCTGAGGGTCGCGCCCTCGTACACGAACATGTCGAGGTCGGTGCCGGTCGGCGTGATCGCGTCCTCGTAGATCCCGGTGCGGAAGACCGCGCCGGCCGGGACGTTGACCGGGAACGAGAACGTTCCGGTCGGATCGGTCCGAACGAAGGTCTGATCCGGATCCTGCGCGACCGTGTAGGCGGTCGCCGTCGCCGGAACGAGACCGCCCACCGATGCGCTGAGCGGGCCGTTGTAGCCAACCCGCACCTGCCAGCTCACCGGCGAGCCGTTCGAGCTCGCCTCGGCCTGTGTCCCGAAGGCGACGGGCCGGACGACGAGCGGGATGCGGACGCTGTTGTCCTTGCTCGCCAGCGTCATCGTGCCCGCCGTGTAGCGGTTGAGCTGAGCCGTCGTCACGGTGAACGAGACCTCGATCGTCTTCGTCTCGCCCGGGTTGATCGAGAACGACGACGGCGAGACCGCCACGTTGACGCCGTTGATCGACGTCGACGCGGTGTACGTCGCCGGCTTGTCGTCGACGTTCGTCACCCGCCGCTTCACTGTCTGCACGCCCGCGAGATCGCCGATCGCGATCGAGGGGACGTTCATGTCGCTACGGTCGAACGAGAACCCGGCGGCGCTCAGCTGGGCGCAGAGGGCCGGATTGACTCCGGTCGTGGCGCCGCAGAGGAACGCGAACCAGTCGCGGAAGTCGCTGTCGAAGACGAGCCCCGGATCGGCAGCGCCGTTCGGCTGGACGTGCCCGGCGCCCTGGGCGAAGGCCCGCAGGGCGGACGCGTCCGCGGCCGGAGTGTCCGTGAACGGCTCGATGCCGTCGACGGCCGTCGTCATCAGCGCCGACTTGATCGCCATCGGCGACCAGTCGGGATGGAGCTGCTTCATGAGCGCCGCGATGCCCGCGATGTGCGGGGCGGACATCGACGTGCCGCTGAAGAGGTCGAACTCGCGACCGCGCTGCCCCGGCGGGGCAACTGCGGCCAGGACGTCGACGCCCGGAGCGCCGATGTCCGGCTTGAGGAGGTCGCCGGCCCCGGCGATCAGCGGGCCGCGCGACGAGAACGCCGCCATGAACGGCGCCGGCGCCGGATGGATGATCTGGCCGGAGACGCTCGCCGTGCGCCCGGCGAGGGCAGCGGCCTCGACCGTCGCGTACTGGTCACCCTGAAGGTGAACCGACGGCACGAAGTGCAGGTCGGCGTTCAGCGAACCACCCGCCGGCGGGTTGACCAGGATCATCCCGATCCCGCCCGCACGCTGCACCTCGAAGCTCTTCTCGACGCGGGCGTTGACGCCCCGCTCGCAGAAGACGATCTTGCCGGCCACCGCGGCCGGCACCAGCGAGTTGAGGATGCACAGGCGCTGAGGCGAAGCGGGGGCCCCGAACGTCACGAGCTGGCCCGTCGCCGAGCCTGTGCCCGCCGAGGCTCCTGGAAGTGTCGCGCCGTCGATCACGGCCGAGCCGGCGCCCACGCGGTCGTGCGTCTCCGCAGCCACCGTCGTGATCCACGGGCTCGGGTGCGCCACGGTCGACGCGCCAGGCCCGCTGTTGCCGGCCGAGGCGGAGACGAAGACGCCCGCGTCGGCGGCGTTGAGGAAGGCGATCTCGGCACCGTCCAGGAAATTGTTCAGCGAGCCGCTGATCGAGTAGTTGATCACGTCGACGCCGTCCAGGACCGCCCGGTCGATCGCGGCAACCAGGTCGACGCCGGAGCCACTCGCGGTCGACGAGTCCTGCGTCGACCAGAGCGCCTTGTACATCGCGACGCGCGCGCGAGGCGCCATGCCGCTCACCTTGCCGAACACCGCGGCCGCGCCCGTGGCGGGCACGCCGAAGTTGCCGCCGGCAGTGGAGGTCGTGTGAGTCCCATGACCGTTGTAGTCGCGGGGCGACGTGAACTCCCACGGGCGGTTCGCCGCGATGCCGGCGTCGCCGCCCATCCCGGCGTTGAAGTGGCGGGCGCCGATGAGCTTGTTGTTGCAGTTGGCGGCCGTCCACTCTTCGCCGGTCTGGCAGATACCGGCCCAACCCTCCGGCGGTGCGCCGATCGGAACCTGCTCGTACACGACCTTGCCGAGCTTCGTCGGCTTCAGTTTCTGGTCGGTGAAGCTGAGGCTCTCGGGCGTGATGCCCGAGTCGATGACGCCGATGATGATGTTCTCACCCGCGCCGTCCTTCTTTCCGTTCGCCTTCGCGTCCGGGCCGCCGAGCTGGTCCCAGAGGCCCTTCTTCGCGGCGAGGCCGAGGTAGTCCGGCGTCGTCGACGTGTCCGCCTCGTAGATGACGTCTTCCTCGACGGCGACCACGCCCGGCACCTTCGCAAGCGCCGTTGCCTGAGCCTCTGTGAGGCTCGCGGCGAAGCCGTTGTAGGCGACGTTGTAGTCGTAGAGCTTCTCGGCGCCGCCCACCTGTGCGAGCGCCTGGTCGTGCGTGGCGTTCAGGTGGCCGACGTACTGCTGGACCGCGTCAGACTTGCGGTCGATCTTCTTGCCCTTGGCCGGCTTGGTCGCCGGGATGCCCGCTGTGCCGCCCTCGTAGGCGACAGCCGGCGCATCGAGCATCTGCACGAGGTACGTCTTGGCGGCACTGTCGTCAGCACCCGACGCGGATACCGAGAACAGCAGCGCCCCGAGAACCGCGAGCGCGCCTAGCACGCTCAACGATCGCAATCGCATATGTGTCTCTCCCCTGTTCAGTTGAAGAGCCGCCGGAGGCGGCCCCTTCCCCAAGCGGGACGGATCGTAGACGGGAACGCTCGAGGTCGCAAGAGAGTTCCGACAGACAGCGGAGGCCGGCTTTCGCCGGCCTCCGCTGCAGCAGTTTGGTCGAGCCCGCTAGGGCCGGTCGATCGTGATCGTCGGAGACGTCCAGGTCTCCCAGTCCGCCGGGTTGCCGGCGTCACCGAGCGCCTTGAGCGCCCGCGCGACGATCTTGTACTGGCCATCCGGCACGAGCTTCCGATGGTTCGCGGTGCCGTTGCCGTTGTCGTGCATCCGGGTCCCGTCCCACGGGAACGCGAAGACGTTCTCGTCGGCAGCGAACGGCCCGCCGGCCGGCGGCCGCGTGGCGTTCCTGGCGACCCAGTCACGCTCCAGGTAGTTCGAGAACACCGGGTGCAGCGGCTTGCCGGATGCCGCGTCCACGACCTGCAGCTCGAGCCGCCGCGCCTGGTGGTCCATGTGGATCAGCACGTTCGGCACCTCGTCCGGCGACGCGAGCGTCCACACCTCGGTCGCGGCGGCCGCCACGTACGTCTGCGGTCCCTTCTCGAACGGTGCGTTCCGCTTTCCGATCACCGGCGCGTTCGGCATGGCGACGATCGACTGGTAGTCGCCCTTGAAGCCGAGGTACGGCACCCGGTAGACGGAGTCCTCGTCCGCCCGGTCCGCGAAGACCAGGTAGCCACCGTAGAGCCCGTTCGTCGGGATCCCGTCCTCGAGTGGATCGGCGGCGATCGTCACGCCGACCGTGGCGCTGCCACCCGCCGGGACGGTCACGCTCGGGGAGCTGAAGGTCACCGTCGTGTCCGGGAGCCAGAAGTCGTTCACGAGTGGGGCGAACGTCTGGGCGCCGGTCGAGATCGCGGTGACATCAGCGAGGTCGTAGGTCACCGGCGAGCTGCCGCTGTTGGTGAGCCGGAGCGTCGCCGTGCCGCCCGAGCCCTCGCCGAGGGACAGCTTGCCGGGCGAGATCGTCGTCGTCGACGCGATCGCGTCGTCGATGTCGAGCATGCCCGCGCCCTGCCGGTGGACGATGTCGAGGAAGCCCAACCCTGGGTTGCCCGACCAGACGGCGGGATCAGCGCTGTTCTGGAGCACGTCGCGGAAGCCCGCAGCGGCCAGCGTCGGCTGGGCCTGGCGCAGGAGCGCCACGGCGCCCGCGACGTGCGGCGATGCCATCGACGTGCCGCTGATCGTCGCGTACCCGCCCGCCTCGAGCGGATAGGTCGAGCGGATCAGCCCGCCCGGCGCGCCGAGGTCCGGCTTCAGGTCGAGCGTCGCCGTCGAGCCGTAGGAGCTGAACGACGAGATCAGACCACCGGTGGCGTTCGGGAACGTGCCCCGCTCGGTGCCCCACGTCAGCGTCGTCGGGCCGGCGGCGATCCGAGCCGTCCAGAATCGCTCCGTCCGCGGCGTTGATCGCCACGACGGGGATCGTGATCGCCGGCGAACCCGCCACCGTCGGGCTGAACGCCCCAGGGACGTTGTTGTAGAGCACGACGGCCGCCGCGCCCGCGGTCTGGGCGGCGAGTGCCTTCGCGTGGAACGTGCACGTCCCCCCCGGCTGACTGCCGCGGCGGATCAGCACGGCTCTGCCCGGCATCGATCCCGCTGCCGGCGGGTTGATGCAGCCGTCGCCGAGCGTCGTCGTCGTGCCGGTCTTCGCCAGCGTCATCGTCCCCGAAGTCGGCGCGGGCGGCGCAGCGGCCGCATTGCCGAAGGGGATGCCGAGATTGTCGGGTGAGACCTTGAAGACGATCTGCTGGATGTGCGTGTTGTCGTACGACGCGACACCGATCACCTTCTCACCCACGCCGGGCGCTCCGGCCGAGTAGATGCCGTCGCCGCCGCTGTTGCCGATCGACGCCACGACGACCATGCCTGCGTCGACGAGCGCGTCGGACGCGGCCGCCGTCGGCGAGCCGGGCCAGTTGTTGAACGCGTCGCCGATCGACATGTTCAGCACGTGCATGCCGTCGGCGAGCGCAGCCTCCATCGCAGCGATCATCACGTCGTCAGTGACCGAGCCGGCGCAGCCGAAGACGCGGTAAGCGCCGAACGTCACGCCCGGAGCGATCCCCTTGGCGCCGTTCGGGCCCGTGCCGTTCGCGCCGACGATGCCGGCGACATGCGTCCCGTGACCGTTGCAGTCGTCCGGGACGGCGTCGGGATGCGGAACCGGCTGGTAGCTGGCGCTCTCCGGGTCGGCGTTGTAATCGTCGCCGACCAGGTCGACGCCGGCGATCACACGAGAGTTCGGGAACGATTGCGGCGCCGCCTGGCTCCCGTCGCCGCCGAGATCCTGATGGTCGACGTCGATGCCGGTGTCCATCACGGCGACCTTCACACCGGCGCCCGTGTACCCCGCCGCCTGCGCGAGGTCGGCACCTGTCATCTTGATCGCCGTGGCGAGGTCGGGGCTCGCGGTCGCCGTCGGCGCGAGGGAGTAGATCCGCGCCGGATAGACGTTCGCGACGCTGCCGATGCCGGCGAGCTTGCCGACGTCGTTGCCGTCGACTCGGACGGCGACTCCCTTGAAGAGTCGCTTGTACTCGAACCGCTCGGTGAACTTCAGACCGACGCCCTTCGCCTCCTTGCGGAATGTGTCCGCCGAGCCCTCGAGCTCGACCAGGTAGATCTCGGTGGACTGCCCCCCACCCGAGGCAGCCGGTGCGGCGACCTCGCTCACTTGCTCGATTCGATCGCCCGCGAGCGCTGCCGGAACGGCGAGCGCCGAGGCAGCCGCTGCAAGGACCAGAGCGCGCTGTGCGCGCCGAAAACCTACTCGCATGTGTTTCTCTCCCCTGTGTACAGGCGGCCGCCCGGAGGACGGCCCTTCCCAAGCCGCCGGATCCTACTAGGTGTACCGGTGTTTTCAAGTGCCGATCGCGACGGGGGAGCCGCTCGGCTCCCCCGTCGCACGGCATTGGAGTACTCGTTTACTTCGTCTTGACCGAGAGCACCTCCGCCCGCTTGCCACTCTGGTTGAAGTGGTGGAGCAGGAGGACGCCCTGCGAGCCGTTGGCCGTGAACGCCGCCGCGTTGTAGCCGACGTCGATCTTCTGGCCGTCGAGCGCCGGGTACATCGTCGTCGCGGCGAGACCGTCGGAGAAGGTCAGGCCGGGTGTGCCGACGTTGTAGGTCGCCCAGTCTGTCGTGTCGATCGTGCCCCAGAACCGGCTCTGTCCGACGACCCGGTACCGGAACGACGTCTGGCCCGCGGGCAAGCCGAGCGAGGCGATCGGCACCGGCACGACGAGCACGTTCGAGTTGTACGGGGCCGTGTTCACGTTCGAGTTGAAGATGTTCGTGAACGAGACCGCCGTGTTGCCGACGCCGACCACGAACACGTCGAGCGGGTCGGCGTTCGGGCCCGTCACGAACCGGGTCGTGAACGCCTGCGTGTCGACCGTGCCGTTGCCGTCCCGGTCGATCTGGACGTTGAACTGGGTGTCCGTCGCAGGAGCGGCCCAGTCGGCGAACGTCGAGAGGCCGAAGTAGACAGACGTCCCCTTCGTCGCCGCGCCGGCGTACTGGATGTCCGCGCCGCGTGCGAAGGGCGAGACACCCGTGCCGAGCGTCGCCTGACCGCTGACGATCCCGAGCTCGAAGGCGCTCACCTTCGAGAGGTAGCCGAGCGGCTCGGCGCCCGTGTTGACGCCCTCACCAGCGACGTTGATCTTGGCGGACGTCCCCTTCCCGACGTTCAGGAACGGCGGGGCCGCCTTCGTCGTCGACGCGGGTCTCGCCGCCGCGTAGACCGGCACGCGCAATGCCGAGCCGGAGGACGGCGTGACGATCACGAGGCCGGAGGCCTCGCTCAGCCACTGGCGCGGGTTGGTCGGGCCGCCGGCAACCGTCTGTGTCGCCGTGACCGTCGCATCCCGCGTGTTCTGCATCGCCGCGCCGTCCGCGTTCAGCTGGACGACGAACGTCGCCGAGCCACCGGCCGGCACCGACAGCGAGCTCCCGCCCGGGAAGGAGTACGTCACTCCCGGGATCGAGGTGCGCGCGTCGTAGCCGAGCGTGTAGGTCTGAGCGGACGCGCCGAGGTTCTCGACCTTGATCGTCCGCTGCAGCGTGGCCGTGCCGGCCACCTCGACGGCGCCGAACGAGACGCTTACGGCGCCCGATCCGTCGGCGTTGTAGGCGATCGAGCTCGATCCGAGCGCCGTGTGCACCTGCACCCGGCCCGAGCCGACGCGACCGACGCCGTACTTGTCGCCGGTCTGGCCGAACTGGCTGAACACGTCGGAGCCCGCGGTGTTCATCGCGAGCGCCTTCAGCTGCTCGACCGACCAGGTCGGATGCTCCTGCTTCAGGAGCGCCATCACGCCGGCGACGTGCGGCGACGCCATCGACGTTCCGTTCAGGCTCCGGCCGCGGAAGCCGGTGAACCGGTCCGGGGACCAGATCGTGTGACCCGGGGCCGTGAGGTCGGGCTTGAGGCCCGTGTCGCGGGCGCGCGGGCCGCGCGACGAGAACGACGAGAGCGAGTCGATGCGGGCGTTGTCGTTGGACTCGCCGATGACGAGGCTGGAGAGCTTGATCGTCAGGCCCGAGACGGCGCCTGGGGTCAGCTGGCTCTTCAGCGTGTTCCCGACGTTCACGTTCGTGTACATGCCCGGGATCAGCGCGTTGCCGCCGATCGCCGTGTCGAGGAACGTGGTCGAGTCGGCCATGACGATGCCGATCGCGCCCGCGTTGCTGGCATTGTTGCGCCCGCACGCCCGAGCCGCACGGGAACGGGTCGTTCCCGATCTTCCAGTCGACGAGGACGATCCGGCCGGAGATGTTCGCCGCGTCCGCGCCCGACCAGGCCGAGCAACCGAATTGATTCGTGGCCGGGTAGTAGAGGTTGCCGGTCCGCTCCGCAACCGTGCCGGGCGTCGTCCCCCAGCCGTAGAGCGTGTTCTTCGACGCGATGTACGTGCCCGCGATCGGCGACGGCGGGTCGATCACGATCGCGTCGGCCCGCTCCGCCGCGTCCTGCGACGAGGCCGTGGCGATCGCGCGCACTGCGCTGCCCGGGCTGCCGCTGACGAAGTACGAGTCGCCGCTGTTGCCGGCCGAGGTGACGACGATCACTCCGGCGGCGACCGCGTTGTTGCTCGCGGCGGCGCTCGGGTCGTCCGGCGTGCCGTAGGCCGAGCCGAGCGACATGTTGATCACGTCGACGTGGTCGGAGGGGTCGCCGTCCCGGTTCGGGTCGGTCGCCCAGTTGATCGCGGCGGCCGTCAGGTTCGTGCTGCCGGCGCAGCCGAAGACGCGGAGCGCGTAGAGCTCCGCCTGCGGGGCGACGCCGGGGCCGACGCCCATCGGCGCCGTGTTCACCGAGCCGTTGTACGGGCCGGCATACGTGGTGCCGTCCGCGTTCACTCCCGTGCCGGCCGCGGTGCCCGAGACGTGCGTTCCGTGACCGTTGCAGTCCATCGGGTTCGGGTCCGGCTGCGGGATCAGCGCCGCACCGGTGCCGCTGGCGTTGTAGTTGTCGCCGGCGAAGTCGAAGCCGCCGACCACCTTGGCCGACGGGTAGATCCCCGGAATCGAGAAGCCGGCCGGATTCAGATCCGGGTCCGCCGGGTTGGCGGCCGCGCTGCGGGCGACGACATAGTCGGCGGCCGAGCCGGTGCCGGCGAAGCCGCGATGCACGTAGTCGAGACCCGTGTCGATCACGGCGATGCTCGTGCCGGTGCCCGTGTTGCCGAAGGAGCCCCACGCCTGCAGCGAGCCGATCAGCGGCACGCTCGAGTGGTTGTCCAGCTCGACGAGCGGGATCTCGTGCACCGCCTTCACGCCGGGCAGAGCCGCGAGCTCGTCGATCGTGCCGGGAGCGGCCTGGACCGCGATTCCGTTGTACGCGGTCTGGACCTGATAGAGCGGCGTCGCGTCGATGCCGCTCGAGTCGATGCTGCCGAGCACGTTGCCCTGTGCCTGCTCGGCCGCCTGCTTGCTGGCCTTGCTCTCACGGCCGGCGTCCTCTTTCGAGGCACCGCGGCCGCGCGCCTTCGCGTACGTCACCGCCGCAGGCTCGCCCTCGAGCTCGAGCATGACCGCTCCACCGGTCACGTCGAGCGACTCGAGTACGACACCCTCGGCGTTCACCACCATGTCTTCGGGTACGGCCGACCCGGCTCCGCTCGCCAAGAGCGCAGCCAGGACGGCAAAGGCTGTGAACAGGCGCAATCCGCGCCGAGAAGCCTGAGCCATGTCTTTTCTCTCCCCGTGTACGTGTGCCGCCCGGACGGGACGGCTCGTGGCAAGCCGGGAGGAATCCTAGGCGCGCGAGCGCTGAATTACAAGCGGTCTTTGCAGACCGAAAGCGTCGGGGGAGCCCGCTCGGGCTCCCCGCGCTCCGTGACATCTAGCCGTGGATCGAGACGATCAGGGGGATGATCAGGATCGCGACGATGTTCGCGATCTTGATCATCGGGTTGATCGCAGGGCCTGCCGTGTCCTTGTAGGGGTCGCCGACCGTGTCGCCGGTGACCGAGGCGGCGTGGGCCTCGGAGCCCTTGCCGCCATAGAGGCCGTCCTCGATCAGCTTCTTCGCGTTGTCCCAGGCACCGCCGCCCGAGGTCATCGCGATCGCGAGGAAGAGACCGGTGACGATCGTCCCGATCAGGAGACCGCCGAGCATCTCCGGGCTCGCGATCCCGACCGCGATCGGGATCGCGACCGGGATCAGCGCCGGCAGCATCATCTTCTTGATCGCGGAGGCCGCGACGAGGTCGACCGCCTTGCTGTAGTCGGGCCGCTGCGTTCCCTCCATGATCCCCGGCATCTCCTTGAACTGGCGGCGCACCTCGACCACGACCTCGCCGCCGACGCGGCCGACGGCCGTCATCGCGAGCGCCGCGAACAGGAACGGCATCATCCCGCCGATGAAGAGGCCCGCGATCACGTACGGGTCGCCGAGGGCGAACGTCGTGTTGAGGCCCTCCTCGTCGAGGCCGCGCGTGTACTCGTCGAAGAGGACGAGCGCGGCCAGGCCGGCGGAGCCGATCGCGTAGCCCTTCGTCACGGCCTTCGTGGTGTTGCCGACGGCGTCGAGCGGGTCGGTGATCGCGCGAACGGACTCGTCGAGGCCCGCCATCTCGGCGATCCCGCCGGCGTTGTCGGTCACCGGCCCGAACGCGTCGAGCGCGACGATCAGGCCGCACATCGAGAGCTGCGCCATCACGGCGACGCCGATCCCGTAGAGGCCGGCGATCTCGTAGGCGGCGACGATCCCACCCGCGATCACGAGCACGGGGAACGTGGTCGCGCGCATGCCGACGGCGAGGCCCTCGATGATGTTCGTCGCGTGGCCGGTCTGCGAGGCCCTGGAGATCGACTTGACAGGGTTCCAGCGAGAGCCCGTGTAGAACTCGGTGATCGCGACGAGCAGGAACGTAATCGCGAGGCCGATCAGCGCCGAGCCGTAGAGCTCCCAGAAGCTGAAGCGGCCCTCGTCGAACGCCAGCGTGACGGGGATGAAGCCGAGGGCCGAGAGCCCGGTCGCGACGATCACGCTCTTGTAGAGAGCGTTGATGATCGAGCCGTCCTTGCCGATCTTGGCGAAGTAGACCCCGACCACGGAGGCGAGGATCGAGATGCCGCCGAGCGCGAGCGGGAAGAGCGGCAGGTTCCCGAGCGGGAAGGCCGTCCCGAGCAGCATCACCGCGACCGCGGTGACCGCGTAGGTCTCGAACAGGTCGGCCGCCATGCCCGCGCAGTCGCCGACGTTGTCGCCGACGTTGTCGGCGATCACGGCCGGGTTGCGCGGGTCGTCCTCCGGGATGCCCGCCTCGATCTTGCCGACGAGGTCGGCTCCGACGTCGGCGGCCTTCGTGAAGATGCCGCCGCCGAGGCGCGCGAAGACCGAGATCAGCGAGCCGCCGAAGGCGAGGCCGATCAGGTCGTCGATCGCCGACTCCTGGCTGTTGTCGAAGATGCCGGTGAGGATCCCGTAGTAGCCGGCCACGCCGAGCAGGCCGAGGCCCACGACGAGCAGGCCGGCGACCGAGCCGGCGCGGAACGCCACCTCGAAGGCCGGGCGCAGGCCGCTCTTCGCCGCCTCCGCCGTGCGCACGTTCGAGCGAACGGCGACGTTCATGCCGATGAAGCCCGCGGCGGCGGAGAGAATCGCGCCGATCGCGAAGCCGATCGCCGTCCCCCAGCCGAGCTCGTTGTAGAAGCCGATCACGAGGAACGGCACGAGGGCGACGCCCGCGATCGTCAGGTACTGCCGGCGGAGGTACGCCGCGGCGCCCTCCTGCACGGCGCGGGCGATCTCCTGCATCCGCTCGGTGCCGGCGGGCTGGCGCAGCAGCCAGGCCGTGAAGTAGAGCCCAAAACCCACGGCGACGCCGGCGCAGACAAGCGCAAAGGCGACCGCGTGGTCATTGAAGAAATCCATCAAGCCTCCGTCCGTCCAAACCCGTCACAAAGTACGCGCCGAGGTGCCTCGGCGCGGCGGATTATGTATCACAAGCGGCGGCGCGTCAGCCGGGGACGGGCACGCCGACCTGCTCGGCGTAGATCTGCTCGAGCGACGCGCCCTCGTTGAAGCGCGCGATCTGCCGCTCGGCGGCGTTCTGCTCGGGGATCGCGAGGTACGGCGCGGCGCCGACCGCGTCCGCGACGGGGGCGACCCACTCGAGCAGGCGCTCGAGCCGCGCCCGCGCCGGAATCACGTCGCCGCGCTCCAGGTCGATCAGCTCGCCGGAGAGGCCGTACCGAATCGCGCGCCAGGTGTTCTCTTCGATCAGCCGATGCGGTTGGTCCGCGAGCGGCTCGCCCTCGTCGTGGGCCCGGGCGATCCGCACCGCGAGCGCGTAGGCGAGCGCGGCGAGCGCCTGCGCGTCCGCCTAGGTCGGGCTGCCCGTCGCAGATCCGAATCTCGACGGTCGGGAAGCCGAGATGAGGTCGCACGCTCCACCAGAGCTGGGTGTGCTCCGTGACCGAGCCGGTCTCGTAGAGGAAGCGGACGTAGTCCTCGTACTGCTGCCAGGACGCGAACGCGTCCGGAACTCCGCAGCGGGGGAAGAAGCGCGTGAAGATCTGTGTTCTCGCGGTGTGGAGGCCGGTGTTCACGTTCTCGACGAAGGGCGAGCTAGCGGACAGTGCGAGCAGCTCCGGGAGCAGGTTGCGCAGCCCGTTCGTGACCGCGATCGCCCGGTCGGCGTCCCTGATCCCAATGTGCACGTGCATGCCGAAGGTGTTGTTCCGCCAGACGACGTACCGCAGCAGCTCGTCGTTGCGGCGGTAGTGGGGCGTATCGATGATCCGCTGCTCCTGCCACGGCGACCACGGGTGCGTGCCCGTGGCGCCGAGCGCGATTCCCATCGGGTCGACGAGCGCCTGCAGCTGCGCGCGCCGCTCCGCCATCGTTGCGGGGATGTCCGCAAAGGTCTCGCAGCGACCGGTCTTCACCTCCACCTCGGACGCGATCAGCTCGCCGACGAGATGCGGCTCGAGCGGCGTGCCCTGTGCCGCCGCCTGCACCTCCTCGAAGCGGTTGACGAGCCCGAGCGTCAACGGGTCGAGGAGCGCGAACTCCTCCTCGACGGCGACCGTGAAGTCGGTACCCGTGTCGAAGCCGTCCCTGGCCGCAGCCAGGAGCTCCTCGTAGCCGAGACGTTGCTCGTCACCCATCCGCGTGAATGTAGTCGAAGGGTTCGAGCAAACGGCGGGCGACTCCCGCCCAGCTCCACCGCGCGACTGCGGCGGCACGGGCGGCCTCCCGCACGGCGACGCGATCCGCGGGCGCGAGCTCGAGCAGCTCTCGCAACTTCGCCGCCAGCTCCGCGGCGTCGCCCGCGGTCGAGCTCGCGAGGTGGCGCAGCGCGGGCGGGTACTCCTGCTCGAGGCCCTCGGCGATCTCGGCGAGGCCCGAGTGCCGTGCGACGAGCGGCGGTGAGCCGGCCGCCGCCGCCTCGGCCGCAACCATGCCGAACGCCTCCGGGAAGATCGACGGCACCACCGTGGCGTCGGCAAGCGCGAGCAAGTGGACGAGGTGGCGGTGCTCGAGCGGTCCTGTGAAGAGAACGCGCGGGCTCCCCAGCGCCTCGAGCGGGGCACGGTAGTCGCCGAAACCGACGACGACGGCGCGTGCGTCGACGTCGCCCAGCGCCTCGAGCAGGACGTGGACGCCCTTGTTGTAGAGCAGCTTGCCGAAGTAGACGACGGTTGGCTCGTCGCCGGCGAGGAACGCGGCGAGCCGCTCGGCGTTCCCCTCGTCGGGCAGGCGCTCGTTCGCGTTGCCGGGATTCGGCGGGTCGCGTCGCGCCTCCGCGAGCAGCCCTGCGAGCGCTTCCTCGCGTGGACGCGGACGCCACTCCTCCACGTCCACGCCCGGCGGCACCTCGTGCACGCGCTCAACGTGGCCGACGACGTCCGCCAGGACCTCGCGGATATGCCCCGAGCCCACGAACGTCGCACCAGCGCCGGCCAGTGCCTCCCGCCCCCAGGCGGCGAGCTCCGCGTTTCCGCGCATGGAGTACTCGAGCTCGGAGCCGTGCGCCTTGACGGCGTAGGGCGCCCCGCTCGCCGCGCCCACCGGCCCGCCGAGGAGGACGTGGTTGCAGAAGACGAGCTCGGCAGGAAGCCGCTCTCGCAGCGCAGCCGCGTTCAGCTCGACCCATCCTCGAGCTCGGCTCTCGAGCAGTCCTGGACGCGCTTGACCTCGTAGCCCTCGTAGCGGTCGAGCACGAAGACGGGAAGCAGGCCGCCGACGTCCGGCCGCACCGCGTCGACTCCACCGAGGTCGTACAGCTCCGGGTGCGGCTCCTGGCTGAAGACGGTGACGTCGTGCCCTGCCCGCGCCCACTCCCGCGCGAGCGAGCGTGTGTAGACGTTCGAGCCGGTCCCGCCGAGCAGGTACCCGTGCCAGAGGAGAATCCGCACAGAGCCCTACGTCAGATGGAAATAGAGCGCGTAGAGGAGCTCGACGGCGGGGTTGGAGGCGTGCACGGCGACGTCGCCCGGGACGTCGAGGAGTGCCTCCGAGTAGTTGAAGACGATCTTGACGCCCGCGTCGATCAGGTCGTCCGCCGCTTGCTGGGCGCCCGCCGCGGGAACCGCGAGCACGCCGACGATGATGTTGTTCTCGCGCACTGCCTCGCGCAGGCTCCCGTAGGGCTGCACCTCGAGGCTGCCGATCGCCCGTCCCGCCTTCTCGGGGTCGGTGTCGAGGACGACGGCGATGTTGATCCCGTGCTCTGCGAAGATCGGGGAGCTCGCGATCGCCTGGCCGAGCCGGCCGGCGCCGACGAGTGCGATGTTGTGCTGCCCCTGGGTGCGGAGGATCTTCCTGATCTCGCCGAGCAGCGAGTCGATGTTGTACCCCACCCCGCGCTTGCCGAACTTGCCGAAGCTGGAGAGGTCGCGGCGGATCTGCGTCGCGTTGATGTTCGTGTAGTCCGCGATCTCCTGGGACGAGATCCTGTCCTTGCCCATCTTCCGGGCCTGAGTCAGGACCTGCAGGTACCGGGAGAGACGTGCTGCTACACCGACCGTGAGGCGATCCGCCAACGCGCTTCCTTTCGTCGTGCTTGTGACACCGCGGCACATTGTGCCGACGGTTCGCGGCGACCGCGGCGAAGAACCGTCAGCACGCCTTCAGCTTGCGGCGAAGCGCCTCTGGCTGGACGAAGTACGTGAACGCTCGCTCGCCGTCGATCTCGACGACCGGGATCGACGTGCGGTATGCCGCCTCGAGCTCGGGATCGCCGCCGATGTCGACGCGCTCGAAGTCTCCGGCGCAGACGCGATCCACGACGGCGAGCGCCGCTTCGCAGAGCTGGCACCCGGCGGCGTAGTAGACGGCGACCCTCGGGATCGAGCCGTCCTGCTACCGGATCCGGAAGCCGACGGACTCGGCTTCCGCTCGTCCGACGGGAGGGACGGCCACGACGCGCAGCCGATACGCGCCGGCCGGCAGACCGCCGCCGCGCGGGCCTCGGCCCGTAAGCCCGATCGCGAACCTGCCCGGGAGCACGTCGCGGAGCCTGGCCAGGACGCCGAGCCGAGCGCGCCCTCGCCAGAGCTCGACGTCGATGCGCGAGAGCGGCCGGACCTGGCGGCGCCCGGCGAGGTCCTGCACCTGCCCCGCCTGGACGGTCAGCACCGCGGGCGCCCGGTCGGAGGCGCGGAAGCTCTTGGCGGAGAGTGTGAGCCCGCCGATCAGTGCCGAGCCCCGCACGGGCAGCGTGACCGCCCAGGGGACGAAGACGCGGCCGCCCCCGGCGACCTCGAGCCTTGCACGACCTTCGATCGCTGCGAGCCCCTGCGGCAGGAAGGAGACACGCGCGGTCAGCGTGACGGTCTTCCGCGCCCCGGGCGGCAGCCGCAGGCGCTTCGGCCGGGCAGTGACGGCGACCCCGGCGATCCCCTCAGCCGTGCCTTCGACGTCGACCGTGATCCGGCGCGACGAGACGTTGCGAACGGCGATCCTGCGCACGGCGCGCCAGCCCGGTTCGGCGGCGGCGCCGAAGCCGACCGTGGCAGGAGACGCGGCCACCTCGGACGCGCTCGCCGCCGCGAGGTCGACGACCCCCGCTCCCTGGGCGGCCGTCACGCTCGCGTCGACCGGCACCGCGGTCCCGACGAGCACGCCCTTCAGCGCGGGCGCGTCGAGCCCCGGCCGCATCTGCGCCAGGACGGCGGCCGCACCGCCGGCGAGCGCCGCGGACACGCTCGAGCCGCTGATCGTGCCGTACCGAGCCGTCCGATCTTCGTTCCTGCCCGGATCGGAGGTGACGAGCTCAACCCCGGCCGTCGCCACCTCAGGCTTGACGCCGCCGCCGAAGGCCAGGCCGTGCGAGGAAAATGGAGCGATCGTGGCCTGGCGGACATTTGCACGCCGGCCGGGCGCGCCGAGCGAGACCCGCACGCCTGCGCCCTCAGCGAGCGCTCCACGCAGCGAGGCCGCCACGGACCGGGGCAGCCCGACGACGGGAACGTCGAGCCGGTCGTCGAGGCCGAGCGCCCCGGCGGGAACGGGCCCGTCGACGAGGATCGCAGCCGCGCCCGCCAGCACCGCCTGCCGTGCGGCGTCTCCGGGCTGGGCGCCGCGCGCGAGAAGTGCGGCGCGGCCCGCGGCGAGGCTGTAGCCGCCGTCGTCGAACCAGCGCGTGAGCGGGTCCGTGCGTGGTCCGGTAGCGACGTCACGCCGCGGCCGGGCGACAGCGAGCGAGAGCGGCGACCGAGGCGAGGCGGCGCCTGCAAGCGGCAGCTCTCGGTCGAGGAGCGTGCCGACGCCGGCGCGGACAACGACCCGCACAGTGGCGGTCTCGCGCCGCAGGTCGGCCGCCCCCACCGTCAGCGCCGCCGGTGCCCCGCCGGGCCCGCCGATGCTGCCGTAGCCGGGCCCGGCCGGGCCTTCGTTCCCGGCCGGCGCGACGACGAGGGTGTCGAGCTTCGCGGCGCCGGCGACCGCGCGCGCAACCGGCCCGTCGGAGAACCCGGCGAACGGCTCGACAACGCCGACGACTGCGATCCGCGCGGCATCGAGGACGTCGCCGTCCTCGTCAGGGTCGACCGCCCGCTCGAGCCCGGCCAGCAGCTGGTCCGTGCGACCGTAGACGGCATACTCGCCTCCGGCGCTCAACTGCCAGCCGGCAACGCGGATCGGCAGGATCGAGGCGCCCGGGGCCGCGCCGCGGATGTTCCCAGGCCCGCTCCGACCGACGATCAGGCCCGCGACCTGGGTACCGTGCCGCTCGAGCCGAGTCGGATCCATCGGGTGTGGACGGGCGACCGCGTGGCCTTCCGGATCGAGCACGTCGAAGCCCTCGAGGACACGGTCCCGGATGAACGGGTGCGTCGCGTCGACGCCGGTGTCGAGGAGCGCGACGGTGACACCGGCCCCGTCGAAGCCGGGCAGCCGGGCGTGGTCGGGGCGCCGCCCGGAACCGGGCGCGAACGTCGCCTCGCGCAGCTCGGCGGTCGAGAGCGACGCGGGGTATGCGGCCCGGACGGGGTACACGCCGGCGACGTCGCGATCGCGCTCGAGAAGCGCGAGAGCCCGGCTGTCGATCGGCGCAGCAAAGCCGTTGAAGGTCCGTGTGTAGACGAAGTCCGGCTCGAGCGCGATTCCCTCGCGCGAGAGCCGCACCGCGACCTGCTTCTGCGCCGCGAGCGCGGCCGCCGACCAGCGGCGCATCGCCGACTCGCTGGCACGTCCTCCCGCCCTGGCGAGGCTGTCCGCGAGAGACGGGCTCTCGAGCACGACGATCATGCGCTGCCCGACGGCCACCTCGCCGCGCTCCCCGTCGACGAAGCCGCGCCAGGCGGCCGCGCCGGCCTCGGCCGGGTCGGGTGCACCCGCGCCCCTGCCGCCGCTCACGACGAGCAGCGCGCAGGCGACGACGAGCACGGCGGCAAGCCGCCGGGCGTCAGGCCCGCGATGCATACGCGTCGAGATCAAGGTAACGAGGATAGGGAAGGCGGGTGCCGTACCGGGCGGCGGAGGCGATCATCGCGGCGTTGTCGGTGCAGAGCGCCGGCGGTGCGAAGCGGGCGTCCGGCAGCGCCGCGCGCAGCTCCGAGTTGGCCGCGACACCCCCGACCACCGCGATCGTCTCCAGCCCCACGCTCTCCGCGGCCGCCTGCGTGCGCTCGACGAGCGCGCGCACGATCGCGTGCTGGTACGACGCGGCGAGATCGGCCCTGCGGGCTTCCGCGTCCTCCGCCGTGAGGTCGCGCACCGTGTAGAGCAGCGCAGTCTTCACGCCGGAGAAGGAGAAGTCGTGCTCCGCCAGGCGCGCGATCGGGAACCGGAATGCCTCCCGGTCCCCTTCCTGCGCGAGCCGGTCGATCGCCGCACCGCCGGGGTAGCCGAGCCCGAGCAGCCGCGCTCCCTTGTCGAACGCCTCGCCTGCGGCGTCGTCGATCGAGGTGCCGACGACGCGGTAGCCGGCGTGGTCACGCACGTCGAGCAGGAGCGTGTGCCCGCCGCTCGCGAGCAGGCAGAGGAAGGGCGGCTCGAGCGGCTCCGGCCCCAGGTAGAGCGAAGCAACGTGGCCGTGGAGGTGGTCGACGGGTGCGAGCGGCAGCCCGCGGGCCCATGCGAGCGCCTTTGCCGCCGAGAGGCCGACGAGGAGCGCACCGACGAGGCCCGGCCCCTGCGTGACCGCGACGGTCTCGACGTCGTCGAGACTCACGCCGGCTTCGCCCAGTGCCTCGCCGACGACCGGGGAGACGAGCTCGAGGTGCCGGCGCGAGGCGACCTCGGGCACGACACCGCCGTAGCGCGCGTGCAGGTCGGCCTGCGAGGAGACGACGTTGGCGCGAATCTCTCCGCCCTCGGTCACGACAGCCGCTGCGGTCTCGTCGCAAGAGGTCTCGATCCCAAGAATCAAAGCCGGTCCAGCTTGCGACGATAGGCACAGATTCGTGACGTTTGGCTCGGCACGATCTTTGCATGGGGATTCAGGTGGTCAGCGTCGTGGTGGACGTGCACGAGCCGACTGCAATTGCCCGCGAGCTCGACCGGCTCGGTGCAGAGGTCCGGGTCGACAGATTGAAGGTCGCCGACTACCGAGCACCGTGCGTGCTCGTCGAGCGCAAGACCGTGCGTGATCTGCACCTGACCCTCGCCACCGGCCGATTGTGGGGTCAGTTGGGGCGGCTCCGTGCGGCCGGAGGTCGGCCGTTTCTGCTCGTCGAAGGGCCATCGCTCGACGCTGGGCCGATCTCTCCGGCGGCCATTCGCGGCGCACTGCTCGCGGTCGGCGAGAACGGCGTCACCGTCGTCCGCAGCGAAACCAAGAGCGATACGGCGCTCTGGCTGTACCGCATCGCCTCCCGAGCCACTCGGCCTTCGAGAGATAGGCCCGTCTACGCGCAGCGTGCGAAGGAACCGACCGCCGAAGCCGTGCTGGCAGCCATTCCAGACATCTCGACGATCACGGCTCGGGCGCTCTTGTCTCATTTCGGCAACGTCGACGCAATCGTCAATGCGACTGACGTTGACCTCACAGATGTGCAGGGGATCGGCCCCGTTCGAGCGCAACGGCTTCGGCAAGCCTTCACGCAGCGCCACTCCGCCTATCGTTCTCGACGGAGTCGAGAATGACGGGGTCGCGCCACATGATCAGCGCGTCCTCTCGGTTGTCGGTGTAGTAGCCGCGCCTGACGCCGCGGGCGACGAAGCCCATGGCCTCGTAGAGCTTGATCGCCCCTTCGTTCGAGACGCGCACCTCGAGCGTGTAGCCGCGACGCTCGTCCGACGCCGTCACCGCGAACAGATGCTCGAGGAGCGCCCGCGCGATGCCCTGCCGCCGGTACGGCGGCGTGACGGCGATGTTCATGACGTGCCAGGCATCGACGTAGCGCGAGATGACGAGGTAGCCGACGAGCGCTCCCCCCTCGTGCTCGAAGGCACCGAGCGAGAGCGAGCTCGGCTTGGCGAGCTCGCCGGCGAACATCGAGCGCGACCACGGGGTCGGGTACGACTCACGCTCGATCTGCTCGATCGCGGTCAGGTCCCGTAACTCGAGCTTGCGCAGCTCGACGTTCACCTGCCCGCCTCGACGGCGTCTGGAAGCCGGACGTACAGAGGCTCGACGAGCTCGACCGGGCCGAAGTCGCGCGCGAGCGTCGCGTGGAAGCGGGCCCGCGGCAAGTGCCGTTCGTCGCCGTCGGGCGGCACCTCGCAGCCGGCAGCCTCGAGCACCTCCCGGTAGCGGACGGCGCCGTCGCCGACGCAGAGCGCGCCTGCCGGGAGCTCGACGTTCTCGGGCGCAACGGCGAAGGGCCCCGGGACGAAGACCTCGCGCCGCTTGGCATCGATCACGGGCGTCGACCCGGGTGCGCCGGCCGCGAGGGCGTCGAGGGTCGAGACACCAGCGGCGGGGACTCCGAGCGCGAGTGCCATTCCCCGGGCTGCAGCGAGCCCGATCCGGATCCCGGTGAAGCTCCCCGGTCCGGTGCCGAGCGCGAGGGCGCCGACGTCGCGCGGATGCGCGCCCGCCTGGCGCAGGAGCGCGTCGACGTCTTCGAGCAACGTCGAAGCGCGCGAGACCCGCTCGCCGAGGACCTCGCCGTCGTCGACGAGCGCGCTCGTCGCGCGGTCGGTCGCCGTGTCGAATGCCAGAACCAGCACCTGGGAATGTTACGTCTCGTCGATCCGGATCCTTCGGCGGCGCGGGCCGTCGTGCTCGAGACGGACGGCGGCCCGAACGGGCGGAAGGCCGGCCAGCCCCGCCTCGGGCCATTCGACGAACACGATCGCGTCCTCGAAGTAGGGCTCGAGGTCTGCCCACTCCGCGGGCGACACGCCCGCAAAGCGATAGAGGTCGAGGTGCGAGACGTCGGGCTCGCCCTCGTAGCGATGGCCGATCGTGTAGGTCGGGCTCGTCACCGGCGCGGTGACGCCGAGCGCGCGGCAGGCGCCGCGGACGAACGTCGTCTTGCCGGCGCCGAGCTCGCCCGCGACGGTGACGATGTCGCCGAGCTCGAGCCGTCGCGCCAGCTGCGCGGCGATCCGCTCCGTCTCGCCCGGCGAGGACGAGTTGAGCTCCATGCCGCGTGGCTAGAAGAGCCCGAGCTGGACGGCGTGCTCCGGAACGCGCTCCTCGGGCTCCGGCTCGGGCGCCATGGGGGCCCAGGGCTCGGGGTCGGGCGCAGCGACGCCGAGCAGCTCCGGGATCCGCGCGAAGTCTTCCTCGAGCACCCCCAGCATCGAGCGCGTGTAGAGCGCCGCCGCGGGGTGGTAGAGCGGATAGAGCGTCACCGCGTTGCCGCCGAGCGTCACCTGCTGCGGAACGCCGTGCACCCGCGTGATCCCCGTCGGCTTGCCGGAGAGCAGCTTCGTCGCGAAATTGCCGAGCGTGGCCACGAGCGCTGGGCGGATCAGCTCGATCTGGCGGAAGAGGTGCGACTCGCAGGCCTCGATCTCGTCCGGCTGAGGGTCGCGGTTTCCCGGCGGCCTGCATTTAAGAACGTTCGCAACGTAGACGTCTGTCCGCGAGAGCGCGATCCCGTTCAGCAGCTTCTCGAGCAGCTGCCCGGCCTGGCCGACGAAGGGCACGCCCTGCTGATCCTCGTGGAAGCCCGGGGCTTCGCCGACGAACATGAGGTCGGCGTCCGGATTCCCCGACCCGAACACGACCTGCGTGCGCGTGTCGGCGAGTGGGCAGCGCGTGCAGCCGAGCGTCTCGTCCCGGTAAGCGGCGAGCAGATCGCTCATCGGCAGGAGTCTACGCCGGGCGGTGGACGAACTAACAGCCGCAGCTACCGCCGCAGCAGCCACCACCGCCGCCGCCGCCGAGCTTCGGCTGCGACGTCACCCCCGCGACCGCGAAGGAGGAGAGCTGCTTGAGCACGTTCCCCGCCCCGCACTCGGGGCACGCAACCGCTTGCTCCGCGTTCCGGACGAGCTCCTCGAAGTGCGACTCGCACTCCATGCAGGCGTACTCGTAGATCGGCATGCTGGAAAGTCTAGTGGTGACGGTCAGTGGACGACACCGGTGCTCGAGGGCCGAGCTCGTCCGGCTGGAGCCGATCGCGCTGGGGCACGAGAGACGGGCTCTGGGAGGCCTCGCGCGACCCGCGCACATGGCGGTGGCTGAGCGTCGAGCAGCCGCAGACGCGTGCCGAGCTGCGCGCCTACCTCGACGCCGCGCTCACGAACGCGGCAGACGGGACCGAGATGCCGCTCGTCACCCTCCGGCGGCGGACGCCCGCGTGCTCGGGAGCACGCGCTTCCTCGCCCTGCGCCCGGAGCACCGCAGCATCGAGATCGGCTGGACGTGGTTGACGCCGGACGCGTGGGGCACGGGGGTAAACGTCGAGGCCAAGCTGCTGATGCTCGAGCACGCGTTCGAGACGCTGGGCTGCCTCCGAGTCGAGCTGAAGACCGACGCGCGAAACGAGCGCTCCCGCGGAGCGATGGCCGCGCTTCCGGCCCAGTTCGAGGGCGTGCACCGGAAGGCGATGCTGGTGCGCGGCGGGCAGCGCCGGGACTCTGCCTGGTACAGCGTCATCGACGAGGAGTGGCCCGAGGTGCGGGCGAACCTGCTACGCCGGCTCGGGCGCGGGTAGAAACGCGCGCACGACCTCGACGGCTTCGGGCCGGTCGCGGAAGACGCCGTGGCCGACGTTCCGATAGCGCTCGTACGTGACCGAGGCAGCCGGGAGCGCTTCGACGAGCTCCTCGGCTCCGGCGATCGTCGCCGAGGGGTCATCCTCGCCTGCGAGCACGAGCGTCGGGCACGTGACCCGGGCCGCTTCGTCGCGGACGTCGAACGTGCGCGCGCTCGTCGCCTCCCAGTGCGCCGCCAGGGCGAGGTTCATCTCGATCCGGGCGACGCTGTCCGCGGGCGTCGGCACGCGCGTGTAGAGCGGCACGCAGATGCGCATGAATTCGGCGAAGTTCGTCTCGGTCGGGTCGGCGAAGTACCGCGCTGCGACCTCGCCCGCCTCGGGTCCGCCGAGCCGATCGAACTCGGCGATCGAGCGCGTGTGCACGTGGCGGGCGACGACGCTGACGAGGACGAGCCGCTCGACGAGCTCGGGCCGGCGTGCGGCGAGCAGGAGCCCGACGACGCCGCCGATCCCGGTTCCGAGCACCGCCGGCCGAGTCAGCTCGAGCGCGTCGCAGAACGCGGCGACGTCGTCGACCCATGTGTCGAGGTTCCAGTGATCGGGAGAGCTCCAGTCGCTCCGCCCGGCGCCGCGAAGGTCGAGGTAGACCACCTGCGCCGAATCGGCGAGCGACGGCCCGACGCTCTCTCGGTAGAGCGAGTGGTCGACCCCGGGGCCTGTCGGGAGCAGCAGAAGGGTCGGGCGCTCGCGCACCCAGGGCCCCTCGAGCGCGAGCTGCGGTCCCTCGAAGTCGAAGAAGAGCTCGACGCCGTTGGCGCGGACCTTCACGCCACGCCCGCCTGGACGTCGTCGAGGAAGCGCTGCAGCTCGTCGTACGCCTGCGGAGCGTCGGTCAGCATCGAGTGGCGTGCGTTCGGATAGCTGTGGAAGCGCGTCCCCCGCGGCAGGAGCTCGACCACCTCGCGCACCAGGTCGAGCGGCGACCACGCATCGTCCTCGCCCGCAAAGACGAGCGTCGGTGCCTCGATCGAGGCCAGCTTCGGGCGCAGGTCGAGCGTCCTGCCCTCGCCGTGGACCCAGTCGAGCAGCACCTCGTGTCGCCAGTTCGCGCGCACCATCAAGTCGCTCGTCTCGAGCACCGTCGTCAGGAGTGGGAAGCAGTAGCGGAGCCACTCGGCGAAGGCCATCTCGCTCCGCTCCGCGAAGAAACGGCGGGCCGCTGCCCCCGTCTCGGGGCCGCCGAGCCGCTCCCAGATCTCGATCGAGCGCTCGGGGAGCATGCGCGCAGCCGGCGCCAGCAGGACGAGCGCGCCGGGGTGCTCGGGGTAGCGCGAGGCGTACTCGAGTGTCACCTGGGCGCCGAACCCGAGCCCGAGCACGATCGGACGCTCGATCCTGAGCGCGTCGCAGAACACGCGCACGTCCTCCGCCCAGCGCTCCAGCCGCAGTTCTCCGGACTCGCCGTGGTCACTCCGCCCCGCGCCGCGCTGGTCGAGGTAGACAACCTGCGCGCGCGACGCGAGCCAGGCGCCGGCACCGACCCGGAAGACCCCGTGATCGAATCCCGGGCCTGGATGCAGCAGCACGACCGTGGGCCGCTCACGCATCCATGGGCCTGCCGCGACGAGCTTCGGCCCGTCGACATCAAAGAACAGGCGCACGTCACCGACCTGGATCCGCATGGGGCTACACTACTTTCGCCCGGTATCCGGAACGGAACTGGAGCCACCACACATGATCGAGAGAGCTCAGGTGATCGGCGCTGGACGCGCCGGGTCGGCGATCGCCGCCCGGCTGCGCGAGCGCGGCCTCGACCTCGACGGCCACGAGCCGGAGCTCGTGCTCCTCTGCGTGCCCGATCGTGCGATCGCGGACGTTGCGCGCACGGTCCGGCCCGGACCATGGGTCGCGCACGTCAGCGGCGCGACGCCGCTCGCCGCGCTCGACCCGCACTCGCGGCGGTTCGGGCTCCACCCGCTGCAGACGTTCACGCGCGAGCGCGGCGCCGAGCAGCTCGACGGGGCCTTCGCGGCGGTCAGCGGCGAGACCGACGAGGCGCGCACGGTCGGGCACTGGCTCGCCCGCACGCTCGGGCTCGAGCCGTTCACCCTCGCCGACGGCAAGCGCGCGGCCTATCACGCCGGCGCCGCGATCGCCTCGAACTACCTCGTCACGCTCCGGCGCGCGGCCGGTTCTCTGCTCACGGCCGCGGGCGCGCCGCCCGAAGCGCTCGACCCGCTCATGCGGCGCACGATCGAGAACGGCTTCGAGCTGACCGGGCCGATCGCGCGGGGCGACTGGGAGACCGTGGACGCGCACGTGGAGGCGATCCGGGCCGAGCGCCCGGAGCTCGAGCCGCTGTACGTCACGCTCGCCGAGACGACGAAGGCGCTCCTGTGAGGACGGTGCGGAGCATCGACGAGCTGCGCCGCGAGCTCGGAGAAAGCGTCGGCTCGATCGGGCTCGTTCCGACGATGGGCGCGCTCCACGCCGGCCACGAGGCGCTGATCGGCGCCGCCCGGTCCGAGTGTGACACGGTCGTCGTCAGCCTCTTCATCAACCCGGCCCAGTTCGACCAGAGCGCCGACCTCGCCGCGTACCCGCGGGACGAGGCCGCCGACGCCGAGCTCAGCGCCCGCACGGGCGCGGACATCCTTTTCGTGCCGGCACGAGACGAGATCTACCCGCCCGGCTTCCAGACCTGGGTCGACGTCGAAGAGCTTTCCCGCACGCTCGAGGGAGAGCACCGGCCCGGGCACTTCCGCGGCGTCGCCACCATCTGCCTGAAGCTCTTCAACATCGTCCGTCCCGACCGCGTCTACTTCGGCCAGAAGGACGCGCAACAGGTCGCCGTGATCCGCCGGATGGTTCGTGATCTCAACCTCGACTTGACGGTGAGATCGATCCCGACCGTCCGGGACGCCGACGGGCTTGCGCTCTCGTCCCGCAACGCCCGGCTCACGCCGGCCGAGCGAGCGCTCGCCCTCGCGCTCCCGCGCGCTCTCGCGACCCGCGACCCGGCCGCCGCCCGCGCCGCCCTCGACGGGCTCGAGATCGACTACGTGGAGGTCGCCGACTTCGACCCGCCCGTCCTCGCCGCCGCCGTCCGCGTCGGCTCCACCCGCCTGATCGACAACGTCGTCCTCGAGGAGGAAGCATGACCACACGCCCGAGCAAACCTGCTCCCGGAACGCCTGCCCCCGGCAAGCTGCCGCTGACGGAGCTCGCCGAGCTGAAGGCGCGCCGCCAGCCGATTGCGATGGTGACCGCCTACGACGCGCCCTCGGGCCGGCTCGCCGACGCAGCGGGAGCGGACATCATCCTCGTCGGCGACTCGGCGGCGATGACGGTTCTCGGTCACGACTCGACCGTGCCCGCGACGATGGACGAGATGATCGTGCTGACCCGGGCCGTGAACCGGGGTGCCCGGCGGCCGCTCGTCGTCGCCGACATGCCGTTCGGCTCCTTCCAGGTCTCCGACGAGGAGGCGCTGCACAACGCCATCCGGTTCGTCAAGGAAGCCGCCGCCGACGCGGTCAAGCTCGAAGGAGCCGGCCCGATGCTGTCGCGCGTACAGGCGCTGGCGGGCGCCGGCATCCCGGTGATGGGCCACCTCGGCCTGACACCGCAATCAGCGACCATGCTCGGCGGCTTCAAGGCCCAGGGCCGAACGGCCGCGAAGGCGGTGCGGCTCTACGAGGACGCGCTCGCGCTGGAGGCCGCCGGATGCTTCGCGATCGTGCTCGAGGCGGTGCCCGCACCGGTCGCGGCCCGGATCACGCAGGCGCTGACCGTGCCGACGATCGGGATCGGCGCAGGCCTCGAATGCGACGGACAGGTGCTCGTCTGGCACGACCTGCTCGGCCTCTACGAAGGCCGCTCACCGCGGTTCGTCAAGCAGTACGCCGACCTGGCGACCGAGATCGTGCGCGCCGTGTCGGCGTACGTCGACGACGTGCGCGAGCGCCGCTTCCCCGAGGAGCAGCACACGTACGCGATGCCGGACGAGGAACTGAGCCTCTTCGAAGAGGCTCTAGAAGATGTACGAGAAGGCCGCTAGGAAGAGGGCGACGAGCGCGAGGGCGGCGAGGGAGCGCCACCACGTCCAGCCGTGGACCGCGCGGACGCCGACGACGAGCAGGACGACCGACCAGAGGGCGAAGCCGACGGCGAGCGCGTCGAGGAAGGTCGCTGCGACGCCGTCGTCGGAACCGCCGCGCCGGAAGACGTCGGCACCGAAGGCTGCGATCTGGAGGGGCCAGACGACGAAGAGCGAGAGCGCCACCGGCGTGAGCGAGAACGCGAGCACGTGGCGGGCGCGGCGAAACGAGCCGGCGCTCCCCAGGCCACGTACGCCGATGTAAAGCGCACCGCCGACGATGAAGTAGCCGGTGAAGGCGATGAAGGCGCCGGCGACAACGGCCCAGACTGCCACGACCAGGCCGTCGTACAGGGGGTCGTCGTAGAGCGTGCGCGCGGTGCTCGAGCCGAGCGCGACCGCGATCCCGGCCAGAGAGGTGAGCAGGAGGACGGGCTCGGAGCGCGCGTCCAGATCCTCGGTGGACTCCTCTCGCATCGCAACGAAGACCGAGCGCGGCGACAGGAGGACGCCGGGCACCCGCAGCCACCACTCGCGGTCGGGATCCATTCGCGCGAGCGTACCCAGTTGCTAGGTTCGGCCCCGTGGATGCGGCGCTGACGGAGCAGCTGCGCGGGGCGATGCCCTACGCGGGCACGCTCGGCCTCGAGCTGCTGGCCGCCTCGACCGAGGAGGTGCGCGGGCGGGTCGCGTGGGAGGAACGGCTGACCACCGGGGGCGGCCTCATGCACGGCGGCGTGCTGATGGGGCTCGCGGACTCCGTCGGCGCCTTCTGCGCGTTCCTGAACCTGCCCGACGGCTCGACGGCGACGGCGACGATCGAGTCGAAGACGAACTTCTTCGCCGCCGTCCGCTCGGGCCAGGTCGAAGCACGCTCGCGCCCGCTTCACCGCGGCAGCCGGACGATCGTGGTCGAGACGGACCTCTACGACGAGGGCGGCAAGCACGTCGCCCGCGTCACGCAGACGCAGGCCGTGCTCTGATGTCGCGAGCGCTGCCGGCGCTTCTCGCCGTCCTGCTCGCGAGCGGGTGCGGGGGCGACGAGTCGGCGACGGAAACCGTCACCGTCACAACCGCGACGACCGTCACCGTCATTGAGACGACGTCCGGGACGACGACGGGGACGACGACCGCTCAGCCCGGCGAGTGGGAAGGCCTGCAGCAGCCGCTCCCCGAGGACGGCACGCTCCCGGTGGACGAGTTCAACGCCTACGCCGAGAGCGTCGACGAGCCGTGGGAGCGCGACCTCGCCGGTGTCACGAACGAGTTCATCGGCGCCGCCGCGAGCGACGCTGCCAACCGCTCGTTCCAGGCGACGTCGGCCGGCGAGGGGCGCGGGAGCGCAACCGTCTCGCTGCTGCTCGACGGCCTGCTCGACGACTCGGTCCGCTCGCAGCGGTACGACCTGACGCTGAGCCGGCGGCCGGACGGCACCTGGAAGATCGACACGGCGCAGTGGTCGCAGCGCTGCCAGCAGGGCCGCGGCCACCAGAACTTCTCGCCCGAGCTCTGCCTCTAGATGGTTGATCGGTAATTGGCGTGCTTGCGGGGGCGATCCAGACCAAGCTGGGGGCCGCACTCGGCCGCAGCCAAGGCTGGTTGCCTTGGCAAGGTCGAGGGTGGCTCCCGGCGCCGTGTCTGGGTCGTCATCCGCGAGTGCGGTAATTGCCGATCAATCATCTAGCGCTCGTCGCGGAAGCCGATGCGGTAGTTCACGGTGAACTTTTCGACGAGCGGCGTGCCCGCCTCGACGTGGTAGGTATGCCGGCGGTCGCCGACGGGCCTGACGAAGAAGACAGCGTTGTCGGCGGAGTGTTCCTCGCTCCAGCCCGCCGCCTCTAGCTGCGCGCCGTACCACGCAAAGAGATCGTCCCGCGCGACCGGCTCGCGCAGCCGGAAGCGCCGGCTCAACTCCGCGACGCTGCTCAGGTCGAGCCCGTCGACGCTGACGTCGTGGTCCTCGGGCCTCCAGTTGCGGCTGGTCTCGGCCGCGCCCGGGTACGTCAGCTCTCCGACGGGCAGGACGTCTTCCTGGCTCGGCTCGCTCCCGCCACCGCACCCGGCCACAAGTGCTGCCAGCACGACGGCGGCGGCTGCGACGACCGACTTCGCGCTCACGTCAGCCGAGCATGCGGGCGAGCTCGCGCTTTCCGTGCTCGAGCACGGGAAGCCCGTGCGAGACGAGCACGTGCTCGACCGGCAGGTCGAGCAGCGGCCGCAGCGACTCGCGCAGGTCGGCGTGCGTCCCTTTCCCGAGCCACCGCTCAGGGCAGAGCCGTAGCGGGTCGTCGGTGGCGCGCGGCTTCGCGCCGGCACCGAGCAAGACATCGCCGACGACCAAGGCCCGTTGCTCGGGCAGCCAGTAGACGACCTCGGACGCCCGCGGCGTCTGGAACACCTGAATCCCGGCCGGCAGCGCGTCCCCGGCGCTGCAACATCCGTGACCTCGATACCGCGAGTCGCGAGCGGCTTGACGGATCGCGACCCGGCCCAGATGCGGCCGGCTTGTAGCGTCGCGCCGTCGCGGGCATGCCAGTAGACCGTGTAGAGGACGTGGGCGGGCGCGCGTAGCTCCGCGGGAGGATCGAGCGGATCGATCAGGACGAGCCCGTCGGCGGTGTCGACTGCAACCCAGCCGACTTCTTCCTCCCAGTGGTCGTGCCAGACGGCGAAGCGGCGGAGCCCCGGGGCGAGCTCCTCCATCAGGCAGCCGCGGCCGCCGGGGCGGCGAGCACACGGCGCAGGAACATCCCGGTGAACGAGGCCTCGACCTCGGCGACCTGCTCGGGCGTTCCGGCCGCGATCAGCTCGCCGCCCGCCTCCCCGCCCTCCGGGCCGAGGTCGACGACCCAGTCGGCCTGCTTGATCACGTCGAGGTTGTGCTCGATCACGAGCACCGTGTTGCCGGCGTCGACGAGCCGCTGCAGCACCTCGAGCAGCTTCTCGATGTCGGCGAAGTGGAGGCCCGTCGTCGGCTCGTCGAGGATGTAGAGCGTCCGGCCGGTCGCCACCTTGCACAGCTCCGCGGCGAGCTTGACCCGCTGCGCCTCGCCGCCGGAGAGCGTGGTCGCCGGCTGGCCGAGCTTGATGTAGTCGAGCCCCACGTCGTGCAGCGTCTGCAGCCGCCGGCGCAGCTTCGGGATCTTGGCGAAGAAGGCGAGCGCCTCCTCGACGGACATCTCGAGCACGTCCGCGATCGACTTGCCCTTGAAGCGCACCTCCAGTGTCTCCTTGTTGTACCGATGCCCGTGACAGGTCTCGCACGGGACGTACACGTCGGGCAGGAAGTGCATCTCGATCTTGATCGTCCCGTCGCCCTTGCAGGTCTCGCAGCGGCCGCCGCGGACGTTGAAGGAGAAGCGGCCGGGCTTGTACCCGCGCACCTTCGCCTCGGGGGTGAGCGAGTAGAGCTCGCGGATGTGGGTGAAGAGGTCGATGTAGGTGGCCGGGTTCGAGCGCGGCGTGCGCCCGATCGGCTTCTGGTCGATGTCGATCACCTTGTCGAAGACGTCGATGCCCTCGACCGCGCCGTGCGCGCCCGGCTTCACGCGCATCCGGTTGAGCCGGTTCGCCAGCGCCTTGTAGACGATCTCGTTCACGAGCGTCGACTTGCCCGAGCCGGAGACGCCGGTCACGGTGACGAACTTGCCGACCGGGAAGTCGACGTCGATCTCCTTCAGGTTGTGCTCGGCTGCGCCGCGGACGGTGAAGTGGCCGCGGTCGTCCTCCCGCCGCGGCGGCACAGCGATTCGCCGCTCGCCGGCGAGGAACTGCCCCGTGACCGACTCCGGCGCCTGCATCACCTTCGCGGCCGAGCCCTCGGCGACGACGTAGCCGCCGTGCTCGCCCGCGCCCGGGCCCATGTCGACCAGGTGGTCGGCGGAGCGCATCATCTGCTCGTCGTGCTCGACGACGAGCACGGTGTTGCCGAGCGCCTTCAGTCGTTCGAGCGTCGCGATCAGCTTGTCGTTGTCGCGCTGGTGCAGGCCGATCGAGGGCTCGTCGAGGATGTAGAGGACGCCGACGAGCTGCGAGCCGATCTGGGTCGCGAGCCGCAGCCGCTGCGCCTCCCCGCCCGAGAGCGTCTTCGCAGCGCGGTCGAGCTGGAGGTAGCCGACGCCGACGTTGTCGAGAAAGGTCAGCCGCTCGCGGATCTCCTTCACGATCCGGTGCCCGATCAGCTCTTCCGTCGGGGTCAGGTCGAGCTCGTCGAGGAAGGCGAGGGCGCGGGTCACGGACATGCGCGTGAACTCGTGGATCGAGCGCGCGCCGACGGTGACGGCGAGCACCTCCGGCTTCAGCCGCGCGCCCTTGCAGGTCGGGCAGGGCCGGAAGCTCATGTACTCCTCGATCCGCTCCCGCTGCTGCGAGGAGTCGGTCTCCCGGTAGCGCCGCTCGAGCGAGGCGACGATCCCCTCGAACGCCATCGTGTAGGAGCGGCGGCGGCCCATCCGGTTGCGGTACTGGACGTAGAGCTTGTCGCCCTTCGTCCCGAAGAGGAAGAGCTCCTGCTGCTCGGTCGTGAGCTCGTTCCAGGGCGTGTCGGGGTCGATCTCGTAGCGGTCGCAGATCGCCTGCACGATCGAGTCGTAGAAGCCGCCGTTCCCGACCGACCACGGTACGAGCGCGCCGTCCCCGACCGACACCGTCGCGTCGGGCACGATCAGATCCGGGTCGATCTCGAGCTGCGAGCCGAGACCGGTGCAGCGCGGGCAGGCGCCGTGCGGCGAGTTGAACGAGAAGATGCGCGGCTGGAGCTCGGGCAGCGAGACGCCGTGCTCCGGGCAGGCGAACTTCTCGCTGAAGAGCATCGGCCGGCCGTCGACGACGTCGATTGCGACAAGACCGTCGGCAAGTGCAGCTGCTGTTTCCACGGACTGGGTGAGGCGCTGCCTCAGGTCGGGCTTGATCACGAGCCGGTCGACCACGACCTCGATCTCGTGCTTGAACTTCTTGTCGAGGACGATCTCCTCCTCGAGCAGCCGCTGCTCGCCGTCGACCTTCACGCGCGTGAAGCCGTCGGCGCGCAGCTCGTCGAGCACGTCGCGGAACTCGCCCTTGCGGTCGCGCACGACCGGAGCGTTGACGGTGAACTTCGTCCTCTCCGGCAGCGCGAGGATCTGCTCCACGATCTGGTCGAGGCTCTGCCCGGCGATCGGACGGCCGCAGACCGGACAGTGCGGCCGGCCGACCCGCGCGTAGAAGAGGCGCAGGTAGTCGTAGATCTCGGTGACGGTGCCGACCGTCGAGCGCGGGTTGCGCGAGGTCGTCTTCTGGTCGATCGAGATCGCCGGCGAGAGCCCGTCGATCGAGTCGACGTCGGGCTTCTCCATCATCTGCAGGAACTGGCGCGCATAGGCGGAGAGGCTCTCCACGTAGCGGCGCTGGCCCTCGGCGTAGATCGTGTCGAAGGCGAGCGACGACTTGCCGGAGCCCGAGAGCCCGGTGATGCAGACGAGGGCGTTCCGCGGCAGCCGGACGTCGATGTCCTTGAGGTTGTGCTCGCGGGCCCCGTGGACGATCAGCTCGTCGGCGGCCATGGCGGGGCATTCTACCCGGCGAACATACGTTCGTCCAGGCGGGAATAGCTGGACGAAGACAGAACTATCAGTACGATTTTCCATTCCACGCTGCGGCTGACCTAACGAGGGGTCTCAGATGCGAGCTCGCTTGACGCTGTGCACCGCAGTCGCGCTGGTCGCTGTGCCCGTTGCTCTGGTCGTCGGCGGCAGCGTCACGAGGCTCGCAGTCGCCGCCCCGGGAGAGGCCCAGGTCCCAGTCGCAAACCCGAATCTGGTCGCGTCCTGCGGGATCGACATCCAAGTGATCCTCGACGAGTCCGGCTCCATCGCATCGGCCGGTGCAACTGAGAACGTGAAGACGGCGTTCCGGGCGTTCACCGCTGCCCTCAAGAACACCGGGTCGCGCATTGCCGTGTCCGAGTTCTCCACGGTGGCGAGCCTGCCGATCGGAAGCGCGTACACGGTCGTGAACGACGCCACGATCGCGAGCGACCTTCGAGCCCTACATCAGCGGGTTCAATCCCGCGGGCACCACGCACTGGGAGGACGCCTTCCGCGTCGGCCGCTACTTCCTGCCCCGCCCGAGTCAGGCCACACCGCACCTCGTCGTGTTCATCACGGACGGCGATCCGAACGTCGTCGTCAACGAAGGCCAGGTCACCTACGTCGCAAGGCAGCACAAACGCCGCCGCGAACGAATACGAGCTGAAGGTGCCGCTCGCCAGCAACGAGACCACCAGCGCCGACAACACCTTGGCCAAGGATCGTGCCGTCCCGAACGCCAACGCCCTCAAGGCGCAGGGCTCGCACATCCTCACCGTGGCCGTGGGCAACGGGCTGAACAGCCAGGCCTCACTCGACCGGATCATCGCCGTTTCCGGCCCCGACGTCTTCTCGGGCACCGGCGCGTTCAACATCTCCACACACGACGTCTACCGAGTGCCGAACTTCGCCGATCTCGCGGCGGCGCTGCGAGCAGCCGCGTTCCAGCTCTGCGCTCCGTCGGTGAACATCCGCAAGCAGGTCGACGAGAATCCCGACCCAGCGGTCGATGATCTGCAGCCCGGCCTGGGCTGGAGCATGACCGCCACCGTGGCGCCGACTCCCGCAACGTGGGTCGCGCCGCCCGGCGCGACCGGCTCGACGGCCACGGGCACCACGGGCCCAGCCGGCTTCGTCAACTTCCAGTGGACGACCGCCCCGCCCGCCGCCTCGACCATCTCGGTCACGGAAGTCGTCCAGACGGGCTACTTCAACGATCCGGCCGCGACGAGGTGCTTGTTCATCACTCCCGACACTCCAACCCCTGCGCCGCTCCCGGACTTCAGCGCCACCAACGGAGGCTTCAGCGGCACGGTCCCGAACCAGGCGATCGTCACGTGCGAGATGGTGAACCGCAAGACTGCCGTGCCGGCCGTCGACCTCGAGAAGCACACCAACGGCGTCGACGCCGATACCCCTCCGGCGGGGCCGCTCGTACCGATCGGCTCGACGGTCACTTGGACCTACCTCGTCAAGAACACCGGCAACGTGCCGCTGACCGGGATCGCCGTCACTGACAACCCGATCGGGGCAGTCACATGCCCCGGCACCACGCTCGCCCCGGGCGCGGAGATGACGTGCACGGCTACCGGGACCGGAGTCGCAGGGCAGTACGCGAACACGGGCACGGTCACCGCCACGGGCGCGGGGACACAGGTCACCGACACCGATCCCTCGCACTACTTCGGCGTGGCCGCGGGGATCGACATCGAGAAGGCCACCAATGGTCAGGACGCCGACCTGCCGCCTGGACCCTTCATCCCCGTCGGCGGCCCGGTCACCTGGACGTACGTCGTCACCAATACGGGCAACGTCGACGTTGACCGGCAGCGACCGTCACCGACAATGTCATCGGCGCCGTCGCCTGCCCGCCGGCGATCGACCCGCTGGACCCCGCTGAGAGCGTGACCTGCACCGCTCCGGCAGCCACGGCCGTCGCCGGCCAGTACGAGAACGTCGGCTCGGTGACCGGCACCAAGCCCGACCGGCGCCATGTGCAGGACTCGGACGCCTCGCACTACTTCGGCGCCAACCAGGCCGTCACCATCGAGAAGTTCACGAACCTCGACCCGGCCGACACGCCGACGGGCCCGCTGCTGGCCGTCGGCGATCCCGTCACCTGGAGATACCTGATCACGAACACCGGCAACCTCCCGTTGATCAACTGGCAGCCGACCGACAACCAGGGAGCCTCCGTGGCGTGTCCGCTGCTGTTCTTCCTGGTTCCCGGCCAGACGATCACCTGCTTCGCGAGCGGAACCGTCCAGGCCGGTCAGTACGCCAATATCGGAACCGTCAATGCTTCAGGCCCGGCAGGACCGGTCCCGCCCGCGACCGATCCCGCGCATTACTTCGGCGCGCAGGGCAACATCCAGATCGAGAAGCTCACCAACGGCGAGGACGCCGACCAGGCGCCCGGGCCGTCGATCCCCGTGGGCGGGCTCGTCACCTGGACCTACCAGGTGACCAACACCGGCAACATCACCGTGAACAACGTCGCGGTCGTCGATCTCCGCGCCGTCGTCGTCAGCTGTCCGGCTGACCACTCTGGCTGCCGGCCAGCATCCATGACATGCACGGCCACCGGCACGGCCGATCCCGACCAGTACACCAATCTCGCGTTCGTGACCGGCGAGACGCCACTCGGCCAGACCGTGCGCGATGACGACCCCTCGCACTACTTCGGCGCGGCACCCGGTGTCCTGCTCCAGAAGCACACGAACGGCGTCGACGCCGACGAAGCACCCGGGCCGTTCATCCCGGTCGGCGAGCCGGTCGACTGGACCTACATCGTCACCAACACCGGCAACGTCGCGCTCAGCGGCATCGCCGTGACCGACAACCGGGGCGTGGCGGTCACCTGTCCGGCGACCACGCTGGCGATCGACGCGGAGATGACCTGCACCGCGACCGGCGTTTCCCAGCTGGGCCAGTACGCCAACATCGGCTCGGTCACCGCCACCGCCGCCGGAGGCGGCACGTTCACCGACACCGACCCCTCGCACTACTTCGGGTCCGTGTCGCGGATCGACGTCGAGAAGGCCACCAACGGCGAGGACGCCGACGCGGCCCCAGGCCCGTCCATCCCCGTCGGGGGATCCGTCACCTGGACCTATCGGGTCACGAACCCGGGCAACGTCGTCGTCCGCAGGATCGTCGTCGTCGACGACCGCGGCGTCGTCCCGTCCTTGACAGGCGGGGACGCCGACGGCGACGGCGAGCTCGACCCCGGCGAGATCTGGACATACCAGGCCACCGGGACGGCTGTCGCCGGCCAATACCGAAACGTTGCGACGGTCACCGGCGAGGACGTGCTCGAGAACGTGCTCACGGACGCCGACCCGTCGCACCACTTCGGCCTGAGCCCGGACAGCCCACCGCCGACGGCGACGCCGACCCCGCCGACCACGACGCCGCAGCCGCCGGCCACGTCGACCGTCCGCGTCGTCAAGTCGTGGGTCGGCGGCACCGCCTCCACGACGATCTTCGTCGACTCGACGGGACAGCCACCGTACGACGCCTCGGTGGTCGCCGACTCGAGCGGCGACCAGGCGAGCTTCATCTACCCCGTCGGTACGCCCACCCGGGTCGGGGAGATACGCGTGCCGGCAGGCTTTACCGCCACGATCAACTGCGGGCAAGGCCGCCGGCCCTACACCGGCGGGCCCCTTGCGGTGACGAGCCCGGCGCAGGCAGGCGCAACCCTGACGTGCACGATCGTCAACACACGCCGTCCCGTGCCGCCCCCGCCGGCGCGGCTGGTGGTCGTGAAGCGGACGTCCGAGCGGGTCGTCCGTGCAGGCGAGAAGGTGACCTTCCGGATCACCGTCACGAACCGCGGCCAGGGACCGGCGCGCAACGTCCGGGTCTGCGAGCGGCTGCCGGAGGGTTTCGTCTATCTGCGTTCGCCCGGAGCCCGCTACGTGCGCGGCGACGCCTGCTGGACGATCACGAGGCTGGCGAGCGGCGCCACTCGCAACCGCTTCGTGTTCGTCCAGGCAATGACGACACCGAGGCGCAAGATGATCGTCAACGTCGTTCTCGTCACCGCGGCGAACTCGAACTGCGCACCGACAACGCGTACGTCCCAGATCGCCGCGCGTGTCGCAGCCGCCTGCACGTCGCGCAGGCCGGTCGTCGTGCTGCCCGCGCAAGGCGGCGTGCGAGCAGGCGGTGTCACGGGCTAGCCCACTACTCGTGCTCGCGAGCGTCGCCGCGTGCACGCTGGCGTTCGCCGCCGAAGCTCCCGCCGTACCGGCGAGACCGGCTGCGCCGACCACTTCGGAGGCCTGGATCGCCCGTGTGACCGTGCCGACCATCGCCCGGGCGCGACCCGGCGCCGGACCGATCGTGACGCGTGTCGGCGCTCGGGCCCGCTGGAACGGTGGGCCGGTCGGGCTGCTCGTCGTCGGTACCCGCACAGCCCCCGACGGGCGCCTGTGGCTCAAGGTGCCGCTACCGATGCGCCCGAGCGGCACACGCGGGTGGATCCCCGCGGACGCGGCCAAGCTGGCCAGGACTCCCTACCGCATCGAGGTGTCGACCGGTCGTCGGACCGTCCGGCTGCTGCAAGCGGGGCGCATCATCATGTCGACGCGAGCCGTCGTCGGCGCCCCGAACTGGCCGACGCCGCTCGGGCTCCATGCGGTCGCCGAGCGCGTTGCACAGCCCGACTCGAACGGCTTCCTCGGGCCGTGGGCGCTCCATCTGACGGCGCGGTCGCGAGCGCTGCTCGATTACGGCGGCGGCCCCGGCACCGTCGCGATCCATGGTCGCGGCGGCGAGAGCTTCAACGATCCGCTCGGCACGGCGCGCTCGCACGGCTGCGTCAGGATCGACAACGCAGTCGTCCGCCTGCTCGCGCGGGTCGCTCGCGAAGGAACGCCGGTCCGGATCACGCCGTAGCCGGCGGGTGCCGGCTAGGCCTTGCGCCAGCGGCCGAAGATGAGACCGCCGAGGGTGAAGCCGAGGCCGAAGGTGCCGAGCGCGAAGGCGCCGACGGCGATTGCCTTGCGCCCCATCGAGAGCCGGTTCCAGCGGCCGAGCGCCTCCTGCTCCTCGGTCGTCAGCGGCTCGCCGCGGCGCTGCTTGCGCAACGCGCCCCCGGCTCGCAGGCCGAGATAGAGGTCGTCGAAGATCTCGGGTGAATCAGTCTCGGACACGTCGTTGACTGTATAGCCTCAGGCGGCTGTGCCGACACGCGTCCTCCACCTCTCGGACCTGCATTTCGGGCGCGGGGACAGCCCAGAGTCGATCGAAGCGCTCGCGCGGCTGGTCGCGGAGACACAGCCCGAGCTCGTGATCGCAAGCGGCGACCTCACGCACCGCGGCCGCCGCGACCAGCACGAGCAGGCCTCCGCGTTCCTGCGCAGCCTCGAGCTCCCGCTGCTCGTGATTCCCGGCAACCACGACATCCCGTACAGCTTCCCGAAGCGCTTCACGAGCCCCTGGGAGGAGTTCGAGCGTCTCTGGCAGACGACCGAGCCGGTCCACCGTTCCGACGGCCTCGTCGCCGTCGGCCTCAACTCGGTACGCCCGTGGCGGCACCAGTCCGGGCGGCTGCGCGACGAGCAGGTGCGGCGCGCGGCCGAGCACCTCGCCGCGGCCGCCGACGGGACGTATCGCATCGTCGCGCTCCACCATCACCTCCTCGGCGCTCCGTGGCGGTCGCGGAAGAAGCCCGTCGCGCGGCGGAACCGCGTGCTCGCGGGGCTCGTCGACGCGGGCGCCGACCTCGTCCTCGCCGGCCACATCCACCAGAGCACGGTCGCCGAGCGGCACGAGTTCGAGCTCTCGTCCCCGGGCGGCGAGCATGCCGTCGTCGTCTCGATCGCGCCCGGCTTCGGCCAGCCGCGCCCGCACCGGCGCGGCGAGGCGCGCGGCCTGCACGTCTACGAGATCGAGCGCGCCGAGCTGCGCATCCTCACTTACATCTGGCGCGTGGACGGCTGGGGGCTCACGGCCGTGCGGACGTTCCCACGCGGCCGTGGAACCCTCGCCTTCGAATCGGAGCGCCGGACCTAGACCGTGCGCCCGCGGGTGACCGCCCTGTAGATGAGGAGCAGGCCGATCGCGCCGACAATCGCGGTCAGCCAGGAGCTGATGTCGAAGAACTCGTCGAGCGGGTCGGCGCCGAAGAGCGCCGCGGCGAGGAAGCCACCGAGGAGGGCCCCGACGATCCCGATGATCGTGGTGACGATGAAGCCACCTGGGTCGTCGCCGGGCAGGAGCGCCTTGGCGATTGCTCCCCCGATGGCGCCCAGGATGATAAACGCGATGATTCCCATCGAACCCCCCAAAGTCGATTTGGACGGGTGATGTTTCTCCATCGCGCGCGAGTTTCATGCACGCGCAGTCGCGGAGCTGAGCCCACGCGCGGCTAGAGTCCGAGCACGACGACGACTTCCGAGGGAGAGACGATGGAGCAGCGTTTCGACGAGCTGAAGACACGCCTGGCCGAGATCCACGACCTGCGGCGGGCCCTGGAGATCCTCTTCTGGGACCAGACCGTGATGATGCCGCCGGGGGGAGGCGCCGTCCGGGGCGCGCAGGTGACGACCCTCGACCGAATCGCGCACGAGCGGTTCGTCTCCGACGAGATCGGCGCGCTTCTCGACGAGCTCGCCCCGTACGAGCAGAGTCTCGACTACGACTCCGACGAGGCGAGCCTGATCCGCACGACCCGGCGCGACTGGGAGAAGGCGCGGCGCGTGCCGGCCGAGCTGGCCGCCGAGATGACGGGCGCCGCCGCCGAGGCCCATGACATCTGGGCGAAGGCGCGCACGGACGACGACTTCGCGCTCTTCCTCCCCGAGCTCGAGCGCGCCGTCGAGCTGAAGCGCCGCTACGTCGAGTGCTTCGAGGACTACGACGAGCCGTACGACGTCCTGCTCGACGACTACGAGCCTGGGATGAAGACGGCGGAGGTGCGGAGCGTCTTCGACGAGCTCAAAGCCGAGCTCGTGCCGCTGATCGCCGAGCACGGCTCGGTCGACGGCGACGACGCCTTCCTGGCCGGCCCCTGGCCCGTCGACGCACAGCACGAGTACTCGCTCAAGATCATCGAGCGCTTCGGCTTCGACCCCTCCTTCGCGCGCCTCGACCTGACGGTGCACCCGTTCGCGGCCAGCTCGGGCACGCAGGACATCCGCCTGACGACGCGCTACCAGGAGAGCGACATCAACTCGATCTTCACGGCGATGCACGAGTGCGGGCACGGCCTCTACGAGCACGGCGTCTCGCCCACGCTCGAGCGGACGCCGCTCTGCCACGGTGTCTCGTCGGCGCTGCACGAGTCGCAGAGCCGCCTCTGGGAGAACATCGTCGGCCGCAGCCGTCCGTTCTGGAACCACTTCTACCCCTCGTTCCAGGCGGCGTTCCCGGACGCGCTCGGCGACGTCGACCAGGAGCGCTTCTACCGCGCAATCAACCGGATCAAGCCGTCGTTTATCCGCGTCGACGCGGACGAGGCCACCTACAACCTCCACATCATCCTTCGCTTCGAGCTGGAGCAGGAGATCCTGGCCGGCACGCTCGAGCTGAAGGACCTGCCGGAGGCATGGAACACTCGTTTCGAGGAGTACCTCGGCATCCCGGTTCCGAACGACACCCTCGGCGTGCTCCAGGACGTGCACTGGTCGGGCGGCGGTTTCGGCTACTTCCCGACCTACTCGCTCGGCAACGTCGTCTCCGTGCAGATCTGGGAGAAAGCGCTCTCGGAGCTGCCCGACCTGCCCGGAGCAGTTCGAGCGGGGCGAGTTCGGGCCGCTGCACGAGTGGCTGCAGACCCGGCTCTACGCGCTCGGCCGCAAGTTCACGCCGCAGGAGACGCTCGAGCGCGTCGTCGGCGGTCCGATCGACGCGGCCCCGTACGTGCGCTATCTGAAGGACAAGCTCGGAGCGTTGGCAGCGGCCTAGGGAAGAGCGCTGAGCACGAGCATCGACACCGCGATCGTCGGCGCCGGCCAGGCCGGGCTCGCGGCGAGCAGACACCTGACCGACCGTGGTGTCGAGCACGTTCTGCTCGAACGCGGCCGCGTCGGCCACACGTGGCGGACGGAGCGCTGGGACAGCTTCGTCCTGAACACGCCGAACTGGGCGCAGCAGCTCCCCGGCTTCGCCTACGACGGTCCCGCTCCGGACGCATTCGCGCCGCTTGCCGAGGTGATCGGCTACCTCGAGGCCTATGCGGCGTCGTTCGCGGCGCCGGTACGCGAGGGCGTGTCGGTGACGGCACTCCGGGCGTCGCCCGGAGGCGGCTACGAGCTCGAGACGAGCCAGGGGCCGGTGCACGCGCGGGCGGTGATCGTCGCCACCGGCGCGTACCAGCGGCCGACGCCGTCGTCGCTACGCGATGCGGCGCCGCAGGCGATCTTTCAGCAGCACACGGCCGAGTACCGCAACCCGGCGTCGCTCCCCGACGGCGCAGTCCTCGTCGTCGGCAGCGGTCAGTCGGGCTGCCAGGTGGCGGAGGACCTCCTCGGCGCCGGCAGGACCGTCTACCTCTCGGTCGGCGCCTGCCCGTGGGTACCGCGCAGCCACCGCGGCCGCGACCTCGTCCACTGGATGGCCGAGACCGGGCTGCTCGACCAGACGGTCGACACGCTGACCGCGCCGAACGCGCTCGTCGCCTGCAACCCCGCGGTGAGCGGGACCGAGGGCGGCCACGACTGCAATCCGCTCACGCTGATGGCTCGCGGCGCCGTCCCGGTCGGGCGGCTCGAGGGCTTCGGCGGCGGCCGGGCGCTGTTCGCCGACGACCTCGCTGCGAACATCGCCAAGGGGATCGAGTTCGAGGCCGGGCTACGAAAGGGCTTCGACGAGCACGCAGGAGCGTCGCCGGCAGCGGCACCGCCGGAGGCACCGGAGCTCCCGGACGTGCGCAGAGCTCGATCTCGCCGATCTGGGCGCGATCGTCTGGGCGACGGGCTTCCGGCCCGACTACGGGTGGATCGAGTTGCCGGTGCTCGATGCCTCCGGCCGCCCGCTCCACCGTCGCGGCGTCACGGACTTCCCGGGACTCGCCTTCCTCGGCGTGCACTGGCTGCACAAGCGCAAGTCGTCGCTCTTCATCGGCGTCGGCGAGGACGCCGCGCACGTCGTCTCGCAGGTCGCGGTCTAGACGTCGGGCGGCGCGGAGAGTACGACTACGCAGCCGCGCCGAAGCGCTTCTCGGCGCGCGCGCGAGCGCGCGCAGCCTCGACCTCGCGGTCACGCGGCGGCGCCGCCGTGACGAGCGCCTCGAGCAGCCGCGTCGAGGCGGCCGTGACCTCCTCGACCGCGCGCGCGAACACGGCCTCGTTCGCCTTGGACGGCTTCGTCGCGCCGCTGATCTTGCGCACGTACTGGAGCGCCGCGTCGTGGATCTCCTCCGCGGTCGCGGGCGGCTCGAAATTGTGCAGTGTCTTGATGTTCCGGCACATGGTTCTCAGGCCTCCTGGGTGACGGTGTCGGCTAGGGCGACGAGCTCGCGGCGGAGCTCCTTGATCTCGTCGCGGAGCTTGGCCGCGTACTCGAAGCGAAGCTCCTCGGCGGCGGCGAACATTTCCTCCTCGAGCGTGACGACGAGCTTCTCCAGCTCCTCGCGCGACATCCCCTCGACCTCGGCGCGCGCGCCCCGTCGGCGGCGGCCAGGGACGTTCGGATTCTCGAGCGAGAGGAACTCGGCGATGTCCGAGACCCCCTTCACGACCGAGACGGGCGTCGTCCCGTTCGCCTCGTTGTACGCGAGCTGGATGCTGCGGCGGCGCTCGGTCTCCTCCATCGCGGCCTGGATCGCCTCGGTCCGCTTGTCCGCGTAGAGGAGCACGCGCCCGTTGATGTTGCGCGCCGCACGCCCGATCGTCTGCACGAGCGCGGTCTTCCCGCGCAGGAAGCCCTCTTTGTCGGCGTCGAGGATGGCGACGAGCGAGACCTCGGGCAGGTCGAGTCCTTCTCGGAGGAGGTTGATCCCGACGAGCACGTCGTACTCGCCGAGCCGCAGCTCGCGGATGATCTGGATCCGCTCGAGCGTGTCGATCTCGGAGTGCAGGTAGCGCGCCCGCACGCCCGCCTCGAGCAGGTAGTCGGTCAGGTCCTCCGCCATCTTCTTCGTCAGCGTCGTCACGAGCACGCGCTCGCCCGCCTCCTCGCGGCGGCGGATCTCGTTCAGGAGGTCGTCGATCTGGTTCCGGGTCGGACGTAGCTCGACCTCCGGGTCGACGAGGTAGGTCGGCCGGATCAGCTGCTCCGCCACCACCTGCGAGTGGCGCAGCTCGAACGGCCCGGGCGTGGCCGAGACGAAGACGAGCTGGTGCACCTTGTCCAGGAACTCGTCGAAGCGAAGCGGCCGGTTGTCGAGCGCCGACGGGAGCCGGAAGCCGTGCTCGACGAGCGTCTGCTTGCGCGAGCGGTCGCCCTCGTACATGCCGCCGATCTGCGGCACCGACTGGTGCGACTCGTCGACGAACACGACGTAGTCCGAGGGGAAGTAGTCGAGCAGCGTGTGCGGCGCTGACCCCGCCGGCCGCCCGTCGAGGATGCGCGAGTAGTTCTCGATCCCGTTGCAGAAGCCGAGCTCGCGCATCATCTCCATGTCGTACTCCGTCCGCTGCCGGATCCGGTGCGCCTCGAGCATCCTGCCCTCGCTCTCGAACAGCGCCACCTGCTGCTCGAGCTCGTGCTTGATCTCGTCCTGGGCGCGCTCGATCGTCGGCTTCGAGGTGACGTACTGCGTCGCCGGGAAGACCGTCACCGTGTCCAGCCTCGCGAACACCTCGCCTGTGAGCGGGTCGAAGTGCGTGATCTGCTCGACCTCGTCCCCGAACATCGAGATGCGGTAGGCGGTCTCCGAGTAGGCCGGCTGGATCTCGATCACGTCGCCTTTGACGCGGAAGCGCCCGCGCCCGAGCAGCGTGTCGTTGCGGACGTACTGGATGTCGATCAGCTTCCGCAGCATCACGTCGCGGTCGGTCTCCTCGCCCACGGTCAGGAAGACGACGCGCTTCTCGTACTCCTCCGGCGAGCCGAGGCCGTAGATGCAGCTGACCGAGGCGACGATGACGGTGTCGCGACGCGAGAGCAGGTTCGAGGTGGCGGCGTGCCGGAGCCGGTCGATGTCGTCGTTCCGCGACGAGTCCTTCTCGATGTAGAGGTCGGCCTGTGGGACGTACGCCTCCGGCTGGTAGTAGTCGTAGTAGGAGACGAAGTACTCGACCGCGTTCGTCGGGAAGAACTCGCGGAACTCGTTGCAGAGCTGTGCGGCGAGCGTCTTGTTGTGGGCGATCACGAGGGCCGGCTTCTGCACCTGCTCGATGATCCAGGCCATCGTCGCCGTCTTGCCGGTGCCGGTCGCGCCGAGCAGCGTCTGGTAGCGCTCGCC
>CAWKNQ010000012.1:0-9614 GCA_963850995.1 uncultured Gaiellaceae bacterium | reverse complement strand
CCGGAGCAGAATACGAATCTGCCCGTCACCGCCCCGAAACTCGTCGGCAGGGACGAGGAGCTCGAAGCCATCGTCCGGCTTCTGGACGACCGCGAAGGACTTCCGAGCGCCGCCGTGCTGTCGGGCGAGGCCGGGATCGGCAAGACAACGCTGTGGCTCGCCGGCGTCGAAGCGGCGGCCGCCGGCGGGTACCGAATCCTGTCGGCTCGACCGGCGGAGGCCGAAGCCACGTTTTCGTTCGCCGGGCTGACCGACCTCCTCGGCAATGCCGCCGACGGGACCCTGCCCGAGCTGCCGCCGATCCAGCGGCGGGCGCTCGAGGCAGCGTTGCTGCTCGGTGAATCGGAGCTGCACGCCGATGACCGCACGGTCGCCGCCGCCTTCCTCGCGGCGCTGCGAGTGGCCGCCCGCGACGGTCCGGTGTGCCTCGCGGTCGACGACGTTCAGTGGCTGGACGCAGCGACGCGTTCGGCGTTCGGCTACGCGCTCTCCCGCCTTGAACCTGAACCGGTCGCCGTCCTGCTTGCGGTCCGCGGCCACGTGCCGGCGTGGGTTCGCCGCGCCGTGCCGGAGGACCGACTCGCGAGGTTGGACGTCGGTGGCCTCAGCCTCGGGGCGACCCACGAGCTTCTACACGCACACTTCGATTCGACGTTCTCGCGCCCGACGCTGATCAGAATCTGGGAGACCTCGCGCGGCAACCCCTTCTTCGCGCTCGAGCTTGCAGCGGCGCTCCAGCGTAGAGGCGGCACGCTCGGTCCCGGCGAGGACCTCCCAATTCCCTCCGACCTCGGCGAGCTCCTGCGCGCGCGCATCGGAGGCCTCGGCGCCGCAGCACTAGAGGTCACACGCGCCGTCGCGGCCCTCGCAGATCCGACCGCCACTCTCGTGGAAGCAGCTGTCGGTGCACGCTTCGACCGAGGGCTCGCCGAGACGCTTGACGTGGGGATTCTCGAGCTCGACGGCCAGCGGCTGCGATTCACCCACCCTCTGCTGGGCTCGACGGTCGCCGCAGGGCAGACCCCCAGTCGCCGCCGCTCGCTGAACGCACGGCTCGCCGACATCGTTCCCTCGGCGGAGGAGCGAGCTCGCCACCTCGCGCTCGCCACGACGAAGCCCGACTCTGATGTCGCCTCGGTTCTCGAGGAGGCCGCCCAAACGGCGCACGTCCGTGGCGCGCCGGCGGCGGCAGCCGATCTTGCCGAGCAGGCGCTCAGGCTCACGCCTGCTTCGAGCCCGGATGACGTGCGTCGACGCCTGTTCACGACAGCCGAGATGCACAACCGCGCCGGGGACAGCGCCCGAGCAACAGCTGTGCTCGAGCAGGCGCGTGCAGCGGCCGCAGCGGGTAACGAACGCGCAACGATCGTGGCACATCTGGCCGGCGTCCAGCCAAGCCCGCAAGACGCCGTAGCCCTCTACCGCGAGGCACTGTCGGAAGCCGGGGGCGACGATGCACTCCAGGCCACCATCCACCTCGGCCTCGCCGTACTGATGCGCTTCACCGAGGGGATCGAGCGCGGCATGGAGCATGGGGAACTCGCCGTCCACGCCGCCGCTCGTGTCGGCGACCCTGTCCTGCGCTGCCGCGCGCTCGCAGCCTACGGGATCATGCACTTCAACACCGGACGCGGCGTCCCAGCCTTGGAGATGGAGGAGGCGCTCTCGCTCGAGCGATCGCTGTCCGAATGGCCGCTCGACGACGGTCCGACGTGGGTGTACGGCTGGCAGCTCTGCTGGTCGGCGGACGTCGACCACGCCCGGGACCTCTTCATGGAGGTCCTGAGTGTCGTGAAGGCGCGGAACGACGCCGCGCGAGAGGCGGAGGCGCTCTGGTTCTTGAGCCTGCTCGAGTGCCGCGCATCGAACTGGGAGGAAGCCGACCGGTACACGACGGACTCGCTGGATCTCTGGACACAGCTTGGCCGCGTAATCCCGACGTACGAGTTTCCCGCTGCCATCGTTGCTGCGCACCGCGGCCGGATCGACGACGCGCGCGCGAGGTCGCAGAGCGCAGTGGCACGCGCCGAAGCAGAGGGCATCGGCATCGCGCAATCGGGTCACGGCTGGGTGCTCGGCTTCGTCGAGCTCTCGCTCGGCGACGCGAACGCGGCGCTGCCGTACCTGAGACGCTCGTATGAGCTCCGCAACGCCTTCATGCTCGAGCCGGCACAGCGTGTGGAACTGGGCGACCTGCTCGAGGCGCTGATCACAGTCGGCGATCTCGACGAGGCCGATGAGGTTCTGACGACGTGGCAGGAACGCGCCGAGGCTCTCGACCGTGCCTGGGCGCTCGCGATCCTCGCGCGGTGTCGCGGCCTCCTGCTCGCGGCGCGCGGCGAGCTCGAAGGCGCCTTCGCGAGCTTCAAGCGCGCGCTCACCGACCATGAGCGGAGCAAGGATCCGTTCCAGCACGCGCGCACGCTGCTCGCCCTCGGCCGAACGCAGCGGCGCGCGAAGCGACGCGGCGCGGCGCGCACGACCCTGGAGGAGGCGCTCGCCGCCTTCGAGCGGCTCAGCGCGCCGCTCTGGGCCGAACAGACGCGCGCCGAGCTCGCGCGCATCGGCGGCCGCTCACCCTCGCGCGGGGAGCTGACCGAGGCCGAGCGCCGGATCGCGACGCTCGTGGCCGAGGGCCGTACCAACCGCGACGTCGCGGCGGCCCTCTTCCTCACCGAGCACTCCGTCGAGACGGCGCTGACACGCGTCTACCGCAAGCTCGGCGTGCGCTCCCGTGCGGAGCTGACGCATCTCCTCGGCGCAAACAGCTGAGGTTTCCAGCTTTCGCCGGCGGCCGTCTGCTGCGAGCGTCGAGCCGTGCCGAGCTACCTCGTCGAGACCTACCTCGCTCGCGGCCAGGCCGGTGAGCGGACCACGCGCGAGGCGCGAGCGCGCTCGGCAGCCGAGGAGCTGACTCGGAAGGGCACCCGCGTCTGCTTCCAACGTGCCTACCACCTGCTCGACGACGAGATCTGCTTCTTCGTCTTCGCCGCGCCGTCGGGCCGGGACGTCGCACTCGTGGCCGAGCGAGCCGAGCTCGACCCGATTCGCGTCGTCGAAGCAATCCCTACCGGAGAGGAGCACTAAGCATGAGAACGAGACGGAGAAGGAGATTCAGGACGGGCCTCGCCGCGGTGCTTGCGGTCGTCGCCGTCCTCGCCTTCGGGCCGGCGGGAACGTCGGCCGCACCCGGCGAGAACGCCGTCCTCCACTGGAGCGGCATTGCCGCGAATGCCATCATCGTCGGACCGCGGCCGCCCGCCAGCAGCAGCGTGCTCGGCGGGATGGTGCACGGCGCGATGTATGACGCCGTCGCCGCCGTCGAGGGAGGCCTGGAGCCGTTCGCGACCGGGGTGACAGCGCCTCCCGGCGCATCGGCGGACGCCGCCGTCGCGCAGGCGGCGAGAGACGTCCTCGTCGCCCGTGTGCCCGGGCAGGCGGCGACTGTCCAGGCCGAGTACGACGCTTTCATGGCGTCGATTCCGGACGGGCCGGCGAAGGACGGGGGCAAAGCGGTTGGCGTTGCTGCCGCGGCTGGGATGCTGGCGATGCGGACCGGCGACCACTTCGACGACGTCGTCCCCTACGTCCAGCCGACGCCGGGTCCGGGCGTGTTCGAGCCGATCGCGCCGACCCCACCGGTCGACGTCAAGCTTCCGCTCGTGCGGCCGTTCACGTACACCGCTCAATCCGACTATCGCCCTCGCGGCCCGGAAGAGCTGACGAGCAAGCGCTACGCGCGGGACGTGGTGGAACTGCAGGTGTACGGCCGCAACACCAGCACCGTGCGAACGCCAGCTGCAGACCGAGACCGTCCGCTTCCACACCGAGCAGACGTTCTTCCAGTTCAACCGGACCCTGCGGGAGCTGGCCGTCGCCCGTGGGCTCGACTTGCGAGAGTCCGCGCGGCTGATGGGCTATGTGAACGTCGCGACGGCGGACACGATGATCGCCTGCTGGGAGGCGAAGTACCACTACATGTGGTGGCGTCCGAACCACGCGATCCAGCGGGCCGACACGGACGGGAACCCGTTCACCTCGCCCGACCTGACCTGGCTGCCGCTCATCGTCGGCAACCACCCGGAGTACCCGTCCGGCCACGCCTGCTTCACCGGAGCCGTGACCGAGTCGCTGCGCAACTACTTCGGGACGAAGCACGTCGAGCTCTTCGTGACCAGCACCGCCGCCGGCGCCGGGCCGCCGCGGACGTACGAGAACCTGGACGAGCTCGTCGAGGACGTCGAGAACGCCCGTGTCTGGGGCGGCCTCCACTACCGCACAACGATGACGAAGACCGCCAAGCACTTCCCGCGCATTGCTCGAGATGTCGGCCGTGAGCACTTCCTCGCCGACCGCGGCCACGGCCGCGGCGGCGACAACGACAAGGACGACGACGACGACCGGCGAGGGGAAGACGACTGACGCAGCACGTCGGCAGCAGGGCCTGCTCCGTGCAGGCCCTGCCGTCACTCCGCGTCGAACAAAGATCCTCCGCTCAGCCGCTGCGGTTAGGCTCGCGCGCGTGAGCCGGCCCCGGCGTGCCGCCCTCGTCCCGAACCTCCCCAGCGGCATCTCGGCCTGCCTGTTCGACCTCGACGGCGTGCTCACCCAGACGGCGAAGGTGCACGCCGCCGCCTGGAAGGAGATGTTCGACGCCTTCCTGCTCGACCGGTCCCGCCAGACTGGCGAGCCCTTTCGCCCCTTCGAGCTCCCGGCGGACTACGCCGAGCACGTCGACGGCAAGCTGCGCCAGGACGGCGTCCGGGTGTTCCTGGCGTCACGCGGCATCTCCCTCCCGGAGGGGTCTGCGGACGACTCGCCCCAGACGGAGACCGTGCACGGTCTCGGCAACCGCAAGAACGAGCTCGTGCTCGAGCTGATCAGGAAGCGGGGCGTCGCTGTGTACGAAGGCTCGGTGCGCTTCGTCGAGGCGGTCCGTGAGTTGGGCCTGCCCCGCGCCGTCGTCTCCGCGAGCAAGAATTGCCGTGAGGTGCTGGCCGCGGCCGGGATCGACGAGCTGTTCGAGGTGCGGGTCGACGGCGTGGCCGCCGAGCAGCGTGGCCTGCGCGGAAAGCCGGCGCCGGACACGTTCCTGGCCGCCGCCGAGGAGCTGGGAGTCGCGCCGGCGAACGGCGCCGTCTTCGAGGATGCCGTCGCCGGCGTCGCAGCTGCCCGGGCAGGGTCGTTCGGGTGGGTCGTCGGCGTCGACCGCATCGGGCACGGCGCTGCGCTGCGCAACCACGGCGCCGACCTGGTCGTCACCGATCTCGCGGAGCTGCTGGTGGAGCAGTGATCGAGCCGGGCCTCTTCTCGGTGGAGCCGTGGGCCGTCGTCGAGCCGGAGCTTCGGCTCGATCGGCTCGCGCAGACCGAGTCGATCTTCGCCCTCTCGAACGGCCATGTCGGACTGCGGGGCAACCTCGACGAAGGTGAGCCGCACGGCCTCCCCGGCACGTACCTAGGCGGCTTCTTCGAGTCGCTGCCGCTGCCCTACGCGGAGGCCGGCTACGGATACCCCGAGGAAGGCCAGTCGCTGATCAACGTCACCAACGGCAAGCTCATCAGGCTACTCGTCGACGACTCGTCGTTCGACGTGCGCTACGGGACGCTGCTGGAGCACGAGCGCGTGCTCGACCTCCGCGACGGTGTCCTGCGACGCGACCTGCGCTGGACGACGCCGACGGACAAGACCGTGAGAGTCCGCTCGGCGCGGCTCGTCTCGTTCGTTCACCGGGCGGTCGCCGCGATCCGCTACGAGGTCGAGGCGCTCGACGCGCCCGTCCGTATCGTCGTCCAGTCGAGCCTCGTCGCCAACGAGCCGACGCCCGACCGACCCGACGATCCTCGCACCGCGGCTGCGCTGCGCGCGCCGCTCGTCGGCCAATTCCATACACACGGCGACCTCAAAGTCGCACTCGGCCACCGGACCCGCGCGAGCGGGCTGCTGATCGCGGCCGGGCTCGACCACGTGGTCGACGGCACAGCCGGCACCGTGACCGCCTCCGATGCCGAGTCCGATCTGGCCCGGGTCACCGTCAGCACCGAACTCGCTCCCGGAGAGCGGCTGACGGTGGTGAAGTTCCTCGCCTACGGCTGGTCGAGTCGGCGCTCGATGCCCGCGCTGCGCGACCAGGTCGACGCGGCGCTCGCCGCCGCCAAGCGGAGCGGCTGGGACGGGCTCGTGTCCGGGCAGCGCGCCTACCTCGACGACGTCTGGGACCGCGCCGACGTGGAGCTCGAGGGAGACGCGGAGCTGCAGCAGGCGGTCCGCTTCGGGCTCTTCCACGTGGTGCAGGCCGCAGCCCGGGCGGAGGGGAGCGCGATCCCGGCGAAGGGGCTCACCGGCCGCGGCTACGACGGGCACACGTTCTGGGACCAAGAGGCGTACGCGCTCCCGGTCCTCACCTATAGCGCACCCACCGCCGCCCGAGATGCGCTCCGCTGGCGGCATGCGACGCTGAGGCAGGCGCTCGCGCGGGCCGGCGAGCTCCAGCTGGCGGGCGCCGCGTTCCCGTGGCGGACGATTCGCGGCGAGGAGTCCTCCGGCTACTGGCCGGCGGGCACGGCGGGGTTCCACGTCAACGCCGTCGTCGCCGACGCGGTGCGCCGGTACGTCGCGGCGACCGGAGACGTCGAGTTCGAGCGCGGGCCGGGCCTCGACCTGCTCGTCGGGACCGCGCGGCTATGGCGCTCGCTCGGGCACTACGACGCGGAAGGCCGCTTTCGCATCGACGGCGTCACGGGACCCGACGAGTACACGGCTCTCGTCGACAACAACGTGTTCACGAACCTGATGGCCGCGCGCAACCTTCAGGTGGCCGCGGACGTGGCGGAGCGTCATCCGGAGCATGCGGCCGAGCTCGCCGTCGACGACCGCGAGGTGGCGTCGTGGCGGAACGCCGCGGCGGCAATCGTCGTTCCTTTCGACGAGGAGCTCGGCGTGACCTCGCAGTCGGAGGGCTTCACCCGCTACCGCTCCTGGGACTTCGCCTCGACCCCGCCGAACCGGTACCCGCTGCTCCTGCACTACCCGTACTACCTCCTCTACTCCAGCCGGATCGTGAAGCAGGCTGACCTCGTCTTCGCCCTCTATGCCTGCGGCGATCAGTTCGACGCCGAGCAGAAGCGGCGCGACTTCCGCTACTACGAGGCCATCACAGTGCGCGACTCGTCGCTGTCGGCGTCGATCCAGGGCATCGTCGCCGCCGAGGTCGGGCAGCTCGCGCTCGCCTACGCGTACTTCCGCGAGACGGCGCTCGTCGACCTCCGCGACCTGACCGGCACCACCGCCGAAGGCGTGCACCTCGCTTCGCTCGCCGGCGCGTGGCTCGTCGCAGTCGCGGGCTTCGGCGGACTGCGCGACTACGGCGACACCCTTGCCTTCGCGCCGTGCCTGCCCGCACCGCTGACGAGGCTCTGCTTCCGGCTGCTCTACCGCGGCCGGCGCCTGCGCGTCGGGATCGAGAACACCGGTGCGCGCTACGAGCTGCTCGAAGGCGAGCCGATCGAGCTGCTCCACTACGGCGAGCCCGTGACGGTCGCGCTCGGATCGCCGCGGCTGCTGACGTGTCCGCCGCCGCCAGAGCTGGATCCCGTCGAACCGCCGCCCGGGCGGGCGCCCGGCCAGCTCGGCGTGGGCGCGGACTAGGCGGCAGCGCAGCGCGAGATGGAGCAGGGCCTGGGCGGCGCCTGCTGAACATCCGCGCGCGAGGCTGAGCGCCCGCCGCGCCCGATCGGGCACGATCGGTGTGTGCGCCCTCCGTCCCGCAGGCAACTCGCTCGCGTCGCGGACGTCGCGATCCCATGGGGTGTCGGCCTGTTTCTCGTCCTGGTCGCGATCGACGAGTACGCGACGCCGACCTGGTGGGGCGTCTTGGTACTCAGCATCGTGCTGGCCGTCGTCCAAGGCGTGGCCCTCCACTGGCGTCGCGGGCGGCCCGAGCGCGTGACGGCCGTCGTCCTCGCGGCTGGGCTCGGCTACCAGCTCCTCGTGCCCGAGATCGTCTTGCCTGTCGCGGGCTTCTTCGCGGTCGGGTCGCTCGCGGCCGCCCGGACGCCGCGGGTGTCGCTCGTCGGCCTGGCGGGCCTCGTAGCGCTCGCGGCGACCAACTTCTTCACGACGACGCTCGGCGATGCGGTGTTCACAATCGGGCTCGCAGTCGGCGCGTGGGCGCTCGGCGAGGCGGCGCGCAACCGGCGTGTGGCGGTGCAGGAGGCCGCGCGCCGAGCGGCGACGGACGAGCGGGCGCGGATCGCGCGCGAATTGCACGACGTGATCGCGCACAGCGTGTCGGTGATCGTGGTCCAAGCCGGAGCGGCCGACCACGTCTTCGAGGAGCGGCCCGAGGAGGTGCGCGCCGCGCTGCGTTCGATCGAAGCGGCGGCGCGCGACGCGCAGCGAGAGCTGGGCAGGCTGCTGGCCGCGGTGCGACCCGGCTCGGAGCCGCCACCGGCATATCCCCAGCCAGGCCTCGGCCGTCTCGACGAGTTGGCGGTGCCACTTCGCGCCGCAGGCCTGCAGGTTGACGTCACGTGGGAGGGGTCGCAGCGTTCGATCCCGGCCGGGGTCGACCTGTCCGCGTACCGCATCGTCCAGGAGGCGTTGACGAACACGCTCAGGCACGCGAACGCGACGCGCGCCAGGGTCACGGTGCGGTACGACGAGGACGCCGTCGAGCTGAACGTTCTCGACAACGGGCGCGGCGCGCCGACGGCCGGTCGCGACGGAAGCGGCTACGGGATCGTCGGGATGCGCGAGCGCGCCGCGATGCTCGACGGCGCGCTCGAGGCGGGGCCGCTACCGGGCGGCGGCTATCGCGTCCGGGCACGGCTGCCGCTGGAGACGGAGCCGGCGTGACGATCCGTGTCGTGCTCGCGGACGACCAGGCGCTCGTGCGCGGCGGCTTCCGGATGATCCTCGAGTCGGAGGCCGACCTCGAGGTGGTCGGCGAGGCGAGCGACGGCGGCGAGGCGGCGAGCCTCGTGGAGCAACTCGAGCCGGATGTCGTCTTGATGGACGTGCGCATGCCCGAGGTGGACGGAATCGAAGCGACACGCCGGATCGTCGAGTCGGGAAGCGCCGCCCGCGTCGTCGTCCTGACCACCTATGACGCCGACGAGAACGTCTTCGCCGCGCTGCGGGCGGGCGCGAGCGCGTTTCTGCTCAAGGACGTGCGGCCGGGGGATTTGATCGAGGCTGTCCGGATCGTCGCGCGGGGGGACGCATTGCTCGCGCCGGCGGTGACGCGACGGCTGCTCGACCGCCTGACGGAGTCTCTCCCCGACACCGAGCCACAGCCGGTCGACCTCGGCCCGCTCACCGACCGCGAGCTCGAGGTTCTCAGGCTGGTCGCGCTCGGCCTCTCCAACGCGGAGATCGCGAAGCGCCTCGTCGTGACCGAGGCGACCGTGAAGACCCATGTCTCGTCGGTGCTACGGAAGCTCGGCCTTCGAGACCGTGTGCAGGCAGTCGTGCTGGCGTACGACGCTCGCCTCGTCCGCCCGCGCTCACTCTGAAGTAGGAGACGAAGACCAGCCCTGCGCCCGATGCGCAGCGTGGACGCGCGATCCGTACTGTCGAGGCATGGCGGCCGATGACAAGCGCTGAACTATCTG